>LCEG01000002.1:141245-393459 GCA_000996275.1 candidate division TM6 bacterium GW2011_GWE2_42_60
ATTCAGAAATTTCGCCGCTTTCCCCGTAAATATTTTTTTAAATTCAGGTTTATTTTGAACTCCACAAAGCTCAATGGCTCCCAATGGTTCTGGTAGTTCATGTATGTTGAATTTGCTTTGCTGCTGGGATTCAACCGGCTTCTTCTTTTTCACCGGGTTCACCACACTTGGAGCAAAAAACTTTTGCAAAACAGTATAACCACGAGAAAACAGACTAAAGCGATAGCAGGCAAAAAGACCAACCCCAACGCCTAAACCACCAAGCAATAGAACAGGATGCCGTCGGCTCCAGCTCAAAACGGGATTAACAAAAGTTTTATTCAGAGAAAAGAACGAACGTGACTCTGGAGTGCTCTTCGACGCTCTAAACTCAGACAGAGCCCCGCTTCTCACAGCTCCTTCAAACAACAACTCACTAGTATTTTTATTATTTTCATCTACAGCTACCTCTATTTTATCTAATATTTATTTTATGCAGAAACTTTTAAGGTAAAATCAAGCTTTTTATCTGTCGGGCAAACCCAATCTGGAATATATAACGCAAAGTGTGGAGCCTGAAAAATACTTGCTAACTGAGTTCCAAGCGCATTTTTATATGCCCCTTCGCCTTGTGCATAAAAGATAAGATCACTTATCTTTTCATTAAAACGAGGGTGGTTTCCACTTCCCCACTCAGGTTTAGTGACCTTCAATAGCATATCAACTGCTTTTTGAGCATTACCTTTATAATCTTCAAGTGTGTTTGAGGCATTCACATAGATAACAATTAAGGGAACATAGATTTTCTCTTGTTTCAAAGACACAAAGCCCCATGAAATCTTAAATCCTTCTATGCATGTCTTAAAATCATTGTCTTTAGACAATTTTAAAAGCGCTAACAACACATCTTTGATATATTCCGGCTTTGGCATCAAATGAATTTTATAAAAATGGGCCACAAATTTTCTAGAAGGCCATTTTTTCCATTCACCTTTTACACTATTCCAAATGTGTTCTTGAAGATTGTCCAAATAGGGCGCAATAACATCATTAATATTTTCTTTAGATTGCAACTTATAAAGTTCTGTTGCTAATTTTTCACTCCCCATGCGCAAGGGCAAATCTTCTTTGTTCTCAAGATGCACACGCATCCATGGATCATTAAAAAATCCTTCTGAAAAACTATATGAAACATCTAAAAAAGAACCCGTCAGAGTCACTAAAAAAGACCTTGTCATAAGCCAGCTCCACCAATTGAAGCCCCATGGATTCCCTACCAACACCTCTTTGTTATTATACATTTTGTTCAATGAATCAATTTTATTTTCGTCTTTTATACATGTTTTTAAAAATTCTTCTATATAAGTTGTTTTATCCTTAAGCCATTCTTGCTTTTTTTGTTCCGTTTCCAATTGCTGATACTCATAGGACCGCTTCAGTAGATCTGTTGTGTCAGGAAGCTGCACAATACGCAACAATTTCTCCATTTTGCTTTTTTCAAAAGGCGCCCACAAGTTTTCGGCATATTCATTAATCAACTGTTCAAATTTGCTTTCAACATTACTTTCAGTCTGAGCGCCCTTTGCAACGAAATCACACGCTTGTGCAAAATCGCTAAAAGTATCCGCAGTCAAAGTATGTGGTGATAACAAATAGCCTGCAATTAACAGTACATTTTTCTTGATCATGCCATCTATCCCCTCTTGGTAGCCACTCTCTTTTAGGTACTCTTTAAAAAGCTCTTCTCGCTCTTTTTCAGACCTTACTACAAGAGAACTTTGTTTGACAAGATTCAGAAATTTCGCCGCTTTCCCCGTAAATATTTTTTTAAATTCAGGTTTATTTTGAACTCCACAAAGCTCAATGTTGTTTTTAACTGGTGTTTTTTGGTCTATCTTCTTATCTTCAACCAGCTTCTTCTTGTTCGCCGTTGGAGCAAAAAACTTTTGCAAAACAGTATAACCACGAGAAAACAGACTAAAGCGATAGCAGAAGAAAAGACCAACCCCAACGCCTAAACCACCAAACAATAGAACAGGATGCCGTCGGCTCCAACTCAAAACGGGATTAACAAAAGTTTTATTCAGAGAAAAGAACGAACGTGACTCTGGAGTGCTCTTCGACGCTCTAAACTCAGACAGAGCCCTGCTCCTCACAGCTCCTTGCTGCAGCATAGACACAGAAAAAGCGCTTGGCACACTACACAAGGCAAAGAGAAAAAAAGTTAAAAAAAGAGTTAGAGGCGAGTGCCTCCGATTACTAAAATACATCTCCTACCCCCACTTAGACCTAATTTTTATTTTCTAAGCTCAAGAAATTCAAACTGTACAAGCTCACTCTCAAGCTCAGCCGAAAACTCAAACTGCGATGCAAATATTTCAGCTTCAATCACGTCGATTGCTCTCTCCCCCTCAGATTCACACTGCTTTGCAAACCGAGAGTTATGCAACCAGACGCATTCATGACGATCTTCAAATCCAACCAATGCCGTACCCCTCATTAGTGAATCCATCCAGATTTTCAGTTTTTTAAAAACTGGATAGACACGCCCATCGCGATCTCTTATTTTCTAATGTACAAAAAACTGACAATAAGTCAAGAAAAACAACACATTTTCTCACCCGGATCAATCATTTCAAAAAGGCTGTTTCTGTGGTATAATAGAATAAAGAGTACAAAAAAATCATTATTTCACCATTGGTGCAAAGTTTTCATGGATATTAAAAATCTCGACTTAAAAAATTTCACTCCCGATAGAGTGCGAAATTTTTCTGTTATTGCCCATATCGACCATGGCAAATCGACCCTCTGTGACCGCCTTTTAGAGGTTACAGGGACGATCTCCAATCGCGTTAAAAACGAACAGTTTCTTGATCAATTACAGGTCGAGCGGGAACGGGGCATTACCGTCAAAGCACAGACCGCTTCGATGATCTACACGCACAAAGGCGTCCCTTATCTTCTCAATCTCATTGATACTCCTGGCCACGTTGACTTTAGCTATGAAGTCTCACGGTCGCTTTATGCGTGCCAAGGCGCTCTTTTACTTGTTGATGCGACACAAGGTGCTCAAGCGCAGACCGTCGCCAACTTCTATCTCGCCTTTAATCAAGATCTCGCGATTATTCCTATCATCAACAAGATTGACGTTGCAAGCGCCCATCCTGATATTGTAGAGAAAGAACTTAAAACACTCTTTGATTTTGACCCACAGGACACGATCCGCGCCTCTGCAAAAACAGGCCTTGGGATCCCTGATATTTTAAGTGCTATTGTCGAGCGCATTCCTTCACCTATCGGCTCTGTCGAAGAAAACCTTAAAGCCCTCCTGTTTGACTCGTGGTACGATGAATACCAAGGAGTAATTGTCCTGATTGCAATCAAAAATGGTTCGATTTCGCTGGGTGATGAAATCATGCTTTCGCAAACGGGCAAACGCTATGAAGTACTCGAAATTGGGCTTCGCTTTCCCGACCGTGTTCCTACCAAAACTCTGTATGCCGGCCAAGTCGGATACCTGATTGCAGGGATGAAGTCAGTACGTGAAGCACGCGTTGGTGACACCATCCATCACGCAACTCGTCCTGTCACACCTTTTCCTGGGTTTAAACCTGCACAACAGATGGTTTTTGCAGGCATCTACCCAATCGATAGCGCTGAATTTGACAACTTACGTGACGCCATCGAAAAATTAACACTGAATGATGCAAGTCTCTCAATAGAAAAAACAAGCTCAGCTGCACTCGGCATGGGATTTCAGTGCGGATTTTTGGGGCTTTTACACATGGATGTGTTCAAGCAACGGATCGAACAAGAGTATGGGCTTGAGGTTATCGCCACTGCACCAAGCGTGCTCTACGAAATCGTTCTTACTAATGACGAAATTATAAAGGTCGATAAACCATCAGAATTCCCCGATACTGCACGCATCAAAGAGATTCGCGAACCAATGATTGACGCAACCATTATTCTTCCTAAAGAGTATATTGGTCCAATTATGTCTCTGTGCCAAGAGCGTCGTGGGGTACAAAAGCAATTTTCATACTTGAGCGAAGATCGCGTTATTCTTGTCTACAAACTCCCCCTCAATGAAATTGCCTCAAATTTTTATGACAGACTTAAATCGCTCTCTTCAGGCTATGCAAGTTTGGACTACGAACGCGCCGGCTATGAGTCAGCAAAGCTCGTTAAAATGGACATTCTTTTAAGTGGTAAAGCCGTTGATACGCTCTCCCACATTGTTCATGAAGACAACGCCTATTCACTAGGACGTTCTCTTGCCGAAAAACTAAGAAAAACTATTCCACGACAACTTTTTGAAGTTATTATTCAAGCAGCTATTGGCTCAAAAATCATCGCACGAGAGTCAGTTAAGCCGCTTCGCAAAGACGTTACTGCAAAATGCTATGGTGGTGATATTACCCGTAAACGTAAGCTCTGGGAAAAGCAGAAAGAGGGTAAAAAACGAATGAAGCAGGTAGGCAACGTTGAAGTACCACAAGAAGCATTCCTTGCTATTTTAAAAAATGACGAAAGTTGAGAACATGTCTCGCATATTTTCAGGCAATATCCATATTTTCCATGCCTTTGACGTCGGAGAAGATGTCGATTTAGAACAGATCAAGCAGACGCCAAGTATTGTAAGAAGACCGCTTGCTCCTTCAAAATATTTCAAAAACTATCATAAGCCTCTTTCTATAGAGCTTCCACACCCTCACTCAACCTCTTTTTGTGAGTGTGTTAAAATTTATCCATTTGGGGTAATTGCGCTTCACTACAAGATCCCTTTTGAGTCGACATTCGAAAAGCTTCGTCACGACATTGTTGAGCTCGATAATGAGTTCCGCGAACAGAGCGTAAGCGATGCATCAGTTATTTACCGCGTGATTGAAAAGTCGATCAAAAAACCGACCTTTTTTCACATCAGCAAGTCTTACAATGTTGTTCAGATTAAAACCAGCGAAGACTTACCGGGCACGTTACTTGCAGAACAGTTTGGCGGAACAATTGCCTCTATCTTACGGTTTGAAGACGAACAACTTGCTGAACATAAAAAAAATGAGATTCTCAAACGAGCATTCGGCTATTATCGAGGCGATCTTATCATCACCGACACTGAAGCTGCATTTGTCTACGACGATGAATATGAAGATACCCTCGATCTCTTTGAGTTTGTCAATATTCAACACCTCGAGCTCCAGTACTTTGACCGCGTCCTCGACAAGCATTTGACACAGGCGTATAACAAAGGCACGCTCCCTATCACTATCAAAGAATACTTGCCAATATGGGGAAGTTTTAAGATTACCGGCATCGACAATCTCGATGCTATAAAAGTAGAAATCTCGGTTATTACAGAACGGCTTGAAAACAGCATCAAACTCACAGGTGAGCCCTATTATTCAGAGCTTTATAAAGCACTTTCTACTGCACTCGATCTTGAAAACTGGAAGGTCTCGATTGAGCGTAAATTAGAAATTGTTCGTGACATTAGCTCGCTTTATGAAAGCCGCGCAAATACGGTCCGAGAAGACTTTTTCAGCATTCTCATTATCATCCTTATTTTTATCGAACTTGTTATTGCCATTATTAACTTCTGGCGAGTATAAGCGGCTTTATAATTGTTTTTTTGAGAACGTTTATGCTAAAATTTGAGCACTATTTTATTATCGTTTGTATCGTATAATCTTATTATAATCTTACTGAGAAAGAGAATCTTTTATGATCATTTCTAAAAACAGACATTTTACGCTTGCCTCTTACCTTTTTGCAGCACTTTTTTGTTCAACACAGGCAGATGCTCTGCATATCGGCACCTTTAACAACTCTGGCTCGTGGAAGGGCGTCACCCTCAACTTCGACACTAACACCACGAATAATACAGGTGAAATAATCGCCGAAGAATCGTTGACCCTCTTAGCACGCGAAGAACTAAGTGGCAATGGTCTCCTCGAAGCGCCCGTCATCAACATTTCAACCAAAACGTTTGCGTTTACCGGTATAATCAGATGTTCTGGAACCTGCACCATCGAAACCCAAACACCCTTTGATCACGCCATGTTCACTAAAGAAGGAACCGGCGAATTTATCTTCAAGGTAAGTACTCCTAACACCACTACACCACTAGTAAATACACAAATACCTGCAGCAATACGTGCACTTTGCCACAACAGATAAGTTTTGTATTTTCGATATAAACAAGAAGTGTGCCGGTAGTATATTTGATATACTACCGGCACACTTCTTGTTTTGTAATTTTGCTACTGGGCGACCACTACTTTAGCATACCGAAGAACCGTATCTTTAAAGAGATACCCTTTTTCGACCACTTCAACAACAGTTCCACTTGTTTTGTCGGGAGCGGGAATCCGAGCAATGGCCTCGTGACGAGCAGGATCAAACACCGCCGTCTCTTCCATCGCCCTTACCTGGTTACGCAAAAGAAAAGCGAGAAGATCACGATAAATAAGTTCGATGCCCTGAAAACGAGCAGACTCTGCCACATCAGCAGCCCGATAGCTCGAAAGATCTTTAAGCGCACGCTCAAAGTTATCAACAATCGGTAAAAGATCCAATAAAAGGCTCGACTGGGCAGACACGCCCCATGACGCACGTTCTTTGGCAACATTGCGACGGTAGTTTTCAAAATCAGAACGGAGATAGAGCAACTGCTCTTCAAGCCTGTTTTTGTTACCAGCTGGCTCTGTTTCTTCTACCGTTACTGGTGTTTCAATCGATTCATTTTTTTTATTTTCTTCCATCATAGGTCCCTACTTATAAATCCCTGAAAAATGTGCTCTCAAGGCATTCCATTTGATTATTATTTTTAGTATTCTTTTGCTACCCTTTTCACCTTCTAGTATGACCGGAGATGAGGGAAGAATCAACCTATGCTCACCTCAACCAAAAAAAGAGTGTTATGAAAAAAACAGATATCAAAATCTCGTACTCCGCACCATCAAAAACGACGTGGCTTTTCTCGTTTTTTTTTACATTTGCAGCGCCCTGCCATTGCTTTTATGATGTTTCAATCCCTTATCATGCCCGCTTTTTCCCCGGAGAGCCACGAATTGCAAAGAAGCACATAACGTCGTTTGATCTTCGAGTCGCCGGGACCACAGAGGCGCAACATCGCTGTTGTAAGCCCCAAGAACTTTTGGCGACCTCCTCACACGCCATTATTTTGTCATGTACTCACAACCCAAATAAATATTGTTTTGTCTCATTTACACTCCCTTTTTACCATATTCATAACGAGGCAATTATTCCGCCAGAACTTGAAAAAAAATATATCTATGATTATAGCGCCAAAGAACTCGGCATTTCAGCATTAACGACAGGGCTTACCTTCTGTTTTGATAAAAATCCCGACCTCGACTTTATTGATGTCGCCGTTGAAACAGGCATCCTTCTCCCGCCAAGTGCACATCGCAAAACAGGATGTGGCATTCTTTCAAAAGTTGCCGCTTCAACAGGAATCTTTGATTGGCTTACTATCGGACTCGAAGCCGATGCCGCCACTTTTTTTGATATCTACGGAGGCACGCAATACAATATCGGCTGGTTTTTGGAAGCAGACCACCTGATACGCGGATTTTCTTTTTTACTTGGCTACTCATACAGCCGACAAGAACCAATGTACTACATTTGGCATAATATCGTCTTAGACCGGTGGGACATGAGCACACTTCACCTCTCCATTTCCTATGATCTCGCACGCGAAAAATATCCAGGACTCCCTCACCTTGAATTCTTCTACAACCGCCTCTTGAATGGAACTAATGTTACGGGCAATTCACTGGTCGGTATAGCAATAGGCACGACATTTTAAACATTTTATTGAGTTGCTTCTGGACTTTTTAGTGGCTCTGATGATAAAACAGGAGAAGCTAAGAAAAAGCAAGTACCGTTCTACAAAAACTACAAAAAAAAGGGGTCGTGATGACAAAACAATGGGTAAACGCACTTGCAGTTCTTTGTTCACTCCTCGCTCTTTTTAATCTTAAGCCTGACGAATTTACAGATGTTGCCATTGCGTTTGAAAAACTTGTACAACCGTTTTCAATAGAACAAAAAGAGATTGCCAAACGATACCTTGTAAAAAGTAAGCGCATTCGCGAAGCCTGTAGTGAAGAAATTTTGGAAAAATTCGATGGTAACAACTTACAAGCTTTAAGCGAAGAAGAACAGACCACCCTCGCACAAGTAGTTCAGGGGGAAGTAGAGACCTATCTAAAGGACGCCGATAAAAGTTTTTCAAAAAAAACATTAGAACTCTTTGAAAACATCCTTAAAGCTGACACAGAAACGCAGGTCAAAGACGACCTATCGGGCACAACGCTCGAAGATTGTCTTAATCTTTTCTACGCCAGCAACTATTTTTTATTACCGCGCTTTATCACAAATACCATTGCCAAACATATTTGTTTACCACAATTTATCGATAGCATGGCAACAAAACTCGCAGATAAAGACCCCCTCATAGACAAACCAGAGTTCACAGACTTTTTGCAAACCCTTAATCATTTTTCTACCATTCTTATTGAATCAGGCACAAAAGAATACAAAAAAGGACCTGCAATAGCATTTGCTCGATCAGGTAAAAACTATGCATTTGAAAATCTTGAAAAAAACGAAATACAGACACAGCTGGTTCACTCAAAGCATTCTTTAAAGAACTACAACGGTCCTGCCGAACAAATTTTTTTCAAAAATGATCTGTTTTTAATAGTAAAAGATAAAGAGAAGAACTTTGCATCATATTCGATCAAATCCCCAAATAGAATCACCAAACTTCCCATCTCTCAACACGCCCCTTTTAAAAACATCTTTTCTGTACCGAGAGAGTATTTTGTTCTTGTGCTTTACGACGATGGCGCACTAGAATCAATAAGTATTACCACTGGGGGAACCAGTGACGTTATCAAGAAAAATTCTGATCCTTCGATAACAAGCCTAGAACCTACTATATCTCCCTTGCAACCGCTTAATATATTTGAAATATCATTTATTGCAGGCTTTAGCAATGGCTCTGTAGAAAACATAACGAGATCGGGAGCTCCTCATGTGCATAAAAAAACTTTGCCGCATAAACATAACTCAGCTGTGACAACTATAACGACACAAAACATCTCTGGCGAAATCTATGCAACTGCATCAGAAGATGGCACCGTAATAGTAAGTACTGATGCTTCTGCTGAAAAACAAATAACACTCACCAGCCCTGACCCCATCTTTACCATGCAATTTAATCCTATCGATAAAAATGAACTCCTCATCGCTACAACAAAGAATGTCGTTACCCTATGGAATTTTTCAAATCCCAATAAAGTGTTTAAAAAATTTGAAATAGCCTTAGAAAGCCCCCTCATTTCTATCTTATTCACTCAACAAATGATTATTGTCGCATCAAAGGGAAAATCTATAAGCCTATTTAATACAGAGACAGGAGCGTTAATGGGTTGGCTCAACTACAAAGGCAACATCTCATCGCTTGCAATTGATGACACAAAGGGATCTTTGCTTGCTTCTTTTTCAAAAGGAGGCGTCGTACTCTATGACCTCAATGCAATGCTCGCCTATTATTCTGAACTTGCGCAAAAAACATTTGAAAAGAAACTACAAAAAAAATCAGAGCTACCATCAACGCTGACGGTCGAAAAAGATTCGCCACTCGTAGCACTTCACAATTACTTGAAAAAAGGCTCAGCGCTTACACAAAAATTTTCGATACAATAACGCTCTATTGCGGTTGCGCATTTTTTACTACACGGTCACATTCTATCAAAAGACCTTCTGTTTTTTGAATAAGTGCTGCAATAATCGATTCCTCGCCACATCGTTGTTCCGCGCACACCGCTTCAAAGGCATCACGCATTGCAAGAACTCGCTCTTCAAGATCAACAAAATCAACCGTAAAGCGATGACAACAACTCGAACACCAATCACAACAACAATGAAGCGATGATACACTCAAAAGCATTGATAAGACATCTCCCACTAACCGCTCAATAAACTGAATACGATACCGCGGCGCAATCGTTATAGAACGCAATAAATCTAATACATTCCACGCACGCATCAGCGACTCGCGCGCATCCTGAAAATAAGTAGTAAAACGCCGTTCACACAACAATGTATCACCTCCATCACCTCCATTCCCCCCATTCCCCCCATTCCCTCCATTCCCCCCATTCCCTCCATTGCCAAGCACGCCGTACTGACAACACAGAAGCCCGCTTAAAAGCACGCAAAAAAAGAGTCTCCGTTGCCGCAAAATAGAGGTCATACCTCGCGATAGTTCGGCAAAAAAAATTTTCGAGCCCTCCATAGCATCTCCCTTTATTTTTACTTGTTTTGTTGATGCCCTCTCTCCACTCCCATTCTTGCAATTATACTTACTATTTGTCAATAAAAAAATAAGGGCAATGAAAATTCCAGCTCCTATGCTCGCAAGTCTGGGCATAAACAGAATGGTCCTGATACGAATATCTAAAGTGATATTCGTATCAGGACCTATTTTTCGACTATTTTTATTGATTTAAACAGACTCGTCTAATTCTGAGGCTTCGGCTTTTTTTGAAAACTACGGATTGCGGTATTTATAAACAAAGGCCGCAAAGGCATCACTCTTCCCACCGTTGTCGTTATTTGAGATTGTATCACAGGCGCTGGCAACTGAGGCGGTATATTCAAAGAAGAGGTCGCGGTTATAAGAGATTTCGAGCTCATAATCGTTGGAGATGTGAAGATCCGTGGTTGTACGGTAGGTAATAAAGAGTTGGTTTGTTTCTCAAAAAAATTTTCCAACCCTTTTACAATATTCAATACTTGACTCGTTTTATAACGAGCGCTAAAACCATCATTTATAATTTTTTTCACATTATGTATGAGGTTTAAATTTAAAGGCGTAATATTTTCAGTGCTTTCTTCCAAATATTTAGAAAGCTCTTTAAAATACTTAATTTTATGACTGTTAACAAAGGAAAGCGTATCAATTTTAGTAAGCAAAAATCTTAAAACAAATCTTAATTGAACAGATCCAACTCTATTCTTCTTATTGATTATATTTCTTAACACAGAGTCTTCTGACTCACTTATAGGCTTGATAAATAAGTTAAGCAAACAGGGCACCCTTATTCTTTTATCAAGCTCAGCCACTATGTCATTAAGCTTGTTGGCTGAATCGCCTGCACCATCGAAAAGCTTTTTAAGAGCCTGCTGTTTCAACTTAAGACAAACATTGTTATCATTTTCTAATGCTAAGAGATCCTCATCTGACATAAAACTCAAACTAGAACTTGATGCACCACCCTGCTCCTCAACAAAAGGGGTATTCGTCGTTGTGGTTGCGTTGGGTGTGGTTACATTATTATTATCTTTAGAAGAAATAATATTCCACTTTTCTCGAATCTTATTTTTATTATTTATCGGCGGGATAAATCGTTTACGCTTTTCACCCTGCGTTCTCGCACTCTGCTGTATGCTCTCAACCAGAGAATATTGCAGGGAAGACATCACCTTATTATTTTCTTGAGGGGGCACTGTATTGTTTTGTTGCAGAGGCAATGGCTTATTCAGAATATAATGAGAACTTGATGCACCACCCTGCTCTTCAATAAAAGGAGTATTCGTCGTTGTAGTCGTGGTGGTAGTTACATTGTTATTATTTTGAGGAGTAATATTCCGCTTTTTTTTAAGACTATGAATTGCGGTATTTATAATTAAAGGCCTCACAACCGTTATGGTCGTCAATGCTTGCAATTTTTTAAAGATATCTTCCGATTGATCTTCTTCATCACTACTTAAACCACGGATTGCATTTATACCGTTTTTAATTTTTGTTATAAGGTTTAAAGAGTCAGAGGCTATTAGATTCTTCGCATAGTACTCTAACTGACCAGACAATATGTCATAGTTTTTTATTTGTTGTTGCCATTTTTGTGAGGAATGAATCCGTGTATTTAAAAATCCTAGAATAAACTTTAGGTGAAGCACCCCTGTTTCGATATTCTTATTAAGAATATCCTGAAAAACAGAAAAATTTGATTTTTCTTTAGGCTCAAAGATCAATTTAAATAAAACTTTTGGATGTGGTACATGCTGGCCAAACACTTCTTTGATTGCATCAAGCATTTCTGTTGACTTTCCTGCATCAGCTAAAAGCTCTGAAAAAAAATGTTTTCTTGCCCCGTTTTTCGACAACTGTGCCCATTCCTTCTGATCCCAGATTAAGCTTTTACCGTCTTTCGCCCACCAATCGCTTATTTTTTTTGATGAATTCGATGAAGCGCTTGCCGACGTACTCGTAGTTGGTTGAGACTGCGTTGTAAGCGACGGAACTAATAATTGCTGATTTTGTGGTAACAAAAAGTCGGTTTGTGTCTCAAAAAAAATTTCCCATCCATTTATAATGCTCGATACTTGCTCCGCTTGGAAACCAGCGCTAAAACCATCATTCATAATTTTTTTCACATTATGTATGAGTTTTAAACTTAAAGGCGTAATATTTTCAGGGCTTTCTTCCAAATATTCAGCAAGCTCTTTAAAATATTTAATTTTATCACGATCAGCCGAGGCAAGTCGATTAATCCCGGCAATCAAAAAATTTAAAATAAATCTTAATTGAACAGATCCCACTCTATCCTCTTTAGTGATTATATGTTTTAACACAGAGTCTTCTGACTCACTTACAGGATTGATAAATAAGTTAAGCAAATAGGACGCCTTCTTTCTTTTATTAAATACAGTCGCTATTTCATTAAGCTTGTTGGCTGAATCGCCTGCACCATCAAAAAGCTTTTTAAGAGCCTGCTGTTTCAACTTAAGACAAACGCTGCTATCACTGTCTAATATTGAGAGCAACCCATTTGGCATGGACGTAGAACTAGAACTTGATGCACCACCCTGCTCCTCAACAAAAGGGGTATTCGTCGTTGTGGTTGTGGTTGTGGGGATTATGGGTACATTGTTATTATTTTTAGGAAAAGTAATATTCCGCTTTTTTTGTAGAGGCTGCTCACTTATATTCGTAGGCAGTTGATTATTTATTGGCGGGATAAATTCACCCGGATTTTTCGCACGCTGCTGTAAGTTCTTATTATTTCCTTGAGAGGACACTTGATTGTTTTGTTGCAGAGGCTGCTCACCCTGCTTCCCAACAAAATGGGTATTCGTCGTTGCAGTTGCATTGTTATTATTCAGACTCTGTAACAACTCAGCAAAAGAAGGCAATGTGTTTCCCTCTAAGCCATTTGGTACAACACTATTGTTGCTGTTTTGCATACCATAGATATCTACTTCAGCAAGCAATAGCACCGATGGCAGTAAAAGTAAAAAATATTTTTTCATCGTAAATTCCCTGTTTTTATTTGGCTTAGATTAATTTATTTAATTTTATTGCTGCTTTTTTTGAAGACTATGAATTGCGGTATTTATAATTAAAGGCTTCAGAGGTGTCGAGCTTATAATCGTTGTAGATGTGGTTATCAGTGGTTGTACGGTAGATACGGGCGCTGATAATAACTGATTTTGTGAAGACTGTGCATTTGGTTGTTCTTTAAGAATGTTCTGTAAATTGTTAAATATGGTGACCATGTGATCAGGACACGCTTTTCTAGGCCCTTTGTTTATATTTTCACTTATAACATCTCTAAACTTAGCTATGAGATCTAAAAATTCAGGTTTTATTGAGTTATTAATGTAATTTCCTAATAACTCAAGCAACGATTCATAATGTTTTTCTTGAAATAAAGGATCTACCGAAAAATGCACCTTATTATTTAAAATTTCTAAAAGAAGCTTTAATTGAAGTAAACCTGTTTTATTATCTTTATTGAGTACCTCTTGAAAGACAGAATCTTGTGAGTTTGCAATAGGATTAAAGATCAGCTCAAGCAAAGGTTTTGGGAGTGGTATGTGTGTGTTAAGCATTTCTTTGATTGCATTAAGCTTTTCTGCTGAATCTCCTGCATTAATCAAAAATTCTGCAATTAATTTTTGTCTAAACCCATGTTTCCCTCGCATATCCCATTCATTCTGATCCCAATTTAAACTCTTGCGGTCATTCGCCCACCAATGACTTATTTCTTTTGATAAATTCGATGAAGCGCTTGCCGACATACTCGTAATTGCCTGAACCTGCCGTGTAAGCACTGGAACTAATAATTGTTGATTTTGTGGCAGCAAAAGATCTGTTTGTTTCTCAAACAAATCTTTCAACCCTTTTTCAATCTGCAATACTTGACCACTTTTATAACAAGCACTAGAACCATTCTTGATAATTTTTGCTACATTCTGTATAAATTCTAAACACAAGGGCCCAGCGCTTTCAAAGCACTTTTGAAAGCTTTCATAAAGCATTGCGTAGTACTTAATTTTATCATTCAGACATCCTGCAGAAAGCAAACCGATTTTAGTAAACAAAAGATTTAAAACAACTCGTAATTGAACGTATCCAAATTTGTTCTTTTTATTGGTTATATGTTTTAAAACAAAGTCTTCTGATTCATTCTTATGATGAGTAAATGAGTCAAGCACATAACACAGCTTCTTTTTCCCTGCGAATACATTTATTATTGCATTAAGCCGTTGCATCGAATCTCTCGCACCATCAAAGAGTTTTTTAAGAGTTTGCTGTTTTTCTTCAATGCTCATCTTTCTACCACTTTGCAATATTTCAATCAGCGATAAAAACTCGCTATCAGACATTAGCGTAGAACAAGGGCTTGAATCACTCGTATTTGATTGGATCGAACTCGAACTAGAACTTGATGCACCACCCTGCTCCTCAACAAAAGGGGTATTCGTCGTTGTCGTCGTTGTGGCGGTTACCTTGTTAATATTCCGCTTTTTTTGTGTAGGCTGCTCACTTATATTCGTAGGCAGTTGAGGCTTCTCACCCTTCTTCTCAGACAGTTCATTATATCGTTTACGATTTTCCTTTTCAGCCTGTTTAATTTCAAAGAGAAGCAACGACCCATTTTGTTTCAAAAACCATGGCTCACTCAGACGTTGTTGCAACTCAGCAAAAGAAGGTACCGTATCCCCCTCTAAGCTATTTGGTACAACAATCTTGTTACTGTTTTGCATACCATAGACATCTACTTCAGCAAGCAAAAATACCACCGGCAGTAAAAGTAAAAAATATTTTTTCATCATAAATTCCTTGTTTTATTTGGTTATTTTTTAATATATTTTCAATTTATCGATTTTAATAGATACATCAACGCCTATTTTTTATCTTGTGGCACAAGGGGTGTAAAAATGGGGGTAAAAATGGAGGTTTTTTGCAGAGAAGAAGAGGGTAGAGTATCTAGTGAAAGAGTAGTTTGCGGATTAATAGCTGACTGCAACCGATCAAAAATGCAACCTACTCTCTTGATTATTGTTAAAGAATGAGGAGCTTTATCAATAGCATTTATAGCGTTGTTTATAAGATTTAAACTCTGAGAATCGGTGCTTCCACAACCATATGTACTTAATTTTTTGCTAAGTAAGTCATAGTTACCCATCCTAGTATATGTGTCTCTTGATTCGACTATCTTACTATTGAATAGGCTTAGAATCAGTCGCATATGACCAATAGACTGACTATTATTTTGATTAACGACACTTTGCAAAATTGAATCTTTTTTATTTTGCATAGGGTCGGTAAAACAATTGAATGCATCTTTCGGTGTTGTAATATTCTCTTTAAGCATTTTTTCAAGATCATCGAGTATTTGAGAGCCAGTAGTTGCAACTTTTAAAAACCTCTGGACAACTTGCTTTTTATCAAAAGAACAGAGAAACTTCCATCTTTTTGCATTCCAATAAGACAGCGGCTGAAGTTCCCAGTCTTGAGGAAGACAGCTTCTCATCGTTGGTTGTACCGTATTTTTTGAGACAGGCGTGGATAGTAATTGATTTTGCGCAGAAGGAGATATTGCCAGAGGAATCGACTGTTGATTGAAAAATTTTTCTAGCGATGTTGCAACGTTCGCTTCTTCTGTGTTTCCTAAAATCCACATAACCCCACCGACTAAAGCCTTATTAGCAGAAAACTCATCCGGAAGAGTATATGTTTTTAGATTTCTTAACAGGTGAGAATACTCCCGAGCTCTTGCTTGCTTCTTTGTTTCATTTTTAATCTGAGAAACGACAAAATTAAACAAAAACTTCAACTGGACACTCCCTTGTTGACTCATTAAAGTTTGTGGAATCAATGGCATTTGACAGTTACTATCCTGCGGTTCAAAAACAAGATCAATCAAAGTAGAAAGCCATTTTATATAAAGCAATACTTTCCCAATCGCACTTAATTTTTCATGATCATCTTGTACTTTTTGTAATAATTTAGAAATTGCCATCACTTTATCGACATGCAAAAGCTTATTCCACTTTTCGAAAGTCCAGTCTTTCGGAGCATATTGTTCCCACTTTTTTGGCAGATAACTGGTCTGTTTAAAAGCTACTCCAGAACTCGAACTTGTTGCCCCATTCGTATTAAAACATGTTTTTTTCTGTTCACTCTGATTTTCTACTTTCTCTTCTTCTCGCAAACGCTTATTTTTTTGAGCAGGTTTTTTTTGAGCAGGTACTGTATTCGTAGTACTGTTTGATTCATTGTCAAGAAAATCTGAAAACAACGTTTTGATATTTTGCTTTTCAAATTCAAGGGCGCCCATATTTTTTTGAGTCTCTTTTTCGCTCAAATCAATCGACGTAAGCGCCAGATCATCAAAAAAATCAAAGTTTAAAGAATTGCTTTGATCTTCACTATTAACTTGGTTTTCACTATTAAAATCAAAACTATTAAAATCAAAATTTTCATTTTCCATCCCATGCAAATGGGTCTGAGACAGAGAAAAAATAACGGTTATAAAAAGTGAATATTTTTTAATCATTTTATTACCTTCTGTTTATGTACAATTTATTTGGTTTGAGTTGTAAAATTTTGTTGTTGTAACTGGATGTGCGGCTGGAGTGCAATAAGTTGGGTTTCTTTCAAAGACAATACTTTATTAAGCCCCTGAGTCTGTTGCACGGGTGGATTAATAAGTTCTTTCAACCCCTCACAAATATGCCACGCTCGACGCTTTAAGGGAGCACCGGCTACAACCGTTATGACTTTTTTTATAAGACCAAAACACTCAGGACATGTCATATCCGATGTGTAGGTATCCAGCTCAAGTGCAAGTTTTTCATAGTTTTTATTTGCTGCTGAACCATTAGCACCTTTATTTTTATAAATTTTGGCATTCAAGATATTAAGAATCCTTACGAAATGTAAAAAACTACATTGGTTATCTTGATTGGATATAATATGCAGAAGAGGTGTTTTTTCGTTATTTTTTTTTCTAATCAACCACCCTAACAAAGTGCTTGGCTTTGTTGATTTTTTCTCGAACAATCGTTGTATTGCACTAAGCTGATCTTCTAATTTTCCCGCTTTTTTAAACATAGAAACAATGGCTTGTTGCCGTGAATCGAGTGAAAGGCGTATCCATCGAGCTGGAGTCCAGTAAGCAACGGAGCGGTTTTCTTGATAATTTTTAACAATTGTACCTGAATCGCTCTTTTGTTTATTCGTAATATTCTGTATAGCAATAGGTTGCTTGGTAAAATTTTGTTGTTGTACTTGTGAAACTTGTAGATTAAGAAGTTTTGAAATCCCATCAAAAATATAATAAATTCTGCGACTATCTTTAGGAGCAATTTTTATAACATTTATGCTCATCTGTATAAGTGACAAGCATTCAGGATTTGTGTTTTTAGAAATGCACTTTTCTAGTTTATCGGCAAGCGCATTGTAGTGCATACTTTGAGTGGTACCTCTCTGATCTTGTGAATCATAAATCTTTTTATTCAATAGATTGAGAATAAATTTTAAATGCACAAAACTCTGATTGGTATCTTGGTTAGTTATAATTTGCAAGAAAGGCGGAGTGTGCTTCTCTGAGATGGAGTCAAAAAGCCAGTATAATAAATCGGCGACTCTCATAATGTTCTTGTCAAACATGTTTTCTATCTCAGCGAGCTTTTCTGTCGAACTTCCTGCTTTCTGTAAAAGCTTAATAATTACTTGTGGTTTTAACTCAATTGCAAGCTTAAGCCATCGTTTCGGATTTTGAATCCAATAGGAAGTGAGTTGTAATACAGGATTCTTCTTGTTTGTTACTGCTTTAGAACCTACAGCCCCCTTCTTATTAAAACATATTTTTTTCTGCTCACCCTGATTTTCTAACGACTCTTTCTCATCTTCTCGAGACCGTTTTCTCAAAAAAACTGTTGCTTTTTGAACAGGTACTGTGTTCGTAGTACTGTTGTTCATGGTTCTGTTTTGCTCGTTTTTAAGAAAATCTGAAAACAAATTAAAACCATTGTTCTGTTCTTTTATTTCTTTGTCATCATCAAAAGAGGGTAGAATCAAATCTTTATTATCAATATCAGAAAAAAATGTATCCTGACCTCCAAAATCACTAGAACCACTCGTAGATGTAGTTTGATCTAAAAAGTCAGGTTGAGTAGGGTTGCTTTCTTCCGGATTAAAACCAAAACTCTCGAAAAAAAGTTCATTTTCCATCCCATATAACTGGGGTTGAGACAGAGAAAAGATTACGGTCATTATAAAGAGTGAATATTTTTTAATCATTCGATGCTCCTAGATTGTGGTTTAACGCTTTACTTCTGGGCTATTTTGTTTAGCGCAACTTGCGTTGGTAAGATGTTAGATTGTTGATTTTGTGGATTAAGAAGTTTTTTTAATTCTTCAAAGATGAATAAAGTAGAATGAAGCCTAGGCGCACCATCTCTAACCTGCATGACTTTCTTTATAAGATTTGAGCATTCAGGATTTATGTTATTCGAAGTGCATTTCTTCAACCCATTGAAAAACTTTTTATAGTTTGCTTTTCCTGTTGCACCATTAGAGCCTTTTTTTTTATAAATATTAACATTAAAGATATTGAAAATACTCACAAGATGGGTAAGACTGTATTGATTATCTTGATTTGACAGACGAATCAGAGGCGATGGTGGATTTTCTTTTTCTGTAAAAAACCAGCCTAGCAAAATACTTGCCGATTTTAAGTTTTGCTCAATCACTTTTTTTACTTCAGCAAGCTGCTCTACCGAGTTTCCTGCTTTCTTAAAGAGAGCAACAATAACCTTTTGTCGCAACTTGAGCGTCGAGATGCGGCTCCAATTGCTTTGATCCCAGTGGGAAATTGGAAAATCTTCTGCTTTTTCTTCTACCATTTTACCATTTACAAAACGAAAATTTGTATAAACAGCTTTTTGTGGCGCTTGTGTTTTAACAACTAGACTTGAGTTGTTTTCTGTATTTTTCGCGATAGTCATTATAGTGTTTTGCGGCTGTATAACGTTTGGTACTTGTGGAATAGCAACTTTTTGATTTTGTGGCAATAACGATATATTTAACAAATTAGCCTGTTGAGATTGTGTACCCTGTAGCCCAAGCTGCATATTTAATTCGTTAAAAATATCTTCAATCTCCCGCTCCCCACTAAGGGCGTTTCTTATAACATCTATGCTCTTAGTTATAAGGCTTAAGCATTCAGGATTTGTGTTTTTAGAAATGCACTTTTCTAGTTTATCGGCAAGCAAATTATAGTGTATGCGTTGGGTCGCGCCTTGCCTATCTTGTGAATCATAAATTTTTTTGTTCACTCTATTCATAATAAACTTGAAATGCACAAGACTCTGTTTAACATTTGAATTGGTCACAATTTGCAGCATAGGAGAGGTTTGATTCTTTATTATGGGGTCGAAAAGCCAATATAATAAGCTAGCAGCTTTGGCTATAAACTTCTCGAACATTTCCTGTATTTCAGTCAAAGCAACCGTTGAGGTCCCCGCTTGCTTTAAAAGAGTAGCAATAACTCGTTGTTTCGACTCAGGAGCAAGCCGAGACCAGTCATTTTGAGTCCACTCACCAATAGGAAAATCCATTATTGTATCTTTAATTTTTGCTGAACGGGATCTTGAACTTGTTGCCCCATTCTTATTAAAACATGTTTTTTTCTGCTCACTCTGATTTTTTAAAGACTTTTTCTCGTCTTCTCGCAAACGCTTCTTCATAGAAGCTATCGTTTTTTGTGCAGGTACTATGTTCGTAGTACTGTTTTGCTCGTTTTTCTGATTTTCAAAAGATTTTTCATCATCTTTTCGAGACCGTTTTTTTTGAAGCTCTGGTATATTTTTGAGAATTTGTTGAGGAACCGTATTTGTAGTGCTATTTTGCTCGTTGTTAAGAAAATCTGAAAGTAACACATTGATATTTTGCTTTTCCAATTCTGTCGCTACTGAAGGTACATTATTCTGAGTCTCTTTACCTTCTGTAGCATAAAAATCAAATGAATCAAATGCTTGCTCTAATAAAACATTACCCTGGGCTCCAAAATCGCTCACAGAATCGCTCGCGCCAGAAGTACTACTAGAAGTGCTACCAATTGTGTCACTAGTTGTATTAATAGATGTGGCATATAAATCAGTTGAATCTATAAGGCCAGGTGTACATGTAGAGTTATTTTCTTCACTAAAAAAACTCTCGAAAAAAGGTTCGTTGCCCATCCCATATAACTGGGGTTGAGACAGAGAAAAGATTACAGTAGCAATAAATGGTAAATAGGTCTTCATTGAAGCCTCTCAATTTTTAAATTAAAAAAGTTCTGTTTTTATTATTTGTTTTAATAATAACACTTTTGAGTCAAAAGTCAAATTTGAAATATTTTTTAACACCAATAATGATAGTCTATTTGTTATTATTGCACTCTCGTAATCTTTATTCTTTGTTCAGTTGGCTGAAATGATTTGATTTGGTCCAAGAATCTTAATTTTTTGCTTCTTGGACCTACTATGTGTGCTTTCTAGACATAAAATGACCGCACCGACCTCAAAATTCGTCTGCAACTAAAATCGCTTTTTTAGCCTTTACAAGCGATTTCAAGTTGCAAAATTGTAATTGTATCAGACAACACCTCTAGTTTTTTCGGGTCACATGCAAAGAATTTGCATCTATTGAGCGCCGCTACGACCCTTGAATAATAATCTTCTCTATTTGTAAGATCTGGATCACCAAGGAGCTCTGTTACCGTTTTTAATAGTGAATTAAGAGTCTCTAAAGTTCCCTTTTCTATTGCAAATTCAAATGCATTCATATAGCCAAGCCGGGATGCTGGTTTTATTAATTCTTCTATAGTTTTTGACACACTTAACGTGTTGCTTGGGCTTAATGGGTCACGAAGGACCAATGGATGTGTTGGTTTGCTTAAAACCCATTTTTTTATAGCATCTGAAATTTGCACAGGCCAATTTATACCAGAAGCCTTTTGCTTGAATTCGTTGGCTTTTTTATTGAGAAATAGAGCCACGTCAGTCCTATTTTTCTGGGTCGCCAACACCGCTCCTTTTTCGATGAGCCCAATACAATCGCTCATCAAAGCTGGGTTGGAGACCTTACTTAGGCTTTTATATACACGACCCGTTATATACTTGATTATTTTTTCTAAAAAATTGATAGATCTATGGATAACAGCATAATCGAATAATGAATACTCGGAGCCGAATTCTATGTCGCTTAAAAAGCTTATCTTCATTGCAGGTTTTGCGCAAAGATCGAGCAATTCTATTATGTATTCTGGACGTTCTCTATTTGAAGTAAAGTAAGGCTTGAGGATGGAATGTCGAGCGGCAGCACCAATGTGGAGCAAGAAATTCGAAAGTGCTTTGTCAAACTCTTCTTTCTCCAAAGGAGTAGACTCAAGGGCACTTTGTTGCGTACTGTTGTTTTCTTCTGCAGGTATGGTCAAGTCGATGGTTTCTTTTGTATTTTGATTGCTGGGAACTCGAAACAACTGAGACCCGATGGCTCCATTTTGCTGTACGTTCAATCTCCTGATTTTGTATTGTGGATTCTCTATCACACCAGTTGGCTCAGTCGTAGAAAATTGCGAGAAGATTCGTTTCTTAGGAATATCAATAATCTGGTTTGAGATAATTTGCTGATCCAACTGTGGAGCGCAGAAGTCGCTGTTGTAATCAGGGTTGGAAAATGGAGATTGAGAGTTTTGAGTATTGTATGCTTGTGGTGTATTTGTTGTTGAGAATCTAGAGAATTCCGGTTGACTTGTTGGGAGCGGTGCTTGGTTCAATACAATATTTGTGGGACCGTTGAAAGCAAACGAAACGTTATTTTGTTGCGGTAGATTTGTCGGTGCAGGCTGCATAGTATCAATAAGGTTATTTTGTTGCCATAGATTTATCAATGAAACTAGAAAAGGCTGCATGGTGTTATCAAGATTGCTTGGTTGCAATAGATTTATCTGTGGCGCTAGAAGAGGTTGCGTGATGTCATTAAGGTTGCTTGGTTGCAGTGGATTTGTCAGTGCAGACTGCGGAGTGTTAATAAGGTTATTTTGTTGCAATAAAGAGAGCACATAAAGTAATGTTCCAATATCAACAGAATTGGCTCCAGTATTGTCTCCAAAATCTTGCATAGCTCTCAGAGATGGCATTGCAAAAAAGACCATGGCAAGCGTGTATAAAAGTTTTCTATTCGTTTTCTTTTTATTTGTATTCATAGGTATCTCATAAATATTATTTAAGATTATAATTTGTTTTTTATAGATCCATAGTGTCAGGCATTATTTCTCAATAGATTCAGATTGTGTTAAAACCCCTGAAGCTATTTTAAGTTGCAAAATCGTATCAGACAACACCTTTCTTCTTGCTTCATCTTGCACAGAAAACATGCTTTTATTAAGCGCATCTATAACCATTGAATAGTAAGATAATCTATTGGTAAGATCTGGACTAACAAGAAGGTCTTTCACCATTTTCAATAGTAAAGTAAGAGTCTCTACAGTTCCCTTTACTATCGCAAATTCAAATGCAGTCAAATGGCCCAACTGGAATGCTGTTTTTATTAATTCTTCTATAGTTTTTGATGCACTTAACGTGTTGCCTGTGTTTAATGGGTCACAGAAGATCAAGGGACTTGTTGGTTTGCTTAAAACCCATCTTTTTATAGCATCGGGGACACTCTTATAACCAGTTTTTTGAGGTATCAAAACAGATCTCGTATCATACGTTTGCGTAAGGTAATTTGCGGAGGGAGCCTTTTTTTTAAGTTCGTTGGCTTTTTCATTGAGAAATGTAGCCACGTCAGTTCTGTTTTTCTTAGTCGCCAACACCGCCCCCTTTTCTATAAGCTCAATGAAGGGTTTATAAATATTTTTGGTCATACATGACTGCGATTGACTCCTCTTTACACGACCCGCTATATAATTGATTATTTTTTCTAAAAAATCGATAGATCTATGGGTAGCAGCATAATCAAATAATGAATACTCAGGGTCGAATTTTGTGTTGCTTAAAAATTTCATCGCCATTGCAGGTTTTTTACAAAGAGTGAGCAATTTTATTATGTATTCTGGGCGTTCTGTATCTGAAGTAAAATAAGGCTTGAGAATAGAATATCGATAGGAAGCACCGATGTAGAGAATAAAATTCGAAGATGCTTTTTCAAACTCTTCTTTCTCCAAAGGAGTAGACTCAAGGGCACTTTGTTGCGTACTGCTGTTTTCTTCTGTCAGGTCAATGATTTCTTTTGTATTTTGATTGCTGGGAACTCGAAACAACTGAGACCCGATGGCTCCATTTGGCTGTACGTTCAATCTCCTACCTTTGTATGGTGAATTCTCTATCACATCAGTTGACTCAGTCGTAGAAAATTGCGAGAAGATTCGTTTCTTAGGAATATCAATAATCTGGTTTGAGATAATTGGCTGATCCGGCCAGATTTTGCTGTAATCACACTTGAGAAAATGAGACTTCTCACTATTTTTCTGAGGTTGAGAATTTTGAGTATTGTATGCTTGTAGTGTATTTGTTGTTGAAAATCTAGAGAATTCCGGTTGGCTTATTGTTGAAAGTGGCACCTGGTTAAATACAATATTTGTAAGACCGTTGAAAGCAAACGAAACGTTATTTTGTTGCAATGGATTTGTCGGTGCAGGCTGCACGTTATTGAGGTTGTTCTGTTGAGGCTGAGTTGTCTGTGGTGCTAAAACAGGCTGTGGGTTAATGAGGCTGTTTTGTTGCAAGGAATGGAGCGCGCAGAGCGACATGAAAAGTTCAACCGGGTTTGAGGTTGGGCAGTTTCCAAAATCTTGCATAGCTCTCAGAGATGGCATTGCAAAAAAGACCACGGCAAGCGTGTATAAAAGTTTTTTATTAGTTTTCTTTTTATTTGTATTCATAGGTATTCCATAAATATTATTTAAGGCTAGGATTTATTTTCACCTATCCATACTACCATGAATTTAAAAAAATTCCTACTGTAGAATTTTTTTATATAAATAAAATGTTTTTTTGATTAAAAGCATATCAATATAAATAGTATGGTTCTGCCCTTGTGGTGCGCCTGGCGGGATTCGAACCCTCGACCTACAGATTAGGAATCTGTCGCTCTATCCTGCTGAGCTACAGGCGCATAATAAAGATATAATTCTAGTTATACCAGACAAAAAAGACACCCACAACCCAAGAAGTGTCCTCGACCCCAAAAAACTTTTTCCAACCAAACCATTCTTGACAAATCTATTATTTCCAGTAGAATTAGAATTTTGGAAAACGTTATAAATTAAGATTGTTATTGCTATGAAAAAAATCATACTCATATTACTTATTGTCTATTCAGCGTTCTGCAGCGCAGCAGATCAAGATGAATCCTCTACCTATTATACACAAACAATCAATAGGATTGCCCAAGAAGACTCGGACGGCATTATTCCTCCTCCAAATGGTTTGTCTTATTCCCAGCTTAAAAATCGTCTTCAAAACTACAGAGACTCATTGTCATCATTAGGCTTTCGACCTGATGATGAATGTCAGAAAGCTTGCCCATCTATGTGGGAGAAATATGCACAAGACAGATATGCTAAGTGCAAAAAAAGCTTTTCTAGCGAGACATCAGAAGCCGAAATCAATCGACTTAAAAACGATTTTAAAATTGCACTTATACGCTGCAAAAAAATTGATGCCCTCAGGAAACGGATTGTCGAGCAGAGACCATGGTATAGAAAAACTTCTTCGTTTTTAAAAAGCTATGCTAAAGCGTTGCATAATCACAGCTCTCACTTTTATTGGAACTACCCACTTCCTTACCTCTGCATATCATCTATTCTTGAGGGAATTACCATTGGTGCTGCACTTAAACTCTGCGCACAAAGATCATGGAAAGAATGTATCGCTGGAAGCCTTGTCGCAGCAGCATACCGAGGATGGTATCATAGTATCATTTATTATATGACTGCACCCTTGTATACAGAAAAAAGAATTCCGTTCCCCTCCTACAAGAGAAAAGACCCTATTCATCCAGCACTAAAGCTTTCAATGCGAAGCACTATAGCCCTCTGGCCACTTGTTAAAGAAACGCTTATGCTCGCCGGCGTCACACAGGCTATTAATACCGTACTCTGTCCAGATATCAAAACAACTGGAAAAATTTTTTTAAAAACCTATACACTCCCCATACTTGCACAATTTATCTCACTCCCCCTCTCGATTCTTGCACATGAACTTGGGCATGGAATTGTTAATGAATATTTCACAAAAAAACCGTTTACTGTCTATTTAGGAGGGTTAAACGGAAAAGACTGTTCTATTAAGCTTTTAAATGGCAGAATACGTCTAGGCAACCCATTATTACCTTGCGGCTTTTTTGCTCCGATTAATCGACCCATACAAGCAAGTTCACGAGCATGCGTCGATGCAGCAGGAGCAATTGCAGGCTATTTTGCAAGTATAGCATTCAATGGGCTTCTATCGCTCGTTGCACAAAGATCTTTATTGAAAAACAATTATCGCCAAGCATTCACTACTGCATTCCGCTCGGCACTAAACCCTATAAACATACTTAGTTTTATAGGCCTCAACCAGCTCGACAATATCTTCAATCCCTATTTTTCAAGAGACATAGGGATACTTTCTGATAGCGCTTATATCTGTTTAGATATAGGAATTTCACTTTAAAATATAAGAATTTGGTGCGCCTGGCAGGGGTCGAACCTGCGACCTTTGGATTCGGAATCCAACACTCTATCCAGCTGAGCTACAGGCGCATAGCGCTTTAGAAAAAGCGACCACTGTAAGAATATCGAATCCATCGCGTTTTGTCTAATACCAACTTAACAGCGCCCTGCTCTTCGCTTTTCGCCCGTAAAAACACCCATTCGACAAACTCAGGGCATACTTCTCCCTCGATACAACTCCGGAGTTTATCCCGAGCTTGTCGAGGGAGGTTACTCGGGATGAGCGGGGAGGCTGATAGGCCTCCTCAAGGCGAGCGGTATTATTCTTTTTTCACAAAATGGGCTAAAAATTCAACATTTCCATCAGCACCAGTAATCGGCGACGGAATCACTCCAGAACTTACAAATCCTGCCTCTTGAATCCCTTCAACCACCCGCTTTACCGACTCATCACGCACAACGACATCTTTTAAAACACCACCGTCAGGAACCAACCCCTTCCCCACCTCAAATTGAGGCTTTATCAACGTAATAAGCTGGCCTCCAGGGCGTAATAAGTTCCAAATAGTAGGCACCACTTTTAAAAGAGAGATAAACGACAAATCAAGCGTAATAAGATCGATCGGCTCGCCCTCATGCACATACTGGCGAAAGTTGGTACGCTCAATAATAGACACTCGAGGGTCGGTCCGCAGTTTTTCGTGCACCTGTCCATAGCCAACATCAATACCATAGACCCTCCGCACTCCATGCTGCAAAAGGCAATCGGTAAATCCACCCGTCGAAATCCCCGCATCAAGCGCCACAAGCCCTGAAACATCTATCTTAAAAAATTCAAGCGCCCGCTCCAACTTTAAACCTCCACGGCTCACATACTTAGGCGGAACTGCAAGCAATTCAATAGGCATATCGTCAGCGACCATCGTTCCTGCCTTTGTCTCAGGATGCCCCTTCACAAGGACCTTTCCCTGAACAATCCACCCCTGTAGCTGCGTCCTACTATATTGGGGAAAAAGCTCTGCAAGCTGCGCATCCAATCGTTTTTTACTCATAATTTACTCTTTATTTATTATTTTAATGCCCATTCCCAGAACCTCCCAATGCTCCAGCAAATGCGGGAAGAAGCCGAGCTCCGGGCCTTGAAGAGGCCCGCGTATGCGAACTCAGACTTTCAACAAAAGGTGTTACTCTATAAAAATAAGTTGCTGCAAGTCGAGGTTCATCTTCAAGAACACGCGCCAGCGGAAGCACCGCCAAAATCCCGCCCAAAGACTCAATATCAAGCCGCATGGTGAGGTACCCTGAAGGCTGACCCGCCTTTACGGCATTACGAAATTCTTTTAAAGTCGTTACTTTGCGTCCATTTATCTCATCAATCAACATACCAGGTCTCAAAACACGACACTTAACTGCTTCAGAATTAGGTAACAAATGCGTAACAACAAGCTTTGATGCAAACTGATTTTCAAGCTCAAGATAGCGGCTCAAACGCGGGTTCATTTTTATCAAAATAGGCATGTGATTAATAGCAAGCTCCATCACGACCATGCCCCCAATAACCTCATAATCAATCGCCTCATATTCTGGGTAGAATATGCGAATTGGCAACATGTCGGCAAACACGGTCTGGACTGAGACTTCGCGCTTTGCACCGTTTCGATAGGTCGTTAAATGTACCGTCTCTCCGGGGTCGAGCCGTGAAACATAATCAATTGCCGCAACACGCTCTTCGTTCCAATCAACCTTAATTTCGCCATAGTAGTCAATCTCATGCCCATCAATTGCATAAAGCATATCACCTTCTTTTACTCCAGCTTTGTCCAAGGGGCTGCCGGGAATAACCCCTGGAATATACACACCACCTGTCAAAGGATTTTTCAAAAAACGTGCCATATCTTCAGAACCATCACTTACCAAAAGACCTAAAAAGGGCTTTCGTAATAACCGTACTCCGCGACAAACGGGCGCTTGATCCAATTGCTTAAGGAAAAGCCTCACTTCGTTGCTTGGAATAATATAGTTTACATTCTGAGCACGTTCAGCATCCATCGATCCTGTATTAATACCAATTACCTTGCCGGTCTTGTCAAGCGCAGGCCCGCCAGAGTTCCCGGGGCTAATCGGCGCATCGATCTGAATCATAAAACTTCCTTCAATCGCCTGGCGACCACTTACTACACCCATAGTACTTTTAAGTGATTGCTGACCAAGCGGATATCCAAGGGTCAATAACTCTTCCGCCCGCTTAATTTTATCGGAATCACCAAACTCAAGCACCGGCAACGCCCCAAGCTCATCTTTAATAACAACAAGGTCTTCCGCCACAACCTTAAGAAGAGCTAAATCACGATCGGGACAAATTCCCACGACCTCAACATCAAAGCGTCGTTTACCAAAACAGGGGATTTGAATATAGATTCCATGTTCTGCATTTACTACATGCGCATTGGTCATTAAAAGACCCGCTTGATCAATAAAAAAGGCACTGCCCGATGCCATACCTTGATGAGGAGTCTTATAGGGCTCAACCCAGTTAAATTCGGTACGAAATACAAAAACCTGAACTACCATATTGCGTACTTTACTATGCACCCAGTCCCAATCCATTTGCCCTATCTGCGGTACAGCATCCCCCACTGGAAAATTCTCAAATGGCACACTTTCAGCTGAAGCAAGAACCGAAGTCTGCGAAATCAGCAGACACAATGCAAGGCTCACGCGTCCTAGTACAAATTTCATCATGTATTTCACCATATAACGGCTCCCTTTAGAAATAAAAATCAGAAAATAAGTGTAGCTAAATCAGGGGGATTTGTCGAAAGAACGGTTTCGATTATACTAGTCGATTATACGAGAATCTAAAAAGGATGATAAAGTTTAACACATGCGCTTAGCCTAAGGAGCTTTATTATGGCCCAAACCGCCGCAACACTTGAAAAATTGGTCGCACTTTGCAAACGTCGCGGATTTGTTTTTCAAGCAGCAGACATCTATGGAGGGTTAAACGGCGTCTATGACTCTGGCCCACTTGGCACCCTCATGAAAGAAAATATCAAATCCGCATGGAAACAATCACTCTTACGCCATCTTGATAAAGATATCCTTTTTATCGATGGAGCCCTTCTTGGCACCGAAAGTATGTGGAAAGCATCAGGACATCTTGAAAACTTCCATGACCCACTCGTTGAATGTAAGGCCTGCAATGCACGTTTTAGAGCAGACGATATCGATCTTAATGGCAACTGTTCTCGTTGTGGTAAGAAAGATTGGTCCGAAGTCCGCGAGTTTCACCTGATGTTCAAAACACAATTGGGTGCTTCAGTAGAACAATCCTCAACGGCCTACCTTCGCCCTGAAACAGCACAAAGCATTTTTGTTAACTTCAAAAACGTTCTTTCAAGTAATCGTGTCAAAATTCCTTTTGGTATCGCGCAAATTGGAAAATCTTTTCGTAATGAAGTAACGCCAAAACAGTTTCTTTTTAGAATGCGTGAATTTGAACAGATGGAAATTGAGTGGTTTTGCACAGAAGAAGAAGCCCTCTCTGCCTTCGCCTTCTGGCGAGAAGAACGCAAAAACTTCTATACCGCGCTCGGTGTTACAAACGAAAAAGTTCATCTTCGCGATCATACGCAAGAAGAGCTTTCTCATTATTCATCAGCCACATGCGATGTTGAATACGAGTTTCCCTTTGGATTCAAAGAGCTTGAAGGGATCGCGTATCGAGGTAACTACGATCTTACACAACACAGTACCTGTTCAGGGAAAGATCTCTCAGTCTTTGATGAAAAAAAGGCTGCTTCGTTTATGCCTCATGTCGTTGAATGCTCAGTCGGTGTTGACCGACTCTTTTTAACACTTCTTTTTGATGCCTATGCTGAAGAAGAAACTGAAAGTGGGCCTCGTGTTGTTTTAAAACTCCATCCTACAATTGCTCCAATTAAAGCGGCGTTTTTACCACTTGTTGACAAGCTTTCAGAGCCACTTCTTCAGGCCTATAGAAAATTACGCGCCTGCGGCCACTCAGTTCAATTTGACAGCTCTGGCTCAATCGGTAAACGTTATCGTCGGCACGACGAAATCGGAACGCCTTTCTGCTTTACCTATGATTATGACAGCGAAAAAGACAACACTGTCACCGTAAGATACCGAGACAGTATGAAGCAAGAACGTATTGCAATTGATGCAATTGAATCGTTCATCAAAAACACCTCCCCATTTTTAGATAAACTCTGTTAAAAGGACTATTTTATGACTTTTCATCGTCCTTTTACCATTTCGCCCTGGCGGGTGATTATATTTTCGATTATTTTTATAACGATAATGGGCTCACTCCTCCTTGCACTTCCCGCAGCACAAAAAACACCACATTCCTTTGTTGATCTCTTTTTTACCTCCTCTTCAGCTGTCTGTGTTACGGGAATTTTAACGGTCCCCCTTGATTCCTTTTCCTTTTTGGGCAAGATCATTATCTTGTTTTTGATTCAGGTTGGGGGGCTTGGGCTTCTGACCCTGATCATACCGCTTGTTTCACTCTTCTTTAACGTACGAATGCGCACACACCTAATTACCGGCCATCAATTTGAACTCGAGAATTGGAGCCACAACTGGATCTACAGTCGGCATGTAATCACTTTTATCGTCTGCTTTTCGCTCATGATCGAAGCAATAGGGAGTGTCACAACCTACTTTCTTATTGGAAACGAGCCGCTCTCTGACCCTCGATGGTTTGCAGCGCTCTTCCATGGTATTTCATCGTTTTGCAACTCAGGTATCGCTATTTTTCCTGGCGATATGGCCTCAGTACAAAGCAATGGACCTCTCATAGCGCTCACCAGCGTTTTAATGGTTATTGGTGGGTTTGGGTTCGTGCCCTTGTATGAAATATCAATACGATTGTGGAACAAATTCCGCGGCATCCCAAACCACTCACGGCATCTCACCTTACAAAGCAAGATTATTATCTACTTCACCCCTGCACTCACCCTTATTTTTGCACCACTTATCTGGATTTCTGAGCATATTCAATTTGCAGGAATGACGTTCTGGCAAACCATTAATATGACACTTTTCAATGCTATTTCACTTCGAAGTTGCGGCTTTTGCACACTCGATCTTTCGACCATGACAGACATCACGCTGCTTTTAATTCTTGTCTTTGCTTTTATCGGTTCATCTCCAGGCTCTGTCGGTGGTGGTACGGGTATCAAGGTAACCTCATTCGTCTTAGCACTCGCTTCAATCAGAACGGCAATCCTCGGCAAAGAACAGGTTGAGTTGTTTGGACGCAGAATTCCGGTTGAACAGATCTTCCGAGCATTTGCCATTATTGTCGTCAGCCTCTCGTGGTGTATTTTCTCAACCCTCATCCTTATGATCACTGAAAGCGGGTCACCTCACCCCTTCATGCACTTCCTTTTTGAAGCTGTTTCTGCATTTGCAAACCATGGTGTTACCCTCGGCCTCGCTCCATCAATGACCGGTATTGGAAAATATTTCTTCTCTGTTGGGATGATTTTTGGAAGAATCAGCTCCCTCACTCTCATTTTGGCACTCAAGAAGCACAAAGAAAAGAGCGATATTCGCTACCCTGAAGAACGAATCTTACTGGTATAAAGGATCTATCTATGAAATGTTGTGTTATAGGCTTAGGCCGATTTGGATTTAGCGTTGCCACCAAACTCGCCGAGCATGGTGCCGATGTTCTTGCTGTTGATAGCAACGAAGCAATTATTAATTCAATTCGCGACCTCGTCACGCAGGCAGTTTGCGTTCGTGTTTCTGATGAAGAAGCCCTGCGGCATATAGGAATCGATGATGTCGATACTGTCATTGTTGGTATTGGTGAAAACTTTGCACAATCAATTTTAATTACAGCACTGCTCAAGCAACGGCTCCATATTCCCCATGTCATTGTTCGATCAATTAGCACCATTCATCGCGACATCCTTGTTCTTGTAGGCGCTGATCACGTCGTTCTTCCTGAACAAGAAATGGGCGTTCGTTTAGCCGACCAGATTGGGCTCAAACAAAGCAATTTTGTACGCATTACTGAACAGTACTCGGTCAGTTTTGTTCATGTCCCTGACTATTTTGTTGGTAAAACAGTAGAAGAACTCAACTTCACTCACCGCACGGGCGCACTCTTACTTGGCAAAAAAAGCGAGGAAGAAATCGTACCTCTCGACGCTTCTTATCAAGTTGAAGCACACGACATTTTTGTTTTCACAGGAACTAACAAGCAGCTTGAACGCATCGAAAAATAGTACGCAGGGGCTGTTTTATTACATTCATTACAGCCCCTTGCCTTTTAACAATATTTTCCACACCATCGGGTATTTTGTTACTTCAAAAACTTAACGTACTTGCTCATGATAATACAAAATACTGCGACATTTTTATTTACTTCACGTAAGCAAGTTACCTACACTTTTTCTTGGGGAATCGATTTTTAAACAAGAGGAACAGTGTATGGCCACAAAATTGTATAGTTTTAGAAGAATAACCGTTTTTTACCTATCGCTTTTGTGCGGAACCATTACCTGTAAAGAGAGTGCTTCTTTTGCAAATTTTGCACATGCACTCGACAAAATTACTAATTCACCAACCACTAAAACAATTATCAAAAACAAAAAACCCTTTGCCACCCATTTTTTAGCCATAGTATGCGAATTAGATGAATCAAGCGAAGCTATGAAAGATACGATACAAATTCTTTTCAGAGACCAAATGACTTTTATCACAACAGAACCACTTTTAGGGCAATATCGCTTACAAAAATTTCCTGCCCCCAAAGACTATGTTTTCTTGAAACCACTCAGAAGTAACAATTTATTCCCTTTTGTACTTTGTATCCCCAAAGAAGAAGTCTCGAAAGCTCACCTTATAAAACTAGCCTACGATCCTAAAAAAGCCTTTGATAAAAAAGAAATTCCATCCTTAGCCTCACCCATTGAAAAACAACGCGGACTTTTTGTAAAGCACCTCTCGCAAACACAGTATGAGGATATGCTGTCTGTTGCAGGCGTTTTTAAAAAAGAAAAAATAGGAGAAGATTTAATTCAATTCCTCTCATTCCTGCTGGTGCCAAATACCTATTACCAAGAAGGAGAAGAACCACGCTGGGTATTTTATTTTACTGGCCATGGAAAGCCATATACCCCTTACATGGACAATACTATTATCTCTTACAAGTCCCTTATTAAAGACCATGGAACCATTGCAGGGCTGTCAGTAAATAATTTCAAAACCATCCTCACAGAATTAATAAAAAAGAACACCATCGCCCTGTTGCACATTGAAACCTGCTTTGGTGGCGGAATCAACATTGGCGACCTGCTCAAAGATATTCTTTCAAAATGCACATTTTTTATTACAACTGATTCGATTACCGGGGAAACATGTACAATTTCAAGCGTCATTCTCTATGATGAAAAAACAAAGAAACATTTATTCGAAAAAAAAGATATTTCACCTAAAAAATTCTTTTCCATCCTCAAAAATGCAACCTTAGACACAATAGATACTCTTCTACCAGAAGCTCTTTTAAAAATGCAACCTCAAAACCGCAATCTTGCCTCACAAATTCAAGCAATTAAACCATTTAATGAAAAATATTTCATGGAACCCGCATACCCTCATCTTCTAAGGTTAGATAAAAAAACAATAAAAAATTACCAGGATAAAAAAAATAATGTAATCATCAATGCATTACCCAAAACAACGGTCATTTTACTCTATGCAAATACCATCCCACTCTGTATCGATCTAAGTAAGGCTAATTTATCTGATCAAATCCAAACCAAGGAATTTTTTGGATACCCCATTTCTATAACATCAGCAATCCCTGGTTCAACATTTCATACCATTCAAGAAATAAAAACAGACAGTAATTATTTTAATCATGTTTTTATTAAATGTCATGCTTCATTCGTTAGAGCACTTTTTCCTGACATTACTACAAAAGACAATCGCTTTGAGGCAAAACTTTTTCATCTACAAAAAATTTCTGGCATGCAAAACGCCAAAAATTATAACGAAGAAATGTATGAACTTTGGATTAGTTTCGATCCTACAAAATCAAACACTGCGCAAGAATTTGCTATTGAAATTCTACTCTGTGCTACAGAAATACCAACTATTCCTAGTGCCAATAAGCCCTTAATACAATATTTCATTACCCAATCGAACAAAGATATCCTAACAACTCAATTAAAACCGATCGACTCACAAGATGCAAAAAAATGGATTGAAAGATTTGAACAAAAAATTGAGACGCTTAAAAAAATTGCGCCCTTTCAAGCACCCTATCACTTACTTAAAGATGCCGACATAGAAACCATCTCATAAAATGATTTTTTACAACTTACTCTTTTCAGTGCCTATAAATCTAGAAAACACAGCCACGTTAAGGGTTTTTCACTCACTCAAACTTCTCTTAACCAAAAAAACTTCCTATACTGCCTCTCGTAAAGTCACCCCTAAGCAGGTCGGGAGGAACTATGCCTCATCACTTTAACCAATCCATTTTTTATCTTTTGCTACTCGCAAGCTCTCTTGTGCAAGGAAGTAATTTAACGACCGCTCAACAATTATTAGAAGCTTCACAAGAAGGCGATCTTGTAACCATAAATGAACTGGTGAAAGCAAAGAAAGTTGATATCAATAGCAAAGATCTAGAAACAGGAAATACGGCGCTTCACTATGCCTGCCAAAAAGAAGACAAAGAGACGATTCGTTACCTTCTTGCATGCAATGCTCAATTTAATATCCCAAACAAAAAATCAGAAACCGCTCTTTCTTACATAAAAAAGTATAACTGCTCAAAAGACATCACTGAACTTTTTATCAAAAAAGGCGCCTCTTTTGATAAAAAACCACCAAGTAATACTGAGCCAAGCACCCCGATACTAAAAAAAACGGTACCCCAAGAATTCTTCGATGCTGCCAAAACAGGTGATCTTAACAAACTCAAATATTACATCGAAAATCAGGGCGTTAATAGTAACAGCCAAGACAGCTATCGAAACACAGTGCTTCACTATGCCTGCGAAAAAAACCATGAGCTCATTATTCACTACCTCATTAACAAAAAAGCCACTCTTAATATTCCAGGATTCAATGGGAATCAAGCACTCTATAACGTCTGCCGTTACGGCTCATTGGCTACATTCAACCGTTTTACTAGCTCAAAAACAATAGACTTTTCGCACATTGATCCTTATTTTTATGCAGCAATTCAAGGGGATAATCTTGAAATTCTACTTCATCTTTTTCAAAACTATGAAATTGAGAGTGATTATCTGCCAAGCTTTTATTGCTATGCAATCAACACAGGCGCGCTCAAAATTGTAAAATATTTCATCGAAGAACGGCAGATAAATAAAAATACTCTTTTTACAACTAAACTCAGTGCAGCAACCAAATACACCTCTCTCTTTTTTTATCTTCTCATAAAGGGCAAGCCATTTAAACAAGAAGATACCGATTATCTCTCCTTAGCAATCTACAACCGACAGTGGCCCCTTGCACTCTATCTCATTAAGAAAAAATATCCTTCAAGATATCCTACAGAAAACCTCATTTCAGATGCATTGGAGCAATCTAAAAAACTCGAACAAGAAAACCCGCAAGAAAGCGTGTTTGATCAAGCATTTCCTCTCATCCGCGCCCTCATTCAATATGCAACAAAGACAATTAACATCTTCAAAATTCACCATCGGAAAAAACTTGTTTTAGCCCTCATGCCTCTCACTAAAAAAGCCCAACAAACTCCGAAACTCTTTCTGAGCGATCTTTCTTGTTTTTTGTCCGCACTGTGCAATAAATATACATTCCCCATAAAAATCAATGACCTTTCGCCCTTGGCAGAGAACTACACTAAGACCCCGGAAGAGATCTGGGTACTTACCAATTGGCTGCCTCACACCATAAAAGTATCGTCCTTGCTTTCTCACGAACGCAAAATAGAACAGAGGTGCACAAAAGAGCTCAGTTGGTATAACAATATGTGGAAAGATGAACGCCTCCATGCAACGCAGGCATTTTACTACTTCAAAAATCTTCAAACTCTTGCAAAAAAAGCAGTAAATAAACAGACTAAAAACAGTAAAAACGACCTTGTTATTTATCTTTTTTTTTAGGTTAGCTCATATTTTTAAATCTTTTTTCAAGTCAAAAAACATGGGGAAGTAACTCGTCAATGCTTTTGAACGCAGCATTGACCGGCGATCTTGCAACTATAAAAGACCTGGTGAAAACAAAGAAAGTTTCTGTCAACAGTCAATGCCCAAAGACAGGAAATACGGCGCTTCACTACGCCTGCCAAAAAGAGGATAAAGAGACTATTCGCTACCTTCTTGCATGCAAAGCAAAGTTCGACATTCCCAACAAAAAATCAGAAACCGCTCTTTATTACGTCAAAAAATATAACTGCTCGCAAAGCATTACTCGGCTTTTTACCGACAAAGGCGCCAATTTTCAAAAAATAGTACCCCCCTCTTCGAGTATAAAAACTACCATTTCCAAAAAAATCACTCCCGTCAAAAAAATTAAAAAATTTATAGCGCCCGTAATAGAGGAGGAAGAGATTGATTTGCTCTTCTCCGCAATCAACCTCCGACAGTGGCCACATGCTCTCGACCTCATACAAAAAAATTATCAGTCAAAACAGAGCACAAAAAAATTACTCTCAGCAGCTTTAGAGCAGGCTGCGCTTCTTGAAAAACAAAACGATTCTCGACAATCTTTCCCCCTAATACGCATGCTTATACAAAAAAAATTTAAAAACATAACGATATCTTCCTTTTTCTATGATAAAAACGAGGCAATGCTTATCAAGGCAATCACGCCCTTTGACAAAACACCACAAGAAACATGCTCTAGCTTCGGAGCCTATTTGCCTGCACTCTGCGATGAGCACCGATGCCCTCAACACGTATTCAACATACCTGAATCAACATGGAAGAAACGGTACACAAAGCCCGCTGAGGACATCTGGGCACTCACCAATTGGCTACCCATCCCCTTCAAAACCCTATCGTCAGATTCCATCGAAGAACAATCGCAACAAAAATGTAAACAGAAACTTCTCTATAATCAAAGAATCTGGGAAGATCCATACCTTCGAGCCACACAAGCGCTTTTCTACTTTAAAAAACTGCAAAATCTTGCAAAAAAATCAGGCTACCATGAAGACAAGGGAAACTTTACCTTTCCCTCAAACACACTGCTCAAGCGCAAACAATGCGACCTGGCTATTTTCTTTAAAAATGATTCTCCCCTGGAAACTCTTTATAAAACGAATGAAGAAGAATGCACAGTAGAAAAATATATGGACGCCGCGCGCGAAGAGAACCTTCAAGAGATCAAACGGTGTATTAAAAACGGCATTCCTATTGATAGCAAAGATGATAATTATGAAAAAAACGGGGCCCTTCACATCGCCTGCAAAAACAAAAACGAAACTATTATTCGTTATTTACTCAAAAAAAAGGCAAATCCCACTATCCAAGCTGAGCTAGGCGTTCAACCACTTTATTATGCCTGCAAATATTGCTCCCCTTCTATTTTTAATCTTTTTCTTCAAAAAGGAGTAACAAAGCCTGGCTTATGGTGTCTCTCGAGAGCTGTTTCTGGGAACAACATTGATCTTGTACATTATCTTTTTAACCATACCTTTATCGACAAAAAGGAGCTAAGAAACAAACAAACCATAGAAAGCCTTTATAACGATGCGGCAAACTGCTTTGCATTGGAATGCATCCAATACCTGGTTGAAAAGCAGAACATGACCTCACAGGACCCTATTTGTATCGACTATGCACTTCTTGCTGCTATCCACACTATCGGTTGCAGCAATCACAAAAATGATAAGAGAGCACAAGCATCACGCTTTATTTTTTACTTGATCACTACCAAAGGTGCCTTTATCACCAAAAACCAGGCCATTCTTTGCGAAGCTGCAGAGTGTAGAAATCTTGTTGATTTTTGCAAATATCTCATCGATCAAGGGGGTATTAATTATTACTCTTTTGGGGGGCATCCCTTAACAACAATGCTTAACCATCCAAATTATTGCTACAGGAATGAAACACCTCTATCTCGAGCGCTCATTCGTTATCTTATTCAAAAAGACCCTACAATCAAGACCTCTAAGTATGGCATTAAACGCTCTCTTAAAAATTATTCAGGTAGCCTTACGAGCGAAATTTTACTCCCCGCTCTTATTCCCTTTACGAAGAAAGTTCTGAAAGAAAATCCCGTTAAAGACACACTTAAAGAATGGAAAGAGCTTTCAAAACTAAAACCTTCAGCACCTTTTTTACACGCACTCAAAAACGAATATTCTACTCCTGTGTTTTCTGTCCTTGATAAAGAAGTGCAGAAACTTTTGAAAAAACAGTGTATAAAAATGCCAGAAGAGATTTGGGCGCTCATGAATTGGCTGCCTCACCGCCTTACGCTTTCCCCTTTAGATTCACCAGCAAAACAATTGCAGCAAAAATGTGAGCAAGAACTTCTCTGGAACCAGAGCATTTGGGAAGATGAAGGTATTCGTGCAACGCAGGCATTTTACTACTTCAAAAATCTTCAAACTCTTGCAAAAAAAGCAGTAAATAAACAGACTAAAAACAGTAAAAACGACCTTGTTATTTAAGCACAAACGGTATCGGGAAAAAAGGAGTTTTGGGCATGACACAAAAACAGGCTATTTGCGCAGTGCTCTGCTATCTTTGCAGTGCATTCTTCTCAATAACAGTTGCAAAAAACAACGATCTATTTAACGACTTTGCCTCCGCACTTGATAAAATTACAAGTGTACAGACATTTGCTACACATTTCTTAGCCATCGTAAATGGGCTAGATGAATCAAATGCATCCCTCCAGAACGCTATAAACACACTATTCAGAGACCGAATGACCTTCATTACCTCAGAATCACTTCTATCAAAATACGATGACCAAGACAAAAAAAATTATCCTGCTCCAAAAGCTTATGTCTTTCTTAAGCCCCCCAGCCTTGAGTCTACCTTCCCTTTTATTCTCTGTATTCCAAAAGAAAACATTACTACGGCTCAATTCATAACGCCAACCTACACCGCTAGTAAGGCTTTTGATGAGCACGAAAAACCAAAATTAGCCTCTCTACTTGAGAAAAAACTCGGACTCTTTGTCGAACATCTCACCGAAAAAGATTATGCCGAAGGCCTTTTATGGAGCAACTGCTTTGGAAAAGATCTATCATTAAGCCAGTTACATCAATTTCTTTTATTTCTTTTTATACCCAATGATCTTTACGAAAAAAGCGAAACTCCACCACGCTGGGTGCTTTATTTTGATGGCCATGGCGGACCCTATACTCCCTACTGTGACCAGAATATCGTCAATTTGAAATCATTTATTAAAGATCAGGGCATTATTGCTAATTTTCCCGTAAACGTTTTTACCAATCTTCTCAAAGAATTAGCAAAAAAAATTACCATCTCCCTTCTCCGCATTACAACCTGCTTTGGCGGCGGAATCAACATTGGCGATCTCTTCAAAGATATTCTTTCATTTTGCCCATTTTTTATTACCACAAGCTCTCTCACCGGAGAGACATGCGTTCTTCCCAATACCATGATTGCAAAAAACAAAGAAACACTCCAACCCTATGCCATAGAAACAGCAGCCTCTCCGAAAGATTTTTTCTCTATTCTCAAAAATGCAACACAAAAAACAATAAACACTCTACTCCCTCAAGCGCTTGCAAAAATGAATCCACAACACAGTTCTATCGCATCAAAAACTTCTGCAATTAAGCCATTTGAAGCTACTTATTTTATCGATCCTGCATACCCACACCTTATACGCTTAGATCAAGAAACAATCAAAAAGTACCTCGATCAAAAGAAGAGCGTAGGAGTCAACCCATCGCCAAAAAAAGACACCCCCGTTCCCACGGTCATTTTGCTTTATGCAAACACCATTCCCCTCAGCATTGATCTCGAAAACGCAAGCCCTTATGACTTGCGTGATCTTATCATAAGGCCTGATTTTTATGGACGACAAATTTCTCTCACATCCGCGATACCTGGCGCGACATTTCACCTCATCAAAGAAATCAAACCATATAAAGATTCATTATGGAATTATCGATTCCGCCGTGAATATCCCGAGTTTGTCGAAGCACTTTTCCCTGACATCGATACCGCTGACAATCGCTCTGAGCCAAAATTGTTTCACATACAAAAAATTTCCGGACTCATCAATCAATCAAGCAAAAAAGAATTGTACGAGCTTTGGATCAGCTTTGATCCCCTTCACACAAACCAAAACCACAGTATTGAAATACTTCTTTGTGCCAAAGAAGTATCACCCAATACAAGTGAACCTCTCTATTTCATCACCAAAACAAACAAGCTCTCAGCACTCGACAAAACAGAAGCACTCGATAAAGAAAGCGCAGTTCAATGGCAGGAAAAATTTGAGGAAAGAATCGAGATGCTCAAGAAAATAGCCAAATACCAAGCTCCCTACCGCTTACTCAAAGATGCGGATATCGAGATACTTGATCAAGACTAAAAAATCAAAAACCGCACAAAGAAAAACGCTCTCGAGATCTTTCCCAGAGAGCGTTTTTACTAATCTATAAACCTAAAAAGGTCTTTTCAGATACTTTTAGATCGAGACAATCCGAACAACCGTCAAAGGCTGACGATGTCCAATTTTACGACGATACTTTTTACGCCGTTTCATCTTGAATGCAATCAATTTTGGGCCGAGATCATGTTTGACCACAACCGCCTTAACTGCTTTTGCCAAATACGGTGCACCGACTTCAAGCGTCTCTGCATTCGCGCGACGGAAGAGAACTTCTTTAAACTCAACTTCACTACCCGCGAGGACATCAAGCTTTTCAATCGCTACTGTTTTGCCTTCAAGAGCCTGGTACTGTTTTCCACCGGTCTGAAAAATCGCGTACCGGTCAAAGGTAAGTTCGCGCTTTTCTTGTTTCTTATTTTCCATTGATCGATAATCCTTACGTCTAAATAAATGCGACGCTATCACCTGACTTTACGTAATACTGTTTAAAGTTTACCAAATGTACACTTTTTGGCAAACTAGATCCGTGAAGAAACCAAAGAATATCACAAAATCAGACATGGTCACCAAAAGGATATCATTATGTCAGAAAAATTTGACTTAGGACTCATTCAAACACTTCGTGAACGCACAGGCGTTGGAATGATGGATTGCAAAAAAGCACTCGTCGAAACAGGCGGAGACATCGACAGAGCCGTAGAGCTTCTTCGCAAAAAAGGCGCTGCAGTCGCTGAAAAACGCGCTGGAAATGCAACAAAACAAGGACTGGTCGTCTCTTATATCCATGCAGGATCCCAAATCGGCGTTCTCGTCGAAATTAGTTGCGAAACAGATTTCGTCGCCCGCACTCCAGACCTTGAAAAGTTCGCACGCGACGTTGCCATGCAAATTGCTGCCGTCAACCCACGCTGCGTCAACCCATCAGAACTCGATGCTGCTTTTGTAGAACGCGAGAAAGATATTCTTTCCGAGCAACTCAAAGCTTCAGGAAAACCTGCCGCTATGCTCGAAAAGATTCTTGCAGGCAAGCTTGAAAAGCTTTACACCGAAGTCTGCCTCATGCAACAGACGTTTATTAAGAACGATAAGCTCACCATTGACGATCTCTTAAAAGATCTTATTGCAAAAATGGGTGAAAAAATCACCGTTCGTCGTTTTGTGAGATTCGAAGTAGGCGTATAAACCTCCATTACCTCCATAACCTCCATTACCTCCATTAAAAGAAAGGTCTCTATGAGTATTCAATTTTCAGCAAATGACTCTCCACAAAAATTTGAACAGACACTTAAAGGTGAAATGCTCAAACAGATTGAACATTTCGAAAAAGAACTTGCAAAAATCAGAACTGGACGAGCACATCCAGCCCTGGTTGAAGATCTTCACGCCTCCTGTTACGGAAGCGTTATGCGCATCAAGGATATTGCCTCTGTTACTGCACCGGAAGCTCAAATGCTGGTCATCCAACCTTGGGATACCAATAATATCGAGCCAATCGAAAAAGCTATCTCCCAATCTGAACTCCGCCTTAATCCTGTCAATGATGGCACTGTAATCAGGCTACAACTCCCTCCGATGAGCACTGCCCGCCGGGAAGAACTTGCAAAATTGCTCGGAAAAAAGCTTGAAGAATGCAAAGTCGGTATTCGCAATGTCAGACGCGATTTCAACAACTTAGTCAGAGATTTAGAAAAAAACAAAACACTCTCTGAAGATATTGCAAAACGACTCCAGACGGTTTTACAGAAAGTAACCGACGACCTTACTTCAAAGGCTGAGGATATTGGCTCTAAGAAAGAAAAAGAGATAAAAAGCACATAAATACTTCATCTTCGCATTGGGTTATGGTATCATCTACTTCGGGTGGTTCTAACATGATACTTTGTATCGTGTTTGGTTGCTAAGCAGCCAAAAAGACACCATCAAAAAAAGTGTGCAGGAGTGGCGGAATCGGTAGACGCGCTGGACTTAGGATCCAGTCCCGAAAGGGGTGGGGGTTCGAGTCCCTTCTCTTGCACCAAAAAGGAAGGAGCTGAGTGATGGTGGTTCGCGAGTGTAGCTTACATTGTACTATTGAGCAACCAGAGGGACAACAAGGCAAGGCACAAGTAGTAGTTAAACAGTCATCAGTGCATGCGCTGTATGAACAAGCACTCAACCGACAACGTCGCTCAGTTCAGGCCCGAGGGTTTCCTCGCGGCGAGGTGCCTGCATCTTATTTTGAAAAAACATACCGCGTCAATCTCATTGAACATCTTAAAGAATTTCTTTTTAATCACTGCGTCGCAAATACTCTTTATCATGAGATTGACCTACAACGCATTGTTGTCGCTGGAGAACCACAACTTTCGTCCATCGATCTTGATCCAGGACGGGATGCAAAATTTATGTTCACCTGGACACAACTTCCCCTCGCAGCACGAACCCACTGGAAAGAACTCTCCATAAAAGCCCCCGACCGTCGCAACTACAAAGACCTCGACAAACAAGTTGAACTTTTTCTTGAAGAAGAAACAAAAAAAACGCTTAATTTCGCCAAAGAAAACGCCATCAATTATCATGATTGGATATTGTTTTCTGTTTCGATCATTGACCATGAATCTCACGAAGAACTCCTTGGATACCATGAGCAACTCTGGCTTAAAATAGGGCGCGAAGAGATTGACCGCGAAGCGCAACTACTCTTTTTAGGGAAAAAAGCCGGAGACATATTCACCAGTAGCAGCAGCCTTTTACAGGGGTATTTTTGCAAAAACTTAGATACTGACTATCTTTTCTCTGTAGAAATTCTCGCCGTTGTTCCACATAGCCACTTTTCTATAGATCGATTAAAAAATCACTTTGGTATCTCCACCGAACAGGATGTAAAACGCATTCTTATCGAGATTTTTTCTCATCGGCACGATATATCACTTAGACGAGAAACCGTTGAAGCAACGCTCAAAATACTTACCAAGCAATTTCCTATTTCGCTTCCCCGCCAAATCGTACACCAACAAGAAATGTATATTCTGAGAGAAGTACAAAGAACACCCGACTACCCTGTCTATCGACTGCAAAAAGATTTTCGCTCAAAAATCAATCTTTTGGCGGAAAAGCAGCTGCGCGAAGCACTTATTGTTGATCATATTTCACAGGCCGAAGCAACACACATTGTTGAAGAGGATGAGATTTCACTTATGGCCCTTCTCCAAAGACCTCGCACAAAAGAGTTTATTCATTTCGACCTCCCCATAACGCAAAAAAATGGTCAAGAACAGCCACTCCCTTCAAATATCATCAAACAGCTCTGTCGCCGTGAAAGAACCCTCAATAAACTTACCCAGTTATTTTCACAAAAAGGTGGTGGCCATCGAGCTGCTCGGAAATACGCCCGCGCCTGATTTCACATAGAATTCAATATAGAATTCAATAAGGTATGTAAGTATGACAAAAGAAAAACTCATTATCCTCGGCTCTGGCCCCGCAGGACTTACTGCCGCCATTTATGCTGCACGTTCTGGGCTTGGCCCACTTGTTATCGAAGGATCAATTCCCGGTGGACAACTTATGGGAACCTCTTTTGTCGAAAACTGGCCAGGAGAAACAAGAATTCCAGGCCCTGATCTTATGCAACAAATACGTCTCCATGCAGAAGCCCGTGGCGCACGAATTATTTCAGGAACAGTCGCTACAATCAAACCATTAGAAAACGCTTTCCAGCTCACCTTAACATCTCGCAAAGAGTTTATAAGCCAATCAGTTATTATTGCAACCGGAGCTATTCCTCGCCGACTCAATTGCCCAGGAGAAGATATTTACTGGGGGAAAGGCGTTTCAACCTGCTCAACCTGCGATGGAACTTTTTTTACCAACAAAAAAGTATATGTCGTGGGTGGTGGCGACTCAGCACTCGAAAATGCACTATTCCTCACACAGTTCACCCCTCAAGTTAGTATTATCCATGCTCGCGACACACTTTCTGCAACCGATGAAAATCTTCTCAAAAAAGTTTTAGGCCACCCGCAGATCGTCGTTCACTACAAAACGGCTGTTTCCGCCATAAAAGGCGACGGTGAAAGAGTAACCAGCGTCATTCTCACCAATCTTAAAGACCAGTCAACCAGCACTCACCAACTTGATGGCCTTTTTCTTGCGATTGGGCACGTTCCCAATACCGACTTTTTGCAAGGTATTGTTACCCTTTCTGACTCAAAGCATATTGTTGTTTCTCAGGGCACCAATACATCTATCCCAGGCATTTTTGCAGCCGGAGACGTCGTAGACTTTCGCTACCGACAAGCCATCACCGCAGCAGCCGAAGGTTGTAAAGCAGCACTTGATTCATACAATTATTTGAAAAATTCTACACTTCCTCTAAACTAGAGAATATAAAAAAACCCAAAAGAGGATATTTCTATGTCAATTACCTATCAGCCAAAGAATCTTAAACGTAAACGCAAGCATGGCTTCCTTGCACGCATGGCTACCCACGCAGGACGTCAGATTATCAATCGTCGTCGCGCAAGTGGAAGAAAACGTCTTGCAGTAACAGCTGGTTAAAAGGAACGCGTATTAGCGATACACGCATCTCAATTCCAGAGATTATAAAACGCTCGAAACGCCTGGTAAACAATCAATGGATAGACATCCGGACGACACCTGCCGTTGGACGCAAGGGGCGGCTCATTGCTGTCGCTCCTCGCAGAGCGGGAAATGCGATTGTCCGCAACCTGTTCAAGCGACGGGCACGTGCTCTTTTCAGAGAAAAAAATTTAGCCGAAACTGGCTTCGACTGGATTCTTTTTGCAAAACGCGATGTACATTTATGTACTTTTGCCGCTATGCAAAATCTTGTATGCGCTGGCTTTCTTCAGCTCTCGCCATCATCCTCTCAGCCCTCATCGCTGTCTTAAGGCCTCTATTGGGGCAAGACGGAGGTTGTAGGTTCGAAGTCACCTGCACAGAATATGCTCTTCAGCAATTACAAACCGAACCACTGTATAAAGCAATTAAGAATATTACGCGTCGAGTTCTCTCATGCCATCCATTTGGGCGTCGTCCACACGAATAGCTTTAATGTAAGAAGAAGCTTTTTCGTGAGTTACACTGTCAAGAGCTGCAACCAGAGGCAAAAATCGAGCGATAGACGCTCGGCTTCGCGGCTCATCGGCATCAAAAAGATAGCCGTCAAGCGCTGCAGAAAGATGTTTTTCAATAAGACTACGTTCATGGTAGCCCAATTCTGACGAAAGCAAGCCGATAACTACCTGTTCGTGAAGTCGTGCTTTTTTATCAGATGGAAGTGTAATCTTGAGGATAGCGTCATTTGCATCGGCAAATAGATTCTGCTTAACAAGTCCAGCGATAAGTTTTTCTGAAACTTCAAGAGCTTTCTCTTCATCTCCTTGTAATTCATACAACTCGATAAGTGCAACAAGCACATCGGGCGCATTGTTACTCAGAGCACAGAGTGCTTTATAAAGAAACAGAGCCTGTACCAGATCTCCCTCTTTTTTAAAAAGACGAGCCGCTCGACGATATGAATCAAGAGCGCGAGCATCATCAAATGCGTGTAAAATATCTCCCTCGAGCTGCACTACAAGAGCATCATGCCGAATTGAGTGAGCAAGGAGACGGGAAATACTTAATGCGCGCTCTTTCTCTCCACGCGTAACAAATTCAGCCAACTTAAACCATGCAAGACTCGTTTTCCCCAAAGCAACCTGCTTCATATTATTACCTTCACTTACCTTCAACTGATATCGCACTGCCTTCAGCCGCGCTGCATAAGCACAACTCGGCCTCTTTATACCTAATCACGAATTTAATGATCAGGCAACAAGCTTTTTCGGGTATTCTTCAAAACAACTTCACCCGAGGGCTCTTTCCAGCACAGCCAAGATACATACAAATGTTTAAAGCAAGCCCTTTTTGACCAAAAATGTTGTTATTAAAACTTCCATTTCCAATCGACGGTTTTTGTGTACCTTGAGAAGAAAATGTGCCAATTGATGGCGATGCTACCCCTGGTTTTTGATTCGAAGAAATTGAAACGGGTACTAAGTTTCTCCGCAAAACCGTTATAATAAACTGTTCAACCGCGTATACATTTTGACAGAGCGCTACTTGATGATCAATAGTATTAACAAGCCCTGCAAGATAAGCATTCCAATAATTTAAAAGATCTCTCACAAGACGATCGAGTGCGGAAAGATCGATTGCAAGCTGCGCAGGACGCATCTCTTCACGAGCTGAGCGAATATTTAGAACAGCTCTTAATCCGCGTTCATCAATAAATTCACGTGGCGGCACTTCTGCATATTGTGCTAATTCATAAATACCCAACACTTCAAATTTCGTTTTAGCCTGAATAATATAGGCTTCACCTGATGCAACAGCGTCCTGAACAAGTAAAATTAATTTTTTTGCAATGGCCTGAGAATCACGACCTATTGTTGGTTGTTCAGCGGCCTGTTCTGCGGAGCGTAGAAGCTGCTCGAGTTCGCGATAGACCTCTTTTAGCATGTTCAGATGATCAATATAGTTAGACAATCCCGCAAGTGCTTCCCGCGCAAGTTGTGGCGATGCACGCCGACCTGTATAAAAAACAAAAAAGAAATACCAGAGAATTTCACGGGATCGAGCAAAGGAGACACAGGTTGCCGGCAATGCAATGGCAGAACCAAGAAGAGATGATACACCACTTCCTTTAAGTTCAGAAAGCCCCGGAATATGAGAAAAAAAACGATCGCAGCCCGTCTCAACCAATTTTTCAATTACTACAGCTTCGGTTGCAAAGAGCGCTAAAACAGAACTCCATGCGCCAAATCTTCCTATTTTATCGGTCGAATCACTTGGATAATCGCCTATTCCAGCATAAAAAAAAGATGGGAATAAAAGACCTATCGCCAACAACTGTCTCAATTTGATACGCATGCAAAACCCCTGCTTTCAAAAAAACGCGAGAACTATCCTTCGGCAAGGAGCATAGTCCAAGAATGCTTGTTGACACAAGTATTTCTTAAAGACCAAAAGACTGAAGCGTTTTGCACCAAGAATGCTTCCAGCTATCACGACGAATCATCGAAAGCAGCGGATGGGCAATATGTTCATATTCTTTTGCAAATAATGCAATATTGTTTTGCACGTTTTTGCGAGCTTCTGGAGTGAGTTTTATGGCTTTTAGTGGACCGGTTGCAATATTATTTTGATTAACATTTTTAAGCTCGTTATTATTGCCTTTGATTTCTATAGATTTTTTTTGCGACTTTTTATTAACACCAGCCCAATTTCCTGATTCTTTCTTTGCTGCCAAAAGGCGATTAATTGCCCCTTTTATTCCAGAGCACCGGTCGGTAAAGAAAGAGCCTTCTTCGTCACATTCTTCAAAATTCCACCAGTATTCAGGAAGCGGTCTTAACCACCGATAGAGACAGAAGTGCTTTGTATTGCCAAGTTTTGTAAGCAGAGAGCCTTCTTTTACTAAATCAGCCTGTTCCCGCACTTTAAGCGAAGTATTTGTTGGCAAACAAGATCCTTCGGTAATTTTTGCTATTTTAACCACCGAATCATATTTTTTCTGAAGGTCTTTTAAAAGACCTCGGGCAAAATCTATACGCTTTTGCACTATCAAATGCTTTTCTTCAAGGTACGACTTCCCCGCTACCACTGAGTAGACTCCCTGGGCACCGATCATGCCATACGGAGCCACCATGGGAAGTGCTATAACAGAGCCAACCCCACAGATAATTCCACATGGATGATTTAATAGAGCGGTTTTTGTCTTGAGAACCAATGCGAGTGCAAGCTGCATAATTTCAGTACGCCGGCTCCACGCATCCAATCCATATTGTTGTGCAACAGGACACCCTTTTTTACCAAGAAGATACGCACCATACGAAAGACCACCGATAACGCCCGTTGTTACCAATCCAGCTGCACATTTTCGCCAGAGCGGAATCGTGTATTCTTTTTTCTTTAGAACTTCTTTTGGTTTATCATCCATGCACTGCGTCACCGCAGAAATACTTATCGCACACAAAACAACCAGGGCCAAGCGGCACACCGATGCTTTTTTACCACAATCTGTTTCCATGATTCCTCCATAGAATCGACAAGAATCGACATATTTAGAGTACTTTATAATGAATAAAGCACTTTTAAAATATAAAAATGGTGCCGGGAAATGGAATCGAACCACCGACACGAAGCTCTTCAGGCTTCTGCTCTACCACTGAGCTACCCCGGCACACCACATTTATTTACCCCCAGTATACAAGCGCATACAGAGAATATCTTACCTACTCTTTCCCCTGAGGTCAAGCATTAAAATTCGAATATTTTAGCTCCAAACAACCGATTGCTTTTGCTCAGCGGAGAAATGGGCTTTGGATAAAAAATCTCTCTTCCCCATTAAAAAACATGGCTTGCTCTAATAAACCCAGATATGTAATAATAATATCGCACATTTGTAAGTTAAGGGCAATCCTATTTGCTAATAGTTCCTGCTCTGCTAGAATGAAAATTGATGGCATTATAAACTCACAAAAGAAGCTTTTATATCAATGACCTATCCATACACAAACGAAAAACTGAGAATAATCGCAGAGCAATTTCTCACGCGGCTCAAAACCTGCTCCGACAACAAATCATTAGAAGCGCTCGATATTGAATTTTTAGGCAGGCATGGCATCATAGCAAAGCTTATGGAAGAGCTCAAAACACTCTCTCTCGAAGAAAAAAGAACACTGGGCCCTGAAATCAATCTTCTCAAAAAGGATCTTCAAGCCTCCCTTTTAGAAAAAAAATCCGCACTCACCCAACAAGAAGCCGCCGCACACGCTGAGCGTCAAAAACTTTTTGATGTTACGGCCTACCAACCAGGCGAACTTTTTGGCAGTCTCCACCCAGCAACGCATGTTGTTCAGGAAATTGAAGATGTTCTTATGTCGATGGGATTTGAAATTTTGGACGGTCCTGAAATCGAGACTGAAGAAATTAATTTTGAAGCGCTCAACATCCCCAAAAACCATCCTGCGCGTGATATGCAAGATACTTTTTGGCTTACGCTTCCACAACTTCTATTACGTACGCATACCTCATCAGTAGAGATCCATGCAATGCGCTCACGGCAACCACCGTTTGCAATTGCATCCGCAGGAAGAACGTATCGTCACGAAGCAACTGACGCATGTCATGATTTTGTGTTCATGCAATGTGAAGGGCTTTTAATAGATAAAAAAGTTTCGCTCTCCCATCTCTTTGCAACGACTAAATTATTTTTGCAAGGAATTTTTAAAAAAGAGCAGATAGAGATTCGCATTCGCCCAAGTTACTTTCCCTTTGTAGAACCTGGAATTGAAATCGACATGAGCTGCCCTTTTTGTGCAAAAGGCTGCTCAGTCTGTAAAAAAAGCAATTGGATTGAAATTTGTGGTGCTGGCATGGTCCATCCACACGTCCTGCGTGCAGGAGGAATCAATCCAGAAGAATACAGTGGCTTTGCATTTGGGTTTGGTCTTACTCGCCTTATAATGATGAAATATGGCATTAACGATATCCGATATCTACACAGCAATAAGCTTGAGTTTCTCAAGCAATTTTAAATATTGCATAGGCATCCAGAAGAAGGAGAGAGGTCATGGAAATAAACAAGTGTATCATCCCTGCATCAGGCGTTGGATCACGCTTCTTACCATTCACAAAATCAGTTCCTAAAGAAATGCTTCCCCTACTCAACAAACCCCTCATTCACTACATTGTTGAGGAAGCTATTCGCTCTGAGCTCAAGCATATGTTTTTCATCGAAAATCAACAGAAAAGCCTCATTTCAGACTATTTTGACACCAACACTGACCTTACAAACCACCTCGCAGACCATAATCAGGGTGCGCTTTTAGAAAACATTAAACGCCTCGTAAGGCAAGCAAGCTATACGTTTATTCGGCAAGCAGAGCCGCAGGGAACGGGACATGCCGTTCTACAAGCAAAACATTGCATAGAAAAAGAATTTTTTTGTATTGCTTTGCCCAACTATATCATTGACGAACCCGAACCAGTACTTAAACAACTCATGCGCCTTACACGCCAAGAAAAAGCCAGCACTGTAGCTGTTTTTGAAGTGCAAGGAAACGAGGTTCCACTGTATAGTATTGCAAAGGTAAAAAAAGCAATCACTCCTTTGTCATCTCAGCTCGTCTCAATCACAGACAATCCACGGACCAGAGATATAAATTCAACACTTGCACTCGCCGGTCGCTATATTCTTTCTTCACGAATTTTTGCTGCAATTGAATATCTCAACACCCATAGTGAAAAAGATGAAATTTCAATTAACGATGCAATCACCCATATGATTCATGAAGGCGAGCGGGTCCTTACGTACAAAATTCATGGCCCTGTCTTTGTTATCTCAACACCGCTCGATCTTATCAAGGCAACAGTCATGTTAGGGCTTAAAGATCCAGTTTTAGCTCCACAGATACGGGACCTTCTTGCCTTAGAAAAAGATAGTATTCCGTCTCCCGCCTTTACGCCAGCACGACCTGTAGAAAAACGGGTTTAACTTTTCTCGTTCAGCCCAGCAACAAAGGGGATTACCGCATCTGCAGTAAGTGAAATCGAAGTAATACCCGCAGCAATAAGATGTCGCGTAAGCTCTGGGTAATCAGATGGCGCCTGCCCGCAAATTCCAATCGGTTTTTTAAGAGAACCCGCCTTTTGTATTGCCATATCAAGCAATGCTATCACCGCATCATTCTGCTCATCGTATAAATGACTTATCAGTGGTGAATCACGATCAACACCCAAAGCAAGCTGCGTCAAATCATTTGATCCAATAGAAAAACCATCAAAAGATGGTGCGTATCGCTCAAGCTCAAAAATATTTGCTGGAATTTCGATCATCATTAAAATTTCAAGGCCACCAGCACCGCGGACAAGCCCTTTTTCTTCAAAAAGTTCAATTACCGCTTGAGCTTCTTGTACCGACCGAACAAACGGAACGAGAATCTTAATATTCTCCATTCCAAAAACTTCTCTGGCCCGCTTCAGCGCGCGACATTCAAGTGCAAACGCGGGTGCATATTCAGCTTTTACATAGCGCGCAGCACCCCTAAACCCAAGCATTGGATTTTCTTCTGACGGTTCAAAATAACTTCCGCCCAATAAATTGCGATATTCGTTGCTCTTAAAATCGGTACTTCGCACAACAACTGGCCGTGGATAAAATGCTGCCGCAATGGTCCCTATCGATTCTGCAAGCAAATCAACAAACAGATCGGCCCATTGTGCCGGGTCTTGTACCCCTAATCGCTGACTAATTTGTTCTCGTATTTTCTGGTCCGTAACTTTTTCAGGCGTTGCACAAGCCATCGGATGCACACCAATAATTGATGAAATAATAAACTCCAGCCGAGCGAGCCCAACGCCCTGCACGGGTAAAAGAGAAAGACGCAATGCCTGATCAGGGTCACCGATATTGATAAGTACTTTGAGTGTTGGTGTCTTGAGCGAAGAAACAATAATTTCCTGCGTCTCAAAACCCCATGCACCTCGATACACAACCCCATGTGAACCCTTGGAGCAATCGAGGGTAATCATCTCTCCATCAAGAATTTTTGTCGTAGCATACTCAGAACCAATCACGGCAGGAATTCCCATTTCTCTGCTCACAATCGCTGCATGGCAGGTCCGTCCTCCCCGATTGGTTACAACCGCCGCCGCGCGTTTTAAGAGAGGCATCCAATCAGGATCGGTCATATCAGTCACGAGAATATCACCATTAATAAAATCTCGGGCCTCAAACAGTGAGTTTATCACCCGTGCACGACCAGAGACGATCGCATTCCCAACGGCTTGTCCTTCAACCAGCTGCGACGCCTGGTCTGGCTGTGTGCTAAAATGATACGCAACCACCTTTTGTTCATGTATTTTTTGAGAATGAACGGTCTCAGGACGCGCCTGCACTATGTAGATTTTGCCATCAATGCCGTCTTTTGCCCATTCAATATCCATCGGCATCCAGTGGCCAGCCCGCTCAGAATAAAAATGCTCTATCTTTACCCCCATACGCGCAAGCTCAAGAATTTCTTGGTCGCTCAAAACAAGCGACGTTTTTTCACTATCGCTACACACTTTCCGCTTCAGCCCTAGCAGTGGATTGGCCAAATTATAGGCTGTTTCAACAATGGAACCAATCCGGAGCGCTCCCGTCCCTGCACCAAAAAAATCAGTAAACTTTTTCAAAGGCGATTCAGATGGCTCCTGATAAACTAGTTTTTCCTGTTTTGCTCCAATAAATTTACGAATAAGTGACGAAAACCCCTTTTCAAGCGTCGGTTTATGGACCACATATTCATCAGGATCAACAGCACCCTGAACCAATAATTCACCAAGTCCATAGGTAGCCGTAATAGAAACTACATCACGATGGCCCGATTCTGGGTCGATGGTAAACATAACGCCAGCAGATGCTAAATCCGAACGAACCATTTTCTGAATGCCTACTGAAATAGCAACATCAAGGTCGTCTATACCCTGCTGGAACCGATAGACAATAGCCCGTTCAGTAAAAAGAGATGCCATACAGCGCAGGACCGCTTCCAAAACATTATCCTCACCTTGTATATGCAAGAACGTCTCCTGTTGACCGGCAAACGATGCCTTGGGGAGATCTTCCGCTGTTGCAGAAGATCGCACCGCAACATCACACGGTTCGGTTGCTGTATAACGCTGAGAAAGCAGCTGGTAAGCCTGTTTAATCTCTTCCTCAATTGGCCCGGGAAGCCGCTTACTCATGATAACTGCTTGTATCTGCATTGAAGCCTGGTTAAGCGCATCAAGATTTGAAACATCTTCCAAAAGTTCAAGCTGCCGCCGTATTTCCGGCAAAAGGCCATTCTTTTCTAAGTGCTCCCGATAGGCATTTGCTGTTGTTGCAAAACCACCAGGCACCGTAATCCCTTGGGACGAAAGATCGCGAACCATCTGTCCTAAAGAAGCGTTTTTACCTCCAAAAACAGGGACTTCTGAAAGCGAGATCTCTTCAAAAAAAGCGATGTATTTCACCTATTTCTCCTCTTCTTCGCGATTATCCTCTTCCTCATCGTGATGCAAATCGCGAATGTCTATAAGCCCCTCTTCCATTTCACGGACATGTTCATCGTCGTAGCGCTCTTTCTCGTCTTCATACTGAGCTTGCGCAATCGTCTCTTCGTAATTCACTTCATAGAGCGGATCTTGATAAAAATCCTTGATCATCATGTCGATATCAGAAGGAAGCCCAACAAAAAACTCAACATCATACGAGACAAATTCACGTAAAATCGCTTCTTTTTCATCATCGCTCGGATCATTGGTAATCACAAAAAGCGTGTCATCTTCTCGTTGGTAGGGAATACAACAGTTCCGCAACAAGACATCTTTGGGAAACAGACGCACTAAATCATGGTCAAAAATTGCCCCCAACACATCAATAGCCGGTACTTTATAGTACTCTTGAAGGACAATTAAAAGATCTTCTTTTTCAACAATCCCCTCCTCTATCAAAAAATCTTCCGCATAAGAGGCTTCGTGATTCTGAAAGCTCACAATAAGGGCGTCAGCTTCTTGTTGCTTTAAAAGGCCTTTTTTATTTAAAATTTCGGCAATTCCCTTGAGTGCCGTCAACGATTCTGGACTCTTTTGGTTTAATTCTTTTTTCACTTCATTCTTCATGAGATTCTCCCGTTTTTTCTTTCTCTTCTTCTTTTTGTAAAAAGATCACGCACATACCCTAGCATACGATGTAACACTAAACTCTTGCAATTACTTTCTCTCTTGTGTTAAATTTATAATTGAAATAAAACACTTTCAAAAGGAGACTATTTCTATGAACATAAAACATATTTTACTTGCATGTTATTTTATTGCACTTGGCGTTGGGATTTCGTACGGTGTTTTCGCTGCACTTAAGACCCCGTTAACAGCGTTATTCGCCGTTAATGCAGGTCCGCTTCCTAACGAAAATACAGCTAAAATAATCTGTCCTCTCCTCTGTCAGAGTCGAGGCGGTACATGGACACAACAATGGAAGGCTGGCGCAAGCGGAAAAGCAGGGTTCTGTTTTTGCCTTAAGAACGCAGGAAAGCCCTTCATTCTTACACAACAAACCCTTCCACAGGGCCTTATACAAAAATAGAGTCTAGCAAGAGTAAAGAGAATGGGGCCAGGAGAACATAGTTGTTCTCCTGGCCCCATTCTCTTTACTCCTTAAAAACATTTCTTTATCGCAAGACTTTGCCCACTTCCTCAGGCATTTCTTAAACAAGAACTAAGCTTTTATCACTTCCCTTCCATCCGCCTTTTTTTAAAAAAACATTTACATTTGTAAAAAAAACAGTAGACTAAAACTTACAAATTAAAGCTTGTCGCGACTCGTCCACAAAACCGTAAATTTTAGCTCTTAAAATATAAATCTATGGTAAAAAAAAGGATTCTTTTATGAAAAAACTGTTATGTATAATGCTGGTAATTTCAGCAAGTTTTTGCAACCTAAAACCCATGGAATTTTCAGAAAAAAAAGAGATTCAAGAAAAACCTAACAAATCACTCGCTTTATCAAAAAAAAACAACCCCTACGCTCATTTACTTAATAAGATCGATTCATCGCAACTACCCTTTCTTGCCGAATTGATTATTGATCGTATTCTTATGACCTTTCTCGCCGCAGCAGAACAAACAGGAAAAGCTTTTGGGATTGATAGTTCTGAACAATACAGTAATCGATTTGCTTCCATAAGAGCATCTATTAACTCCAGCCTTCAAGCGGTTGAATCTTCTATTCCGGCTCTAGACTTCTTAAATTACTTCGATAAAAAATGCGAAAAAACTACCCAGTTTAATTATAGCTTAATCAGTCTTTACCTGAACCAACGACACTATTCAATGAACAAAATCATTGCTGCAGGAATAAAATCAACAGATCTTTATATCAAGCAAATACTTTTTAACAATGAAACCTCTGAGCGAACAAATCAAGAAAAGGAAGAATTCTTACAAAAATATAAAGGAAAAACTTTTGATTATAACAAAAACATACTCTATGAGAGGCCCAAAAATCTATCGGACGGCTTACAACTAGTTTATAAACTTGCTATAAAAACCAAGGCTCTTACAATAGAAAAAACAAACTTTACTCTCGACGATATTAAGAATCTCAATGAAATCATTAATACCTGCAACAAGCTGAAAAAGAATATAGACAATATAGAAAAAATAAGCGAGTGGTTAACAGAAGCAAAAGAACAGTTCTTAACAAACAGATCCTCACTCAAACTCCTTAATGAATTCCATCTCGCATTGTGCGCCATTTCGGATAAAATGCAGGATTCAGAAAACATCAACAGACAAAAAAATAAAGAAATGCGCGAAGAAGTCGCAGATTTCATAAACTTTCTTCAGTCATTACAAACCCTTCTCAAGAGCAATTCACCCACTACTCTGAATAAAGCAATTAACTACCTCAACTCCTTTGCTCACAAGGTAGCGAATATTTTAAAACTCCCCTCGGTAAAAGACTTCCCTCAGATCGATCCACAAAGCAAAAGCTCCCTCGAGAAAAAAATAAAACAAGCGGCGCCTCTCCTTAAAAAATTGAAAAAATCAACGATATCCAATCAACTTCATTCTTTGCTCACATTTTTAAAGAACACGGGCGGCATGATTTCAATCGAAACACTAGAGCTCCCGAACTTAGACGATTTAACCATAGAAAAAGAAATTCCTGCGCTTCACCTTCTCATTGCAAAACAGATCCTCTCGAAAAAGGACAACAAAAACAGTCAAACAGCCCTTTCCTGGAACGGCATTTTCTTTGCGCCACTTTATCTTAAAATTCTCTCTACTCTTGAAAACCACATGATAAAGCTCGAAAGCAAAAACCGTTTCAAAAAAACGCTAAAAAAGAACAATAACAAGCAACCCAACAAACTTGTTAGCAATCAAGAGATAATCACTCAAGAGCCTCTTGCAGAAGAAAAAATCAGCGAAAAAAACAAAGAAAAAGAGTCATCGGAAGACCTCATGGAAGACACCAATGAGCCAAATATCTACTCAAAAAACGAAATTCGCGAGATGATAGAATTCAACCAGACCACTCACGTAGAGACCGATCAATTTTTAATTCTGTTCCGCTCATGGTCATCTGATCCTCATGGGCAAGCAACCTTAGTCATACGCAAGCCAAAGAAAGCTCTTTCATTGGGTAACTTTTCTGTGAACAAAGCACAATCACCACAAAAACAAGACATGTTCCACAAAGTTATCAGCTCAGTTATAAATAAAACATGGCTGCAGCAATACGGACGATCATTTACCTTTGACTCAAGCAATTATCCAAAGAAAACCGTAAACAAATATGGGATAAAGCCTCAGAAGCTTAAAAATGGCGACCTTATCCTTTACTATTCTGGCTTCATGTTCACGGGAAGAGAAGCAAAAGAACATTTTCTTGCCTTAAAAAACATAGGTTTAAAGAAAAATAACACTGCCAAAGATAGTGAAATTACCTCCTTTATAAACAATTTAACCCATGCCCATGGCAAACATACTGGAGCTGGAATCTGCGGAATTAGAAAAGACCAAAAAACACAGGCCCCTTTTGTATTCCACAGTTGCTTCCACAAAAAGCTCCCAGAAAAAACAATAGTATTCAAACCATAAAAACTATTTTGTATAATAAGACACACTTATAAAACACCCTTAATAAAAGGATTTTTTCATGAATAATATAAAACTAGCGTCGATCTTTTCATTGCTATCGCTTCTTATTTCTGCACCAATTGAATGCGCAAATAACGCATTTAATAAATCATCTGACGAGCAACCTGCTGTTAAAAAAAGAAAACTTAATAATCCATACTTTTTTGAAGAGCCCAAAATCTATAGCTCTTCAGCAAGCTCTACCAGTACCGAGGCTCCTTTTATTCAGGTAGAAGATAAGAATACTCAGCAAACCAGTACAACTAACACAGCCATTACAAATACAAAAAAAAGGCGCAACACAGCGCTCTTAAAAAAAGCTTGTAATTTGCGAGAACTCTTAGTAAAGTCTGATTCAGAGCAGCAAATCGCCTTACTGCTTCAACAATACAAAAAGACATCGACAATTATTAAAATATTAACCCTTAAACAAAAGTCCTCCTCAGCGGCTGCCCTTGAGTTATCCGTACAACAAAACTCTCTTCCTTATACAAAGGCTCTCTTTAAAAACGCGGTTTTTCTTCTCTCCAAACAAAAACCGTTGTCAAGAGAAAACAAAAACTGCAAGACCAAAAACATAAATTCGATACGAAGCGCTCTCACCGAAGTACAACCAACAGCTCAGGAGCCCGTAGCCTCATACCTCAGCAAAATCATTAACGCTCTCAATAATGAACAAACCGGAGCTCTATCTTTATTATCAGAAGAGTTAGGAAATAGCCCAGCACCGGCGCCAAAAGCCTTACCGTTAGATCCGCTCGACTCCAAATGGAGATCTGGCAATACTGCTTGTAAAACAGCAGTACTTAAAAAACTTATATCAGAGGGTAAAAAATCCGATTTTGATAGATACATTAACAACTCGCGCCTGGTTCCAAACCTTGTTGCACTTCTCATTAACAAAAAAAATAAAAAAATCTCGGTCTTAGAAACGGCAGTCCTCAAAGATCTCTCGTACGTAAAATCGGCACTAAAACAAGTTTTTGTCCTTTTTGCTAATCGAAAAAAAGAAGTTGATAAAGAAGAGATATTAGACCTCAAAGAAGAGCTCGCCCATGTTCTCCCTTCTGCCACAAAAAACACTGCTCCATTTATTCAACACGCAATATCCGCCCTAAAAAAAACAAATAAAAACAAGCTCAAGGATTTCCTGGAAAAAGAATTCAACCAAAGCTCAACTCAAAAATAAAAAAACGCTTCTCAAACGCACATTAAAAAAGCGAGGTGTTGAAAATCCAACACCTCGCTTTTTTAATAAAAGATATAATCCCTTTACGTTAGATCAAGAGACCAACAACAAAAGCTGAAAAGAGATTTGCAAGCGTACCACCCAACAACGCCTTAAATCCCAGCGAACTTAAAAGATGCCGTTTTGACGGTGCCAGAACACCAATCCCCCCCAATTGAATCCCAATCGAAGAAAAGTTTGCAAACCCGCAAAGCGCGTATGTAGACAATATAATCGCACGAGGTGAAAGCGGCATCTCAAGCATATGCATATACGCCACCATTTCATTAATTGAAAACTTCGTCCCAATAAGCTCAGAAACTTGCATCATTTCACTTCCTGTAAAGCCTAAGAGCCAGCCAACCGGCAAGAAAAGATAGCCAAAAATATACTGTAAAGAAAGGATCGGAAGCTGCCAATTACTTCCAAGCCACACTAAGAACTCATTACCCCAGCCACATCCCCAGGCCAATAGAGTATTGAGCGCACCAATAAGGGCTATAAAAGCTATGAGCATAGCGCCAATATTAAGCACTAACTGCAATCCATCAGAAGTTCCAATTGCAATAGCATCAAGCATGTTACGCGAAGGAACCTCCATCACTACTTTTGCCGCACTCGCTGTTTCAGGTTCTTCCGTCTCTGGCTCAAGCATCTTGGCAATAAAAATAGTTGCAGGGACCGCAATAACACTTGCACAAAGTAGATGCTGTACCGGCACACCCTTTGCTGCATACACCGCAAGCAGTGCCGCACTCAAAGTACCCATGCCACTTACCATAACCAAAAACATCTCTGATCGCGTCATTTTTGCTAGATAGTTTTTAATCAAAAGTGGTGCTTCTGTTTGGCCCAAAAAGCTATTTGCAACGGCGCAGAGCGTTTCTGCTCCCGATGTACCCAACAACGGCCTTACTAAGCGCGCCATCATACTCGAGACCCACTGAATGATACCAAAATGGAAAAGCAGCGAGGTAAGAGCCGCAAAGAAGATAATCACTGGCAAAACTTTAACCGCAAAAATATGGCCCCACGATCCATCTGCATGAGCCAAGTTTCCAAAAAGAAAACAGATTCCCGAATCAGCCGCTTGATATAATTTTTCAATAACCTGCGATAATTGCATAAGAAGCCAGGTTCCCACCATTGTTTTTAAAATACACCAGGCTAACACCAGATGCATCAAAAGAGCGCTGACCGTCAAACGAACATTAATCTTCTTCTTATGCGAAGAAAGAAAGAATGCACAGGCCAAAACACCCACTATCCCTACAAGGTTAAGATAGCGATTATGCTCAACTAAATAGTCAAAAAAAATCATAAAAAACCCTCTTGTTATTACCACTCTCACTCATCATCATGTACTTGTGCTTTTTAAGACGCTTTATACGTCAGATATGGCGCTGCTTACGCGACTCGCGCTCCTTGCGCATTAATGCTTCTGCAATTTCGTCAAAATCACCCTCCATTACTCGGTCCAATTTATTCAACGTAAGCTCAACCTGATGGTCCGTCACACGGTTTTGTGGATAGTTGTACGTACGCACTTTTTCAGCGCGCTCACCCGATCCAACCATCTCACGACGGAGCTGACTCTGCTCAGAAACTGCTTTTTCTTTATGAAAAGCAGAAAGACGCGCTTGTAACACTTTAAGCGCTTTTGCTTTGTTTTTGTGCTGAGAACGGTCATCCTGACAGATAACCACAATACCCGTTGGAATATGAGTCACACGGACAGCAGACTCTGTCTTGTTGACATGCTGACCGCCGGCCCCCCCCGCTCGAAAGACATCGATCGAAACTTCTGTTGGGTCAAAATTGATTGCAGATTCGTCTGCTTCAGGAAAGACTGCCACCGTCACCGTTGACGTGTGTATACGCCCCGAAGACTCAGTTCGAGGAACACGCTGTACTCGATGCACCCCAATCTCATGCTTAAGATGCCCATACACCTGCTTTCCTTCAATGTTAAGCACCACCTCACGGTATCCTTTTAAATCCGTCGAACTCTCACTCAAAATAGAGGGATGCCACCCTTTTTGTTGAGCATAGAGCATATACATACGGGCTAAATCAGCCGCAAAAAGCGCAGCTTCTTGACCACCCGTTCCTGCACGGATTTCTAGAAAAACCGATCGATTATCCTCTTCATCAGGCGGATAGAGTACCACGTCAAGACTCCCCAAAGCCGCTTTTAAGCGACTCTCAAGGTCATGCGCCTCTTCTTCAAAAAGCTGCTTAAGTTCATGGTCTTGCGACAGCGCGAGCTGTATTCTTACCCCTTCAAGCTCTTTTTCAAGATGAAGCGCCTCGTCATAGGCACTCAGCAACTCAGATAAATGAGCTGCCTCTTTTTGTGCCTTTTGTCGCGTCGCTGCATCAACCAAAGATTGAGAAAGCTGACGAATAAGCGCTTCGTGCCGTGCACGAAGGCCAGCCCATTCGATCTCCGGATAGATCATTTTTTGCTATATTTTTTCTGGAAGCGTTCAATACGACCTGCCGTATCAACAAACTTATGATGTCCCGTGTAAATAGGATGACATTTTGAGCAGAGCGAAACACGCAATTGAGGAAGCGTTGAAATCGTTGGGAAAATAGCGCTACACCCTGTGCAAACGGCCTCTATTTCAAACATCTTTGGATGTTTTTCTTTTTTCATCGTAACGTCCCTACGAGCTTTATAGTCTTGTTATTATATACTGGTATCTCGCATGATACCCATCCCTTTAAGTATCGGATAAAAGTAGTTACTTGTAAAGCGGCGGGCAAGCCGAAAAAAAGAGATGGCTTAGCAAAAATCCTGCGTCACATAAATCTCTTCAAAATTTTCCCCTTGCCTACTAGCAACACCAATACCCTCCCGTATCCAATAGGGCGTCAGGATGTTTTCTTTATGCCCTTCGCTGTTCATCCATCCAACCACAACCTCCTCAGCAATCTCATCTAAATTAGGACTCCCACTCCAAAACTGCAGTTCAAAAATATTTTCAGCACCGGTCCCATATTCTATTTTTGTCTGACTTCCTCCATCGGGAAATTTTTCAATCGTCTTGTTTATCTCTATTTTTTCATGGAAACCACCAGCTTTATAGCGCCATGCAAATCCCACCGGCGGATTTCTTTTAAGCGGGTTTGCGCTCGTAAGATCGGGCAAAGTATCATGGCTAAAGTAGTGGCGATTAGCCATGTCTTGGCTATGCAATCGAGCAATTGATGCAAGCGTATCGTTCCACTGCAACACTCCAAGCTTGTATTTTGTACGTACTTCATTAATTTTTGCATGGACTAACGCTTCTAATCGCGCTTCCCGCAGTGTCGGCTTTGGAGCAATTTGAGGCGCATTTTGTGGTTTCTCTGGTTTGTGAGAAATCGGGGGTTTAGGGTAACTGCTCGGAACATTTTTTGGCTTCTCTTGCTTTGGCGTAATTTGAGGCCTTGTAGAAACTTGGGGTTTGGGCTTTGCAGGAACTTGAACAACTTTTTCAAGAGCCCGGGCAAACACCTCCATTACCTCCATCCCCTCCATTCCCTCCATCCCCTCCATTTTCGGCCCATTGTTCTCTGCGCTCGGCAGACTCGCCCAACAAGCCAAGGGGACTAATCCAGCCATGAACAAGCCAAAAACAACTTTTTTAATCATCACCACACCCTCCGTAAAAAAACAACAACTAGCTTTAGCATACACCAAATGTGTCGGCACAAAAAAGCTCTCGAATCTTGACAGCGGCCCCTTATTACCTGCTACTGTTTTAATTGAGCACCAGGGCGAATGGCAAATGGAGGGAATGGAGGGAATGGAGGAGTTATGAACAAAAAAACTATTTTTATCAGCTTTATGGGCTTATTGTGTTCTTTTGCTTTTGCAAACGCTGATACGTCTGCACCTGCAGCAATAAAAGAGAAAAAGATCGTTATTATTGGCGCAACATCGGGAATTGGCAAGGCTGTCGCTCTTGAGTACGCCCGCGCTGGCTACAAACTCGGGCTTGCAGGGAGAAGAGAAGAACTTTTAAAAGAGCTTCAGGCTCAAATACCAGGCTCGTGCATTGCAACGCTCGATGTCACCAAACCAAACGCACAAAAAAAGCTTTCAAAACTCATCGAAGAACTTGGCGGTATGGACATCATGATTATTAGCATTTCGGCATACAACGAGTTTAATAGCTCAACACCAGAATCTGAATGTAATAAAAAGACCTTAGCAGTTGATCTTCTTGGTTTTTACCAGATGGCAAGCTTTGGCTTCACCTTTTTTGAAAAACAACAATCAGGACACATGGTCGGCATTTCATCAGTAGATGGACTGAGGGGATCGGCCGGATGCCCTGTTTACAGTGGCGCCAAAGCGTTTATCTCCAAGTATCTCGAAGGCATGCGCAACCGCTATATTCAACATCATATTCCTATCGCGGTTACCGATATCATCCCCGGCTGGGTCGACACAGAACATTCAAAATTTAGTGCCATGCCAGGAACTTATTGGGTCTCTTCAACAAAAGACGCTGCCGTCCAGATTGTAGATGCCATCAAACGGCAAGCAAAACGGGCCTATATCACTAAACGCTGGGCTCTTATCGGGTGGCTCTTGCATCATACCCCTGACTTTATTTACAACGCAATGGGTGGTTTTTAACAATACAGATATGCTTTATCAGCTCTGTTGGAAAGAATTGACAAAGCTGATAATATTTTTATTTTTTTTCTACTTGACTGTTTTATTTTATCGGTCTATACTAATCTCCTGAGTTCTTAAATTACCTAAGAACACTACGTACAATAATAAAATAGATGGAGATAATCCTATGAACAAACGTATTTTAGCGACTTTTAGCGCATTGAGTATCGTAGCCCTTTTGAGCTTTAGCAATGCATTAAGCGTTAGCGACGAAGCTACCAAAAATTGTAAAGAAATTTGTAAGCAGGTCAAAAAACTTGCTGGCACCCAGGTGATCAAAAAAACCCTACAAGAAATTGAAAAAAATCTCATTACGCCGCTTTCACAAGAAAACCAAGAAATAGTTAAGAACAAACTTAAGAATAAAAGCAACACCTGTTCAAAAACACCTGTTTTCCCTGGTAAGACAACACTAGAAGAACAAAGTGCCAATATGCTCAATCGTCAAATGAAAAGTTCCCTTTTCGGAAGCGTCTTGAAGGGGTCAGTAGTTGCCGAATATTATGAATTGCTTCAGAAAGCTAGCAAAACAAATGAATCTCTCAACACTTTCAAAGAAAAACAGAATGCTGTTAAAGGTTTCTATAAAACATGTATGAAACTCGCAAAAAACTCACAAGAAGAGCTTCAGACAAAAAAAACACAAGCTATCGAGCTTGGAAGTAAACAAGACTATAACAATCTAACATATGCAATTGCAAAACTTGCTGAGAAACGCGGTGCCTGCGAAACAGAAACTGGTACTTTAGATAACAAGCAATACAGAATGCAAAAACATAATAATTTAAAGGCCGTTGAAGCTGGTTTGAATAGTGCACTCGAAACATTACAAAAGTAAGAACTAAATAAGAACTAAGAATGAAAAGGACCGATGTTTAATTGCATCGGTCCTTTTTTTTAAAATTCTTGTTCAAGACGTTTACGCACTTTAAAAACAACAACCGCTAGAGCGATCAAAATACCTCCATTCAATAGCATTCGCGCAAAGAAGGGTAACGCGGGGAAAAGTTCTCGTAAAAGCCACATAAAAACGGTCTGTACAAAAAGAGCGCTCGCAATTATGCCATAGGTAAAAAGCATAAAATTGCGTATTCGTAATCCAGCAAAAAGCATAAGCAAGCAGGTGAGGGCAAAAAGGAGTTGTAAAAGAATAAAATAGAACCAGTAATTTACAGGCCCTTCCCCCAAGAGCGTTGGATAGAAGGAAAAAGTCATAACAAACGCAATAATCGAAAGAGAGAGGGTTACCGTTAGCCCCATCACACGGGTCCTAAAGGTATTGAAAAGCAACGGAGCTAAAGAGAGGAGAATCGCAGCTCCAGCAATTTCTAAGAAATAGAGTCTATTTTCTGCAGAAAGAACAATTTGCGATGATCGCATCGCAGCCTTTACAAGAAACCAATCGTTGGCACCAATCACAAGCCCCAATAAAAAAGGAGCGAGTGCTATACCCATATAATAACGGCCCGTTTTTTGGTAGCGCACAAAATAAGTGTGCAAAACACCGATAAAAAAGAAAATCATCCCCCACAAAACGAGGATGTACGGCACCTCGAGGGCGTCTTGCGGAGAAAAAAAAGGTATAAGACCCGTCAATGCACGGAAAAGCCAGCCAGCGTAGTACAAAATGCTCATCAATGCAATCTGCATAACATATACAAGAGGTGTTATTCCAATCAACCAGATCATAAAAAGATTTTTATCGTAAATATCTAGGTTATAAAGACGAACGCTCAATGTCAGTGTCGCAGCAAAAAGAAGCATTGCGGCAACAAAAAAAGTATTACTCAACAGCTTATTTTTGTTTTTAAAGCGCAGGTTTTCGCCAACGCCTGCAGCAACAAGGGTCAAGACTGCAACGGCACCAACCTTAAATGCTTTGTCCAAAAGCATCCAGTAGTCCATCAAAAAATAAGAAAAGCCAAAAATAAGAAATAAAAGGCCTAAGACTGAAAACAGAATAGTAAGAAGTTTTGAAACATGATGCACCCGCTGCAAACGAACGTCTTCTTCTATTTTTTTCGCCTGGTCTGGTGCAATAAGACCTTGACGCACCCACCGATCAATCATTTTTTTGTACATTATAAAAACTCCCTTGCATGCCTAATCAAATCAAATATACGTGAAGAAATGTAGCATCAATAAAACCCTAAAGACAATACTTTACACTCTAAAAACAGAGCAAATTCTTTGTCACATAAAAGCATCTGTTCAAGGGGTAACTGGCCGACATCAAACCATGAGAGATGATCGATTTCTGCTCCTGCCTTAAGCTCTTTGCACGTATAGATTACACTTGCAATCAAAGCCATATTGATGATAATTTGTTTCGTGTGCTTGATCTTGTAAAGAGTTCAAAATTATTTTTACCTAAAGGAAACAGACTATGTCATCTGCCATCACCAATGTAACCCCTAATTTAGCCGTTAAAAATGTTCGAGAAAGCATCGAATTTTACACACAGCTCGGCTTTTCACTCCGCATAGCGATCACAGACAAAAAAGAACTTCATCAGGCATTAGATGCAGCCTCCCACTATATTTATGCACAGGTAACGATTGGCGACCTTGAAATTATGTTGCAGAGCAAAGAGAGTGTAATGGAAGATCTTCCTTTCTTAAAAAATCTTTCTCTTACATCATCCATAAACCTATTTTGCGAAGTTGCTGGAATCGAAGCGTTCTTTGCATCGCTCAAAGACAAGGTGGAAATTGTTAAGCCTCTTAATATAACGTGGTACGGGATGCAAGAATTTTACATTCGCGATAATAATGGCTATCTCATCGGATTCGCAGAAAAAGTAAAATAATTCTAAGTTTTTCTCGACATTTTTTGATGCTGCACCAAATCGGCACCAGGCCACCAGTTCAGGGATAAATCCAATGGAATGTGTACAAAAGCTCTCACTCATGCTCGCTCTACTGTGCGCCTACGCGCCTTCACTCTCCGCAGGAAAACTGCATACCCTTGTTCGAAAAGAAGACAGCAAACAAGTTGAGGAATTTCTCAAAAACAATAAAAATAACGAAATAAATGCACCAAATAACAATGGATCGACTCCGCTCCATATAGCATGTGTCTACGAGATTTTACCGGTGGTGAAGCTTCTTCTTAAATATAACGCCAATCCAAACATCCCTGATAGTAATAGGAAGACTCCACTCCATATAGCATGTCTCGTGGAAAATATAGACATCATAAAGCTACTTATTGAAAATGGCGCGGACGCAACCCTCACGTCAAACAACGGCGAATCACCACTGAGTACAATCTGCACATGGAGCATAAAAGAACGCAAAAAACTTCTCAACACACTCATTCCCACAGCAAATAATCTACCGCAAAACACTAAAACTTTTATAGAACGAGTTATTTCAACTCTCGCAGATCAAATACAACAAAGCTCTACCATCGCACCTAAGGTTCCACAAAATGATGGCCTTTTTCGATCACCTGTTGTTGAAAATCCTGGGCAAAAAATTGCATGTATTGAAGAGTTTACAAAGATTTTATTTGAACCTCGCAAAAAGCAATACACGTGGCTAGATGAGGATACCAACTTAAATAAATTCAAAATCATTTGCCATCATGATTTTCAATACTCACCGTCCACATGTAGCATTAAAATTAACTTCGGAATAAATAAGAATCAATACGCCTTCCTGCGCACGCTGCAGAAAATGGCCCAATCAGCAATTGTATACAACTCAAACAAAACATCATCAAAAGCCAAACAATACAGCAAACTCTGCGATATCATAATCAAGTGTCACAAACCAAGTTCAACAGAATCATCTGTTAGATTTGAAGTTGTGACAAAGGAGTACGGTAACTAACCAAACTATAATTGTAATCCACCTAATTTAAAGCATTTAATCGCTACAGTGGAAAAATAAAGAAAAATATTGACAGATTGTTAATTATATGTAATACTTGATGTATGAATTTTTAAAGAAATATTGTTTTTAATATCATATCAAGGAATAAATCTAATGAAATATATACAAAAACTCTCAATCGCACTCGCTCTATTCTGCGCCTACGCGCCTTCCCTCTCCGCCTCCGCGGGAGAACTGTTTGACCTTATTGCCAAAGGCGACAGCAAACAAGTCGAAGAATTTCTCGAAAATGGTGGAAAACAAGAAATAAATACACCAATTACCAATAACTGGGCGCCGCAATGGACTCCGCTCTATCTAGCATGTAACTTCAACAATTTAGGTATCGTAGAAATACTTCTTAAAAATGGCGCCAATCCAAATACCCTTAGTAACGGTGGGCAGACTCCACTCTTTAGAGCATGTTGCTACGAGAATTTACCAATTATAGAAATTTTACTTAAATATGGCGCCAATCCAAATACCCCTAATAGCACTGGAGAGACTCCGCTCTATAGAGTGTGTAACAACAACGCTTTAGGAATCGTATTAGACATCGTAAAAGCACTTCTTGAAAATGGCGCCAATCCAAATACCCCTAGCGCTGGAGGGACTCCACTCCACAAAGCGTGTATGTACGAGAATTTACCAATTATAGAAATTTTACTTAAATATAGCGCCAATCCAAACACCCCTAATACTCTCGGAAAGACTCCACTCTATATAGCATGTAGCTATGAGAGTTTACCAATGATTGAGCTTCTCCTTAAAAATGGCGCGGACGCAACCCTCACGTCAAACAACGGCGAATCACCACTGAGTACAATCTGCACATGGAGAATAAAAGAACGCAAGGAGCTTCTCATGATGCTCATTCCCTCAGCAAAAAATCTACCGCAAAACACTAAAACTTTTATAGAGCTAGTTATTTCAACTCTCGCAGATCAAATACAAGAAAGCTCTACCATTGCACCCAAGGTTCCACAAAACGACGGCCTTTTTCGATCACCTGTTGTTGAAAATCCTGGGCAAAAAATTGCATGCATTGAAGAATTTACAAAGATCTTTTTATTTGAACCTCGCAAAAAGCAATACACGTGGCTAGATGAGGATACCAACTTAAATAAATTCAAAATCATTTGCCCTCATGATTTTCAATACTCACCGTCCACATGCAGAATTAAAATCAACTTCGGAATAAATCCTAATCAATACGCCTTCCTGCTCATGCTGCAAAAAATGGCCCGCACGGCAATCGTTCAACCAAAAGCAATTACAAACAGCTCAAACAAAACATCATCAAAAGCCAAACAATACAGCAAACTCTGCGATATCATAATCAAGTGTCACAAACCAAGCTCAACAGAAACATTGTTAGATTTGAATAGGTACGGCAACTAACCAAACTCTAATAACAAATAGAGGGGCTGGTCTTAACACAACGTAAGACCAGCCCCTCTATTTTTAATTCACCTAATTTAAAGCATTTAATCGCTCTTATAACGCTGCCAAAACTCCGCCTACCTAAAAAGCAATCGCAAAGTCCTGGGTTGCAAAAGTTTTATTACAATTACATTGACGATTCCTGCCGTGAGCACAGGCACCTCACACACATTCACCAGTAAGAAAACAAGGCCTAAGCAAAGTACCGAAAAAAACAGGGAGAGAAGCGTTAGCAACCACCCTCTTTTTGCTGTTAGCTCAACCTTATAGACCGTTACCAGCTCAAAAATGTATTCACAAATCAACGTTACACAAATCGCTGCCGCAAATGCTAGGTAGAAATACGGCACACCGACCAACTCAAGAATCTTGCTCGAAATCAAATAAACTGCAAAAAAGAATCCATATAAGCAGAATAAAAGATTTTGTCCGTACACTTTATGCGCAGCAGAGACAACCAATTCCCTCACCCACAATATCGCCAAAAGCATAGCCCAAACCACGAGAGAACTATTATAAGGGTCAGAATAATATGCCATCACTACAAGAAAAAAACTAAAAAACATCCTTGAATATCTGACAAAATCAACCTGTGGCCGAGCATCAAGACTTGCCTCCAACAACCGACTGCCAACAAAATACTGCCTCCACAAAGAGCGTACAGCCAGCATCGTGCCGTACACCACAAAAAGAGACCACAAAAGATTAAGTCCCATCACAGAGATCTGTAAATAGAGCAGCACCAAGGCGCTGCCGAATGCCACAAAAAATTCAACATTAAACCAAAAAGACTTTTCCGTTAGCTGTTCATTGTAATTAGGTCCACCATCTGCGTGCATTCGTTCTGTATATATCTCTCTTGTCTCTAACTGCATAAAATCTTTAATTAACACAAAAATCCTATAGGTATACTTGTCTGAGCCGTCTAAACACACGGCTTTATGAGCCTGTTTGATTATACAATATTACAACGCTCATAGAGAAATCAAAAACCAATTCGGTTTTTAAATATACCGTGGATCTTTGAAATAGATTTTTAAATCGCTGAAACAGTGTTTTTTTGTTTTAAGTTGTGCTTTCTTTTGAGTGAATTTGAGAAGGCCGTTAAAGAAAGCGCGAAGTTTTTTAGAATCTGTAAGTTTTTTAAGCACGTGTGAGGCATTACAATCTAACAAGTCACGGGCAAGTCGGTTCTGTTTTTCTGAAAGCCACCAATATGTCCTGTTGTTAACACGTGATTGTTGGTCGGCTGTGAGGAAACAATAATTCATAGCTAGTTCTAACAGCCTAATAAGGGGTACTGCATCTGGAACTGCTCTTAAGATCTCTTTGATTACCGTATCGGGTAGTTGAATGGTAAGCGGAAGTATACCTTGCTGTAATTGCTCTGCGAAAGCTGAAGTGCAAGAGGCAATGAAAAGACTTGTTTTTTCCTGCGAGAAAGTTGGTTTTTTTTGTTTTTTGGCCGGTACGAGGTTTTTGCAGAGGTCGTCTAGTGTTTTTAATGACTGGTTTTTTAGCATGTCGAATGCTATTTTTCCGGCCGTGTCTGTTATGTCAATTCGCGCGCCATGATTCATGATTAATTTAATCATTTCAAAATCACTTTTTTCGAGACTGCGAAGCAATACGGTAAAGCCATCCATATCTTTTAAATTGACGTCTGCACCATGTTCAACGAGTAATTCAGCTAGTTTTAAGTTATTGTTGTTGCAACTGTAGTGCAAAGCAGTTTTGCCATCTATATCTTTCAAGTTGGCGTTTGCACCATTATTTACCAGTAATTGAGCTAGTTCAAAGTTATTGTTGTTGCAACAGCAGTGCAAAGCGGTTTGGTTCTTATTATCCATTACGTTCATGTTTACGCCGCGTTTAATGAAGAGCTCAACTTGTTCAAAATTATTGTTTTTACAATAGAGGATCAAGGAGGTTTGGTTCTCATCATCATTTGTATTGGCTGTTGCACCATGTTTAATAAGTAGTTTGACCGTTTCACATTTTTGTTGCTCGGCAGTCTTGTTGATTTCTGGAGAAGACCCATAATTAAAGTTACTATCTTTGTAACTAAGAAGCTTCAAGGCAGTCTTGCCGTTTTTATCTTTTAAGTTGACGTTTGCGCCATTATGTATAAGTAATTGAGCTAGTTCAAAGTTGTTGTTTTTGCAACTGTAGTGCAAAGCGGTATTGCCATTGATATCTTTTAAGTTGACGTTTGCACCGTGCTCAATGAGTAATCCAGCGAGTTTTAAGTTCTTGTTTTTGCAACTGTAGTGCAAAGCAGTTTTGCCGTTTGTACAGAGTAAGTTGACGTTTGCTCCATATGCAATGAGTAATTCAGCTATTTCAAAGTTATTGTTTTTGCAACCGTAGTGCAAAGCGGTTTTACCATACTCATTTGTTGCATTGACGTCTGAGCCACGTTCAAGAAGTAGTTTGACGGTTTCAGATTTTTGTTCATGAGCAGCATTGTGTAGTGGAGTTTCATTATGAAAATTTTTATTACACGCATTAACATTCGCCCCCCTGTTAATTAAATTTAAGACGTGAACAGGGTCTGTTGCGACGACTATTCTCTCATTCAAAAACGCTTGTTCTTCCAGAGTTACTTTTTTTGCTAGAAATTTACAAGAAGCGGGTGGAGTTGCTTTTTTCTTTGGTACAAATTTCACATTTTCTTGTGAGATGGAATCTTCAATTTTTAGTTTAAACAAGCTCAAAGGCAAAGGCTTTTCAGTAATAGGTTCAGGGATAGGGAGAAGAGAGAATTGAGGGTTGTTCAAGTTGTTTTGTGTTCCTTCAAATTTAAGAAGTTCTTCAAGGCTAAAAGTATCCATTGCAGCAATTGGAGATCCACAGAAAAGTAAGAGCTGTGCAATTTTAGAAATTAGGGCGCGTAATAAAATTTTCAAGAGAGAGTCCTTTTAAATTTAATGTTTTTTGAATTAGCTTAGTATTCATAATAACATTAAATCTACGCCTTATCAAGTTTTATTTTCAGTAAGTTAATTAAAAACAATAAACCACGGGAAAATATGAGAGATAAATCTTCAGGGAAACAACAAAAGACCTACCGGCAGAAACCGATAGGTCTTTTGTTATTTCAAGCAAATCAATACTCGTAGCTTATTTACAACACCTTGATTTACAAGGAGAGCATTTCGGCTTTGTTTCCTGAGTACGTGCATTTTCTGAGACAAGGTTGTCCATTTTTGCAATTAATTCACGAACAAGCTCAATCAATTCTTCTTTTGAAAGCGTATTGAGGTCTTTTGGCATCTTTAGCTGCATCAGAGAATCTCCATAAAAAAGAATGTACTAATAAACATCATATGATTTAACAACTCGCACCTATCTTGTCAAACATTCGCGCATCAAGAAATAGACTTATTAAAGGTCCTTTGTCCCCACCAAAAGGTAACGCACGCAATAAATGCAAGAATAAGAGCGCCCTGCCACACCACCGGGTCAGCAGTATTCCCCGCAAAAATAGCCCGCAACGCGTCCACCGCATAGGTAAGCGGATTAAACTTACTCATCGTCTTGAGCCATGAAGGGGCAAAAATAAGCGGCAGCAACACACCAGAAAGCAAAAGCATCGGTTGTGAAACAAAGTTAAGTAACGGAGCAAGCGCATCTTCCGATTTCAGCTTCAGGGCTATGGTGTAAGAAAATGGCGCCACCCCTAAACAGACGAGCATAACCACAACCATAGCAAGCGCCATGTGCACTACGTTCGCATGGAATCCAAAGGGAATAGCCACCAAAATAAGTACTATAGACTGGATGACTAAAACGAGCGTATCACGCAATGTTTTTGCAAGAAGGAGAGCTACACGGCTCATCGGCGTCACCCGCAATCGCTCAATGATTCCAGAACGAAGCTCATCAACCATGCTAAAGCCTACGTATGCCGTGCCAAAAAAAGCCAACATAGCAATAAGACCCGGGAGAAATGCATCGATAGCAAAACTCTGAGCATGCGGGTTATTGTCTGCCATGTTTTTCAACAGCGGCGCATATAAAAAGAGATAGCAGAGTGGTTGGAAAAGCATAACAAAAATCCAAACCGGCTGCCGCAATGTTTCTTTACAACAATGCTTAAAAAGAATAGAAGTATCACGAATAAGTGCCATTTTAAAACCTTGATTAGTAAGTAGAAAAACTATTAAGCTTCACGCAATGAATGACCAGTCGCCTGCAAAAAGACGTCGTCAAGCGTCGGCCGCGAAAGCGCAACTGTTTTAAAACGTAAGTTCTGCGTATGCAACTCTGCAACAATGTGCGCAAGCGCATCTTCACCCGAATCAACATACAAGATAAGCGTATTATCTTTCTTAGAGAGATCTTTAACACAAGCTGTCTTGCCAAGCAACTGAACGGCATTCTCTTGAATCGTTGTATCATCAAACCCAATGGTGATAATATCACCAGCAATTTCCCGTTTGAGCGCTACCGGAGAGCCGTCACGCACAAAAGCGCCATGATCAATAATAGCAATACGATCACACAATGCATCAGCTTCATCAAGGTAGTGCGTCGTGAGAAATATGGTCATATTGTCGTGCTCTTTAAGATTTTTGAGCAATTTCCAAAGATAGACCCGTGATTGCGGATCCAAGCCCGTTGTTGGCTCATCAAGAAACAAAAGTGATGGAGAGTGGATCATACCCATCGCAATATCAACGCGTCGAACTTGGCCGCCTGAATACGTCTCAACTGCACGGTCGCAAAAAGATTCCAAATCCAGAAGCTTAATAAGCTCTGCAGCACGCTCAGATGCAGCCTGCTTACTCATGCCATACAGACGCCCTTGCAACACAATGTTTTCACGCGCTGTGGACGATCTATAGCATCCACCCTTTTGACTCACATAGCCTATGTTTTTACGAATCTCTTCTGGGTTTTTAGCAAGGTCATAGCCGGCTATAAAAGCAGAGCCCTTTGTTGGAGTCAACAGTGTGGTGAGCATACGCAAGGTGGTTGTTTTTCCGGCACCATTGGGGCCAAGAAACCCAAAAATTATCCCCGGTTCAAGTTGCAGAGTAACATTTTTGACAGCTTCAACTTCTGTCTTTCCGCTCTTAAAAGACCTACCAAGGCCTTGAGCATCTACAATAAAGTTCATTATAGAAATTCCATTCATGTTACAATTATTGGTTGATTTATGATTAGTTTTATTTATTCAGAAAGGTTTGCAAAGCTACGGACTATTTTCGCCTGTAAACCAAAAAGCCCGCACATAAACTAGGCTTATCTAGTATGAGCGATATTTAGACAGGCGACAAGGGGTTGCCTTATGCAAGCAATCTTACTAGCCTAAACTCCATTGCTACAGTTTTTCATAGAGGGCAGTAGAAGATGAAGCTTTTAATTCGATTTTTATCGACAGCGCTATTTGTTACGACGATAACGACTTTGACCACGTACAGTTCTCAAGATTGTCCGGCAGAAAATGATTGCGCGTGCTGCGGGTCAACGTTCTACCTGCCGCGACCTCAAGGATCAAATAGTGCGTACTTCAACTCGTATTCCTACGACAGAAACCGCTGTTGTGCAGAGGTAGATTCGAACTATACGATCGGCTTCCGGTTTAACCAAACATTTAACGGCAAGAATATAGCCAATTGTGTGCTTGGCAGCAATGCATTAACCTTTGTTGGGTTCGGCGATTATCAGTACTCGGTCGATCAATCGGTTCCAAGAGGTTCTCAATTCATTCGTGCCGATGATTTTGGGCTCAGCCCTTTCTATAAAGGAACAATCACCTTCAACCCTCGGATCAGAAACTACAATGTCGACTTTTCAGGACGGTGGGAACTTGGCAGCCTAGACGACTGCCTCGAGCACTTCTTTGTCGGCGTCAATGCCACGTTAACACACACCTGCTGGGAGTGGAGGCACGAGTGCTACAAAACGGCTCCCTCAAACCTTGTTCTCGCACCTAACCTACTCACCCTCGCCATCGACATCATGTTTCCACTTGGTGAAATGTCCGAGTACAGAAACTTTGATGGCTTCAAATCAATTCCCGAGGCGTTGCAAGCAGAACGAGGATTTGGCGGGGATGGCTTTTCAACCTATGGCATTCTTGGGCCGATGAGATATGGCCGCTTCATCTTAGATCGTCCTGCCAAAGCAACCGCATTAGCAAACGTTGATGCGATAGTCGGCTATGATTTTTCCCGATGCGATTGCTCTCATTTTAGCGTATTCCTACGCACATCAGCTCCTACGGGAACACAGATTTATTCTAAAACAATTTTAGAACCAATCATTGGCAACGGCCATCATTGGGAGCTTGGTGGCGGTATCGACGCACGCGGTGACCTGTGGCAGTGCGACAATGCCAGTCTCACTGCTTACCTAACCGGCAACTTAACACACCTATTCAGAGACGGGCAAACACGTATTATTCCGTTGGTTCAGGGCTGCTGCCTGAGCCAATACTCGCTCCTTAAAGAATATGACAAAAATGGCTTACTTATTCCGGGCATTGTTCGCGGCACAGACGTTGCTGCGCGCCAGGTCAAATCGTCCTTTGCCCTCCAAGGAGACGCGACACTTGGATTTGTGTATCGCAACTGTGATTGGGCATTCAACACGGGATTAAATATATTTGGACGCAGCCGCGAAAAACTAGAAGACGTTCGCCCGACCGTGGATCTTGATAAGCGAGTCTTCGGCATTAAAGGTCGCACGCCGGTCTTTGCCCAGATACCGGCTCAAGTAGGCTTGTACATCGCCTCAACCAGCAGTACATATTGTATAACGGATTCAAACAACGCCAATACACCTATTGACGGCACCCCCACGCCAGTGGTCAATTCGACAGACTGGTATACCGGAGACCCGGCTTTACAAGCGACTCCAACGTATCTCAATCTTGCCACAATCTGCAAAATGCACGGCGTACCACGTATGGTAACTTATAAATTATTCGGTGCAATTGATTATCAGCATAAAGACGGCGACAGAAGGCCATTCATGGGAATTGGCGGCGAAGTAGAATTTGGCAGCAACAGGAATTGCAAAGTGTGTGCGGCAAATCAATGGGGCATCTGGACTCGAGTCGGCTTAGGCTTTTAATCTAAAGATTATCTCTTTTGCCAAGGTCTTTGCGCACTCAAGATTTACAAAAAAACTTCGTCTTTAGTCTCTTCAGAGTTGAATCCGCCCCTCACCGGTGATGCACTTCAGAGTTGAATCTGCGAAAGATAAAGATGGCAACGCTCTACCAAGCTCCGAAGGAGCGAAGTATGGCGGCAGATATTAGACACTCTTCGAACTTTTAGATGGAGTGAGCTCAGAGAAAGAATGCGACTTACGCAATTTAACTTATTCGCCCTATAGTTGGCAGCTTGCCCGATAAGTTAAAGTTCTTTATCTAGTTTATCTAGAGCCGCTATATATTTAGTATTTTTAATTGGGGTTGCTACTATTTTAAAAAGCAGCCCCAAAATTTTTGCTTGATCCATAGGTTCCATTACAGAAACGTTATAAACGCCAATAAGCCTTAACAGCAAGCAAGCTTTAATTTTTTCTTCCAATTCATTTGTGTGTATTTTGAATCGTTCTTGGGCAATATGCATAATCGGGTCAAGATAAGAGTTTATAAAATAGCGTACCATTTCTTTTCTTACGTCACTTGTACCAAAATTACCAATGCCATCCAACGTTATTGATTTCTCAGTATTCAACACACTAATATCACGAACCATGTTTACAAATTTGTTTTGTGTGCAAGGTAACCCCGGCATACCAACAAATTGTGCAGAATGATATTTGGGCCCCAAATAAGAAGTAAGAACAGATTGATAGATTATGGTTACAATGGCATCACCAATTACATCATTTCGGCCAGAATATTCGCAGTCTAAAAATTGAAAATCTTTATTAGCAGCAGCTGATTTTGAATAAACGTTCATTTCATGGAAATCGCCATGGCATATAGCAGTTAAACGAATATTAGCAGGGTTGAGAGCCTCACGGGCGCGCTCTAGCAGTTCATGTAATGTCTCTTTATACTCAACGCCATCAATAATGAATCGTTTAGAAATAAGGTCTTCCCATTCTACTTCTACACCAGCTAAGTTTAGCTTTCTGCCAACATAAAAAACTTCAATTCGACCAGATATCCCATCATTAGACTTGGTTTTAAGTCTGTTAATATAAAGGTTGTCGTTTAGAGATGGTGTAACGGCATACTCTAAAGTTTCTTGAGAAATAACAGCAATTTCATCAATAATAGATCTAACTAGCGGCAATGCTGCCCGCTCATAGCATTCCACAGCATTAAATAACATATGCTGCTGAGCGTCGTGCACATATGGTTGCACTAGCAATTCGAGATTGTCTTTACAAATAAGGCATTCTGGAATAATTGTAGGCAGATACTTAGAAATAAGTTGTGCCCCGCTGTATTCGCGCTTACCGCCACCATTTTCATGCAATTTTAAAAACTTTTTTCCAACAGAAGTATCCACAATAACAATAATTAAATTAGGCTTATTGTAGATTTCTATCTTATCATTAAGTACTTGATAACCCTGACTTTCTAACAGGGCTGTTACTACTGTCTTAAGATCTGCTGGACAGTCTTTGAGCATCTGCAAAGAATATTCTGTCTGGACTGGTGCAAAATATAAACTGAAAATGAGCCAAAGAAAACATTTATTAATATTAATCATCAAATATCACGCAACTCTGAACGCATAACTTCTATTTTTTTAGTATCTAAATTCAACGTCTTATTTTTTTCAATTGCATCGGCAAGCAGATCTCTTACTTCTAGTGGATAGATTAATAAATCCTTTACTTGATTTAATGATACCCACATAGGTTGATACGAGTTATTTTGGTTAATTCGTTGCTGTTCGATAGCATCAAATTCCAATTGAGGGGTGCCTTGCACATAATCACATAAAAAATAATATTCCTCTTTACAGAGGGACAGCATCTCATCGCTAGTTACCTGCAAATGGTATACAAGATTTCCAGGTTTCACTCCTATTGAGGTTTCTTCTTGGACTTCACGAACTGCTGCAGATTGTATATCTTCGCCCGCTTCCACTATGCCACCAGGCAAAACATAATATTCCTTTACACCTTTAATGCGGTGCATTAGAAGCAAACAATCATTATATATAACAATTGCTCCTGCTCGTATACTGGTCACTTTTTTATCTTGCATAATCTACTTCCTAATTTTTTAATAAAGTTTTTTTAATGCACCATATTTTATATTGTAATCGTTGTTAGATGGATCAGGATAAACCCTTAATAGAACAGTTAGGGCCCATGAAAAGCTACCATGTCCAATTAACAAAACCCTTTTAGATGGATAGTTTTTATCAATAAAGTCTAAAAATTCACTCGCTCTGATGATTACCTCAGCAAGACTTTCACCGCCCGGTGATTTGGCAAAAACATACGAATTCCATTTAGCAAACCATGTAAGTAAGTCCTCACCAATCAGCTCTTCCTTGTTTTTACCTTCCCATGCACCATGGCAAATACCACGCACTGCCTTTGACTCTACTAGCTCTACATTCTTAACCAAATACTCATCTGACTCTAATTTTTTTAAAACAATCTCCAGGCTTTCTCTGCAACGAGTTAAAGAGCTAGTAATGATGACATCTGGTTTGATGCTAATTATATCTGCTGCAATCTGTTCAATTTCACTTTTACCTTTGTCGGTCAAAAAAGCTACTTTATTATCTGTATCCGTAAATATCTTATTTTCAGTTGCGAGTGTATTTCCATGCCTTAAGAAAAACAATTCCGAGCTTTTCAATACTCTAGTGGTAAACCCACTCACGTATGCCAAATTACCTACTGGTGTAACTTCTAATCCACATGCCAATAACTTCTCTCTCATTATTTGCTTTTGAGCACCAGGTACCATGCAGTAATTTGCAACTATCGCTCCATTCTTAACTAATATATCGGCTATTGCTTTATGCCCTTTAAAACAAGCTCTTTCTACCAGTGAGACGCCATCTTGTTTAAAATTCACGTCTACTTTTTTAACTAAATCAGCAACCTCTGTTAGATTGCCGTTATCAATAGCACGTACCATCTGTTCACTTAACGTGACCTCAGCAGCATTAGTTATAGAAAGTAAATTACAGAGCAGTAGGATGGCAGTAATTAATGAATTATATTTAGTCATAATGAACCTTTTGATGTTATTTTGCTATCGCAGCATAGTTTATTAATTTGATAATTTCTTGTAAGGAGAAGTGTTTTGTATTTTTGTAAATTTCACTAGGTAATTCGTCTTTTGTAATCATCCATGCTACATAATCCATATTAATATCATCCTCAAAAACCACTGGGAATATAGGGACTGTAAATAGGCTAAGGGTGTCGCCATTAATCTCTATATTTTTGTTATTTAACCAGGCTTGAAGTGATTTTCCAAAAATAGTAGCTGACTTATTTTCATGTTTAGGGTTGTCATCTATACCGACTAAAATTAAAACATAGGCTTGTTTGTCTTCCAAAATAATGGGAACACGGGCTAAAACCCTTTTTGAGCCTAATGTAACATTTCCTGTAACATTAATTATAATTGAATCTTCACCGATATAAGAACTAGCACCAATCTTTGAATCTAATATTACGCATTTATCAGAAATTATGGCGCCATCAGCCACAAAGCTTTGATAGATACAGCAATCTGCTCCAATATTTGATTCGATACCAATCTTACTTTGAAAACGATTTTGCAAATTATAAATTTGCGCAACTTTTGAATAAGCGGATAACCCGTTCTTATAAAAACGAATTGTATCAACCAATTCTTCGCAATAAGTGTCTTCTTCGTTGCCACAAAGGTAAATCGATTTATTCAATGATTTTCTAACTATCTCATATAGCTTAGTATAAAAAAGCATCCTTTTTTCAGGCGTATCGCTAAGCTGTGCATGAGGAGTTTGGTATTCAGCTAACCTTAGAGCAATATAGTCATCTTTATTCATAAAAAATGGCAATATGCAATCGCTAGTAAATATCTCATACCCCCTATCAGCAAGTTTTATAAGGTCATTAATTTGACTAGCGCCTTCTAAATAATTAGCGTACATTGCCAAAAATTCAGCTGATTTGCCAGCAATAATATAATTATTGGTAAGCTCAGACCAAACTCTTTTGTCCTGTAGTATCTCTTTATGCATTAATTGCTCGCGCACCTCAGGAGAAGGTTTTCTCTTAAAATCTACAATTTCACGCGAAGTTGAATCTTCAACAATAAGCTCTGATCGTTTGGCTTCTACAGCAGAAACTGGATCAACAAAATAATTAATACCTTCTTTGATTTCACAATCTGATAGAAATAATTGATCCGAACAAAGTATGATAAGGCCTGAAAAGCCCATGGTCGCCATTTTTTGACCAAAAAAGTAACTATTTAAAATTGCAAAATAGAGTGTACTAGCCAAGATATCATCTGAGCGATTCAAAGGTATAGGCATTTGGCATTTGTTAGCATAGGCATATGCCGCTATCATTCGCCTTGCCATACCACCTGCTTTAATAACTGCAATTCGTAAATCTTTAAAGTCTTTTCCATTTACACTAGTCCACTGATAGGAATTTTGGATTTCTGCTAAAGCGCATAAAAGTCCGCCAGTCGAACCAATAAATCCACCTTTCCCTTCGGCATCAGCAATCACTTTAATTTGTACATCATCACGAAACAAGTGAGCATACTGCTTATCAAGGACTTCTTCATAAAACTTTTTTTCACACTCGTTTCGCGCAGTAATCAAAATAATATCGATGTTAGGATGAAGATTTATTTTTTTATCTAGCTCGTTTGTCAATGCAGATTCAGTTTTAGTAAGCAAATGGCGAAAGAAAACATCCTCATCTACAGCCGTAATGAAGGTGTTTGTAAAAAACAAGTACATCACCAAAAGCTTTAGAAAATTCACAATAAACATCCTTATTTAAACAAATTTATAACTAATAAACAGTTTATCTAAAATTACAAAAATCTCTATTTAAATCCAAATACAAGCAATATAAGACAAGTTGAAAAACCAAAAAACCATCTTTAAAAACAAGATTCTTGGAGCCTGTTTGATTAAGCATGAAGAAGGTGACAGAAGGCCATTCATGGGAATTGGCGGTGAAGTAGAATTTGACAGCAACAGGAATTGCAAAGTGTGTGCGGCAAATCAATGGGGCATCTGGACTCGAGTCGGCTTAGGCTTTTGAGGCACTGTCTTCTTAGACATCCACCAAAGCTTTTTCACAACCTCTGAAGATTATCTCTTTTGCCAAAGGTCATTGCGCACTCAAGATTTACAAAAAAACTTCGTCTTTATTCTTGTCAGAGTTGAATCTGCGTTTGTAAAAAACCCAAAACAATCCATGGAATGATAGACTTACGCAAGGAGCATTCATCAGCACATTGACTTCCCCGATGGTTGGCTGCAAACCAGACACGCAAGCCTGTTTGACTAAGTAGCTAAAGACGTCGGGGACAGGTATTCTTCCAGTTTCACAAATGTAAAACCTTTTTCTTTCAATTTTGGAATAGCACGGCGTAATCCTGCACCTGTTTCTTTCTCTGGGCGATTGAAATGACAAATGATAATCGAACCATTTTCGCTCGTCAAAAACGCCTTTTCTACCTCATTTGCATTAAGAGTTGCCCCTTTGTCACCAAGAACACTAAAGCCTATAACCTTGTAACCAAGTTCACTCACTATCTGCACGGCAACTTCATCATAAAATGCTGTTCCGCTCCGATAATATTTTGGTTTTCGTCCCGTCAGTAACGCAATTTTCAACCCATTTTTTTCTACCTCATCAACGACTTCTGCTGGACTTTTCGTTCCCTGCAAACCATAGATGCTGTTTCCATTGACTGAACAAGGCTTGTGCTCCATCCCATGACTTTCTATCTCAAACAATGGGTTTGCCGCCAATTCCTTAAATATTGTAGGATTTTTATCAATCCATCTCGCGTTTATGAATAAGGTCGCAGGAACATTTTCTTTGATTAAAAAATCTATTAACTCTTTATCATATCCATCAGTCTTTGACCCACACGCATCACAGGTCAGTGCAATAACTTTGTCGCTTGTACCCAAAGTGCTTACCACTCCCGTTGCTGTTTCGCTCCATTCATATGGTACTTTACCTTCAAATTGCGTCACAATTTTTGCTTTTAATTTCTCATACGTCTCTTGTTCAAAGAGGAGTTCAACAGCCTGCATTCCAAAAAAACAGACACTTGCAAGAAGAGCGATAGTAGAGGTTTTTTTCATGAAACTCCAACAGATTTTATAACAATGCATATCCGTTTTTCAAAAGACTATCCTGTACCAAACTCAAAAAATAATCTAGGGATGGGTCTTTATCAGAAGACTGTAGGGCTCACGAAATATTTCGCTACCTATTTTTGATAATTTGAAGAATTGCTGCAATTGACTCGGTCGCTGCTGCTAAAGTACTATTTGCCTTAGTCACCATCGTTTTTTCACGCTCTTTACCCCCATGGGAAGCTCGAGCACTTTTTTCGTTCTGAAGATCTCGCAATGGCTTTAGCACCTCTACGGCAATTTTTTTATCGCCACACAAGCGCGCTAGAAACAATTCCAACGCATTGAGTGATCCCGGCTTCTCAATAGATACTCCCAGGCTCACAGCAATTTTTTTCAATTTCTTTTCTTCGAAACCTTCAATTACAAGCCTTGCCAAGGGCAATAAAAAGCCATCGCGATACTGTTTATTTTCCTCTGTTAGTGGCAAAACTACTTCGTTGACCATCTGATCAAAATCTTCTCGAGGAGACCAAATTACTAGATTCGTGTCTCCTACTTGGAAACGCATTTCCCCTAAATTTTTCAACACACAAACTAACTCTTGTTTTGTAGAATTATCAAAGCTACAAAAAAAATCTCTCTCACGAGCCAATGATGATTCTGTTCCCTCCGGATCCTCAAGATTATCTGGTCTCCAATGAGCTTGCTCTTTTTCAGGTAAAAGCGATAAATCATATAAATAACAATAAACTTCGCCACAAGAAGAATAACAAAGCGATTGGAGTATCCACCCTTCCTCCTTGCTTTTAATATAAGAATCTTCCACTAAATATTTATCTGGCTGCCCTGTATATCTTAACAAAACTTGTGGATCAAAATAAGCACAAGAACGCTCATGACTAGAGTCACCAACGCAGACTTCACACATCTTCCCAGTTATTCGACATCTGACCCAAAATTTTTCTTGCTTTACCACAACTCTACTTTTTTCAACCATAATAACGCGTCCCCTGCTCAAAATCCCGCTTCAATTTTTCCCCAGCAAAACCTCACCGGAATTTGTTCTTCCAATGGGCTTTTAATTTTTATTAAAGATAACAGCACTTGCATTCGAACAGCTTTGTAGCTGATCTTAGCCAAGAAGGACTGACCGTGCCATACGAAACTCCGCTGAAAGAGTAAAGCATGGCGGCAGACATTGGGCACTCTTCGAACTTTTAGATGGAGTGAACTCGGTGAACAAATGCGGCTGATCAATCAAACTACACATATCACCTAAATCAAAAATTGAGAACATCAAACAGCCTCATTACTTTCTTCAATTAAATCTTTCAATAATTTTGTAAATTGCTTCTCTAAAGAGCTTTCTGGCGTTTTCTGCTTTTGCTTCGATTTTATAACGTAAAACACGTCTTCTTTTCTCAACCAATCACAGAGCAATTTTGTTGATTCACAATCATCGCGATTATATGCACGAATCTCTTCTAAAGTCTTTGACGTTTGCCAATCAAAACCATCGTTGTTTTGACGCCATTTATCATACTGAACAATCGAATCACCTCCTTTGGCAACTGCCGTAGTTCGTGCAGGCCTATAAAGATGTTCAATGGTTTTGAGAGAATAATCTGATACACCCACCCATAAACCATTATCCACAACCTTGCGTAAATCGATAAATACATTCTCCCTCAATAGATTATCGATAAGTCCTTCACATTTTCCATAACGACCCATAAGCCTTTTTAGCGCTGTAACCTCGTAGTGATCATAATGATAAATGTGCATAGTCGGATCATTTTTCCAACAATCGTAAACCCAGGTTACAAAATCTTGAAAAGACTGCTCTTCCTGATGAGCATCATGGGCCCACCAATCTTTGTATATCAATTCATCTTTATGTGCAGGATCAATTTCAACAACACCAAATAGATATTCTAAGCCACCCTTCACAAGGGGATAGCCTTCCATATCAAACCAAACATCGTTAGTAGATGCGGGTGGCAATAAGGCAATCTTTTCTTTTTGTTGATCTTCAGATGTATATTTAGCCTGATAAACGGGTTTTATCTTCCCACGAGATTGTAATTGCAAGGAAGCCTGTTGTTTTAAGTTTTTCAGAGTACTCGGCTCAAGATTTGGTACATTGATTAAGGCAGGGTCAACTAATTGAGTTAAGGTAAACACACCACTTTTCTTTAGCTTCTTAATTTGCTCTTTCTTTATCCTGTAAACTAAACGCAAATGGTCTTCATCAACTAATTTTTTTTTTGCATAACTAGTCCATCTACCATATTCAGTTTTCGCTGGAACATCAGAAGGCATTTGAGGATTAAAAGAAATTTGCCAACGCAAAAATGCATCTTTTAACTGTTTATACAAATCAAAGTACTGAACTATCTTAAAAGATTTGACTTCACCATTTCCCAATATGACATGAGCACATTTTGGCAAAACACTTTGGATTGCCTCAAGCATTTCAGCATACGCGCAAAGCTGTACAATAAAATATAGATCTACTTTCGAGGCTAGTTTTGTATCCCATGGTTCATAATGGTAATTACCCAACCTAGAATCACCATTTACCCTGAATAAAAAATCTGCATATCCAGCAAGCTGATTACCCTCCGCATCTTCACTCGATAAATACGCTTGATAGATTATCTCCCTGCCTTCAGAAATTGCTTTTTTCGTAGAGTCAGAACTATTTTTTCTCGCCTCAGGGCTTCTATCACCTTGAGAAATCTCAACAACATCTCTACCCTCTGATTTTAATTTATCAAGATAATCTCCCTCGTGTTCATACCCCTTGCGAAAACGAATTTTAAGCAATTCATCATAATCATCTGGCTTTACTTGATTTGGAAATTCTAAATAATACCTATCCATCCACGTTATAAAACGGGACTCTATAAAATTCTTAAGATCAGAGGGTGAATAGATTATTTTGCCATTTTCATCTTTGTGCACAGTGGTCCCTATTTCAATCAAAAAATTATATTTATCTCTAACACACAGTTTACAGTAATTTATAAAAACCTCTATTAAAGGCCAATAGCAAAGCGAATGTGACAGATTGCAAACAAAAAACTTGCATTTCAGCTGAAAATTCTTGATATCTGACGTCGCCATGCGCTATAATTATATTGTATTTGTAAATAATTTTAAAACAGGTAAGAATTCATGAAAAACTATATTTTTTTAATCACGATGCTAACGTTTAGCGCGCTAAACTCTTCTCAACCAACCCCCAAAGATCCTCCGTTTATTTCAAAAGATACTATTGAAACACTCCTGAGTACCGCAAAAGCTATGCAGGCAAAAGACTTTGCAAAAGCTGCCGAAATAATTGATCAAAATCCAGAAATTCTCGATAACACCATTCAAGTAGGATCTCTCTATCCAATTATTATAACCTATCGAACATTGTCTGAAAAAGAAAATTCTAATGAAGGAAAATTGAGCGCATTTCTAAATTCAAAAGGACTAATGGAGCGACATATTCTTGATATAGCTGCGGAATTTGGATCTCCTGAATTCATTGAAAATGTACTTCAAAAATTTCTCAAACGTCAAAATATTCCTATGCCTATATATTCTCTTATTGAAAGCTGTGTGAAAAACAGCGAAACCGACAATACACAAGTCCCATCTTGCTTGCTTGATACAAAATGGTTAACTTCAGCCAAAAATCCTCTTGCCGTAGCTGCAGCAGAAGGGAAATTAAAGGTTGTTAAAACCATCGTTGAATTTGTTAAAAAATACTATAAAGAACGCGGGCTCCCCGTGCCAAGTTCATTTTTCCATTCTGGATTTGTAGGGTCAGTAAATAATGGTAAAATTCTTGCACTGGCAGTAACTACAGTAGAAACCCCATCTATTACAAATGCGATACAAACAGGTGTTCCTGGTATAGCAGTCCCTACAATTAAACAACATAAAACTGCCGCGCATCTCACCTATGTACATGGGGGTGCTCTTTTATTGGCTCTTGCTTACGGGCACAAAGACGTAGCTCAATATCTCATAAATGAGGGTGCTCTTGACGAAACACCTCGACAAACAAAATACGGTTTATTACCTGGGGATGGATACCTTCCAATAGCATTCTATACCATACCTCAAGCAATAGGAGCAAAACCTATACAGAAGAGCTGTACTGTTGATCTTGCTAAATATGCACGCGAAGCTGGCCTAACTATTCCTGTCTCTACAACAGACCTTGAACGCTTATCCCGTGCGGTAAAAAACAACGATCTCGCCAAAGTCAAAAAGATTGTTCTGGCAAACAAAGAATTGGTTTTAAACAAAGATAGAGAGGGAATATTACCCATTGAATGGGCTGGCAATAAACTTGAAATCGCTCAATTTTTAAAAGAACAGGGATCTGCAGTCCCCGAGTCTCTTCTTTATTATGCCTTCGGCTCTGGATCGCTTCCTGTTGCCAAATGGCTTGTAGAAGAGCTAAAAATGGATCCTAAAACCCAGCTTGATAAGCTCATTGATGTTGCTCGGAGAAATGGGCAAGAACATATGATCCAATATCTTGGTGAACTTGGGTTAAAGGTTTAAATTACCTATTCTAATTTTGTAGCACTCCAGCGAAAAACCCACCGGAATTTATTTTTCCGATGGGTTTTTCTTTTTAGCAAATAAGTTTTGACTCAAAAAAATATGCGTAGTCGCAAAAAAAAAACTTCACGACAGAGTTTGAATTTATGCTTCAGTTTTATTTAAAGTTGTTTCAAATAGGCCCTATATAATTTTCGAAACTTTAGTGCTATGCTTCTCAAAACAAAATTTAATCTTGCAAACAGATTAATCCATCATTAACGAGAAAAGGAGAAACGCATGGACAGATTCAACCAAGGGTTTAATCCGGGCAAAAGCTTATTCACTCTCTGCCTCTTTGTAGCATTGAACTTCTCTTTCAATAATTGTACTGCATGCTATTGTTTTAATAAGATCAGCAAAAAGGTTTTTTCCAGCCACATTGCAGACATAGCTAATCAGTTTACAAAATTAGAAAACTCCTGGGAAAAGTGCACCCCAGTAATCCCAACAGAGACGATAGGCTTCACCAAAAAAAACCTGCTTGCAGCTCAGCTCTCTCCCCTGGACATTTTAATCAGTAACCTTCTCATTACACGCCCCCCGTTTTACTTCAAAAAAAATCTCAATAAAGTCGAAAATCTATTCTTTGCTCCCGATCTTGCATATTTTCACCTGCTGCTTACCTCTGTCAAACATTACGTACAGCGAATAAATGCCATCTTAGATACCAATAATAAATGCGATAGCAAGAGCTTTATTGAGCTCAAAAACGCCACTACTTTTTTACAAAACTCGCTCAAAGAAAACTCTTTAAAAACCAAAAGCAGTATTAAAAACTCTACGTTAAAAAAGATATTTGACTCGACCCAACGCTTTTATACTGTTCTCAAACTGTTCGGCAAAACAATGGAAACTGCGCTCGCAGAACCATCTTACGAGGTGAAAGAATCTCTACGCGAAAGTTGGAGACGTATCGTTACCACATGGGCTCATATGATAGAACAGAAGTCATCATTGGTTATAGAAAATCTAAAACCAGAGACTCTCTCAGAATTAAACCCGGCAAACGAAAACATCTTTTACACAGAAGCCCTCGCCCTGCGTCTTAAATACATCGCACAGGGGATGCAATCAGAAAACCGCGCGTATCTCTGCACTCCAGACATTGATGACGTAAAAACCATGCTCAATACACTCAAATTATTTGAAATTCAGGCATAAAATTAGGGAATTTCACAAAGCACTAGAAAACGTCTCGCTCGAAAATCGCCTCACGATGCTTCATCTCACCGATTTTCTCGATTTCTCCCTTCTCTTCACACGCATACTCCTCCATACGATCAAAAAAGATATAAAGGAAAAGCCCACCGGAATTTGTTTTTCCGATGGGCTTTTCCTTTATATTAACGATAGATATAGCTACTTTTTGCTTGTCTTGTCCCCTGTTAATTGTTTGATTGACAGAGTGTTTTTCTTGTCCAAGTCGATATTGTTTTTAACGGCGATTTGAAGCGCTGTTTCTCCCTGGTTATTAATAAGGCAATGAAGCATCGCTATTTTTACAATTTGGAGCATGGGAGTTGTTAGAGTCAAGGCCGGGGATAGAAGGCTAATGACATCATACTTTTTTGCGATGGTTGCCAGATGTAAAACAGTATTCTTATTTTTATCGACTGCAAGCACATTTGCTCCCAATTCGATAAGTTTTTTTACAGCCTCCCATTTTCCGAGCCGTGCCGCAAAAAGAAGTGGTGTTTCACCACCGATATCTGTGACCTCAAGCAAAGATTGTTGGTTTTTACCCAAAAAATCTATCACTCCAATTTTATCTTCTAGAACAGCTTTATGAAACAATGATATTCCACTCACGGTGTTAGTACTGACTGATGAAATAGTCGCTTGAGGTACCGAAGATACAGGCGGCATTGGTAATTTTGACGGACACGTTTTAGCCGGTTGCACCACAGGAGAAACCGTAGAATTGAGCCCAACGCTAGAACCTGTTTTTATTATTTGAATACGGGAAGTTTGAGGTACCGAAGATACAGGCGGCGTTGGTAATTTTGACGAACACGTTTTAGCCGGTTGCACCACAGGAGAAACCGTGGAATTGAGCCCAACACTGGAATCTATTCTTCTTTTTTTAATCTGGTTGCCCGGTAAAAGCGAAGGGGGATTGCTGGAAACCTTGACATTGCCTAACCCGGTAGCAACCGGCGCCTCAATTTCAACACCCTCATCCTCATCTTCACTGACTATTGATAAGTCATTATCATCGTCGTCCAGGTCAGAAAACACCCGCTTGTTAGGCGCAATTTCTTTAGACATCTTAGTCGTATTAGTTGTGGTAGTATTCTGCATAGCCACTCCCTCATGAAAATACGGGAGCATTACTGCCAACAGTGATAAGTGGAAATACATTTTATTCATACAATTCCTTAGGTATCTTTAAAATGATTATAATTACTATTTAACGATACAAATAAGAATACACCTTTTATAAATATTGTCAAGTTGAGAATATAAAAACATCAACCAAACCCAGGAGGAGCAAATAAAAATCGCTCATATCTTACGATAACTAACTAACGGCTGTATAAGCTTTATGGCAATCACACCAATAATCGTCGCTGTTTTACCAGACATTCCAACAAATTGCATAAGCGTAAACGTTGTCGCAGAGCCAAAGATCGCAAAGAAAAGAGCAATGATAATAAGTCGAAAAATGACTGAAGTTGTCAGCCTGATGTTGTACACATTGGTATAAGCATAGATCTGCTCAAACAACAGAGCCAAAAAGATACCCATTGCAAAGGCGTGATAAAATGAGTCTACGCCAAAAAGCTGCACCCCCCCATGCGTTATCAATACAATAATCAGAAAGAACCCATAAAAGCCCTTCATAAACTGCTGAAATTTTTCTATATAACGCAAATTTAATTGGCCATTGGCCTCCTGTAAAGAAGCATCAGAAACACCTGGAATTATTTTTTTGAGCTCTACCATTATCTTCATGCTCACAATCATCGTGACAAACGGAGTCCATTCACCTAATAAAGGAATCAGATAATAACAGAGAATGGTAAAAGCGCTGGCACTCACGCCAGAAAAAATAGCATTACCTTTCAAGCTTAATTGATGTACCTTGAGCCCGTAAATCACCAGCTGATCAAACCATACACGTACAAACGCAATAACAAAAAAAATAATAAAAAGAACCAGAACCATCGGCAGCTTAATAACAGAATAAATTAAATACCATACTCCCAAAAAACCTACTACTGTGGCAAAAAAACCAACACTAAATAAGTAAAATTTATCCGCCAAATATTGATTTGGAAGGTCGTTCATAGAGGATTCTCTCTTTAATTTCTCTATTCAATGTTCTTATACAAAAAACCCACCGGAATTTGTTTTTCCGATGGGTTTTAATTTTTATTAAAGATAAAGATGGCAACGCTCTACCAAGCTCCGAAGGAGCGAAGTATGGCGGCAGACATTGGGCACTCTTCGAACTTTTAGATGGAGTGAACTCGGTGAACAAATGCGGCTGATCGGCAGTACTTTAACCATTACTCAGGTCCAAGATTCGAGAAAATAGATTAACAAGCTCCATTTGTTCAACGGTCTTACACGAGGTATCTGCTAAACCAGGATTCCCAACAACAATAGCCAAAACTTGTGCGCGAGAAATTGCAACATTAAGTCTGTTTTTACTCAAAATAAATTCCAAGCCACGGGGAGCATCGTTTCCATTACTTGTGCACATAGATACAATCACAATTGGCGCTTCTTGCCCTTGGAACTTGTCTACTGAACCAACTCTTGCACCTTGAATCACTTTTTCGATTTTACGTACTTGCTTATTATACGGAGCAACAATAAGAATATCTCCAAGACTTATAGGCCGGCCTTTTTGCTCATTACTACCTTTAAATTCAGAACGAAGAAGAATGCTTATTAGCTTTTCAATCATTGCTACTTCTTCATCACTACTTTGAGTTTTATTTTCATGCACAACTGGAATGAACAAGATGCCAGAGTCTTTTGTTATCAGATTATTATCCTGCCACGACAAAACAATCTTGCGATTAGCTGTAGAATCATCAGGCTCTAAACACCCCTCGTAAATCGCGCTTGATATAAATTTGCATATATCAGGATGCAGTCTAAATGTTTTATCGAGAAAAACACCAAGATTTTTGGGAATTGTTTTGTGCTCTTGTAAAAAATATTCTAAACAAGACTTGCCACTTTCCCCGGGATGCGATCCTTTAATAGGCTGGCTCAATTGCATCTGATCACCCAACAAAACAATGTTTTTAGTGCTTCTGGCCATACCAAAAAGATTTGCTATAGGAACTTGGCCAGCTTCATCTACAAATAAATAGTCTAACTTATCTTTAGCAACCTCATTACTAAAAGCCCAAGCAGTCCCTCCAATAAGTTTAAAATCGTTCGGCTTATTATTGGATTTGGCAGGGCTAGTAAAAATTTCTTTTATTTCTTTTTTTTGTTTTACACCAACACTTTCAAGAAGATGAAATTGTTTTGATTTTGGTTGAATTTTAACCGCATCAAAACTTGCTTTTGATTTTTTTGTAGTTTCCATAACTTTATAAATCAAATGATCAATAGCTTTATGGCTATTGGAAGTGATACCAACAACTTTACCACACCGTATCAATTCGATAATGGCATGAGCAGCTTTAGATGTCTTCCCACATCCTGGAGGACCTTGAATGCAGAGCACTGTATTATCCATCTTGCTTATCACATCGACAATATCCTTGGGGTGCATATTGCTAATACGAGGTGACCGCCGTAAAAAATCCTCAAGAGCCCGAGACAATGTCCCTGTATTGCTCCATTCTTGAACTGTTTCATATATTGATTCTAAAATCGTACCTGCTCGAGGAACAAACTCACCTACCGGAATCAAACTAAACCTGTTCGGCAGCAACAATTGTTGTTCTTCACTAACTTTAAGCCGTGCTAAACCTTTTTCTAAATCGAGTACTTCAAGAGTAACCTCCATACGATCAGGTGAGACGCCATCAACACAATAGCACCTATTATTATTTTCTAGAGTAGTATCCTGAGCCGCATCAAATCGATACTCATAGTTGTTAATACGTTCCAGTCCACCCAAACAATCAATGTCTTCTATTAGTTCTTCCTCAGTCATATCTCGTCGTTCATAATACATCCACGACATAGGCTTTTCTTCACGTTTATGAAACTCTAAAAGATAGGCCATTAACTGCATCAGAGTCTTTTGCTCATTGTCTAAATCTTTACTTATTTCAAGAGATGCCAAAAGTTTCTGTGCAAGATCAGCAGCTTGTTTTTTAGGAATTTCTTTCTTTTTATCAGTCTCACCATCATCTAAATCGGCTTCTTTAGAATCTTCCGTGTTTACACTATAGGCTATACTTTCCTTCGCCTGAAGTTTTCTTAACCAATCACAAAGATATTTTGTAGATTTGCAATCATCTTCGTTATAGCTGCGAATCCCTTTTAATATTTCTGAACTTTGTTGATCGATACCATCTTTAAGCTCAAGCCATCTATCATAATCCACAACAGAATCAGTCGCCTTTATAATCGGAGTAAGCCGCTCAAACGGATAAAGATGTTCAACATTTTTAAGAGAATATCCAGGTTCTCCAACCAACAAACTATTACGAACAACTTTGTACAAATCGATAAATACATGACTTCGCAACAGATTATCTATTTGTTCCTCACATTTTCCATAGCGGCCCATAAGCCTTTTGAGCGCTGTAACTTCATAATTACCATAATGATAAATATGCATGGTCGGATCGTTTTGCCAACGATCATAAACCCAAGTTACAAATTCTTGAAGCGCCTGTTCTTCTTGCTGAGTATCATGCGCCCACCAATCTTTATATGCCAATCCATCTTTATGTATGAGATCAACTTCAACAACACCAAAGAGATACTCTAAGCCACCATTCACAAGTGGATAGCCTTCTATATCAAACCAAACATCGTTAATAGATGCAGGCGGCAACAAAGCAAGGCCTCCTTTAGAGGGATTTTTAATCTCATAGGCAATCTTCTCATCTCTTCTAGATTGCAACTGCAACAAGGCCTGTTTTTTTAAAGTTAAAAAAGTATTTAGGGGAATATTTGGAACATTAGTCAAGGTAGACTCGGCCAATTGCGTTAGTGTAGTAATACCGCTTTTTTTTAGTTCTTTAATCTGTTTTTTACGTATGTCAGCAACCAGGCTCACATGATCTTCTTTTTCTAGTTTTTTTTCAACATAGTCTGCCCATCCACCATAATTTTCAAAGCCCATAAGCTCTGGAGCCACATAAGGATTAAAGTTAGCTTGTTGCTGTAAAAAGGTATTTTTCAACCGTTTATAATAAGAGAAATAAGCATCTGTAGAAAAAGACTTGATTTCACCATTTCCCAATACGACATGTACGCACTTTGGCAAAACACCTTGGATTGTTTCAAGCATTTCAGCATAGGCACAAAGCTGAATAAGAAAATATGGTTTCGTTGTTAGAGCAAGTTTTGTATCGCGTGGCTCATAATGATAACTACCTAATTTTGAATCACCATCTACCTTAAACAAAAAATCTGCATAACCAGCAAATTTACTACCATCCTTATTGTCGCTTGATAGATACGCCTGATAGACGATCTCGGTCCCTTCAGAAATTGCTTTTTTCGTAGCTTCATAGCTGTTAATCGCAGACTCAAACTCTTTATCGCCTTGAAAAATTTCAATAACATTTTTACCCTGAAGCTTCAACGTATTTAGATAATTGCTCTCATGCTCAATACCTTTACGTTGAAGAACCTTAAGTAAAGGGTCTTCTGTTGGCTTTAACTCTAAACAATATCTATCCATCCAGGTAATAAAGCTAGATTCCATAAATTTCATAAGGTCTGAAGGTGAATAGATTATTTTGCCATTTTCATCTTTGTGCACAGTGGTCCCTATTTCAATCAAAAACTATATTTATCTCTAACACACAGTTTACAGTAAATTATAAAAATCTCTATTAAAGGCCAATAGTAAAGCGAATGTGACAAATTGCAAACAAAAAAGCTTGCATTTCTAAGGAAAATTCTTGATATCTGATATCGCATTGCGATATGATTATATTGTATTTGTAAATAATTTTAAAACAGGAGATAAAAATGTCACAAAAACCTGTAGCCTTGTTGTTACTGCTAGGAATATTCAGCGTTGAATCCATAATTGCACAGGCACACAAATCAAGCCTTGGTTACGATGTACCAATTTTTGAAGCCGCACGGCTAGCTGATTTTCAGCAGATAAAAAAATTGGTAGAAAATGGAGCGCTTGTTAACAACAAAGATACTGATGGACGCAGCCCTTTGATGGTTGTTGTTAGAACCGGAAATATTCTTATACCAGAGCGTATAAAGATTGCTAAATATCTTATTGAAAACGGTGCTGATGTAAATGCAATAAGCAATGATAATTCTACGGCTTTACACGCTGCTGCCAATGCAGGAACTTTAGACATAATCAAACTACTTGTTGAAAAAGGTGCGAATGTAAATACGGAAGATATTTATGGATTCAAACCAACGTATTACGCGCGAGGACAACATAAACTTGACATAGTTAAGTACCTAATCGAAGCAGCAAAGGTGCAAAAACCAGCTCCCGTTCCTACATCAGAAATTGATCAACTATCGCGTGCCGTTAGAAACAATGATCTTGAACTAGTTCAAAAACTTGTTGCTGAAAAAAAAGGACTTGTTTTAAATCGAGATTCTCAGGGGATGTTGCCTATTGAGTGGGCAGGGAATAAGCCTGAGATAGCTAAATTCCTAAAAGAACAAGGCTCCGAAGTTCCAGATACTTTACTCTTTTATGCCTTCGGCTCTGGATCGCTTCCTGTAGCAAAATGGCTTATTGAGGAAGTAAAAATAGAACCTAGAATTCAGAGAGAGAAACTTATTGATGTTGCTCGTAGAAATGGCCAAGAACATATGATCCAGTATCTTGGTGAATTTGGGTTAAAGATTTAATATTAACTATGAAAATCAAGATTTCCTATATATTTCGATAAAGGAAAAGTAATCAATGACACACTGGGGCTGGTACTGGAAAGTAAAGTTAAACCACAAACATAAGAAACTTTGTGGATCGTTCACAGTCCTCGATTCCTTCGTGATGTTTAAAAACAAAGTCTTGGTTGAGCTCTGTAGAAACGATGTTATCTTCGAGATACCAGCGCTCAACCTCCAGATTCTACTATTAGACCATGAGTACCTTGTTACGTATAACAACGGTAGGTACTCAATCTCAACCGAAGCCTTACCATGTCACTATGGTGGTTTGCGATATTATTTTAGATGCCCAGAATGCAACAGAAGAATGCGCATACTCTATTGCAACACAGGTAAATTTCTATGCCGCAAATGCCTCAATCTTTGTTATTACAGTCAAATACTTCGGCCATCAGTACGATGTACAGTTATAGCGGGCAATATTAAAGCAAAACTAGAATCAAGAGCTGGAAGCCTTAACAGAAGGCCGCCTTGGATGAAAAACAAAACCTTTAAGACGCTTCTGCGAAAATACGAGCACTGTTATGATTTTCACTATCGAAATGCATGCCGCAAAGAATTGCTCGCTTACTACCCTCACAAAGCTTCCCTAATAAACCAACTATTTTAAAGGCTCGTGCACCTTAAGCCCTTTTATATGACGCGCTAATTCTTGTCGCTGAATTTCAGAAATCTCGCTACACGAGATCTTCCTTGTTTTCATAACTGCTTGACGCGTTTTATTGTGTTTCGATTTTTCAAAAAATAGCTCTCCTAAAATATTATCAACGTTGCTGCGTTTAAAATACTTAGCAACGCTCCCTCCACTAGAATTACAGTCAACAACAGAAACTTTGTGTCCACATGGTACATCAAAAAGTTTATGAACAAAGCTACAATGACCAAAGTTACTGTTAAAACGCTTGACTACAAATGTCTTTGATCCACCATCTTCACTCCACTGAACATCAAGCAAAAGAATTTGCTTTAAATTATCAAATCTAAGTTCAACGGCATAAAACACTAGGTTTTTTTGCACTAAAAGATCTGTTTCTTGTTCCAAAACGATTTCATCCCGTATGAGCACAAGGTATTTAGTAAATAATTTTCGGCAAAAAGGGCTTGTTGAAGCACCGCCATTATGTTTCTTTATGGCATCAATCTGGCACCAATAATCATAAAGAGTTAATAGATGGATACTTGTGTTGCGCAATTGAAAATTGCCATAATTTTCGGTTTTGTCGGCAAAAAAAGAAAGTGGCGTATTCCAGCACCACTCAACAAGAACCATATACTCCCACACAACCCAAAGTTTCTGAACGAACTCCGGATTCCAAATATCATCTAGATTGAGAAGTTTACTGTATGATGGTGCAAATATAAGGCCATTTAGATAAAATTTTGTTACTTCCTCAATCTCACCCGTAATCTTATTATGTCTTTTAACCTTGCGATCTGTAATGGCGGCATATTTTTTAACTACATCCATTAGCCCAATCTCCAAAAACTGTTCAAGCAAGAAGCCCATCTGTTGATAAACTACATTCAGATAGGAGGGGATCGCATATTCTTGCTTTTGCTCAAATACTTTTTGAATCACATCGATTCGTTCTTTAATTTCAGAATCTTCTAGTTTATCAGCAATTTTTAGATCTAATTTTAACAAAATAAACGATTGCTCAAATTCCAAAGGAGCTTTTTTCTCGAGCTCTGCACGTAACTTTAGATAGATATCTTTCTCTCGAACGCATTGAAAATAAAGATGCTCAAAGCTTTTAGATTCTCGAATGAGCGGGACAATAAACCTTGCTACGATACCAAAAAACTCAAAGTCTGTTGTCGTTTCAAGGAGCTTATCAAAATAATACTCAAAATGCTTAAAGCGCTCTTTTAATAGGTCGGCGTAGATTTTCTTATCCATTTTATTCTATCGTACAGTCAAAAATTACAAAACTATACCCAAGAATAACAAAACCGAAGAAGAAATCTCACTCTTTCTCTCTTTCCATGGGAATTTTTCCCACTTTTCCCATATCGACGACATCGCAAAAACCTTCCCATAGCCTGTAAAGCATGAAGGGAGTGATCGATGTAATGATACAGAAGGAAAACGACAGTTTTTATTTAACTAATTTTTTCTTGCTGCTTTACCAGATAGATAAAAGCAGTCAAGCAAAGCAGCAAGAAAGCAAAAAGGATAAGGCTAATGAATATAAATACAATCTTAACACAATTGATAAGCAAAACAAAGCACACAAGGCCAAAACCAATGGGGTTAAACAGCTACACAACTCTCTGCCCCGCACATAATGATCAAAACCCAAGCCTCTCACTATCTCAAGGTGCTAATGGAAATATATTGTTGCACTGCCACGCAGGCTGCAGCACACAAGCTATTTGTGACGCCATAGGAATCAGGATCCAGGATTTGTTCCATGAAAGCACGAATACTCCTATGAAAGATAAAGAAAAAATAACGCGAACCGAATATCCATATAAAGATGAGCATGGCAATATCCTTTATACCAAAGTACGGATAGAGCCAGGCTTTAATGGAAACAGGAAAAGCTTTTTTTGGGAACAAAAAGACAAACAAGGAAACATAATAAAAAACCGAACCGGATGCAGAAAGGTTTTATATAACTTGCCAGAAGTGCTTAAAGCTATAGAAAATGGGCAACAAATCTTCCTTGTAGAAGGCGAAAAAGATGTAGACAGGCTCACAAAAGAAAGACTTGTGGCTACTACTGCCACAGAATCAACTGAATGGAATGAAGGATTTACTAACATCTTTAAAAATGCCGATGTCGTACTCTTATTTGACTATGACAAAGCAGGCTTTACGCGCAGAGACCTCATCACTGCTAATCTTACTGGAAAAGTAAAAAGTCTCCGCATAGTAGATCTTCCCGACCTTGAATATAAAGAATCTCATGGTGATGATGTTAGCGACTGGCTCAACATTGGAAATTCAAGCACATGGCTTCTTGAGCTTGTAGAAAAAACCAGAGAATATAAAGCTCCACCTTCATTAAATGGATTACAGGTTATCTCTCTCGATGAACTATTCTCTCTTGAACTTCCTGCACGAACGATGCTTCTTTCACCGTTTCTACCCAGCCAAGGGCTCGTTCTTTTAGTAGCTAAACGTGGTGTTGGGAAAACACATGTTGCTTTAGGAATAGCCTATGCAGTCGCAAGCGGAGGCACATTTTTACTCTGGTCAGCACCAGAACCTAAAAAAGTACTCTATGTCGATGGTGAAATGCCAGCAGTATTGATGCAGGAACGTTTACGAGCAATTGCAAGCATGAACACCAAAAAACCAGACCCAAAATTTCTACTTTTGCTCACGCCAGATCTTCAAAGCCACAACATGCCAGACCTTTCTCTTAAGGACGGTAGAGATGCTCTTGAACCTTTAATTGAGGATACTGATCTAATAATTATAGATAATCTTTCATGTCTTTTTAGAAGTGGAAGTGAAAACGAATCTGAAAGTTGGCAGGAGGCGCAGGAATGGTCTTTAGGCCTTCGCAGGCGTGGCAAATCAGTATTATTCGTTCATCACGCAGGGAAAAACGGCAAGCAAAGAGGTACAAGTAAAAAAGAGGATATTCTCGATGCAGTAATTATTTTAGAGCATCCAGACAACTATAAACCAGAAGAAGGAGCACGATTTGACGTTGTCTTTGATAAATCACGGCATTTTTCCGGAGAAGATGCACGACCATTTCACGCACAATTAAAAACAATCAATGACACATCTTTGTGGGAAGTATCCAATTCTCCTAAGGATGAAGACATTGCTCAAGTAGCAGCCTTAAAAAGGGATGGTAAAACAATTAAAGAGATAACACAGACCTTAAAACTAACCAAGGCGCAAGTTGAATGGCGCACAGTAAAAGCAAAAGAACTTGGCTTACTTTAAATCATGCAAATTAAGATTTCTGATTTTCTGATCTCCTAAGCAAACAAGAAAATCAGAAATCTTGTGCGATTGTAATGTTTGTTAATGTTTGTTAAACTATACTCTATAAATAAGGGGCATTTTTATGAAAAAAATAATCGATTATCTCAAGATAAAAGACGCTGCAAGTTTTCTTGGCGTCACTCCCAATACACTGAGAAATTGGGAGAAAGATAAGAAGATCACTGTGTATCGTAACCCGCAAAATGCCTATCGACTTTATAAAAAAGAAGATCTTGAAAAATTGCTCAACAGCATCGAGTCTAAATAATCAATGAAAGCTATTATTTTTGCACGCGTTTCTAGCAAAGACCAGGAAGATGGACAATCGATACCATCACAAGTTCGACGTTTAACCGAGTATGCAATCAAGAAAAATTTTATCATTGAGAGCACATTCCAAGTTACTGAGTCTTCAACAAAAGAAACACGCAAGCAATTTGATCAAATCATAGCATTTGTTAAAAAGGCCAAGGAGCCTTTCGCTTTAATCACTGACACTGTTGACAGGCTCCAGAGAAGCTTCCGAGAGACACCCCTCCTTGATGAATTACGACGGCAGGGGAAATTAGAGCTTCACTTTTTGAGAGAAGGACTCATTGTAAACCAAACATCAAATAGCGCTCAACTCTTACAGTGGGATATCGGTGTTTTATTCGCCTCAAGTTATGTAAGGCAACTCGGCGATAATGTTAAGAGAAGCCAAGAGCAATGCATAAAAAATGGTCAGTGGATTTCTAAAGCTCCCTATGGATACAAAAACATCGCCCTTCCGTCCGGGCAAAAAACTATTGAAGTCAATCAGGAACAAGCCCCATTTGTTGTAAAAATCTTTGAGCTGTACGCCAAAGGAAACAACTCTTTTCAAACTATCGCTGCAAAAATGTGCTCTGAAGGATTTGCAAAAGCCTCTCGCGGGAAGCCAATAACAGCAAGAACCGTTGAATTGATACTAAAAAACCCATTTTATACCGGCATGATGTTCGTCAAAAAGCAGCTGTATCCACACAAATACCCCATACTGATATCTGAATGGTTATTCAATACGGTACAACAAACCATATCCGGTCATAATAAGTCCCCAATACAATATCTGGGAAGACCCATTCTGTTTCGTGGGCTTATCCAATGCAAACACTGCGGTGGCACAGTAACTGGAGACATAAAAAAGCAAAAGTATGTGTACTATAGTTGTCACAACTCAAAACGTATTTGCACAAAAAAATGGATTAAAGAAGAAGTTTTATTGGAAAAGATACTCACCTATTTTGATACTATAAAGCTAACTGATGAACAAATCCATGAAGTCATTGACCACATTAACCAACATGAAGCGCTCGAGTATGAATCACTTAAAAGCACACAGGAACGACTTAACAAAAGTCTCAACCTAGCACAAGAACGTATTTCTAAACTCATCGACATGCATATTGACGGGAAAATAGATTCTCAAACCTATCATCTTAAACTTGAAGAATATTCTTCCGAAAAACAAAGACTGCTTCTCGAGTTAAAATCGTACACCGCAAATAAAAAGATCGAAGCATTGACAGCTCAAGACGTCCTAAAATTAGCACAACGAGCAAAACAGATTTTTTTGAGTTCGAAGATAGAGGAAAAACAGGAACTTTTAAGATTTTTCTTTTCGAACTTACGGCTCCACAACGAAAAGCTCGATGTAGAGCTGCGAATGCCTTTTAAAGATCTTGCCATATCACAGGACCAAACAATATGGCGGGGCTAACGAGACTCGAACTCGCGACCTTCCGCGTGACAGGCGGACGCTCTAACCAACTGAGCTATAGCCCCCTACAAATGGCCTGCCATACTGATGCTCCAATGGAACAGAGTATGGCTCCTCGGGCAGGGATCGAACCTGCGACCCTATGATTAACAGTCATATGCTCTACCGCTGAGCTACCGAGGAATCCAATATCTTTAATGCATTTCAACTTATTGGTGGGCGATGCAGGATTCGAACCTACGACCCCCAGTGTGTAAAACTGATGCTCTGCCAGCTGAGCTAATCGCCCTCCACGTGAAATAAGATAGCTGTTTCAAATTAAAAAAGCAAGGCGATTTTCTCAAGAATCTCTGGTACGCTAAAAGAACCCTATAATAGAGTATCTTTGCGCTTCTCCCTCGATATTTTTTCATCTTCGATGAAAACACTCGGGATGAGCGGCGGCAAGGCTATGTCGGGTGACTCACGGCCGTCGCTAAAGCGGAGTTTACCCTGTCGAAGGAGCAGACACGGCAGGGTGAGCGGAGAGAGCGAATTTACTTCACAAACATTTACCATAAACAGACTTCGATACACTAAAGGAATATCGCGTGGCTCGCAGATCATTAAAAAGCACGTTCAACCGTATCATTACCGGTGAACAAAAAAAATATGGCTCCCTGTTTGAATGCACCTGCGCACCACTCAACCGCACACACCAACCATTTCGCGATAGTGCAACCAAACAGATCGTCGATGATCTTCTTGCGCTCTTTCCCCCAAAACAGCAAGAACCCCAGCCACTCGTACTCGTTTTTGACCAACCAGGCGGACTTCTTTTTGAGTTCATTCTCATTAACCATCTCATACACCATGGTTTTACTCATCTCACGATCATTCTCATTCAAAAAAGTATTGACCAAAAGGCTTTCTTGAGCTTTAACTCATGGTTTAGAGCCTACACAGCGAATGCAGGAACGAAAGTGGTAATAAAACATTTTAAAACCATGAATGACTATACTGCTGCTTGTAAAAAAAATATCGAACTTACCAGTACTGCACGTATCGCTATAGACCCCGACCGAGCTTCAGAAATACCTCTGTGGGAATCGGAAAAATGGAGGGGAAAATGGAGGGGAAAATGGAGGGAGAAATGGAGGGAGAAAGAGAGCGCTTTTGCAGCATATTTTTACAACGCCACTCTTTTTTTTCAGACATATCAGAATCAAAAACAGGAAAAACAACTTTTATGTCATCTGGTGCGCACAGTCACATTACCAGACCAGCAAGACAGAGACCCGCTCACTATCGGCTCGCAGCAGAGTGGCCGCTTTGCATTCACGACTCGCACGTTATTTGCATATTATGGAAAATACCGCCTTCTGCCAATTGAGTCTAAGCAGCAGACGATTCAGGTTTTCCCTGAAGAACTGATTGCTGAGCATCTGTTCCTGAAGCCACTGGTCCAGTTTTTACAACAGACTGTTGAACCGACGCCGTTGATTGATTTTCAACAATGTTCGCTCCTTGCACGAGCCCTGCCGGTGCTTCAACAGGCTTTGTCGCAGGAACACTGGGTGGAAGAACCAAAGACTCATTTACCGAAATGACCGGAATCGGTTTTGCTGCAGATTCAGCCAAAGCTCGTTGAAGCCGTTGTCGCTCAAGACGATCAATCGCTTCAAAATCAACTTTTTCAAAAAGCTCACGCGACACAAATAAACAGAAATCAACCGTTTCTAGATCAACCAGCGGTTCAACAATAACGTTATAGAAAACACCTGCCGAATCAACCGAAACAACTTTTCCTAGCCCCATCCCGCGAGGGAAAACCATTCCAGCCCCGTATGAAGTTACCACATCCCCCACCGCAATCTCATCAAAATGGCTCACAAAAGAGAGTTTTAGGCGATGAGCATCTCCCAACCCTTCCACAATCCCCCGTGCACCCTTGCGCGTACAAATAGCAGAAACACGCGCCGATTTATCGGTAATAAGCGTCACTTTGCAATAAGATGGCGTCACTTCACTGACACGCCCAATCAGATGGTTATAAGAGAATGCGATCATGTTTTCTCGCACGCCACGCTGCTCACCAACATCAACAAGGAAAAAATGGCTACTTTCAGAAAAGTTTTTTAAAAGAACCTGCCCCATGATCGCTTTTTCACAATGATAGCGCGCTCTAAACATGCTAATATCAGCCGTTTCACGCCCATAACCATTGACCGATTCAAGCTCAATAACTCGCTGCAAAAGAACATCACGCTCGCGATACGTTCGCTCTAAAAGCGTCACTAAATCATCATGCCCGAGCCGCTGAATACGCCACTCTCGCACCTGATTAGTCACCGAACGCTGAAGCGAAAGCAATGGCGCAACCACACGCGCCACAACCCCTTGTTGCCACCAACGAGTTGCAAAAAATCCCAACGCCAAAAGCGAACACCCAAAAAACCACCAGATCAGCCACCGCGCTGAACGCCGTCTCCGCATCACACTATTTCCTTAAACTGCAGGTTTAAAAGCCCTTTTTGGTAGCGTAACGCAATGCACTTTAAAGGTCAAAAACAATACCAAACCACCAAAACTTAAACCTCTATTTTTATCACACCTGCACCCCCTCCCCAAATTTATAAGTAACAACACAAGGCTGGTCTTGACATAAATTTCTTATCTGTCATAATAAAAAATGAAAATCAACGGGGAGAAATAAAAACCGTGGATGTATAACAAGCATTTTATTTAAATACTCATGGAGGTTCCTTATGGAATTTATACGTAAAGTTGCCGCTGTATGCGCGCTTAGTTTTTTGATGGCTGGGTCCGCTCAGGCCGTTGCACAGATAGGTACTTTTGCTTTGCTTAAAGGATGCATTGTCGCTTGCAAAAACAAAGTAAGCAGCTGGATACCTGAAAGCAAAACAGTAAACAAACAATTCAAAAAATATGTCGTCAAACCAGCCTCGCATTATGCACCTATTATTGGTGGTGTCGTTGCTGAGTTTAATCCTGTTTTTGGAGCATCTATTGCCGGGCTTGGAATGACTGCCCGTACCAACAGAAACTTTGACAAAACCGCAACACCTTTAAGTAAGTGCTTGTCAATCTGTTACAACCTATTCAAATCGGGGCTTGAATCCGGTAGTTCTTTGGCGCTCACCCGTGGATTCGTCAATGGCAATGTCGGCTTGATTATTGCCGGTACCCTTGGTTCATTTGCACGGCTTGGTTTTCTCGCACTAGATAAAGGCTACGTAACAGGCATGTATTATGGGCTCAAAACCACATACTCTCCTAATAACGATTAATTTCTAACTTTACCCAAAGAAAAGAGGGCCGCTGGGAAAAAACTCAGCGGCCCTCTTTTCTTTGGGTATTTTAAAGCTGTGGATGCTTTGTATGCCATTCAGTCGCCTGCTCATAAGCATGAAGCGTCTGAAAAATTTCTTTTTCTGAAAAGTCTGGTCCGATGAGTTGAAATGCCACCGGCATATTTTCAACAAAGCCACAGGGTACTGAAACTGCCGGCAATTTAGTCAAATTCGCTGGGCAGGTAAAGTAGTCCTGTAAATCCATTTGTAACGGATCAGCCAATTCGCCAATTTTAAATGCAGGCGCTGCACTCACGGGAGCAAAAAGCAGATCTACTGTCTTAAGCGTCTCTAAAAATTCCGCACGCATCATACGCCGCACGGTACAAGCGCTCTCATAATATTGCGCTGCATGCCCTGCAGAAAGTACATAATTTCCAATCAAAATACGTCGCTTGACCTCATGCCCAAAGCCTTCAGCACGAGTGGCCTCATACATCTCACGGAGCGATGAGGCTTCATGATCACGATAGCCATACCGTACCCCATCAAACCGCGAAAGATTTGACGCTGCTTCTGCGCGACTCAGCATGAAATAGACGGCAGCACCATGATCCATCATCGGCAATGTCACCTCGCTCACCTGTGCACCCAATTTCTTGAGCACCTCAAGCGCAGACTCAAGCGCCGTCACCATATCTGGATGCATTCCTTTTGCAGAGAGCGCATTCGTAATAACGCCAATCTTAAGCCCTGGCTTAATCTTACCGGTCAACGCACTGACATAATCAAACGGGCCCGTCTGCCTGGTTGACGTAGAATCGTTTTTATCCAACCCAGCCATTGCACCCAAAACAAGCGCATTATCATAAACTGTACGTGTATTAACACCAATCGCATCAAGCGAAGAGCCGTATGCAATAAGACCATAGCGCGAAATGAGCCCATAGGTCGGCTTACTGCCAACAATGCCACAAAATGTAGCGGGCTGTCGGACTGAACCACCGGTTTCGGTGCCAAGTGCCCAGGGCACAAAGCCTGCAGCAACAGCGGCGGCAGAACCACCACCAGAACCACCTGAAGAACGTGTCAAATCCCATGGATTGTGCACGGGGCCATAGGCTGATGTTTCGTTCGAAGCACCCATAGCAAACTCATCGCAGTTGGTCCGTCCTATCGAAACCGCGCCGACACTCTTTAAACGCGCAATACCGGTCGCATCATACGGGGAGACATAGCCTGCTAGAATTTTTGAACCGCAGGTTGCAGCCCGCCCCTTCTGGCAGATAACATCTTTTACCGCCCCCGGTATGCCATAGAGTGGTGAATGCAAAACATCATCGGGAGAACCCTGCGGCACAACGGTTGTTGCGTCAAATCGTTCAATAACCGCATTCAACTGCCCATCATATTTTTTGATACGCTCGAGAGAAGCATCGATCAACTCAACTGCAGAAAGTTCTTTTTTTTGAAGTTTTTCGCGTAACTCTTTAATCGACGCAAACGCCAATGAATCCATCAATAAATCCTTTTATAATCGCTATTGCTAAGCATCGCGTCCTACTCACCACGTTTAATAATACGAGGAACAACAAAGTATTTATCCTCACGCTGAGGAGCAAGTTTAAGAATCTCTTCTGCATCAAATGCAATAACTTCATCTTCTCTCATTACATTCTCACGACATGAGGCCTCATCATCTTTGAGCGTACAGGTCTGAGCGATCTCTTTTAAGATCGACGCATATACCAAAACTGGCTCTATTTCTTTTGTAAGAATGGCAGCTTCTGCCTCATCAATTTTAAGACGGGCGAGATTCGCCAGATGAAGAACCTCTTTCTCCGTTATGTGTGGCATGTTCATCCTCTGAATTACGATCACAACTTACATCTGCATCATACTTCCATCGATCGCGACGGAACCAGAGCACATAAATCAACCCCATCACGCCATCGGCAATATAAAAGGAGCTATATATCAATATAAATTTTAACAAAACATTTTCGATTGGTAAAAGTGAGAAAAAGTATGAAAGCGGAAAGAAGAGTACCGCATAGACCACAACCCGCGTCACCATTACAACCCGTACGTTGGCAGCACCGCGCAAAGCACCCGCAAGAATAACCTGGAGAAGGTCAAAAATAACCATCACACTAATCATCGGGAAAACAGCTCCTGCAAACCAGGTAAACTTACCCTTAGCGTCAAAAAGCTGTATCACAACCTCTGGCCATAAAGCAAAGACCAAGAGCAACGCAAACACCATAGAGGACGAAAGAAAGAGCACTTTTTTAATATTGTTTTTGATACCCTTCCAATTTGCTGCACCATAGTCGTTACTCACTAAAAACGTAATAACCTGAGCAAAAGCAAGAGCAGGGACAAAGGCAAGCTGCTCCATCTTATCAACCGCTGAAAATGAAGCCAATGCAACTTTCCCCATCGGTGCATACAGCCGCCACAGCCATATTTTTGTTGTTGCGACAACTGCTTTGTCAATCATTACCGGCCAACTCAGACGTATGATATCAAGCGCCATTTTACGATCAATGCTCGAAAAAATACCCAAGCAATACTGCCGCATAGAAGGGTTAAAAAAGATATAAACAATAGCAGCTATCAACATCACACTCTGCTGCACCAATGTTGCAATTGCCGACCCGATCAGACCCATTTCTGGAAAACCAAATCTACCAAAAACAAGCGCATAATCAAAAAAGACAAAAAAGAGACCACCGAGAACAAAAAAGTTCATCGGAAGGCGCGTGTTCTTGATACCGCGTAAAAAGCCAATAAGGGCAAAATAGAGAAATTGTAGAAAGATGCTCAACGCACTCAGCTGCAATATCGGCAGAGCCGCATGCATGGTTTTGTGGGAAAGATGATAAAAAGAAAAAATGGTTTGAGCGCCAAAATAGAGGGTAACTGACACCATCCCCCCTATCACCACCATCACCCAAAAAGCGCTCACTGCCGCCGTACCAACATCACGAAACCGCTTAAGTCCATTGTACTGACCACAGAGAATAATCGTACCGACTGAAATTCCCTCAGTAACCTTTTTAACAAAGTGTAATAGCGACGCCGTCGCCCCCAAAGCAACAAAAAGTGTTGTTGATTTCAGATGCCCAACAAACGTTGCATCAATAAGCCCAAGAAGCGAATTAACCAAAAATGCCGTAATTAACTCAGGAAAAAAATAACCCAAAATCGTCGTATAGCGCTCGCCAGAAACAACATCTGCCAATCCCGCCATATAACTTTTTATAAGCGAAGGTTTTTTTGGAGCCACCCGTACCCCCTTATCGTATCAGAATAAAATATCCAAAACCCACACAAAATAAGCAAAAATCACAATAAAAGCTACAATAAGAGAGCTCTTTAAAGTAATTCATATCCATGCGTCAGTTTTACAAAAAAAGGCTTCCCTGACAACCAGTATCTTTATAAACCCTTTTTTTCAGCGCCTATTTCAAGACCAAATGCTTTACACCGACGACTAACTGAGGATTTATTCACGCCCAAAATCGATGCAATCTTTGCCTGGCACTGAAATTTGTTCCACAAATAGGCTAATGCGTTCTGATCTTTGAGTGCACGCGCTCCAAGCATTACAATTTTATGGAGCTGCTCATCATTTGCATCAACCATACATCCAGAAAGCTCTATCTGTTGACCAGCAGCCTTAAGCTGCAGCAACGCATACACGCGCTTCTTTAACAGATCAATCGAAGGAAGTTGCTCATCCCAAAGCTGCTGCTGCTCCCGCTCGGTCAAGCCAAGCACTTTTTTTAAAGACGCAGTCGTAAGAAAGAGGTGCACAATACTGTCGACCATTCCCACAAACTCTTCATACGGTAACTGTGACGGTTGTGGCAGAATAAACGAAGTTTCTTTCAAAACTCGGAACAATTCATGTGCCAACACACCATCCTGAAACAGGAGGTCGATTGGGCGATCACTCGAAAAAATAATGCGAACATCACTCGAAACAAGCAAAGAGCCACCAATCCGTTTAAAGGCCCCACAGCTCAAAAATTCTGCAAGCCGCTTTTGTGTTGCAAGCGCAAGAAACTGTACATTCTCAATAAAGAGTGTTGCATCTTTTTCAAATTGCACCAACAGAGGCTCCTCGGGTTCATGCTCTCCAAAGAGCGTAGTAACGCCAAACAAGCGCAGAGCATATTCCTGACCACGTTCTTGCTCACGAAGCGAAAAAACCGAAAACTGTTTTCGTAAACTTGCTTCATGAATAAGTGAAACAAGCGCATTACAATCGGCTTTTGCCATCGTTAGGCAGAGTGCATTTCTACAGAGCACTAGCCGAAGAAGATCGATTTTTAATTGTAAAATGGTTGCACCTACTCCAGGTAAAAGCTCGCCAACGCGTCTCCCTTTTTCAGTTGTTTCGAGATATAAAATATAATCCCACTGTGCGGGGTCTTTGAGCATTCCTTTTTGGAAATCGATAAGATCAGAGATTTCTGGCCGAGACACAACAACAACTACCTCTTGTTCATCGCCTCCAGGAAAAGTCATCACCGATAACTGCATTTCGCTGTGCAGTGAGACTATTGAAGAAGAATACTGCCTTGTCTGCATAGTATAGTTAACCAACTTCCCCATAGCTTCTACAAGAGGATGTCCATGATGGCGATTTGGATCACACCCAAGCAACAATTCCGCAGCACGGTTTGCAACCGCATATTTTCTACGTTTATAAAAAAGAACGCCGATCTGCTTTTCAACAGCGCGGCGCGAGAAAGAGAGCACACCCTCACGAAAATGGGCGAGTTCTTGATGCCTAAAATAGGCTTCTTCTTTTAATCGCCATGTTTCACTCAAAAGCTGATTATAGTCTTGCTGGCGCACCAAACGGATTGCAGAACCAAGAATACGAGCGAAAAAAGCGATAAATGCACGTTCGGAAAGTGAAAAATAGGTTGCGCCTTCAGAGCGTGATTCAACCATAACAAACCCCGCTATAATACCTCGATCAAAAAGAGGTACAAAAAGATCCGCTCCCATAAGGTCAAGAAATTGAATTGCTTCTGCATAAATAAGGGCTTCTTCGTGATACCACGAAAACTCAATTTCAGAGCGAGCAAAAAGCTGTTTTTTATCAAGAAAATCAACAAGTGGGGGGACGGCTTCAAGAGATGTTCTAACTCGTCTCTGCAATTCTATTACTTCCTCGTACAAGGGGTCATCAAACAAGACGACGCGAACGCGATCTTCTGCGCAATGGTAGGTTTGAGAAAAAAACGAACTTACTACATAACGAAAATCACTCGTTGCCGTTGCACGTTCAAACTTGGTAAGCACAGCATCTATCTTTTTAAATTGCTCCGGATCCAGAGAAACCGGTGCATCATACTTTATATTTAAAAAACGAATACGGACTAAACGCGTCGCGCAATAATAGGTCGCTGCAATTAAAAGGGCCGTTGCAATGCTAAAGAGTGCATGCCATAAAACTACAAGCCTACCCTGTGGAATAAAAAGGCCAAGATTACAAAACTTCATACCAAATATCGGCAAGACAAATGCAAAAGTAAGAATTTTTAATTGCATACGCAAAAGCAATGGCACTTTTATATTTCTTATGCCTTTAAATACTTCAAAAAGCGTAAATCCAGCAACCATTAAAATATAAAAATAAGCAGAACGCCATAAAACAATCTCGCATGAAGAAGAGTAGAGAACAAGAGCTAACCCCAATAGAACTCCACCTATACCAAGTCCAACTATAAAGAAACTACGCAGAGATTTACGCAATAATCGGCGAATAAGAAAGAAAAAACCCAAATGAAAAGTAATATGGGCAATCCAACAAATATCTCCCAAAGTCCTTCGGTCTTCAATCGAAAGACAAAAAACTCCAATATCGCGAAACGCAAAGAGAATCGTATAACAATCAACCACCATAACAGAGAAAAGTATTACCAAAAGAATATTGGCTGCCTTAACATCAAGCTGTTCATTTTTAGAACGATAGCGTAAGAGCCAAAAAAGAAAAACTCCCTTAAGTAGAAAAAATACAATTGTACGTATTAACCGGATCTCTGGGCTTGCCAAAAACTCTAGAATCCCATTTAATATAAAGGTCATTACGAAACTCACTCGATTTTAAACGTGCTTGTAAAAAATATCACAAAGCATATTTGTACTACTTTATAGGAGCTACTATACCATGTCTCTAAAAAACATAATCTTAACTCTTTCCATTCTCTCATGCTCGCTTTCGCTTGTCAAAGCAGTTGATTTTCCAGACGAATGGCCAGAAGAAGGCGGCAATACAAAAAACAAGTGTCTTATGGATAAACCACAATCAAGCTACTCACGCCTTTTTGTACTCAAACACAGAGATTTTTTCCATCCTCGCCACAAGTAAAAACCTTTGCAAAAAATAAAATTATTGACAAAGTAGCTAAGATTCTCCGCGTGTTCATTTTCTAGTAAAATATTCATGCGGAGAATTTGCTGTATAAAATCAAATTATAAAAAGAAAGCACCCCTATGTTCAATAAAAAAAGCCTCTTTATCGCGTTCGCACTCTTCATAAGCACCGCATCACTCGTCAATGCTTACATTCCGCCTTCTTTTAAAGATCCTTCAACCGACCAGCCAAGCACTACAGCGCCCGTTCTCGACAAATAGACCGTTTATGAAAGCACCTGAACTCAAAACCTATGCAGCGCTTTGCACCGAGTTTTACGATCTTGAGCAGCACTACAATGGCGTTCAGGCGCTTGTTTTTTATCTCGAAAAAGCAAAAAATGCACAGGGCCCCATTCTCGAGCCCATGTGTGGAAGCGGACGCTTTCTCATTCCACTTCTCCAAGCAGGACTTGATGCCGAAGGCTTTGATGCGTCCCCTGCGATGCTTGATGCCTTCAAAAAAAAATATGCTCATATTTCAACACAAAAACCACCTGTCTGGCAGGAATTTGTCGAAGAATTCAACAACAATAAAAAATATAATCTTATTTTCATCCCTTACGGGTCGTGGGGCCTCATCATCCAAAAAGAGGCCGTCCTCAAGGGACTTACAACACTTGCTCGTCATCTTGCGCCCAAAGGTCGTTGCATCCTCGAAATAGAGACAGTAAGCTCGGTACCCAAACCCTGTGGCATCTGGCGCCGAGGCGTCCACACACGACAAAATGGGTCGCATCTTGCACTTAATACACTTACCTCCTACCAAGAAGAAACTCAGCTTTTTAAAGCATTCTGCCGCTATGAGTCTATTGTTTCTGGACAGATTGAGGCCATCGAAGAAGAGATCTTTGAACAGTATCTTTACCAGGAAAATGAGCTCGACACACTCTTGCTTGCGGCCGGATTCACTCACTTCATCAAATACCCCGCATATGACCAGTCTAAACCCGTCACAAGCGATACCCCTATCATCGTCTACGAGTGCTTTGTAAGCTAAAAAACTACCGCACTAAGGGCAACCAGCCCGCACCTCAGGATCCAAATTGCCTTTTTATAAAAAAAACTGTATATTAATATTAATTAGCAAAATAAACCCCTATAAATAAAGAGATTAAAAATGCGCTTCCTTACACGCTTTTTAATCATTTTTGCTCTGTTTGCGCACAACACTTTTCCTCAAGAACTAGTGTCAACTACATTTTTCAAAACACTCGCGTCTAAACAAGAAAAAAAATGGTTTCGCCCAAAAGATTTTTTGAGTAAAACAACTACTTTTTGCTCAAACCACCCCTATGCGCTCGCATTCACAATAGGTGCGACCGCCATTGCGTGCAGCCTGCTCATCCCTCTCGGACTCGCCATCTGGAGAAAGTATTGTAAAACACCATCCTCGTTTGCTACAATTCCTCCTGAAATAAACCCTGCCCCTACCTCAACAAACGAGTCTAAAAAAATGAGTTTTGAGTATAAAAGAATACAGAAGAGTAAACAAAAAAAGAAGTCGAACATTCAATGGCACAAGGCTCTCAAAAAGGCCATCCTCCTGTTGCCAACTCTTAGCCAGTCCACAAGCGCAGATAGTTTCACTGAACTTGCGACAAGTTTTTTAAAAATAACAACCGCACAGCCAAACCTAATCACACCCATTCCATTTACACAAACAGAATGGGATACTACTGTTGAAAAAATTCTTGAAAAATACCATTCTAACCGCAAAGAAGAAGGCGGGTATTATTGGATCAAATCAACGCATTATGCTCAAGGGAAATTCACATTTCAGAGGGAAAACAATAATGAAAATCCCAAGCTTTTCGGCCTTGAAAAGGGACTTTTTTTTATTAAAGACGAGAACGAGCTAGAAAAGTATTTAAATTACTCGGGTTGCACAGTTAAGGTCCATGTCATGCCCCAATTTGACTTCCTCAATGCCACCACCTCTATCATTGATGACCTTTTGGAAAAGAACCCTAAATTTGGCTTCTTTGTTAACGGCTTTAAGGTTCTCGCGCAACCCAAAAAATTTAACAAATATCCAGAGGCACCAGATCCGTTAATTGTTCTTTACATAAACTCAGCTAAAAGCCAGGAAAACGATAACGAAAGCCCAGAAAATGCACTGGAAAATATGGTCTTTGTCTGCACTATTCTTCAACAAAAGCTTGATGGAATACCATGGAATGGCTCTTTTGCTCGCTTTAATATCACTGCACCCGTCGAAGGGAATAAGGGGCTTATTCAATATGCACAGGGAAATGGTAGCGTAAAAATTGAAACTCACGTCAGATTCGGTCTTTTTGATAAAACACAAAATTATGCTCGCTTTTTACCTCATAAAGAATGCATCGCTAATAGCTTTCTTTATCAAGCACTTTATACATGGAAGGATGGATCAGCCGTAACACCAAAAAGCAGCCTTTATGTTCTCTCAGAATATTTAGCAGAAAAGAAAGTTCCTTTTAAAGTCGACGACCAAGATGGTATCATAAGCATGTCATCAACAAAAAATATCGACGCTTTCAAAAACAAATCCAACGAGTTCAACCTTTTCCAGTCCAACTATCTCAATTCAAAGGAAAAGCCTCTATTCCAATCAGACTTGATTAATACTTTTGAACAAATATATACGCTCTACCTCATGCCAAGTACTTACAAAAGCTCTAAAGATTTTGAATTTGCTCTAGTCAATGATTTTTTCAACCTCATCATCCTTTTGACACAAAACGAAGAATTTGCAAATTCCATAGCTCAAATAACAGTTACAAAAGCCCGAAAATTTGAGAAAACAAGTGTAACTACAATAGACCTAAATCAGCAGTTTTACACCCCGATTATCACCATATACCCTATGCCAACCAAAGCTGCAGCTCAATCCGTTGCAAACATCCTCTACAAATCACTTGACTTAAAGGGAGAAGGCGCCAATTCCCTATCATTTATTCCGAAAATTCAATTTAGCATGCCCATCGACGATAAAACGCCTCGCCTTTCTTACACTCAAGGCAATGCGACGATTAAAAGTCTTCCTCACGCAGAATGGTTATATGACAAAACAACCAACTTTGTGTTTCTGAATAAACCTTCACCTAATGTTGATTATTTACTCCATCAACCGGTCTAGTAAAATTAATTTATCTCTACAAATAAGGTTTTTCGTGCACTATCCTGTTTCCACTGTACTAAAAGATGAAGGTTTTAGTGCCGAAACAAATGTTTTTTGCAAGATGCCGAGCCAGAGATCTGCAGTGCCATTTTCAAGCACAGCGTTCCAGTTTGCCTTTGAAGAGGCTCGACGTGCCTTTATGAGGGATACTACGTTCCATATGCCCGCTGGTTTAACGGTAGTGATAGAGTAGTCAGCAGAAACAAGAAAACTCTTCTGAGCCTTCTTTTTTAACAAAAACTTCTCTTTAATATGAGGATAAAAAATAGTTTCTGAGGGAAATTTATCAGTTAAAAAGAAAGGGTGAAGATAAAGTTCAAGATGTTTAAAAAAAGTATCGATATGTTTAGGCACAATTTCTTGTTGGCTTGATTGAGGCACAAGATGCGTTGTACCAAACTTATACAACTCAAATTCTGTTGGTAAGTCATGTGTTTTATCCGTACAAAAATAGGTCCCAAAATGGGAGGGTTCCCCAGAAAAGCAAAAACTTAGTTTCTGATCCCAGTAGAGCCCCGTCGTTGACTCGGTTAAACCAAGGCCTGTGTAAAATTTATTGCGAATTTTTTGTTGTTCTTGTGAACTTAAAGAGGTAGGGCCAACCCACTTTGGGGGCTTACAAACTTCCGACGAAAAGAGATAAAACACAAATGAAGTTTTGGTTTTATGTGCAACTCTTTGAAGCGTAGATAAAAGCTGACACATCATTAATTTTCCAAGCCCTTGATGTCGCGTGTTTGCCGCAGTACAGATAAGGTCTACATAGACGGATCGCACCTTCGAATTACTTGTTAATTCACAGGTAAACGTTGTATGCCCAACGTGCGTCTGTTTTTTGAAAAAATCGATAGAGCATATGCACTTTTTACGGAAAGACCCGTACGAAATAAAGGTAACTCGTGGCACCACTTTATTTGGGTCTTTTGAAATAGAGCTCCCGCGGCTAAAATTTTTGTGCAATGCTGAAACCAAGGGGCATAAAGGTAGAACGGAGTCATCTCTTGCACAGGGTTTGAGTGCCAAAAAAACGCCAAACGTTGCAATAAAAAAAATAAAACGCTTCATAAAAAAAACCGTTCCGTACCGCAATGAGAGATATTAAAAATTAGTTTTTTTGGCTCAAGTTTTTGTTCTTAAAAAAGACGTATTTACGCCACCGAGCTCCAACTCTATAAAGTTCTTCTTTAAGAATAAGAGGCGCCTCTTTTGGCAATGATTGCCAGTCATTTGCAGCCCAATACACCAATGTTGCATCACGGTATGGACTTGATGGTTTGAGCATAAAAATAAGCTCTTCCGGCTGCAAAGAAGCTCGAGCACAAAAAAGGTCTATGTGATACGATGTTTTACGTAAAAACGTACGCCAATCAAGCGCTTCAATTTCAACATTTTCAAGACCTAACGCCTCACAAACTACCCGCAAAAATTGTCTTTTTTTCTCGGTCACTTCAATAAGCACTACCGAAAGATGTGGGTATTTAATCTTGAGGGGAAGCCCAGGAAATCCAGCACCCGTCCCAATATCAGCGATAGCGGAAAGTGTTGAAAAATCAACAAACTTGCCCAACAAAAGCGAATCCAGAAAATGATAGTGAATCACCTCTTTTAAATCCGTAATGGTGGTCAAATTATGAACCCTGTTCCATTCGATCAGCAATTCATAATACTGTTGAAATTGCGCAAGTTGCTGCTCGGTTAAAGAAGCTTCACGCTTAAAATTTTGCCAGTCAATTGCTACCATTTCTGCTGATTCTACCATCGTATTCCCACCTGCACCCAATTTTGCCGAACATATTTTATATACCCCTTTTACCGTACCAAAAGTTTTGTAAAGAGACCATAAAAAAGCATCGCGACCCTGGCATTTGAAAATCAGTCTATGCTAAGGTTGATTAAGGGAAAGCAAGCCAAAGACTCTGAAAAGAATCTCTCTGGCTGGGGGTTAAAAAGGGAGTAGTAACGATGAAATCATCAAAAATTTTTGTGGGATTTTTTGTGCTTGCAAGCATAAGCATCTGCTTTCTAGTCTTTGTCAATGAGGAGACCATTGTACAACGCCAATTTTCTCACACGATCACCCTACAGATGGAACCAAAAGTAGCCATACCCGTCGTTGAAAATTTTGAACTCGCCAAGCTCCCGGAAGACCAAAAACTTCTTAAAGTACGGCTCAAACCACACACAAAAGGCAATGGGGGCGTAATCGCCACTTATATGGGCTACTTCTCGATTTTTAACGAAAATGGGATGCTCGAATTCCCCCGAAAAACAGATTCAAATACACTGCGTGTTATCATTACTAAACATATTATTCCGGTGATTATTCGTGGACAAAACATTGAGTTTTTTGGAAGAAAAGAAAATGCAGCTGCCGCCTATTACCAATTTGAACGGGTCGAAGATAAAGAAAAAAAAGAGTTTGTCTGGCACGTAAGTAAACTCGAAACACCCACCTCTTTAAAAACAGCTCCCGATGACATTATTATCTGCGCAAAACCAGATGAAATTTTTGTACCAACAGGAACCTTCAGCACTTTTGGTGGCCAAAACTTCTTACTTCCCCCCTTGTACCCTACCCAGTCTTTAAAGCGCAATCTCAATGCGCTCTCTTTTTTGAAAATTAATCGACGGTATTTCCGATCACTCGACCAAAATAAATCGTATCGCTACCAACCAGATCGCTATGCAAGCCTTATCAACCCCATTTAAAAATAGAAACGAGACCTCTCCATGATTCTTCATATCTCTTTTAATCAACTCGACCTCAACGAGGCACTTTCATGCGCAGAAAAAGTAGCACCCTTTTGCACCGCATTCCGCATTGGCCCCGTGCTCCTCGCTCATTATGGCATTGAAGCCATCAAAAAATTTCATGAAAAGTTTCCTGATAAAGAACTTATCAGCGATACCAAGATTATTGATCACGAAAAAGACATGATCACACTCCTCAATACAGCTCACTGTAACTGGGTAACCGTTCTTGCAAACACACATACCCATATTATTCGCGCTGCGTGTATGCACGCAGAAGAAAACAATATGCGCGTCATGCTTGATTTAATAGGTTCTTTCGGATCAGGACAAAGCGCCTTAGATGCAAAAAGCTTCGGCGTCTCAGCGCTGGTATTTCACTTTATTACTGAAGCAGAAAACCCTGAATCTTTAAGCGAGCGCTGGACCTTTATTCGCGACAACACAGACCTTCCTATTTTTGCTTCAACCGGTATTTCACGTACCAATATAGATGCAATCATAGCACTCAACCCTGACGGCATTATTATTGGAGGTGCAATTACAGAGAATAGCGATCCCACCAAAGAAGCTGCATATTTTGCCCAACGCATTACTGCGGCAGCAAAATAAATTATTTTTTTTCAGTATCAAAAAATAATTGAAGTGTCATCGGATCTTTTTTAAAAGAAGTTTTCGCTATGTCAAATAAAAATCTCACTCCATTCTCTCTATTTTCTGCAGCAAAGTTATTGATAACACTTACTTTTTTATAGAATTTATACAACCAAATCTCAAAGATCTCTTGGTCGCCAAACATGATATTCTCACTGTCTTTTACATATCGATCAAGCAGACTCTCAAATTCATTAGTCTGATCAAGCTGATTTAAATTGGAAGAAGATTCAACAACATTTTCAAAAAGCACAGGCTCCTCAGAACCCTCCGTTGCACTAGGATCTTCAAGATCTTCCGAATTCAACTGGATTTCTTGATTTTTTTTATCTTCACCTTTAGTTACGACCTGAACATCACACTGCTCAACAGGTTTTGCAAAAAGTTGGCAAATTTTTTCTTGATTTATTTGTTTGCAGGAGGGCTTATTTTTTGACGGCTTAGGTTTATCAAGAGATTCGACAAAAGACTTACTGTCCAATTGCTTAGGATAGCTCTTATTTTCTTCATACACAGAATCATTGTATTTACGTATGTAACAAGGCTCCGATCGACTATCTCTGTATAAAAAAAGATTGCCAACAGACAAGTCTGTATTCAACAGACTCTCAACACTATTTGTCGCAATTGCGACAACGGGATTACCACCAAGAAGATATTTATTATTCCAAAAAGCTTTGACTTGCAGAGCTCTCACTTTAGGAGCCAATGTTTTAAGAAATTTTTTCGCTTTTTTTGAAGATACCCCCATGTTTTTCGCGAATCTGACAAAGGCCTGATTACGAGCTGAAAGACACAAGGGATGCATCAAGGGGAAGAGTGCTTTGTTGTTTTTTTTATACGCATCCGAAAGCTCATTAAGAGGATTTTCGTAGCGGTTTTTAAGCTTTTCCCAATTCTGATTCTGAGATGCTTTTCCAGAAGAAGCTGCTACAAGCAAAAAGAGCGCAACACAACTCACCATTATTCTTTTTAGATTGTTCATAGATAACTCCAAGGTCTTTTGTTCTCTAGTTTGTGTTAATTTTATTACACTTAAAGTATTATAACCTAAATTTAAACAATATTTAAGGCGTTTTCAGACTCAACCATTTTTTGCTGTTCAAAAAGACTTGTAATCTCTTCAACATCAGTCGCCTCTGTTGGCGATTTATCAAAGCGATATTCCAAAAACCGAGGAAACCGAAGCGCATATCCAAGAGCATCCGGACGCTTTCCCGCTGAATGAATCGGAGAGCGAGTAATTTCGTCAGCACGAATCACCACCATTAACTCAGGAGTCACCCATACATCAGGTGCTAAATCACGGGCAACTACAACATTATGCGGCTGTTCTGTGATTTTTAATTCATCACACTTAGCACGTAGCTCACGCCACCCAAAGTCGGTAAGACCGGTACCAATTTTTGCAATCGTCTCAAAGCGATCTTCATTCTTGTTGTACACTCCCACCAGAAAAGCCCCGATCCCAAACAAAGCGCGCTTGCCTTCTCCGTTGTAATACCCTAACACAACTGCATCAATGGTATCATCAAGCTTCCCTCGCTCTGAGCGCTTCAACTTTATCCAACTAAAATTGCGTTTACCCGGCTGATAAAGAGAATCTGGCCGCTTGACCATTACTCCTTCAAGCCCTGCCGTGATAGACCCGAGAAAGTAGGCTTCAAGCTCTTGCGCCGTATGAACTACAATCTGATCAGTCACCGCCACCGAACGATTTCCATAGTCGGTAAACATTTTTTTCAGCTGTACATACCGCTCCTGCTGAGTTTTTTCTAACCACGAAACCCCATCAAGATAAAGCAGATCAAAAAGCATCAGCTTAAGAGGCAGTTCGTCAACCATTGCCGCAATGTCATATTTGCGTCGCCGCCTTACCGTCTCTTGAAAAGGCAAATAGGTCCCCGTCGCCTCATCAACAGCAAGCGCTTCCCCCTCAATAACCGCTGTTTCAACCGGAAGATCTTTTAACGCCTTGTAAAGATCGGGAAACATACTGGTCATTGGCAACAAATTACGCGAAAAAAAGGTGATTTGCGTATGACCATCACGACGGTCAATGTGAACCTGCAACCGAAATCCATCAAACTTTGGCTGCGCAATTGCTACACCAACTTTTTCAATAATTGCCGTCGCCGAAGGAAGCCGCTCTGCAGCAGCTGGCCGAATAGGAACACCGAGCACAATACCAATACGCTCAACAGCAGCGACCCCACCTTCTCGCGCAGTCTGAGCAATCAATCCAATATCAGCAGAAACATTAAATGCATACTCAAGCAACGCTCGTAACGACTTATCCCCCGCAAGCATCCATGACAAGGCATCAATTAACGTCATTTCAGAAAAACCAAGCCGCAGCTTACCCAAAAGAATTCGTACAATATACCGGGCAGAAAGAGGGTCGAGAGCCCTTAATAAATCAACCAAGACCGACATCTTCTCGTCAACAGATCCAGAGCCCGACATTGATGCAAAATCACGCAATTGCTCAAAAACAGACTTGAGAGATAAATTATCAGACGCGTTCCAGGTTCCTTCAGAAATCACTGCACCAAGATCACCGGCGAGTACCGAGCGGCGCACTACCTCTTGTTCGCTTATATCAAGGAGGCAGGCAACAACGGGAACGAGACTTTTTGCCGCAAAATTAAACTGAGTACCTTCATAGACAGCGCGAAGCAGCCCAAGCGAAAGATAGGCTATCATACGCGCCTCTTCTGGCGTCGCTTTTTTAAAAAGATGCGCCAAATACTCCGTCATTTTAACACGAGAAGCTTCTTTTTCAATTTCTAAGAAAGCATGTGCTACTTCACCAAACTGCATCAAAGCTCCTCATGATTTACAAGTTTTTTTTGTAAAAATACTACTTTGCGCTCTTTTTTGTAACACAGCGAAAAGTCAGAAAATAGTTAAGCGCTGACTCAACCGTCAAAATAACAACAAGCCACCACAATAATTGCTCGACAAGAAAAAACACCGTTCTCGTATTCCCCTGAACACCATAAAAACAGGGATTAACAACCTGGAAAACAGAGAAAAACATCTGAGTAGCCGTCTTCAACTTACCCCAGAAAACAACGGGGACTGACGCCCCTTGCATCAAAGCAAGTTCTCGCAAACCCATTACTATAAATTCACGGACAATAACCAAAATTACAATACCAAAGCCGACGCGACCTGCAGAAAAAAGAATAAGAAACATCGTCGTTACCAAAACTTTATCAGCAACCGGATCAAACACACGCCCCGCATCAGACTCAATGTGTAACAACCGCGCTAAACGCCCATCAAGAAAATCGGTGAAACAGAGCAACAGAACAAAAACATCAAGAAGAACCGCCCAGAGGAAAGAGCTTTGCCAGGGAGCACAATAGAAAAAGAATGGAAGAAGCATCACAGAAGCTGCAAGACGCGTCAAAGTAAGAAAAAGTGAAATATTCATAAGAGATTGGTGGCGACGCAGGGACTCGAACCCCGGACCTACGGATTATGATTCCGCCGCTCTAACCAGCTGAGCTACGTCGCCACCCCATTTTTATATCGAAATTATGTCAACTACTACCAAGTATACGACTAGATACGCATTTTGGTAACGCCCAGCACATCAGTTGCAAACGTAAAGAATGAACGTTGCATCCAGAGAGCCGTAACCAACGTAGCTATAATACCAACAATTTGTGTTGCTGCAAAGCCCTGAATTGGTCCTGTTCCAAATTTATAAAGAACAATGGCCATCAAAAGCGATGTGATGTTCGAATCGAGAATCACAGTCATAGCACCACTAAACCCAAGTTCAATCGCCCTACGCAAAGGAACTCCCGCAGCAATCTCATCACGCATACGTTCAAAAATAAGAATCGATGCATCGATAGCCATACCAATCGTCAAAAGAAGACCGGCAATACCAGGAAGCGTCAAGGTAGCCTGCATCCCTGCAAGTAACACAAGCGAAAGCAGAAGGTTAAAGAGAAGAACAATGTACCCCAAAAGACCCGCCATCTTGTAGGTAATAACAATAAAGCCCAGGAGAAGTAACATACCGATGATGCATGCAATCAATCCTTTACGAATCGATTCTTGCCCCAATGTTGCACCAATATTGCGCTCTTCTTCAAACGTAACGGGCGCTACAAACGAACCTGCACGCAAGAGCATTGCAAGTTCTTGTGCTTCACTTGCTGTAAATGCACCAGAAATCATACCAGACGAACTCAGTGCTGTATTAACAACAGGCGCACATTTAACTTCACCGTCAAGAACGATAGCCAATTTGCGGTCAATATTGTTAGCCGTTAAGTCATAAAACTTTGCTGCACCTTCTTTTTTAAATTCAAAATTTACTACTGGTTCTGCACCCGTATCACCACCAAGGCTTGAATGCGCACTCTTAAGTAAACGGCCAGTCAAATCACTGTAAGCAGGCACTAGATAGAAATGCGAGCGATCGCCACGATGCTCTGGAACAACGACAAAACCTTCTGGCGCTGATCCTCCATAACGATCAAGAAGATCTTGCTCATTAGGGGAATCATCTTCAACCAATTTAATCTCAAGTAATGCAGCACGACCAATCATTGCTTTTGCTTGCTGGGTATTGTGAATATTAGGAAGCTCAACAATAATTTTATCTGTTCCATGTCTTGCCACTAATGTTTCACCAACGCCAAACGCATTCACCCGCATTTCGAGAGCATTAATATTGCTATCAACGGCCTCACGATCAATGCGCGCTTTTGTTTCTGAGGTCAAAGTAAAGGTAACCGTTGTCTCTTTTCGATCAACACTTACCCCTTTAATTACAGCAGAAAGAACTTCAAACGCTATATTGGCGTCTTTAACATCATCAAAAGCAAGCTGTGCAATACCAGCTTCTATTCGTTTTGATTTAGGAAGGGTTTTCCCCGCCTTCTTCAAAACATCAACGGCATCTTGCATGCGCTCAACAAGCTCAGTTTCATGAGCTTTATCAAGCTGAACTTGGAGAGTCACGTACGTGCCACCCACAAGATCGATACCATACTTAATGTAATTATTTAAATTATAGACGAAATACCCCCCAGCCACTGCCAAAATGAGCCAGAGTGAAAACCGTGATATAAAGAGTTGGCGAAGTGAGACTGTCATACTCCATCCCCTGTCGATAAAAATAAGGATAACCTTTTTAGTACTCTCCGCCGAAAGTGATCACGGCGGTACTCTGGTGCGGAAGAAGGGACTCGAACCCCCACGGGATTACTCCCACAGCCCCCTCAAAGCTGCGTGTCTACCAGTTTCACCACTTCCGCACATTTACCAGAACACGAAACTCACTGTACCAGAAGAACTGAGCCTTTGCAAATTTTTTTTAGCTTATTTTGAACGAGAGAACAGTCCTGTAATTGCGTGCCAGATCGAAGCAAAGAAATTTCCAATCGAAGACCAGAGCGTAGAGAACCATCCAGCCTGGCTTTTCTTTGCCGCTTCTGCTGCAGTTTTTTCTTTTTGAAGACGCTCTTGTTCTTTTTTTAGCGCCTCCATTTTTGCCTGCTCTGCAAGCACATTCTTATTAAGTTCAACACCACGCGCCCGTAATTCAGTCAATTTTTGCCGCACTGTGTCAGTTTGCTTTCCTATTTCACTTGAAAGCGTAGTAAAAAATTGCGTAAAATCATTTTTGATGTACCGGTCAAGCGCTGCAATATTCCGAGACAGCACCTCAATGTCACGATAAAGCTTCTCCGCAGCCTCATCGTTCAGGGTATCAGAGATTTTTTCAAGCGCTGTCCATGCTTTATTTTCATACGACAAAGCCTTCTCAATCTCTTCCCCAAGCATTTGAATTGCCTTAGAAGAAGCTGCATCAAGCTTTTGTACATAAGAAAACTCTACTTTGAGTTTTTCGACTTCAACACGCTTTTCATCAAGCTTTTTTAAGAAGTCACGTAACTCTTGTGCCTGCATACCCGTTTTTTTTGCCTGCTCAATCTCTTCTTGGATGGTTTTAAGTCGTGCATCAATTTCACCCTGCTGAAATCCACATTCTTGATAAAAACCGTCAAGCTTCTTATCAAGTTCTTGCCAACGGCCATCAAAGTCTTTTCGTGATGGCGTCACCAAGGTAATCTGCTTTTTGAGCTTATTAAAAAGATCTTCGGCCTTTTTAAAGATCTGAGCTTTGAGATACCAATTACCCGTCGGTTCCCCAACCGTTGTTGGAGCACCCTCTGGCTCAACTGGCTCTTCCCATGCTTCCGCAACAACCTCTGGTGTTGGGGAAGGTGGTGGATTGAAAACCCCAAGCGGACCCTCATCATCACCACACACTGAAGTTTTACATCCAAGCATCATCAAAAAAACAACGGTAGGTATACAGCGCTTCATTCAAGCCCCCTTTTTTACAAAGTCTTAGCAAGCTCTTTCAATTCACCGAGTAAAGCAAGAGAAAGCTCCGCAGCTTCTGGCGAAGTGTAACTCCATTTAACGCCCGCGTCTACGCGAGAAAGACCGGATCGATCGCACTTAATATCAATAATATCAATACGCACTACATTCATGAGAGGATGTACAATCGACGGTGCACGCACCACCCCTGCACGCCCCAAAACACTGTATGCTACATTTTCTTCATCAAGAATACAGAGCATCACCTTCTTTTGCCACACCATATTGTGATATCCCGTATGGTCCTTGTGAATCGACATTAAAATGCTTTCACGACCCTTTGGATACAAGGTGTTAATTGGTGTTGTATGAGGAACTTGTTTTTCTGAAAAAGTTGCCAACACTGCCGCCGTTCCCTTTTGCAAAATCGCAAACAAATCATCCGGCAATTTTACCCCTACATGCTTTGCCATCAAAAAATCCCTTATCTTTAATATAAAATTGTGCCCAACAACTAGATTGCCTCTCTAAAACTTCATTAAAGGCAATAAAACCGCTCACCTCTCCGTAAGACCTACACATTTTTCTCGGGAATATAACCATGAAGATTATTGTTCGATACTCTTTAGTATACCAGACGTGTCAAGATCTTTGAATTTTCAAGTGACAATTATACGCCTCTATTTTTGGCTTAACGCTCGATATGTATCTGATTCCTGTTGCAAAAGAAATTCGAGTTGTTCTAATAAAGCATCCAATTGGCACATTTCTTCTTGTGCAAAACAGACTTCAGTACTAGCTTTCAAAAGATCAGCTATAAGTTCACGAACACGCAAATCTATCCTCTGACTTTCACAATAAGGCAACAATTCATACTCAGTATACCCTTGCAATTGAACATCAAAAAGACTTTCAAAAAACCGCTTGATACTCTTTTTCAAACAGACACATTGTTCTTTTTTACCGAGAGACCCCGCTCGAATGGCTCTAATCGCCTGATGCAACTCAGCATAAGGGTTTGCAATAATTCGTTGTGCCTTGGCCCTCTGCACAAAAAAAAGAATCAACCAAACAACCAAACCAACCGCAATAACCAAGCATACCCACACAACTGGTCGCTCCCACCATGCCGGTTGCCATAAATCAAAAATATCATCAAAATCCAGGTCTTTCAGGCTTGGACTCTGCTGGGGTATCATAACAACACCTTTACTTTTTTTAGCCCCATAAAAACAGATTTGACCGGATCATCTTGTACAAAACAATCAAACCAGGCTACGCGTGTATGCCTAAAAAGATCTTCTTGCTCTTGCCGCATCTGCTTGAGAACACATTGAGCCTGTTGCACATTTTTCTCTGAATGCAAGAAAAGAAGCGATGCGTCATCTTGCCCTGAGAACTCACTCTCTCGACAGGGTAGAAATCGAACCGTGTCAAGAACTGCCGTTTCATTTTTATCACGCACCCGAATACAACAAAGACTGTAGCGCGCCCCTAGAAAACGCATAAAATCAACATCAAGCGGTTCAATAAAATCAGAAATGAGAAAAAGTAGTGATTTTTTGCAAAACAACCGAGCAAAAGAGTGCGCTGTTTTTTGCACTACGTCACCAGAGCAAGAAGGCGCGTTGCGCAAAAGCTCTCTCACAATTCGGTCAGTCTGCTGTCTCCCCACCAAAAGCGGCGTTGCCGTCTGCAAGTTCTGCCTCATAAAATGGAGGGCAACCGCATCTCCCGCATTTTCACCCATCACCGCAACTATTGCCGCAATTGATGCCCCTCTCTCATAAAACCGTTTTTCACCAGTACCAAAAAGCATTGACCGTGAACAATCAAGCAGTAAATGTATTGAACGGGATCGCTCATCACGGTATTCGCGCACCACCAAATGTTGGCCACGAGCAGAGCTTTTCCAATCGATAAAACGAACATCATCGCCCGGCTGATATTCTCTCAATTGATCAAAATCAGAACCAGAGCCGCGCGTCATAATACGAAACTGCCCCGCCCGCGAACCAGTAAGCATTCTTCGCGTCTGAATAACCGCCGATGAAACATGGCGTCTTAATTCACTCAGACCTTCCATCGCAACAGACCCCTCAAACCCCAATCGTCACCGCTTTCAAGATCTCAGGGAAAACAATAGACCCATCGGCCTGCTGCCCTGATTCAAGTAACGCAACGGTCAAGCGAGGCAATGCAAGCGATGAGCCATTAAGTGTATGAACAAGCCGCGGCTTGTCGGTTGATGAAGACCGATACCGAATTCCACAGCGACGTGCTTGATAATCGGTACAATTACTAATAGATGAAACCTCTTTATATTCCTTTTGACCCGGCATCCAGACCTCTATATCATACGTCTTAGAGGAGGCAAATGAACAATCTTGTGCCGCTAAAAGCATCACACGATAATGGAGACCCAAGCTTTGAAGTATCGACTCTGCGCAAGCAAGCATACGCTCTTGCTCGAGTGGGGATTCTTCTGGTTTTGTAAGCGTAAAAAGCTCAACTTTATCAAATTGGTGAATACGAATAAGCCCGCGCTCAGCAGCCCCATATCCGCCCGCTTCACGCCTAAAACAACTGGTAAGAGCCGTGAGACGAATCGGAAGCTCTTGCTCAGCAAGAATTGCATCACGATAAAGATTTGCAAGATTAACCTCTGCTGTAGGCGTTAAATAGAGCCCATCTTTTTCAATTGCATACACTTCTTCTTTGAAACGCGGAAAATTACTCGCGCCTTCAAGCGCACGCTCATTAATTAAAAAAGGCGGCAAGACAGGAGAAAATCCATGCTTTTGCGCCGTTTGAAACATAAACATACAGAGCGCATAATGAAGACGAACAGCCTCATTACGGTAGAGTGCAAAATTAGAGGACGTCATTGCAACAGCAGCTTCAAAATCAAGCCACCCCAACGCTTTGCCTAATTCTACATGCGTTTTAAGAGGAAACGAAAAAGTTGGTTGAGAACCCCACGCCTTTACTTCGCGATTCGACTCTTTACCACCTGGTTGTACGTCATCAAAAAGCAGGTTCGGACATCGTAAATAAAGATCTTTAAAAACACCCTCAAGCTCATCAAGCTCCGCTTCATGTCGTTTGATACGCTCAGAAAGCTCTTGTGCTTTTTGACGTGTTTCTTCGGACACCCCTTGGTTGCCCTGACGGGAAAGTGCATTTTTTTCTGAACGAAAATCTTCCACCAGATGGCGAAGCGCGCGAACACGCGAATCAAGCTCTGCAAGTCGTTCGATAGCAAAAGAAGGATCTTTTTTCTTCACCAGGCTTATAATGCGCTCTGGTTCTTCTCTCAATAAGTTTAAATCAATCATCGGTGCGCTCCTGATAGAGTCGATTTTTCATCAAAATAGCCGTGATTGGTAGTTTATAGCACCGATATAAAAAAAGCAAAAAGCCGCCGAAGCGGCTTTTTGGGGTGAAAGCTTATATGTGGATGAACCGTCACGAAGCTCTGTTAACGAGCTCCTTGAGATTCTTTCCTGGCTTAAAGCGAGGAACAAAAACCTCTGGAAGACGAATTTTTTCTTTCGTCTGAGGATTTATTCCATCGCGAGGACCACGCCGCGAGAGCGTAAAAGTACCGAAGCCAGACCACTGTACTTTTCTGCCAGTAGCCAACTCGCTTACCACATTTCTGCGAAACGCATCAAGGACAAGGGTGATATCTCGCTTGTTGAATCCTGTCTCCGCGCTAAGCGATTCGATCAACTTCGACTTATTCATGCATGCACTCCCTAAGTGGAGATTACCTAAATATGGATGAAAAACACCGCTTGATACAAAATTGGCTTGAGCAATGCATTCTTTGCAACGCCTTGCTTTTTGCCAACCGATCGATAAACTATCTTAGTCAAATCGGGGTCTTTGTCAAATAAAACCCTCTTGAATTCAGCAATTTTAAAGGATGTCATGTTTATCGACACACACTGTCATCTGGAAATGATCGCCGAAAAACGCACAAATGCAACCGAGTGGCAAATTATTTTCCAAGAAGCACAAAAAATCACAAAAGAAGCTTATCTATCGAATGTTTCTCCACTTATCACTATTGGCACAACACTCGCCTCAAGCGACATCGCCTTGCATTGTGCAACTCAAATTCCTGATCTATTCTGCACCATTGGCATTCATCCTTCTGACGGCAAGGAGAGTGAACGCGACGACCTTAAAAAACTTGAAGCGCTCTTAAAACAGACAGCGCCCGGAATTATTGTTGGCATCGGAGAGACGGGCCTTGATTTTCACCATCCCGGATTTGACAAAGATCAGCAAAAAGCTTTCTTTAGAAACCAAATTGAACTGGCACTCATACACAAACTCCCTCTGGTTATTCATACACGAAATGCATTTGACGAAACGCTAAGCATTATTGACGAATATCGCAATGAACAACTTCGTGGCGTATTTCACTGCTTTTCTGAAGATTTACAAGCAGCAACTGAAGTGATTGCACGTGGCTTTTACCTTGGTATCGATGGCCCCATTACCTATCCAAAAAACACTGAGCTCCGTCGCATTGTATCGATGCTTGGACTTTCTAATATCCTGCTTGAAACAGATGCCCCTTTTCTGCCACCTCAAAGCATTCGCGGCAAGATAAATCACCCTGCGCAAGTAGCAACTATCGGTGCTTTTATCGCCGAACTTTTGCAAATACCAATTGAAGCGGTTGCAGAACAAACAAGCACTAACGCCCGCTCCCTTTTTGGCTTACAAAAAAAATAAGTTTTGTTGACGACATTCTTTTGCATTGACTACGCTCCCCTTAAACTACTCTTACTTTATTACCAAGGGGCACTCCATGCGTTTAGCCACGTTTCTTATTTTACTCTATTCGAGCGCTCTTACGCTCGTTACGCAGGCCAATACCTGCACATCATCTCTATCCATTGATCCAAAAACTACCCCTCACTTCGTTAACCGAGAGCCCCAAAAACGTTGGCTTCTCTCTGCACTTTATCACCTCCTCGTTCAAGATAATGCCTACAAAAACAAAAAAAGTTACGTGCGGTCTTTAGGAACAAAACCCTCTATCTGCCAAGAAGAAAAGGATTTTCTACAAAAACGTGATCCATGGTGTAATGCGGCAATAAAAAAGCTCCTCGGTCGCGATATTGAACTACAACACACCCCACGCATTGTCTTGTTAAGCAGCGGTGGAGGACTCCGCTCGGCACTCTTTACCGCAGGAGGCCTTAAAACACTTTCTGAAAAAGGCGTTTTGGATGCATGCCAGTATGTAGGTGGAATTTCAGGTGGAACATGGGCAATCATTCCCTGGATACTGAGCCAAAAAAGTTTTGTACAATTCTATCCAGAATACATCGATCATGTTGTTACCGGTCTTCTTCCAAAAACAATTGAACAAGGCGGAACTAATCTCTTCTGCTTCCTTGGAATCATAGGAGAAACATTGCTTCGGCGCCTTGCTTTTCAAGATGTACCATCAGCTATTGACCTTTACGGGCTTCTCTTGAGTCTTCATCTGCTTGGAGAAGAATCAAAAACGTCATATGCTACAACCAATCTTGCTTCACTGATACCGAGCGTACAAAAAGGCCAAAACCCCCTCCCCCTCTGCACCGCGATTATCCCCGATAAAAATAAAGACCGACTTTTTATGGACCCCATCGAATGCACGCCATTTGAAGTCGTTGATTACTCAAGCAATACGGCTGTCCCTGGTTGGGGATGCGGGCGCGAATACAGAGGAGGTGTTTCATACAACACACATCCTCCGCTCACCATGGGGCTTCTTATGGGAATTTTTGGTTCTGCTTTTACCGCAGTCACCCTCAAAGAAATCTGGCCTATGATCGTTAGTAAATTATGGCCACCAGAACTTTTCGCCCCGTTGGGTAAATTGATCCAAGAAACACAAATTGGCGACCTGCGAATCTTCCCTGAACACGTTCGCAACTTCTCCTTTGGTCTACCAGGGGCAACAGGAAGGCTTGAACCCTTTAAACTCTGGGTTGATGCAGGAATCTCGATAAACGTTCCTATTGTTCCATTTCTCAAACAAGAAGAACGTGCTCCTGATATTTACATCATTCTTGATGCCGGCGGCGATGTTAAATGGAGTAATATTTTAAGCGAAACAGAGCTCTATGCACGTACACTTAATCTCCCATTCCCCCATTGTGACACGTACGCCGCTCGTTCTTCTGTTTTTTCAGTCTTTGATGATGGGCCAAATGCACCCATAATTGTCTATATCCCAATGATCTACAATCCAAACTACAACCAGCAATTCGACCCACAAGACATGATGTATAATAACCGCACAGGCAATTTTTTAAGCAGCGACAATTTTACCTATTCTCAACAACAGGCTGATCTCCTTGCGGGGCTTGCTGAGTTTTCAACAAACGAGCATTTGCAGCAAATCAAAGACGTAATCGCTGAAACAGTGCAAAGAAAAGAGCAAGGCTTGCGCCCCTCAACCGTAGAGTGTCCATAGCAACTATTGCACAATCTGCTATACTGGGTAACAAGGTTTTTTGTTTTTAAAACCGTTACCCCCATCATAACACCCTAACAAATGGAATTATCCCCTTATGGAAAAACAAACACTTAGCGAAGAAAAAGCATTTATTGCTGAAGTAAGAGAGAATGTTGCTCAAATACTCAATCCAGAAAAAGCAAGCGATTGGTCACCATACCATCTCTTGGTTGCAGAAAAAGCAATTACACACGCGCTCAGTCTATCAGAAGAACCTTTTGATCACACTGATCTCCGCCTTGTAACGCTCGAAAGCACACTTGCTTTTACCAAAAAAAATCCTGACAAAGCGACTTCTGATCTTTTCGAAGCACTTTTGGTTACCTTTTTGGAAATCGTTGAGTTTTCGTTTCTTATCGAAGACGAGAGAATTTCGGAAGCTATTGAGCAACGCATCGAATCCGTTATAAATCAAGTTAAAGCTCAAAACGAAGAAGCCGGCAAACAATTCACAGAAACCCTCGCCGAAGCTCTTGAAAACGACGACGAAGATGAAGATGGCTGCTGCTGCAGCGACAAATGCTCTGATTGCATGGATTAAGAGTTAGAATCGAGCAAGGTCGGGAGGTTCAACAAGGCTTCCCGACCTTGCCACGCCACGGCACCAACCTAGTATAGAAACGCTGAACCACCACTTTCTCAGACATCCCTCTTTATTTACTACATTATTTATAGATTGAACTCTCTTTCAACAAGCACGCTTTATCTTAGCGGTTAAATTTCAACTTGACTTTTATGTAAAAAAATAGCATAGTATAAACAATATCGTTTCTCATAAATTAAGCATCTATTAAAAAACCAATAAAAAGATAGAGCTTCAAAATAAAGTAAGATAATCCCATGAAAAAGATCATTTATTCGCATGTGTTAGTCGCACTTGCCCTTGCTTTTCCCCACACTGGCACTGCAATGGAATCTAATCTCCCAGAGAAGTTTTTTGCTTTTTTCCATAGCGGGAACACAAAGAGAAACCTTAGTCAGCCCATTTCCCCTTTAGAACAGTTTTTTCTTGATGGGTTAGAGCGCCCACTTGCTTCAAAACAGATCCCTTCTGTTCTACACGATCATCTTTTTGACGCAATCAAAAACAATTCTCGTGTGGCCGTAGAGAATATTCTCAAAAACACAACTGGATCAGAACGCGCCTCCTTACTTAAGAAGACCAATAAGCAAGGCTTTTCTCCCTTACGCATGGCTCTGGAAAGCGAAAACACTTCGCCCGATTTAATTGTAGCTTTAGTAAAAGCCGGCGTAGAAGCTGGAATAAAAGCAAACGACAATCAAAATATAACTAATAAAGAAGGCAAAACGCCCCTTCACCTTGTCCTGGTAAAAAACCGTCTAGACTTAGGTCAAAAACTTATTAAGCTCGGCTCCTTAAGTACTAACCGCGACAATGATGGATGGTCCGCATTCCATGATGCAGTTCGAGAAGGAAGACTCAAAACTATTAAATTCTTATATACACAGAACAGATCCGTTCTTGACGCCCCAACCAGTGAACTTTCTGAATTAAAAACCCCTCTTCATATTGCAGCACTGTGCCGGAACGTTAAAACAGTTCAAATGCTTCTTGATTTTGGAGCAAACACAACCATTGAAGCTCTCAATAAATGGAACGTCCTCCATTACGCAGCTCAAGGCGGCCATCCCAAGATTATTGAAATTTTATACAAAAAAAACAATTCCCTGCTTAATGCTCCTGTCAATACAAAAGCAACCCCTCTTCATGTTGCTCTTTGCAACCAAAACTTCGATGCTGCTAGAAAACTTCTGGACCTTGGCGCAAATACCAGCAGCAAAGATGTTGATGGCTGGGCACCATTCCATTATGCAGCTAAAAACTGCGATACCGAAATGATTAAGCTTTTGTACAAATATAACAAAAATCTCCTTAACGACAAAGACCTTTCAGGTAGCACTCCTCTTCATATTGCCTCTCTGAATAACAATCAAGAAGCAATTGAAAAACTTATTGATCTCGGTGCAAACCCTCATCTCTTAGACATGGATGGGCAGACACCCCTCCATTGCCTAACGGAAGGAGATAATTCCAACACAATCGAACTGTTATGCAAAAACAATAAATCCTTGATTAACGCCCGTTCAAACTCAAAAACAACCCCTATTCATATTACTGCTCTAAATGGAGATTTGAGCGGAACTAAAACACTCCTTTATCTTGGTGCAGACCCTAATCTCGTCGACTGCAATGATTTTACCACGCTCCATTATGCAGCAGTAGGAGGAAATGTTAAGATTATCGATCTCTTGTACCAACAAAACACCGCTCTCCTCAACGCTATTACCAATCAAAACACTGCACACCAAACTCCGCTTCATATTGCTATATCAAGTGGGAAGTATAATGCCGTTAAAAAACTTGTCGAACTTGGTGCAACTATACATACTAAATCCCTCAATAACTGGACCGCCTTCCATTATGCGGCACAAAAAGGAAATTTAGAGATTATTGATTTTTTATACGGGGAAAAGCCATCCCTCCTCAAGTCTCTTACAAACACAGGTGCTACCCCTCTTCACATTGCTGCGGCAAATGGACAGCTTGGCGCCGTCAAAAAACTTATTGATCTGGGTTCTACCATTAATGCCACTGACATCAATGGCTGGACTGTGCTTCATTTCACCGTACAAAACAACTACCCGACCCTCATTGATTTCCTACTCGAAAAAAATCCCTCCTTTCTCAACATCCCTGACATATTCAAAAAAACTCCTCTCCATATTACCGTTTTAAGCGGCAATATAAAAACCGTAAAAAAACTTATTCAGCTCGGCGCAAATCTGAACGACAGAGACATCAATGGGAACAACGTTTTACACTGCGCTGTGCAAGAAGGCAATCTCGAAATTATTGATTTCTTGGCTAAACAAAACCCAGCACTCCTCAAAGCCCTCAATAATAATAAATTACGGCCACTCAATATCGCTTCAGCAAATAAAAACCGAGACGCTCTTAAGAAGATCATTGAGCTCGAGATGCAAGAAAATAAAAAAAACACTCCTCCCTGTATTCAAACCAAAGAAAACAAAAATCTAAACAGCAATCTCTCAAAAATATGTATGGAAGAAAAAGAGCAATTAAATAAAAAGTCTTTCAATAAAAAACTGAAGAAAAAAGAAAAAAAGAACCAAATCAAAAGAAAAAACGGCTCTGCTTTACAAGAGAACAAGCAGCTAAAGCTCGAAAGCCCTTTGCCAGAACCATCAATTAACAACCCACAAAACCAACCAAAACTGTTTACAAAATCAGAAATCGGAAAACTTGTGGAAGATCAAAGCAAAAAAAGTATCGAAAGCTCTGACGGCAAGCTTACCATTCTCTATCGAACCTGGGGGAACACTGGTCAAGACGTAACACTCTTACTAAAAAAACCAAAAAAACAGGGACTCTTAGGAGTGACAGAACTAAGTCTTGATACTGCATCGCCACACAAACAAGATATGTTCCATAAGATTATTGCAAATCTCATCAATAAACAATGGCTTTTAGACCATGCTAAAATCATAAACTATGATACTTCTACCTGCAACACTGATAAGCGTTTCATGCATTTTTCTAAAAAATACAATATTAAAGAAGCGTGTTTAGAAAATGGTGACATACTCTTGGTGTTTTCGGGATTTTTATGCACTGGTAGCTCTGCATGTCAACTGTTTGAAAACACAAAAAAGATGGTAAAAGACAACCTAACATCAGAACAAATTTTGTTATCTGTTAAACAAAAAGCAAACATTGATAAATATATTAGCGGCGGAGCAGGAGTCTGTATCATAAGATCCATTAACAACAAAAAGACGGTTATTCACGCCTGTTTTCAAAACGAAGTCATCTTAAACTCCTTAAACTAATGGTACGCTCGATCATTTATAATTTAATTAAAAAACGAAAGACACTGTTATGAAAAAGATATTTTACCCATTCACTCTTATTACGCTTGCTCTTGTTTGCTCTCATATTGGTAACGCCATGGACAAGAATGCCCCCCTCAATCTCAAACCTCTTACAAAGAGGCTCTTCTCTGAAGTAGAAGAAAGCTCGTCCTCATCACAAACATCCTCGGTACGACAGAACGAGCAGGATCAAATAAAAAAAAGAAAAACCCAACAACCTCCATTACCTCCATTACAAACAACCAACACAAGCAGCTCACAAAACTTAAATAATTTGCCACAACAGAACATTATCAACACGGTTATTCAACCGGAAAATATACAACCGCAACAACCAAGCAACTCTAATCTACTCATGAGCCTTCTGTATGCCTATCTATTAAATCAACAGCCAAACAACACGGCTCATTTTAATATTTTTCAGGTTCCCAAGACTCAGCAGCTGCCACAACTGCCTCAGCAAAACTTCTTTGAACCTCAATATTATTTATCCCCGCAAGTACTTAATGGGCTATTCCGACAAGTGCCCCCCATGCCTCAAGAAAACACCTTCCAACCAAATGTATCACTGAACTTTCAGCAGACAACCGTTCAATCAATGACTACCTCATTACTGCCTTCTAACTTTAACACTCTTGTTAAAAAGCTTTTTTCTGCAATTGAAGAAAATGACGTAAAACAAGTTGAAGCTCTCCTAAAAAATCAACCCGCTAACGTCGTCAAAAGCCTTCTCGAATCCAAATACAAGAATTCAAAAAATACCCCGCTCCATGCAGCTACGGAAAAGTCGGAAGAGATGATAACCTTGTTGTTAAAACACAATGCCCCCACTACTCCCAAAGATATATGGGGCAATACACCTCTTCAAGAATTCATAAAAACATTCACAGAAAACAATTCAAACGACCTGCCCCTCGATATCATTAAACTCTTCTTAGACAAAGATCCTTCTGCAATCAACTGCCCAAGTGGTAATGGAGACACACTTCTTCACTCTGTATGCAAAGACAACATCCCAAATAAAATAGCCGCGATCAAACTCCTGATCTCCTACGGCGCACTCGTCAACACTCCATCAAAAAACGACTATGGAGAAACCCCATTCCACCAGTTTATTGAGGCCTGTGATACCGAAACCGAAGAATCATTAAAAATGATTGCTCAATTTTTAACCATAGCACCCGATTTGGCAACTACCAAGGATAAAGGAGGGCATACTCCCTTACACTATGCAGCTAGAAACGGTCTCTTAGAAACAACCAAACTACTCGTTCAAAACGGCGTAAAAATCGACGCGTTCACGCGCCCGGATCTTCGCTTTAGCGCTGGATATACCCCTCTTCACTTCGCATCCGAAAACGGTAGGGAAGATGTAATCACTTTTCTTATTGAAAAAGGCGCACAAGTCAATGAACGTACCGCAAACAACGAAACTCCGCTTCATCTTGCCACCAACAGTAACCATCGGGAAAGCGCCTCACTTCTTATTAAAAATGGCGCCAATGTTAATGCAAAAGATAATGATGGGGTAGCGCCGATCCATACAGCCGTTAACAAAATCAATCTAGAAATAGTTACGAATCTCATTACACAGGGAGCAAAAGTAGATGAACCAACGACTACAGGTTGCACACCCCTTCTCAAGGCCGCGGCCGCCCAACGCACTATTTCCATCTTCAACACCGAAGAGTCTTTGAACGAGGAAATGACGAAAATTATTCAGACGCTTATCAACCATGGAGCCGATATGTATAAGACAGAGTGGGAAGAAAACAATACAGCGCTTCACCAACTCGTTCGAAGTACTAATCTAGACGCTATTAAATTTCTAGCCCAAAAAAAGGTGCTTAATAACGTTCAGAACCTCAAGGGAGAAACCCCCTTGCACATAATCTGCACACACGCAGAAGAGCTTACTGATGAGGACAATAATAACTATTCAAGAGAAACAGTCCCTCAAACCGTCCAAATCCTCATCGAAAATGGGGCGATTATCAATTTACAAAACAACAAAAATCTCACTCCGCTCCAATGTGCCATACGATCCAATGACCAAAGACCGGCAATCACCCTCGTGGAAAATGGCGCAACAATAGATTTCATAAGACATGGCAACCGCAATAAGCCCTATATACGGAATCTACCCAGAGTTCTCTCAAAATTTTTCCAAACACAACTAAAACCGGAAAAAACCACCACAGACTGTTCCCTGAAAAACACTGATTGGTTAACAGACGAAGATGCAATAGCTCAGGCTTTCCATTCTAAGAAAACAATAACGGCAAAAGAAAATGCCCCTGTGAGCACACAAGAATCTCTATTGAGAAAACTCACATTTTGTTTATTTTTCACAGCTGACGAGATCCACAAAATAAAAATGCAATCTACGCAAAAGAACATTTTACAAAAACAATTAAATCTAACGGCTGAAGAATATAAACTCTACATGGAGCTCTTTAATTCTGATCCTAAAGAAAAACGGATTAGAACGCTCTTAGGTCTTTTGGTCGCCTCAAAAGACCTAAAGTTGTTTATACAACGGCTCAAGGAAGAAGCAGCTCACGGAAAGCCTTTTGCTTCCACTAAAAGAATAGGATTAACAAAGCATGATCTTTGCATTAATTTCACGCCTCGTTAAGCCTGGTATATAGAGTCACTAAGGAAATAGTGGCCTGTTGGTTTTAGATTTAAAATTTGACACCTATGTGAACATACAAGACACTAAAAACTGTAGTAAATAACTCATAGAATTAAGGAAATAACTATGAAAAATGCAAAACTGTTCTTATTTTTTCTGATTTTTAATGCATCTCTTGGCATGCCCCTCAATGCAATGGATTCATTTAGATATTTTGTAGACCCTTATAGAAAAATCGTTCATGAGGACACGAAGAAATACCTTGCATATAGTGTAAAAGAAGATCCAAATTTTTTTAACAAACTAGATAAAGACAATAAAAAAACCCTTCTGTACACTGCTATCGAATACGAAGATTATCCTTTGGCAGAGTTTATCATTGCCAGTGGTTCTGCAGATGTAAATGTCAAAAATCCTTGTATCAGTAGCATGTCTGAAGATATGGGTTTTGGTCCAATGGAAAGCAAAGAAGAGACGGCTCTTCATATCGCCTGCGACAAAAACAATCTAGAAATTGCAAGGCTGCTTCTTCAACAAAAAGCAGAAGTAAGCGTCAAGAATGCAGTAGAGAAAACCCCTCTCGCTATAATTTGCGAAAAAATTAATTATGAAAGGAGAAATAATTCTCAATTCAAGACGTCATTCAACAAGAAAACCGCTTTTGAAATAGTTAAGCTTCTTGCTCAAAATGCAACGACTGAAGATACAAATACATGTTTGAATGATGCATGCTCTTCCTATAGTAATAACTATAATCTTGATATCGCGAAACTTCTCCTTGAAAATGCGAAAAGCATAAAAGGATGCTCACTTAGTTTCAGCTGTTTTATGCCAAAAAATTCCGTTGGTTTTGATATCGCAAGACTTATTGTTGAGCGTGATGCTTCAACGCTTGACTCACTTCATCTAATGGGTTTACCTAGCTTGCTTAATGAACTTACTTTCGCAAAGAATCCAGACAATAAAAATTACAGTGTAAAGCCCTGTGACTTAAAATTTAAAGACTTTGTTCAGGTAACTCTTGCAAATGCAGCTAGAAAGGGAGAATTCCCATTGATAGCTCCTGAAAACAATCCTGATTTTTTGGGTTTTTGCTACCTCTTTTTGGTGCAAGACACTCAATCACGAATTAAAATCATCCAAAACTGTATGAATGTTGTTTTAGATAAGAAATTTGGATTGCAATTTATATTGAAAAACCCACTCTCTAAAAACGAAGAAAAACTCTGTAAGACTATGTATGAAATGACGCCAAAAGCTTTATGGCTTAAAATTAATGGGTTTACTGAAGAAACGTACAATGTACGCCAAAAATTACTTTCCTTTGCTCAAGCTGCAAGCATGTCTTATGCAAAAAAAGACTCCGAAGAAGAACAAAAAAAATTGGAACCATACAAAAAATATATCGATATTGGAATTCGGTTTGAGAAAGATAAAGTATTTAAAAAAGATAAGGACTCGAGTCCTATTATCATTATTGTGAAACGCAAAGCGTATCCAGCGTACAAGTATGGCTATAAGTACGGTAAAAACTTTAAGAACAATAAGAAAAAATAAGCAATCTGCATGATTAGAATGAGAAAGGGACGGTTGTTTAGAAAACAACCGTCCCTTTCTCATTCTTTATTCCTCACTATTAACCAGCATAGGCCAACGTTAATCTCGATTTTTCTTTGCAAAAAGATTCGGGAACAAAGTTATTTTTAAAGAAAAAATTAAGAGCCCCATAGTTTAAAAGGGGACAATTACAATAAATGTTCTCGATGCCCCGCTTTTTAAGATAAGAAATTGTATACGTCAAAAGCCTTGTAGCAAACCCTTTAAAACGATCAGAGTTAAGAACAACGACCATCTTTATCTTTGCTTGAGTTATTTCGTTTTTGTAGATAATACAACCGCACTTACGCGTTTCACCAGAGTTATCTTGCTCCACCAGAAAATTCCCACCCCAGATACTTGAATTCTTTAATAATTTATCTAAGAGTTTTTTCGTTTTTTGCACACAAACCTTATCGCAAACATCAGCGGGAAGAGTAAAATTTTTTGGTTGGCAACAGTCATTCTCTTTGTTGTCAAAAGCAAGTTCCTTTGGCGCAAAAATCCTACTCTTAGAATAATACACCAATTGCTCCAACTTTCTAGAATGACTCTCATTAAAGGCATTATAGGGCTTTATTAGCTGGATCGATTTATCTAAAACAGGGGAACAAATAGGGCCATTGGCCTTACGCACCTGCGCAAGGCGCTGGAAAAAAAATTGAAAGAGTTCGAGACCGTCAGAGACAGAGAGCGCATTCTCAATGGCCTTGAAAATATTCCTATCATTAAACCGCTCAAAAAGTGGATATAGAGGCAAGCATGTATGATTCTTAAGCCTGTCTTTAAGAAGAAAAAGAAGTCCAATCTTCTCTTTTTGGGTTAATGGCTCACAGAAAGAAAATCCTCCCATCCAGACACGCTCTAAAACACACGCAAGCTTATCTTCAAGATCATCTGTTGTCATCTGATCAATTAAATCTCTCATCACGGAGGAAGATTTCAGTGGATAACAATACTTCGTCTCGCATAAAGTCTGCCACTCATTATTGACCTCGTCGTCAAACCATTTACGCACACTACTCTGATCTGAAAAAGGTAAAAAAAGCTTGGGAATCTGAATTTTCCCCATCCGTAAAAAAGGACCTTCATTATAATACACATTAATAAAGAAGGTGTTTGCTTCTGTCATCATGGCCAACAGAGGGCTTGATAGGAAAATCGACAAAAAACTTACAAAAACAAGCGATCTATTATGTACTCGCCGCAAAAAACCGTGTTGCATTATATCCTCAATAAAATAGTTACTTAACAAAATATTTCTAAATTTTACGATAGCGCTTTTAAAACATGCGCTTTAATAATCGAAACTGTCTCTTCCCGTGAAAGAGTTGTGTTGTCGACAACATAGGCGTCTACTGCTTGCACCAAGGGCGAATGGCTCCTCGTACGATCTCGCTCATCCCGTTCTGCAACAATCTGCATACTTTCATCAAGCGAAAACAACTTTCCCAACCTCTCCTGGTCACGTTGCCAACGAGCTGCACGCACTTCTAAAGAAGCAGTCAAAAAGATTTTGCATACCGCATCAGGAAAGACAACACTCCCCGTATCCCGTCCATCTGCCACCACATTATAGAGCTTTCCAATCGAAACCTGACGCTCTAAAACGGCATGCCGCACAGCAGGATCTGCACTACTAATGGACGACCAATTGTCAACTTCACGTGTCTTGAGAAGTCCCGTAATAGCTTTGCCTTCAAAATAGATCTGAGGTTCGCCATCTTCATATCGATATTCAAATCGATTTCCCGTCAACAAAGCATCTAAATCTTCTTTGCGCGGATGCTTAAGCTGCGTCTCATTATATCCATAATGCGTAACCAAAATCGCTGCAAGCCCACGATATAAAAGACCTGTATAGAGATAGTAAAATCCAAGCTCTTGTGCAAGCAAACGCGCAATAGTTGATTTCCCACTGGCAACCGGCCCATCAATCGTTATCACCATATTTATTTTCTCCATTAAAGCGCTACATCAATTCCATGAAATTCTACGCGACGACGTCCTTCCCAATTATTTTCTACCACATGAACTGCACACTGTATTTGCTCATTTTCAGCCTTAAGCAGAATATCAAAAAGCTCTGGCCTTCCAAAGAAAATAATGGGTTTTACCACGCCATCGGCAAAGAGCATGCAACGCACATGCTCTTCTTTAATCAATTGCGGCTTGCCAATAACCGTAGCCCCTTTTATATAAAAAACCGGCCGATCATTGCCACACCCAAACGGTTCAACATGCGCAAGATCACGCAAGAGCTTACTATTGGCCTCTTCCAAAGTTAAATCTGCATCACACGTTAATTTTATTTTAAAATCATCTTCTTCCCAACGCTCATGGAGCACCTGCTCAACACGAGATTTGAAAAGGGAAAACTGCTCTTTTTTAAGCGAAAGTCCTGCTGCAGCTGCATGCCCACCAAATTGTAAAAGATGCTCACGCGACTCCTGCAAAACTTCAAAAATATTGACCTGAGCATTCGAACGACAGGAACCTTTTAAAAGCCCTTGCGCTGTTTCATGAAACAAGAAGGTTGGGAGTCCATATTCAGACGCAACGCGACCTGCTGCAAGTCCAATAACTCCGGGCGGCCAGCCAAAGTGCGAAGCCATAATGGAGCGCTGATTTTCAAGCGTCAGAATACCCTGCTGTATCTGATTTTTCACCTCAGAAACAACCCCTTTTTCAACCTGTTTTCGTGCTTGATTTAATGCAAAGAGCTTTGCCCCGATACGCTCAGTCACCTCAGCATCATCACCAATTAAAAAGGCAACCGCTTCGCGTGGGTTTTCGAGGCGGCCCAAAGCATTCAATTGTGGAGTCAGAAAAAAACCAATATCAGTCGCAGAAAGCGGTTGTACCATCCGCGCATTACGCTTAAGAACCTGAAGTGCCATACTCGCACGGTCTGCTACTTTTTGTAGGCCCCGCCGTACCCAGTACCGATTTTCACTTATGAGCGGAACGACATCAGCGATTGTCCCCAAAAGCAAGAGTTCATAGACCTCTTCAGGCATATCTTTCCCTCGCTGTTCGTACAGAAGCGACATAAGCTTAAACGCTACCCCTACTCCCGCAAGTTTTTTAAATGGATACAGACAATCACTCCGACAGGGATTAACCACCGCATAAGCTAAAGGGATATTTTCATGAGGGCGATGATGGTCAGTAATAATCAGGTCAATCCCCAAACGGAGAGCCTCTGCTGCTGCTTCAAATGCGGTTATACCATTATCAACCGTTATAACAACACGATAGCCATTTTCAGCGGCTCGTTTGATCGTTTGAGCCGAAAGCCCATACCCATCATGAATACGATGAGGCAAAAAAAAGTTAACGCGCGCGCCAAGCGGCAAAAGTGCGGCCATCATGAGTGAAGTGGCCGTCATACCATCGACATCATAATCACCTGCAATCAATATTTTTTCACCCTGTGATATTGCTCGATCAATCCTTTCAACAGCGCGTTCGCTATCAACAAGAAGTCGCGGATCTGCAACATCACGCTCACGTGATGTAAACAAAAATGCTTCAAGCGCTTCAGGCGAATCGTACCCTCGTCCCACCAGTAATTGCATTACAGGGAAAGAAAGACTATACGCAAGCGCATTTTGCGCAGCTTTTATGCGTTTTTCTGGGCAAGGCAAATTCCAGAGATATTTACATCCCTGCATGCGCGTCACAATACCCATACTCTATTCAACTTTTTTGCGTAACGCAGGGAAGAGAATAACTTCGCGAATAGAGGTTGTATTGGTAAGCAGCATTACCAATCGGTCAATCCCAATCCCTACGCCAACCGTTGGAGGCATTCCATATTCAAGAGCTTTAATAAAGTCAGCATCATAAAACATAGCTTCATCATTGCCACCAGCTCGCTCTTGTACCTGCCCCTTAAAACGATCTGATTGCTCAAATGGATCGTTCAACTCATTGTAACCGTTGCTCAATTCCATCCCCGCAATAAAGAGTTCAAATCGTGCGGCAATACCTGGATTATTATCATCACAACGAGCGAGAGGAGACGTTTCAATGGGAAAATCAACAATAAAGACAGGGTCGACAATTTTTTCTTCTGCGGTTGCTTCAAAAAGTGCATATATTTTTTGTTGGTAGGAAGCTGTTGCACAATCAATTTTGGCGCCGTTTTTACGACAAGTTGCATCAATAGCGGCTGGCTCCAACGCAGATTCGCTCAAGCCTCCAAATTCAAGGACAGCTTGAAGCGGGCTCAGGCGGCGGATATTGTTAAAATTAATCGTTCTTTCACCATACGGAATCTGTAAAGAACCACAAATATCCATAGTGACTTCACGCAAGAGATGCGTCACAAAATCCATAATAAAGTGGTAATCACGATGCGCAGTATAAAACTCAAGCATGGTAAATTCCGGATTGTGCCGAGTCGAAATTCCCTCATTCCTAAAGCTTCGATTGATTTCATAGACACGCTCAAACCCACCCACAATAAGCCGCTTTAGATAAAGTTCAGGCGCTATGCGAAGATAAAAATCAGAATCAAGCGCATTGTGATGCGTCACAAAAGGACGTGCTGCCGCTCCCCCTGGAATAGGATGAAGCATGGGCGTTTCAACTTCAAGATAGTGATTTTGCTCTAAAAAATTCCGGATAAAAGAAATAATTTTTGACCGTCGCTCAAAGCGCAAGCGTGTCTCTGGACTCGTCATAAGATCAAGATAGCGTTGACGATATTTTATCTCTGCATCAACAAGACCATGAAATTTTTCAGGAAGCGGTTGCAAGCACTTACTCAGAAGTTCCATCTTATCCACACGGAGGGTAAGTTCACCCGCCTTAGTAATAAAAGACTCCCCAGAAACCCAAATAAGATCGCCAGAATCAACAAACTCCTTGAAAAACGCATAGACCTGTTCACCCACAACATCTTCTTTAATATAAAGTTGCAAGCGCCCTGATCCATCCTGTAAATGGCAAAAAGAAGCCTTCCCGTGGCCACGAATCGTCATAATACGCCCTGCAAGTGAGCCGACAATACCTTCTCCACCTTCTAATACTTGCTGACATGAAAGAGTAACATCATGCTTTGATGCCCATGGCTTTAGTCCCTTAACACGAAGTGCCTTAACCTTCTCGGTACGTGCTTCGTGTTCTGCACTCTCGTGCCGCTCTTTTTCATGAGTTTCAACAGATGCTCTTTCAGTCATGGCAGCTCCTTGTAAAGACCAAAATACTTATTGTGATATGCGCGTCTAAGCCTACCATATTTTTATTCTGCAGAAAATAGCTCTTCTTTACGCTATTCTTCCCACCATCTCTTTGAAATTATTTCAAATAACTATTGTTTTTTTAGACGTACATAGGATAGACTTAAGAATGTGGAGGGGAAGCTTCACCAAAGAATTTTTTCAATCTTTACTCATCAAAACAAGGAGTTTTATGAATACTTTTTTTAAACGCCTGCTCGTGGTAGGTTTTGCGTTCGTGCCTGTTTGCTTAAGCGCTTCTGAGCCGATGTCAGCACAGCTCACTTATACACAGCCCGTTTCGTTCCCTACCAGCGGAACACGAACCAGTATCTTTGTAGATAACAAGACCAGTACCGAATTTCTTATTGAGATTCCAGGCTTCGACTTACAAATAGTTACAGCAGGTCAGAGTATGCAGGTTTTTGCTATTTCACCACAGAACGTAGCTATTGGGCGAAACACCACTCCCCATTTTACCTTCAAAATTATCATTAATGGCGTTGATATCACCATTGATTGCTGGAGTAGCTCTTTCGGCGGCGGTAGGGGTGCTGGTGTCCGTGTTAATAATTCTGTTTACACAGAACGAAACGCCGCTGTTGCTGGTATTTCATCAGAACATTATAAAACAAATGTGTATGGCGTGGCATATGACGTTGAAGTACAAGTTTATCCATACCGTGACCGTGATATTTTTAATGCGGACATTAGAATCATCATCAAGCCAGCGTAATTTCCCAAGCAGACTTAAAAGAAGAGAGGCAATGTTATTTGCAACATTGCCTCTCTTCTTTTTGTTAATTACTGTTTTTCTACTTTTACCAAACCATTACCCATCACAAGAGTACTGTCTGCATAAGACTCAACAAATGACATGTCCTGGCTCGCGACAACAACCGTTTTGCCTTGAGCCGCAAGCAGCCTGAGTTGATCACCCAGAATGCTCGTGTTTTCTGGATCAAGCGCCGACGTTGGTTCATCAAGTAGTAAAAACTCGGGATTAAAGCAGAGAGCCCGCGCTATCGCGACCCGCTGCTGTTGACCACCCGAAAGCCGTGCGGGGTATCGATCACTGAGATCAGCTATGCCGAGCATCTCAAAGAGCTCTTGAGCTCGCTTGCATGCTTGTTGTTCCAAAAGTTTTAAAACCGTGCGCAACGGCTCTATGCAATTTTCAACTGCTGTAAGCTGAGGAAAAAGGTTAAACTGCTGAAACACAAACCCGATCGTCTGGGCCCTCTGAAGACTTGAAAGCATTCTAATGTCGACATCATCGGCTAATATTCTCCCCTGGTAATCACTGCGTAAGAGTGCCATGCAGCGCAGGAGTGATGTTTTTCCAGCCCCACTTTTTCCGATTAGAAAAGTGATCTTTCCCGGTTCAAAAATGCAAGAAATATCCCTCAAGATCGAGGTACCTGTTTTGGCATCTGGTAAAAATAGGTTTTCAATTCTGATCATAATTGACCCTTTTTTCAAATAGTTTGGCAACAATCCCATTAAATAGGACCGACATGAGTAGATAGATAACCGCAACTGCAGCATAAATTGGCAGTGGCTGCAGGTCACGTTCTATGATATTACGTGCAGCGTTGGTCAGTTCCATCAGGCCTAGTGTTGAGAGAATCGATGTGCTCTTGAGTAATTGGTCAAATTCGCCCTTTAGAGCGGGCATAATGAGCGCAAAAGCGCGTGGGATCATAAGCCCAAAGAGAGCCTGCATACGGGAGTACCCAAGCACAAAAGCCGCTTCCCATTCCCCTACAGGGATAGCGTCGAGCCCACTCTTTATAATCTGACTTGCATAGGCAGCCGAACAGAGCCCCAGAGCTATTGTCGAAGCTACAAAGGGAGAGAGGTCTATGCCACCAAGCAACTCTGGTATCACAAAGTAGGCGATCAACAGTTGTACATAGAAAGGAATCCCTCTGAGTACAAACGTAATCACATCAAACATGCTACTTATGACTGGTATGCGTACCTGTTTGGCGCGTAAGATGCCCCACATACTTCCAATGGAAAGGGATACACAACCCGCAGTTACCCATAACTCAAGCGTCACAAGGGCCCCCCGCATAAGCAGAGGGAGGGCGTTTTTAATTATTAGAATACTTACGTACATGTTCTATTCGCCTTTCAAGTTCCATTGAATTTCAAGAGCAGCAAGCTCGCCAGTCTCTTTAAGAGTCTTAACGGCGCACATAACACTATTTAATAGACCGGCGTTCCACTTTTTGATAGCAATTCCACACCCATAGACACGCAGATCTTCTGGCAGTGGAATACTTATACAGGTCAATTCTGGGTCTTTTGCGAGTAATCGACGTGCGACTGCCGGTTCGACAAGAAAAGCAGTCGACTTACCTGTGCGGACATCGAGTACCATGTCTGCCGCACTCTTAAGCTGTTTTTTAGTTATAGTCGGATACCGATCCATAAGCTTGTCACTCGTTGCATTTGGTTCAACAGCTACCACTTGGTCTCTTAAACGCGCCAAGCTAGCTAGGTCGTTTATGCCATTGGGCACCCGTTTATAAAAAACTAGGTAGATAAACGTTATGTTTTCACCAGTGTAGGGAACCAGCTCCATACGCCCAAGCCGCTCTTGCGTGATATCAAGACCAGAAAAAATCATGTCTATCTTCCCCTGTTCAAGTGCAAGAAACAGAACTGCCAGTGAGCCAAAGTCTCTGATTTCGACGGGTTTACCCAGTTTTTTCCCGAGCTTATTGGCAAGATCGACATCAAAACCGACAAAGCGACCCTGATTGTCAATGCTCATATAGGGTGGCCACCCGCTCATCATGCCAATTCTGATGGCATTGTTAGGCGCTGTTTTAGCCGAGCGCATATACCACGCGCCGCCGGCGAGTAGAATGAGTGCCGCAAATACGGCAAATAAAGTAGTTTTCATACAAATTCTTTCGAAAAATCTAATACCAAACATGGTAATACATACCAAATCTACAGACCTTGCTAACCCGCCCTTTTTGAAAGGGCTCAGGAAAAAACGGTGCTACAAAAGTACACACTAACGCTCTAAAAAAGCGCGATCAGTACATACGGCTCACGAGTGAGCTACACAATAAAAAATTAAATAAGCTATTTGCCGACGATTAGTGGCAATGATGATGGGGATGGTGCCCGGAGAGATGGGCAGAAAAGAGAGCAGATTGAACTGCTGTTTGAAGAGTCTTTTTGATAAATCGTAGGCAAATTCGCCCACGGGCCGTGTCTAAGACGGTCATGGTAAACCCTTTCGATAGGGACTAAACAGATACAACTGATTTTAACCATAATCGATATAATCTTATTTGTCAATGTCAAAAACAGAGTATTTAGTAGAAGTTATGGTAAAATACCCCGTTTTTACTACACTTACTCATGGAGTAGAGAGCTTCGCGTACAAATCCAAATTTTAATGATTGATTGTTATACGGTTTCCAGTTTTTTTAAACTCACTTCAATCTTTTTCCACTCTTCTGGGAACCTTTTAAAAAGCTCTTCAAGTTTTGTCATTAGAAACGGCTTATATGTATTCTTAAAGAGATCTAACTTGTTAAAATTTTCTGCGATCATTTTACCTACAAAAAACTCAACTTCTCCAACCAAACATTCACGGGGGAGCTCTTTAAAATGATCAATACTTGCCGCCATCTTCAACCGCAACTGGGCTTCATGTAACAACTTTTCGTTTTCTATAAAATTTTTTATATGCTTAATATTAGCTTCAGCCCTTCCATTCCAACTTGACTTAAGATTCTGGTTGTTGAACGAGTCAGCAAGAAAATAGTAACGAGTATTGTTTTCTTGGCTAATCACAAGGGCTGTTGAATGTTGCATGGTTATAAAAAAGAGCATCTCAACACCTAACGACGAAATGTTCTTTTTTAATAGCGGTAAAATATTGGCTACATGTATGCTTGCACAGGCTTCATTCGTAAGGAGTGTAAGCTCTGGATCTTTTATACCTTCTGCTTCTTCAATCATTGATCTTGTAATTTTAATACGTTTTTTTTCAGAACCCGAATCAGTTGCAACCCCAAGCCCTTTTAAATACATAAAATCTGTAATGTTTTTCTGTATGTCAGTACTATTTTTTGGTATCTGCTTACCATCTGCAACCAAATTTTTTACGACATTTCCAACACCAAAGCCAGCTTGTTTACACGCATCTATCGCATTTATACAATTCTGATTTTCTCGTAATTTATTCTTAAAAGACTTAATATTCTTTGGTTCTAGCATTGCATCATACAATTCATTAAACTCTGATTCGGTCACTCCCGAAAATAAAGCTGTTAGAAAGAATGTATTTCGAGGCCCATGCATCCAGCACTCATTTTCTTCTTGAGGCGTTACTTTAATTTGGTAGATGTGGTTTACGTCATCTTCGTAAATAAGAGCGTTCTTTTTCTTCAGTATCTCAAGCCCTTGAGTAACACCTATTTTGCTCATCGAATCAAGTGCCTCAGCAAATTTCTCCATTTCATTAGACTTAATAGTAAAGATAGTTGAAAGCGAGCAGAGAATCGCCATTTTATTTATCCACAACTTTGCCACGTCTGTCACCTTTTTGTAGAATGGCACCTGCTCTTTTTTAGTCTCTACTGTTTTATCACCAGAGCCACTAAAAAGTCCAGAATAATACCCAACTACACCAAGAGAAGCTAACCCTAGCACTCCAAGTGTTCCAAACGTCAAAACTGGATATTTATTTACAAAAAATTTTGATTCATCAAAAGACCGTCTAACAAGAGTTGAAAATCTCGACCAAAGAGCCTGAGATTGCCTTGCAGCAGAAGAAGACCGTAAGTTCACGGTCTCAATATAATGCATTGGACGGAGCTCTGCAGGTGCAAGGCTTAATGCAACAAATAGGCGAATTACGGCTCTTTTTATATTATTTTTAAACACTGCCATCTCACTATTAATTTATAAATTGAATCATTTTAAGTATACTCTCTCGGCAATTTTCGTCAATTGACTAATTTGATAGGTAGGCGTGATCTATAAATTATTGCATACTATTTAAGTTGCAAAAGACAGTTCGCGACCTGGGCCCACGATTATTAAAAAGGTTAAATACGAAATTTTTCTCTATTGCAGGGCCGGTAAGACCAGAAGACCATTATTGTCTACCCTTGGCTACTCGGTTAAGTGAACACGAGTTACGTGAACTTATTGAGCAAAAAAAATATTTTATTCTCCATGCCCCACGGCAGACGGGCAAAACATCTACCATGCTCAATTTCGCTCGGCAACTCAATACGGAAAGCGAATATACAGCTCTCTATGTTAACGTTGAAAGCGCACAAGCAGCACGGAGCAACTATAAGGATGCGCTTCCGATCATTCTGCAGCAAATTGCAACACGAGTCAGAGAACAATTGCCACAAGAAAAAATATTTTTTGAGATTTTTGAAGAGCTCAAAAAAGAGGCTGTTCCGGCAGGAAGCTTATTGGCAACACTTTTAAGTAGATGGTGTGCGCAATCTCAAAAACCTCTTGTTCTGCTCATTGACGAAATAGATAGTCTTGTCGGCGACACATTGATTTCTGTTTTGCGACAACTACGCTCGGGTTACGACCAACGCACCACAGGCTTCCCTCAGTCTGTATGCCTTATCGGTGTACGCGACGTCCGTGATTATCGTATCTGGTCAGATGAACAACAGGCGATGATACTTGGTGGCAGTGCTTTTAATATTAAAGCAGAATCTCTTCGATTGCTCGATTTTACTGAAGCAGAAGTTCGTGCGCTCTATCTACAACATACTGCTGAAACTGGTCAGAAATTTGATGACGATGCAATTGCCTATGCTTTTGAAATTACCCAAGGCCAACCCTGGTTGGTTAATGCCTTGGCATATCAAGCCTGTTTTCGTGATGTGCAAGACCGATCACAACCAATTACAAAAGCTGTTATTGAACGTGCAAAAGAAGAATTGATCAAACGTCGCGATACCCATCTAGAAGTACTTGTCGATCGACTTCAAGAGCCTCGCGTTCGTGCCATTATTGATGCGATTATCACCGGGACTGACACATCACTCGATTTCCCATCGGATAATATTCAGTATGCGCTTGATCTTGGTCTTATTGCACGCCGAAACAATAATTTGGTTATTGCTAACCCCATCTATCAAGAAGTGCTTCCACGAGAGCTTACCTACTCAACACAGCTTACTATGCCTCAACAACAGCTCTGGTATGTAAAAGACGATGGCTCAATTGATATGCATAAAATGCTCGATTCTTTCACCGAGTTTTATCGCGAAAATTCTGCCATTTGGCTTGAAAAATTTGCCTACAAAGAGTCTGGCCCTCACTTGTTCATGATGGCATTCTTACAACGTATCATCAATGGCGGTGGTAAAATTCATCGAGAATATGCGCTCGGAACAGATCGCGTTGACCTTTTGATAACGTGGAAAACACAACGCATTGTAATTGAACTTAAGGTCTGGCGCAATAAAACTAAAACACTCGATAGAGGTCTTGAACAGACTGCCAAATATATGGACACATCCAATGCAACCGAAGGACATCTTGTTATCTTTGATAGGCAAGCAAAGAGCTGGGATGAAAAGATCTATAACCGACAAGAAACCGTTGGAAATAAGATTATTACCGTCTGGGGCATGTAAAAATTGACCCTGGCGCACACTCTAAATAAAAGCCCTAAGAAATAATTCTTAGGGCTTTTAAATAACATTCAGTTTTTTATTTGATTGCTTCGCTGAGACAGGCCTCGACAAAAGGCCAGTTGATCACCTGCCACCATTGTGCTCTATAATCAGCACGTCGATTTTGGAATTTAAGATAATAGGCATGCTCCCACACATCAATAACCAATAATGGCTTCTTGCCTTTTTGTTGTGGAAGATCATGATTTTGTGTCACCATAATCGAAAGCTGTCCCTCGTTATCCACCACAAGCCAACACCAACCCGATCCAAAACAAGCGAGTGTTTGAGCCTCGAACGCTTTTTCAAAAGCATCGAGAGAGCCAAACGTATCAACTAGTTTTTGCATCAAAATACCCGTAGGTTTTTGATGTGGTGTACTGGACATACATTTCCAAAAGAAAGTATGTGCCCAATGGCCACCACCCTGATTACGAACTGCTGTTCTTATCGCATCAGGAAGCTGATCAAGTGAACTGACAAGCCGCTCTAACGGCCAGGCAAAAAACTCTGGATACTGCTCAAGAGCACTGTTTAATTTATCAACGTATCCCTGATGATGTTTGGTGTAATGCAGCTCAACCGTTCGTGCATCAAGAAACGGTTCAAGCGCATTAAATGCGTAAGGCAAGGGTTCAAGCTGAAACTTCATGTGTATCGTTCTTTCTTTTTCATCAGCATGTGGAGCATCAATAACGCTATCTTTGACCATGTTTTTTGTTGCAACCAGCATGCTATTTTCACTCAATAATACAAATAAAAAGAGCCAAACAAGACTCTTTTATTTGATAGTAACTGCTTCATTACTACATAAACCTCATTTAGTAAGCACCGTACCAAAAAAATATACGCCTGTCTCTTTTGTCCTACCTCTATTTTACAAATTCCGCCAATACACGTGCAAAATCAATAAATAGTTGCTGTTGATCTTTTTCTGCTTTTTCTAGAAGTTTTTCAAGCTCACTTCCATGAACCGCTCGCCCACGCACTGTCTCACCTTTAGCATTCTTTATCGAAGAATCCGCGCCATACTGCAACAAGAGTGTTGCTAGCTTAAGATCTTTGGTTTTTGAAAGGGCGTAATAGAGTGGCGTCTCGCCAAAATTATCAATCTTATTAATCAGATCCGGATATTCTTTACACAATATCTCAACAATCGCACCCCTGTTGTTTTCTTTATCGATTGGCATCTCGGTAACAATGGCATCTTTTAGTACTGAGTTACCTGCTTTATCAAAAAGGGGTATGGACCAAAAAGACATTTGTCCTTTTTGGATGGTTTTTGCATAAGAAATAATATTGGAAATCAAATCATTGTTCCCACTTTTTAGGGCATACGATAGCACACTTTTGCCAAAATTATCTACTCGTGAAGTAGATAAAGGATTTTGATCTAAAAACCATTTAACAAGCTCCCAATTCCCTGCCTGAGCTGCATAAAAAAGCGGAATAACGCCCTTCTTGTCAGCAGCAAAATTTGCCTCTGGAGAGAAAAGCATTTTACATAAGGCATGGTCACCGGTCATGGCAGCATAAGAAAGCGGCGTTCTACCAAAAAGATCTTGTTGCATTTTTAACACGTGAGAGGTCACAAACTTTTGTTCAAAAAGCTTATCTTCTGCTGTTAAAAAATATTCAGCAAAATCAGGTCGATCTAACATAGCCGCATAATGGATTGGGAGTTTTCCACTATTTTGATTGTCTGGCATATACAAAAGCTGCCAATTTTTATTCAGTAACTTCCCCGCTGCATTCGAGTTTCCATTCAAAACGGCACCATGGAGATAGGTATATATCGGCAGCTGGCCTCTATCAAACATATAATAATTGGGATTGAGCTGAAGAAGCAAATTATCGATATCTTTATCAGAAAACGTTTCTTCGGTATCAGTAATATCAACGCCCTGCTTTTTAAAAGTCTCCAAAATTGTTTCTAATCCTAGGAGTGCTCCCTGTCTCGCTTTTGGTGCTAGGGAAGATTTTTGAGACGGCAACGCTGATTTTGAAACAGTTTTTGGAGGTAGTACAACATATTCAAACGTTTCAGATGGCATAAGAATAGAAACAAGATCATTTTTTTTCATTCCTCGTGCTAGGCTCAATGCAGAATAACCCTTATTATTCTTAATCGATTGGTCTGCACCACTCATTGTGAGGAATCCAACCATATCTCTATTCCCTTTTTCAACCGCTTTGATCAGAGCAGTATCCCCATTCACGTCACGCTCATTGAACCACAATTCATTTTCTATATACGGACAATCAAGAAGTTGTCTTAAAACGTTAATCTGACCGTTCGCTACTGCAACATGAAGCAACGTCCCTCGATTATCATCATGACAATCCACAAAACAATTGAGCTCGCTATATGCCGTTTGAATCTGATTGGTGAGATCTTGAGGAACAAGCGTCTTTTGTTCCCTATAATCCTGGTCTTTTTTTAAGAGTGCCTTTATTTTATCTGCAAGCATATCTAAATACTGAAAACCATTCACCTGTGCAGATTTGCCATTCTGGTCAGTAAAGTAAAATTCACTCTTCTTGCCACGAGCCCAGGCTAAAAAGTTATTGCGCAAATTAATGTTCTGATTCATAAATACTTTATTCTCGTCATTTTTCTGTATCGAAGGCGTTATCTTGGCTCCCCACAAAATCAATAGTTGTGCTGCATCACCTTTTCCTTCAGCAAGAGCATAATCAAGAGCAGTCCGACCATCCATAGCTTTACTATCTAAAGAAGCACCATACTGCAACAACAATCTCGCAATAGCAGGATTACCGATCCCCGCGGCCAGATGAAGTGGCGTTTCTCCATAAACATTTTGTTGATTAACATTGCTACCACGAGTAAGCAGTTCTTGCGTAAAAGCAATAATGTTCTTATAAACAGCTTGGTGCAAAAGTGTATTTTGCGTAAATTGATCTGTTGCACTAAGAAGCAGGTTGATATCTTGAGGCAGCATGTTCTGAGGAATCGGCAAAAAGGTCGCATTCAAATTAATTGCATTCCAGCAGTTTAGCCACACCTGCTGCACTGAATAATTTTGCGTTGGATTCTGCATACTTTCTAGATTGCAACAAAGCAAGCCACCCAAAAATAGGTAACTCCATAACAATTTTTTTCTCACAAGAAAACCCTCCCTCTTTATGCGCATTCATCATCAATAAAAAGTATCTTATCACCAGGTCTACTCATCGCCAATTTTTCTCGCGCATACCGTTCAACAAAAAAAGGCTCGCTTTGCCATATAATTAAATCTTTTTGAATATGCTCAATGTCAGAACGCGCTGAAGTCACCTTCTCTTCAACGTCACGGCACTCACTCCTCAATGCAAGCGCAGAACGCACTCCCCCGTCGCTCACTAAATACCAGGTTCCAAAACCAAGCGTTTCAAGCGCCAAGAGCCCCAACAATGCCCTTATTCTAAAAGAAATAACCATACCACGCCTCCTTTATATCATCACAAGCGCAGGAGCCTGATTTGCAAACTCAATACCAGCGGTCGGATTAATTATCGTCCCCGCTAGGTAAAATTGAAGCCAATCGCCCGCCTGGACCGAAACATTTTGTGTTGTTGAAATCGCAGAATCAAAATAAACGGGTAATTCAGTCAAAACATCAGAACATCCATTCCTTCGCACCTGCAAAGAATAACGTGAAGGAGTAACTGGTTGAGGAAGAACAAGCGTCGAAAAAGGAATCAAAAGCGGTGCAAAAACAGTCGTTCTATACCCCATAAGTCCTGGCGCTGCCATTGCATCGGCAAAACCAACCGCGGTTACTCCTGGGTTTACTAACGTATTGCCAGACATATACCAGGTCGTAGAACCAGGATTGACACCGACGCCAACTCCGTCCAACGTCACAACCCCTCGTCCAGCACCATTAAAGGCATGATTATTAATAATCGAAATGGAAGAAAAGAGATTCAACATCCCTGCCCCGCTAAACAGAGTAATTCCACCGTTCAAATCAGTATACGTATTATTGCTTACGTAAAGCTGCAACGCACCCGGCGCCCCAGAAAACGCTTCTTGCGTAATAAATTGCCGTAAGTTACCAGCTCCAATTTGCCGATTATTATCGATTAAAAGCGAACCATTATACGTATCACCGCCACTAGCCGTCAAAAGACAAAAAACGGTACGCCCCGGCACCGGATCATTACTTGGAGAAAAAAGCGTATTAACAATGCGACAATTTCCATTATTGCCAAAAACAGCTATAAATCTATGGTTATTATTAGGTGGACCCTGGTACTCGAGAGTGCTATTTTCAATACTCCATTCTGCCGCATGCATGATAATACCAAACTCCATCGTCTCAACGACAACACGACCACTAATTGCTATCCCTGTGGCACCCGGAGCATTGACTTCAATTGCAGACTCAATTGAAGTGTTGGATGTTTTCCGTTGTTTAATGGTCACGTTTTTGATTGCAACATTCCCCACCGTAACATAAAGCACCCGAACCGGATCGATTGCCGTACCCGCTGTCTGAACAACTGCCGCAGGACCACACCCACGAATAGTAACCGATTTATTGACATTCACTTGCGACGCAATAGTAAATGTTTCAGAGTTCAAAAGCAATGTATCTCCATTCACCACCGATGGACTTGCCAGAGCCGCACTCAGCGAAGTAAAATCACCACCAGAACTTGCAATAAACCAGGTATTTCCGCTCGAAGCGACTGAAAGCCCCGTAATCACAGAATCTCGCATTACTTGGTAGCCCGTTGCCTGTGAAGAAATTCCATCAAATATACGAAGATAGCTATTTGTCACCGATCCACTCCGCGCAGCCCAAACCATTTCACGATCGATAGAAATCCAGGTGTTCCGCGTTTCGTCAAAAATATAGGGCATACCTCCGATAACAACAACTTGTCCTGCCGTTCCCGTTACCGGCGCACCCGCCACCACAGGAAGCACCAGTTGCGCATTTGCAAAATTAACCAGACCTGTTGCATCCATATTGTTCACATGCGCTTGATCGGTCGAAATTAAAACATTCGTCTCTACCGTCGGTGAATGCACTTTTGTAATCACGTTCGCAATCCAAGGCAATGGATAGAGCGTCAAAAGTGGGGTCGCAGGAGCAGGTGCTCGCGGTGCACGAACAAGCGCGGCAGTCCGTAAAAAGTCTTTTGCAGAAAAAGCCGCAACTCCTTCACCAAAAGCATATCCACTCAAACAGAAAACCACCGTGCAGAGAACCAACGTAAAGCTATTCACCCCTAACAAAAACTTCTTCACACTACGCTCCTGCAAGATAAATAATTAGAAAAACATAATCAAACAAACAGTTTTTTTAAGGCATTAACAAGAATATCAACATCCTGTTCAGTATTATAAATATAGAATGATGCACGCACTGATCCTGGCACCCCAAGCTTGTTATGAATCGGCTGCGCACAATGATGTCCCGCACGTACGGCGACATGAAACTGGTCAAGATACGCTGCGACATCATGTGCATGCATTCCTTTTACTACAAAACTTACCAAGTGCCCCTGCTCTCTCATCCGCTCAACAGGACCTAAAATGCGTATATCAGGAATTTTTGCAATACCATCAATAAAACGTGCCGTTAAGAAAGTCTCATGTTTTTGCAACCAGTCAAAATCAATTTTTTCAAGATAATCAATCGCAGCACCAAGCCCCACTACTTGTGCAATTGCAGGAGTGCCTGCTTCTAAAAGATCGGGCATTTCACGCCATTCGCTCTCACGCCAATCAACCGAAAGCACCATACTCCCACCATATAAAAATGGTTTGAGCGATGAATGAAGCGCTTTTTTAATATACAGAGCACCAATGCCCGTAGGCCCCAGCATTTTATGCCCCGAAAAAACAAAGAACTCACATCCAAGTTTTTGCATATTGTAACGGGCGCGTGGTGCCATCTGAGCCCCATCAACCAGCACAACTGCACCAACTTCATGTGCTCTCAAAATCACCGGCTCAATATCACTTGCAACCCCAATAACATTTGAACCTGCAGAAATACCCACAAATTTAGTTTTTGACGTAATAACTGAAGCGAGGGTCGTATAGTCAAGAACACCATCGCTATCAGCAGGAATAAATTTTAAAATACAGCCATGTGCAAGAGCAAACTGTTGCCATGGTACAAGCATCGAGTGATGCTCAACTTCACTCAAAACAATTTCATCACCTGCTTTGAGATTTTTTTCTCCCCAGGCATGAACAACAGTGTTCACCCCTTCAGTCGCACCACGAGTAAAAACAATTTCACACGTTTCTGCAGCACCTAAAAAATTTCGTACTTTTTCTCGCGCCTGCTCAAATTGCTCAGTCGCTTTTTCTGCAAGCGCATAAAATCCACGGTGTACCGGCGCATTAGTGTGGCGATAAAATGAATCAAGCGCCTTAATAACAGATTCTGGTTTTTGTGTTGTTGCAGCATTATCGCAATAGACAATGTCAGAATCTGTTATTAATGGAAAATCTTTACGATACTTTTCATGTGGTTTCATGATATCCCCTCTTAAGTAAAAAGCCCCCTCACTTATTTACTCATACCACACTCTTCCAACTCCACGAAACAAAAAGATATGCTTAATGCAGTTATCCGCCTAATTTCCATCCAATAATAAAACCGACAATCCCCACAGCCCATGCTACTAAAGAATCCTTAATTCCGTTTAAAAACGACGTAACAACCTCGTGCATAGACGGCGTCTTTACCCACCCAAAAAAGGCTAAGGCTTGTTGACTATGGAAAGTGACAAAACCTCCGTAATACAAAACCAAAACACTTACCAGAAGAGCCGTTGCGGTTAAAACAAAATACTTACCCAAAAGCCTTACCAAAAAGCCCGTTATCAAGCCAAAAAATAGCCCTATAACAACCTCTGGAACCCATTGGGGATAGTCTTTAAAATAATCACGCATCTGATCAAATAGTTCTCGCATTTGCTTCATACTAAAACCCTCGCTTTTTTACGAAAATACCATCTCTATGCAAATAAGGCGGCGATGCCATAAGCATACGCCGCCTTTTGTATCTTTAAAAGCTAAGCTTACGATACCATGTCGCGTAGATTTCCACCTGGGCGGAATTTAGCAACTTTTTTCGCAGGGATTTCCATCCGTTTACGTGTAGCAGGATTTACACCTGTGCGCGCTTTGCGCTTAACCACCGTAAAGGTTCCAAAACCAGTCAATACAACAGACGTACCGCTCTTGAGTGATTTGCCAACTACTTCGATGAAAGTTTCTAATGCTTTTTTACAAGCTGACTTAGGCATCTTTGACGACTTAGCCATCCGCTCTATCAATTGCGCTTTATTCATAATTGTTCCCTCTGCATTTCTTGTTTTTTGTTATCCCAATGCCTCCTCGCCTTCTTAATCATTTTCAGACAGACCTTGGTGACAAGCACATCGTGTACCCTATTCAAGGGATACAAATTTGTCAAATTTTTTTTAGTAACCTCATTTGGTGCCGGGGGCCGGACTCGAACCGGCACGACCAAATGGTCGAAGGATTTTAAGTCCTTTGCGTCTACCTATTCCGCCACCTCGGCACACATCTCATTTAAATGGCAAAGAAAATTAAGTTTTAACTAAGTTGGAGGCGGCACCCGGATTCGAACCGGGGATCAGGGTTTTGCAGACCCATGCCTTACCACTTGGCTATGCCGCCCCGTTAAGCAACCTCACGTAACTTATCTTGTGAGGTTAACTCTTTTATTTATGCCACGCACCCACATCTTCTGCAGGAACACGCTCCATTGTTGGCTTCTGGTAAGAGACTAACTTGTTTAATCATTTTTTGCAACTCTTGAGCACTGACAACGTAATCTTTTTTATCTACTGGAGGTTTAGCTTCATATTTTAGATAATCAAGGCGGGCATCACCTTCAGTTTGATAGGAAGAATCAGTGCGGCCTAATTGATACCATTCCGCCATACCGCCCTCGTATGCCTTAACTGTCTTAAAGCCCATTTCTGTAAGAATTTTTACAGAATCACCACTCGCCATGCACATATAATTAGAGCAATAAAAAACAACAGGAATGTCACGCGACCACGATTGAGCAACCTCTTTTACTTTTTCAAAAGGAACATTAATTGATTCTACGCCAGCACCGCCCTTAATATGTGCATCTTTAAAAAGTGCTTCATCAAGGACATTAACTAAGCGAAGCTGAACAGGAACAACACAGGCCGACCGCTTATTCCAGAAAAAAAACGCGTAAACACCGCCGCCCAAAACAACTAATAAAAGTACAATCCAAAACAAACGCTTCATGTTTTTTTATCCTATCGAACAACTGAGAAACAACGATTCCAACGAACTTTAGACCAGAAGGCAATTGGATGACGAATCATATCCCACAAAAGCCATCCTTCTTGACTGTCAACCGATAAAATCCTAAAAAGAATGCGCCCATGAATAAACTCACCTTTAAGTGGCCCCCACGAACGAGAGTCATCACTACCAAGCCGATTATCACCCATTACCCAATACTCATCAGGGCCTAGGTGTACATCAAAAATATCAGTCTTTAAGGGCGTTGCTGGCCAAAGGAGATTAGGGCCGCCTCCCTCTTGAATAACGGTATCCTTATCTATTTTATACTGTTCTTGTTTATCAAATGGAACATTGGGGTCAAACGACTTCCATGTCCAACTTCTCATTGCAAAAGAGTCGGGAGTATCGCGTTTCCATAAAGCAATTAAGGGATATTTATTAAGATAAGGCTCATCAAGCTTTTTCCCATCTCGATAAATAACGGGCTTTCCATTTTCAATAGTGCCTTGAAGATGTTCTCCAGGCAACCCAATCACCCGTTTTGTCCAATTATCAGGGCCCCACACATATTTTTGCCATGTTCGCTTGATCGAATTTGATGAATAGGCATACTTAGGTGCATCAAATGCGATAATTTCGCCATGCTTTAATGACGTAATGTAAGGCGTCAACTTATCGGCAAAAAACCGTTCTCCCACCAACATTGTTGTTTCCATCGATCCTGTTGGTACTAAATATAAACCAAATAAAAAAGTCCGAATCAAAAAAACAATGAAGACCAACACCGCCAATTGCACTACCAGCATTTGACGGTCAAGCCATGCACTCGCCCGCTTTAACATAAAAACCTCTCTAAAATAACAAAATACCACTCAATACACTGCTTCAATACTTCTTATTGTTCAACGCTTTAAAAAAAGACAAGGATTTACCCAACGGCCACGTACCTTTACCGCAAAGTGAAGATGCGCACCATACGCACGACCCGTAGCACCAACTCGTCCAATCATATCACCCTCGGCCACCTCGCCTAAGCGCGCCGTAATAACACTTAAATGTCCATAGAAGGTACTTGTACGCTTATCATGCTCAATGACAACTAAATTACCAAATCCACGAATAAATCCCGCATGCACCACCGTTCCTGCACCTGCGGCCTTAACCGGGGTTCCCTTTGGAGCAGCCATATCAACGCCCCCATGGAACTCGCGTCTTCCTCTGATTTTTCGCCACCCAAAAGGCGACGTTATTCGAAACTTTCCTGATTGAATCGGTAATGAAAACCGTGGGTCCCACACAGCGGATGCAGCCAATGTCTGCAGAATTTTTTTGCCTTGAATTTTTCTTGTGTGTGGCACCACGCTGTTCTTGTTTTTTAAAGCAACGGTATGTTTTGCAGGTACAAACGCAGGACAAGAACGCTTGACACGGACCAACTTTTTGACCGGCTTACTCTCTTTTTTCTGCGGCAATTTTTTGGTCTGCTTATACAGATCTCGAACCGAAGCTTCCATTTTGTGGCCATGTTTTTTTGCAAGAGAAAGCGCAATCACCTGCAAGTGAACTTTGTCCCGATTAACAGGATTAAACTCCGCCTGATTCTGATTACACGCAACAACAGAATGGCTATTCCGTCGCTTTGAAAGCGAAAGACCGAGGTCGAGCAACTCCCGAGCATGACAATAAGCAAAAAAGCTCCAAACACAGAGAAGCATTGCTCCGAAAATAGTTACACGAGCCACCAAAACAAGTGGTATCTTACTCAGCTTTTTTATAACATCCATCCACAATCCATCCAACGAGTGCTCCTGCTTTTACTTGGATCCACGTATCGTGTCCGTTTTTTCTACTGCCATATCGTTCGCATTCAGAAAACTTCGGAAGTTCTCCGCATTTGGGATAATCATATGAAGGGCCAAGGTAAAGAGGAGTATCACAGAACAAAACGCATCGCTCTTTTTGTCGCTCGTAGGAACCAAGAACCAGAAGAGAAGCAAAAAAAATTACTCCAACAAGGCTCTTCCAATGAACAAAAAAAAGCGCGCTCCCCAAACACAAAAGAAATAAACATTGCATAACAATAAAAGGCAAAAACTGCCCCACATAACGGCTCATACCAACGGGCTCTTGTTCAACACAGCCCGCATCATCAGCCTTTATATCTGCAATGCGTTTTTCAAAAATTTTCAATTGCCCCGGAGAAGCATATAACGACTGTCTACGCAAAACCGCTTTATATCCAGCCCTCTCTTCATCGCTCTTATTAACAGAAAATATAAACGACAAATGAGCCACCATACATATCAAACCTGCTAAAAGAGTATACCGCTTCATCATATTTTCTCAATGCATTTTCCGTATCTGTTGTAACCATTGCCGGCAAAGCGCTCTCAATCGTTCATCCAATTCGCGCGGGATAGAGGGGCTAAAACGCACTTCTTGTAACAACTCCCAGAACGTCTTCCATCCTACTTCTTTTACCACGTTCGATACCAATTCACCACTAAAAAAGAGATAGATCTGATCCCATTCAACAACAAGCCCATTCAGCATACAAAGCAATTGTTTTATCTTTCGCTGCCTTTTAATGCGCGCATATCGTCCCTTTATAAATTGTAAAAAAGTAACTCTCCACGCAAAAAGAACACGCATCCCCACTAATAAAAACAGCAACTCTAAAAAAATATTTGCTGGTATTTCCATACGCCGAATAAACGAAATTGAACACTCATCATCGGCAAGAATGCACATAGTATCAGCATTATCTTCATCTTCACACTCATCACACGTAGAGGAATCTTGCTGTTTTTCTTCTGTTAACGGGTGAGCAACACGCGGCAAAACCTCGAGAGAGATTAAACCTGTTTTGCAGACACACATCCGTTTTTGCTCAGGATCAAAAAAATAAATCTTCTGCTCTGGAATCGTAAGAGATCCCTCTCTGTTACACTGCACCACAAACCGAAAAACAGTACCGTCAGAAACACGTTGAATATCAGAAGGATAGATCACGCACCCTTCTGGGAGCTGAAGAGCTGGCATGCCAAAAAAACCTGCGCTCCCGACCCCTTTGCAGAACAACGAGCACTGCACCGCTTCCCCGCACGCAATTGATGTCTGATCAATAACAAATCGACACTCATGATACAGCCCAACTCCGGCTATTTTTTCTGTGCCTACGGGAAGTTTTTCAACCAAAACACGCGGTGCTTCTGCCTCCAGAGATTCCAGTGCACGCTGGTCAAAACTAAATGCTCCAAAAAAACCTAACCGCGTTCGCTCGCTCTGTTTCTCGAGTGATACATACTCGATTCCAAACGCTGTAGATTGAAAGACACCCTCACTTTTTGGATAAAAAGCACCATGCCACACAAGGCGAGTCCATGGTCGACCATCAATATCAAGAGAATCACGTCGCGGCTCGCGAGGCGATTCAGTGGCGAAAATCTCATCTTGAGTACGACAAGCAGGAAGTGCAATCCCTTTGATCTCAACTCGACGTGCATCAAAAACAAGCTCTGCCTCGTATTCCAATCGCTCCCCAATAAAAACTTTTGATTTAAGCAATCGACATGCCACACGAACCGGCACCTGTTGCTCATCGACTGGAGCAACGTGCTTTACTAAAAGAGATTCCCCTTTTAGTAAGCCCCCTGGCCACCAAACAGAAAGCATAAATAGTACAAAAAGTTTACCAGTTATATCGCGCATCTTGGCCTTTCATACACTCAACTTGATAGCGTGTAAGCTCTTGATTTCCTTGGCGATCTAATTGATCTATCTTGCACAAAAATTGCTTATCGGCAGTCGTGAATTTTTTTTCATTTTGTTCGCGATCACTGCCCAAATGAGCGGCGGTCCCCTCTTCTTCTTTCTGCTGCTCACCCTTCTGCTTCTGCCCTTTGTTTTCTTTGGTGTTCTGCTCACTCTTTTGCGACGATTCTTGTTGTTCTTTCTGCTGCTCTTGTTTTGCCTGGGGCTGCTGCTCTTTCTGGTCTTGAGAAGACTGCTGCTCCTGCTGCTGTTTTTCTGTTTTTTGTTGCTGATTCTGTTCTTCTCGCGGCTGCTCTTGCTGTTGCTTTTGTTGTTGCTTTTGTTGTTGTAATAAACGAGCAAGATCTCTCTTTTCGCGTGCATGACCATTGTTTGGATTATAACGCAATACCGCCTCAAAACTTTTTTCTGCCTCTGCATATTTTTCGAGTTTCATCTCTGCGTTTCCGGCATTATAAAAAACATGTTCCGCCCGCGCACACTCAATATGGCCATTTTCACATCGCGGCTTAAGGCAAGAAAAAGCATCAGAAGCCTTTTGAATATCACCTTCACGGAATGCCAAAACACCAACATTATAAAGCGCCCGTTCATCGTCAGGATTAGCAACAAGACGCCTTTCTGCTTGCATAAGTTCAGCAGACTCACCAAAAAGAGTTCCCACAAATCCAATCAAAAAAACAGTAAACCTCTTCATACGACCATCTCAACCAAAAGACTCAAAAACGCCATTGCCGCATACCAAAAAAACTGCTCTTCTCGCTGTCGTTGTTCACGACTCTCAAACGGTCTTTTTTCAAAACGATCAACCCATTTTTTTATTGCACAAACATCGGCTGCGTCAAATGTAGAGCGAATAAAAATTCCTTTTTGCCCCACTACAAGCGACCTCAAAAAAGACTCATTAAGACGTGAAATAACAATGTGTCCCTGGTCATCTTTCTGAAAACCACTCCGCACACCACGGTGGTCATATAAAGGAATAGGAGCCCCATCGCTACTTCCAACACCAACGGCGCACACCTGCACTCCTGCATCAAAAAGACTTTTACGCGCAGCATCACTTCCTCCTATAAAGTCTTCTCCATCAGAAAAAAGTATCGCAAGACGCGTTGCGCCTCGTTCTCTCGTTTTGTTCTGCTCCTGCTGCCCCTCAAAAAGCATCGCTATTTTTTCAAGAGCTCCACCAATATGCGTGGACCCCGAAGAGACCGTCTCCACAGAAAGATCTTCTAAAAACATACGAAATGCTTCATAATCGCTTGTCAAAGGGCACTGTACGAGCGCATCTCCAGAAAAAATAACTAGTCCTACTCGATCTGCAGTTACCATCTCAAGAAGCTGAAGCACTTTCATTTTTGCATGTTCAAGGCGGTCACCATGGCAATCATCCGCCAACATACTGCGCGAAATATCAAGAGCTATCACAATATCACGCCCCTGCCGCACAACGAGCTCCTCTTTTTCTCCCCATTGTGGACGCAAAAGAGCTACCCCTAGAAAAAACAATGCACAACTCATTGCACCCATTTTTATCCAGAGCCTTTTTGATGAAGCATGTTCAAGGCGCTCGTGCACATAACGCTCACCTGCAATCGTGCGCCACCATGCCTGTTGACGCTTTACAGACCAGATAACCACCCCCACCAAAAAGAAAAGAACTGGAAGCAACCATAAGCCCCACTCAGCATTCGCCCATGTAATACCAAAAAGCATATCTTTCATGGCAATACCCATACCCATCGAATGGCAATTTCACCTGCCAAAAGGCTCAAAACCAATAAAAGTAAAAAAGGGGCCAGCTCTCTATAACGTGTGTATAAAGGAACGGTATATTCAGTTTTTTCAAGCGCATCAATTTCACCATAAACATGCGCTACATCATCTGGTCTTTCGGCCTTAAAAAAACGGCCCCCCGTCTGCTCAGCAATCTCTTTCAGAAGAGAATCGTTGCGCGGGGTATCACACTGAACAACACCATGAAAAGGCACTTCGCTATAGCCCCCGGCGCTTCCACCGACTCCAATCGTATATACCTTGATACCTCCCTTTTTTGCCAGCTCAATAACAGGCCCTGGCTCGATATCCTGGGGTGTTGGTGCGCCATCAGTCAGCATAATAATAATCTTACTTTTTGCAGGTGAAGCACGAAGCCGATTAACCGCCATAGCAAGCGCTACTGATAAGACTGTACCATTAGGATTGACCAGACCAAGCTGAAGCGACTGCACCAAATTTTGCAATAAACGCTTATCGTACGTGAGAGGACAACGAGAAAACGCCGCAGCACCAAAGAGTACTAGACCAATTTGATCGTCAGTACGGCGATCAATAAAACGAGCAACCTCTGCTTTTGCCACATCAAAGCGAATACGCCGGTCGTTGAGGTCATCAAACAACTGCATACTCCCCGAAACATCAAGCGCCAAAACAATATCACGCCCATTATTTTTCACCCGTGATGACTCATCACACCATTGCGGACGCGCAACAACACCCAAGAGCAAAAAAAGAGCAAGCCAACGCAAAGTCTTCGCAAGCCGGTCTATCGAAAAAGTCTGCACACGTAAGACGCCACGCGCTTTTATAAAGGAAACAAATGGATAGACATACCGAATATGTCGCCGCCAATACCGCAGAAAAAACCAGGTTCCAATTAAAAGCAAACTACCAAAAATAAAAACGAGTGGATAAAGAAAACGAAGTATCATGATGACTTAAACGTTAATAAGAGCCTGTTTTTCTAAAAACCAACCGCGAACACGCGCCACAAACGCCTCATCCGTTTCATCGGAAAGCAATTCAAATGAAGGCCCTACAAAAACAACCAAATGGTGTCGCCGAAGCCAAAAAGCCTCTGGTGGGTACACTCGTCCATTGAAAGGCATATAAACAGGCACCACTGGCAGCTTTGTTTTTCGTGCAATAACCACAAAGCCATGTAAAAACTCATGCACGTTTCCATCGTTAAACCGAGCACCCTCAGGGAAAATCATCACATCACACGGATTTTTACTCAAGGCCCTGAGCCCTCGCAAAAGTCCATGCGCAGATCCTGACGCAGAATCTCGATCAAGAGCAAAGCCAATTCGTTTAATAAAGAAACCCAAAATCGGCTTACGCGCATAATAAGCGAGCGCATACCAGATATGTGGTCTTCCCTTCAACAAAGCCCCCAAAAGTGGAATGTCTATTGATGATTGATGATTCGCCACCCAAATTACATTACCTCCATTACCTCCATTACCTCCATTAGTGAAAAAATAACACTGCGATAAAAAAGATCCAGAGACCAGAAAATAACGGTATTGCTTCGACGCTGCTTTTCAGGCAAAATTGCCAGCAAAAGCAGTGCAGGAAAAAGGACCAAGAGCGCAACAACGCCCACAAATACATAGGAAAAAATAGTCGTCAAAGGACGAATAGGAGCAATCTTCTTCATACCACCTCTCTTTTTTTATTCGACCGTTACCGACTTCGCCAAATTTCTTGGTTTATCAATGGAATGGCCAAGAACACGCGCAATATGATAAGTACATAATTGCATGATTCCCGTCATGGCGAGTGGCCCCAACAACGGCTTTACATGAGGGATAATAAAGACATCGTCAGCGAGTGCTATCAGCTCATCCTGCCCTTCAAAAGCAAAAATCACCAACCGGCCTTCACGCGCCTTCACCTCTTGGGCACTGCCGATGAGCTTACGATAAACGCCTTCATCAAGAACCGAAAAAAGAAATACAGGGACACGTGGTTCGACAAGCGCAATGGGACCATGTTTTAATTCACCCGCTTGATAACAATCAACAAAGCAATACGCAATTTCTTTAAGCTTCAGCGCTGCTTCACGCGCCAAAGGATAACTTATCTGTCGTCCCAAGAAAATAAATTTTTCATAGGCCGCATAACGAGGAGCCCAATCATGTGCGATAAATGAATCATATCGCTCCATAACCTCTTCAAAAACTTCTGCGAGCACCAAAAGATCTTGCTGACACTCAGCTAACGCATCTTGGGGTACAAGCCCTTTTTCATAAGCTATACGGAAGGCAAGCCAATAAAGAAGAGCCACCTGAGACGTAAATGATTTAGTAGAAGCAACCGAAACTTCTCGCTTTGCTTGCGTCAATAAATGCCCATCAGACTCGCGTGCCATAGTGCTCTGTGGCACATTTACCAAAGAAAAGGTACGCAATCCAGCCTCATGCACAGCACGCAAACTTTCTAAAGTATCCGCCGTCTCACCAGACTGTGAAAGAAAAACAAAGACTGAATGATCAAAGCCAAAAAGCGCACGATGCCGAAATTCAGACGCCAACTCAACCGACACTCGAATCTGATCGATCTGCTCAAAAAAGAATGCTGCTATTTGAGCCGCATGTGCAGATGTTCCACAGGCAACAAAGAAAAGCTCACGCAGGTCATGTACAACTTCTGCAGAAAAACCAGTCTGCTTCCATGCGTCTTGACTCAACGTACTGCAAAAAGCAACTGTCTCTTGAAGCACTCGTTTCTGTTCATAAATTTCTTTGAGCATAAAATGCTCAAACCCTTCTTTGGTAGAACGCAACCACTGCGCATCAACACGCATGGGAACATAATCAAGCGGCAATCCAGCAAAAGAAAATAACCTGACGCCAGCCCGCTCAACAAGAGCATAGCTACTATCAGGCATAAAAAGCACATCTCTCGTATGCTCTGCAAACGCTGCCGCATCAGAAGCAACAAACTGTTGCCCAGAGCTAAGCCCTATACAGAGCGGCGAACGCCTACGTATTGCCACCAGATAATCCGGATAACGCTCGAGAAGCACAACACAGGCAAATGCGCCCTGCAACTGCTCAACAACCGCCTGAACTACCTGCTCAAGACCAGACATCCGTTGCATCACTTCGTCAAAGAGATGGGCGATAACTTCTGTATCGGTTTCAGAACTAAACGAATAACCCTGCTGAATGAGCCGCTGTTTTAAGACTCCATAATTTTCTATAATGCCATTATGTACGACCGAAATCGTCTTATCTGCACTAAAATGTGGATGGGCATTAAGCTCCGTAGCAGCTCCATGCGTCGCCCACCGCGTGTGCCCCACGCCAACAGATCCATCGATACTGCTGCCGTCAAGCTTTCGCACTAGACTATGCAAACTACCAACCGCTTTTGCAAAAAGCAGTTTTCCGGATGCGCTTTCTATGCACGCAAAACCGGCAGAATCATAACCACGATACTCAAGATGCTCAAGCCCAGACATTACAAAGGCTCGACTCGAACCCCTACCAACGTAGCCAACAATTCCGCACATGTCCCATACCCCTTAAAAAAGAGACTTGCTCGACAAGATCAACGCTTAACGAACTGGAATCCACGACGTGCTGCTTTTCTGCCAAACTTTTTGCGCTCTTTAAGACGAGCATCAACGGTTAAAAAACCATTCGAACGAAGAGTCGGCTTTAATTCAGGATTTGCCTGTAAAAGCGCACGGGCGATACCGAGCTTTAATGCATCGGCCTGTCCATGAGAACCACCACCTTGCACGGTTGCAAGAACATCATAACGCGCTACATCAGGAATCGTATTTATCAAACCTTTTACTGCTAAACGAGCAATATCGGTATCAAAATATTTTTCATAAGGAAGTTTGTTTACAACAATCTCACCCTTACCAAGACGCAAGAAAACACGCGCAACCGATGACTTACGACGACCAGTGCCCTGACCAAGCAATGCAAGCTTTGGCGCAGCGGCTTTTTTAGGCGCCTTGACAACAGTTTCAGCATCCGTTACTTTTGCCACACTCTTTGTTGCTTTTACCACTTCAGTCGATTCAACCTTTGAGGTTTTTACCGCTTTTTCAGCCTTTTTAGGCGCAGCTTTTGACGTTGAACCAGCTGTTTTAGCTTTGGTTGTACGTGTAGCTTTTTCTGTTTTTACAGCGCTCATAGCTCCAACAAGTCCTTTGCGTGATTATACAATAAAAAAATCCATGTAATAAAATTCATGGAGCCGATGGGCGGACTTGAACCGCCGACCTACTGATTACGAATCAATTGCTCTACCAACTGAGCTACATCGGCACACTTTCTGATTATAGCAGTTTTCTCTGAGAGCTCAACACTCTGATCAGTAAATGTGTTGAAAACAGCAGATATGGTATACTTGTAGGCAGAAATTCATTAAATAAGTCTTTTTTAAGAAAGAATCAACATGTTCAAAGTAAAAGCACAATTCATGAAACTCCTGGTCGCTGTTATTTTTCTCGCATTGCTCATTCTTGGCGTCTTTGCAATCGATTTTACTATCAGAAAATGGTACATCAAGAAGGCAGTTCGGGAAGCTTTAACAGAAATGCGACTTGAAGCAGAGCAAAGCACAAAAACCGCTCCAAAGTAAATTCTTCTGAATTTTTAAAGAGTGCGCAAAAAAGAGCGTCTTAGATTTTTTATAACCTAAGACGCTCTTTTATTTTTTCTTCTAATCTTAAATAACTTTAAGCAGCAGGTGCAACCAGAGCTCTGTTCCGAGCAATCAATTGCCCAACAAGCTTGATCCCCTGGTTGCACAGACGGCCTGCAAGCATTCCACTTACAATACCAGCCTGACGAGACCAAGATGCTCTTTTCCCGCCTAGTACGCGAGATGTAAGGTAATGGTCGGGAACCTCTATCTGCAGTCTTTTAAACATGCCAAAAGCGCTAAATAATAAAGAGAGAACAAGCGGCGAACCATAGTGATCATTGACGAACATACAGGCTAAAGGCCCGACAAGATTGCGTCCTGCAAAATTGATCATAGACAACTCGTTGCCACGTATAGCATCCCAGACTGTTTCTTTGCTGTTAACATCATGGCATAGACTGCTAGTAATCACATTAATTATAGAAACACCACCAAACCCAGCGGCACCAAAGCGAGCTATCGCTGATGCGTTTTCAGGAAGACGAAGTGATGTTGAACTAAATGATTTTCTGGTAGCACATGTATAGATAAAGGGGAATAGGAAACCAGTTGAAAAACCAAACCACATCTCTTTAGAGCGCTGCATCTGCTTTTTCAATTCTTGTTCTTTAGCAACTTTGTCTTTCAGATTTGTATTTTCATTATTAGTCTTTTTTGTATTTTCATTATTAGTCTTTGCCATTGCAAAGACATTGCTCGAAAGACCGACACCAAAGGCAATAAGCGCGCACGCCAAAAACAATCTATTTTTATTCATTTTTTACTCCACTAAAATATAATTAAAACACTTCTTTAAACGGAAAAAGCCGCTTGCGCCTTGTTACGAGAAAGCATTCGGCCAACAAATTTAATACCCTCATTGCACGTACGTCCTGCAAGCATTCCACTTAAAATACCCGCTTGATGCGACCAAGCCATTCTGTTGCCTTCATTGTCATACTCGCTTTGCACCAGACTAAAAAATGACGATGAGATAAAAGGAAGCACACAATGGTCTTTTACCAATGCACAGGCGACAGGGCCCAGCCACATTTTGGCGATAGGATTAATCATAGCCCATTGATTTCTAAAAAGATGGCGATGTATAGCCTCTTTGCCAGGGGTATAAGTCATACTCGAAAAAACTGCATTGATTGCCATCAAACCTAACGAGGCCTCTAAAGTTGTGCGCGACGCCTTCTCAGACATACCAAACTTTAACGAGTCAAATGTTTTACCTGCAAAAAGTGAGTAGATGAAAGGAACCGCAAAACCCGTCGAAAAACCAAACCATCGGTCTTGCGAATGCTTTTCCCTTGTTGCCTGTTCTTGTTTCAAGAGCTGCTGCTTCCTAAGTTCTTCTTCTGAGGCAGTCGGTTCGTACTTATTTTTAAGCTCGTCATATCTTTCTTGAAGATCTCTCTTTTCTAAAGACACTGTATTAAAGGCGTCTTTGAAGTTTTTACTTTTTTTAAGATTTTTAATATTTTTTTCAAGTTCTTTAATATTTTCACGCTCAAAAGTGAGATTTTCCTCAAGCTCTTTTTCACGCTTTTTAAGCTTTTCTTGAAGCGTTATGTTTTTTTTATTCTTTTCTTTAAGCTGCTTATTTTTCTTAACGGCTTCTTCAAGTTTTTTCTCATTCTCTTTGCTTTTATCAAGAGCTTCTTTAAGCGCTTCTTTAAGCTTTTTATTGTTTTCTTGCAAATCGGAAGCTATTTTGGTAGTGGAATCTTCTTCTACCCGTTCATTAGAAACAATTTGTTGCTCAGGCTTGGATGGTTGCTCTAATGTCCCAAAGACATTACTCGAAAAAACCGCGCCAAAGGCAATAAACGCACACGCCAAAAACAATCTATTTTTATTCATTTTTTACTCCACTAAGACATAATTTCTATTATTATTTTAAACAATATAATGTTAAGAACAATACTCGATAAGTATACTTCTTAAGCCACTTTTTGTCAAAATGGCCACAACCGCTAGGCAGCCGTTAAACAGCATCCCTTTTTCTCTGTTTTTTAAAAAACTCCTTTAAAAGCAGTTCAACCTCTTCTTTGCAGACACCCGTCGTCACATTCTTTATCGTCTGCGCATAGAGTCGACAGAGATCCTCCCGTTGCCCACGGTATCCATAGTGTGGTGAATCTGCCCCAAAAACAAGACGACCAATACGACTTAATGCAATACATCCTAAACACATAACACATGGCTCAAGCGTCACATAGAGTGTACAATCATCAAGACGCCAGTCACCCCGCAATGCGCATGCCTGCCGAATAGCGATCATCTCAGCATGCTGGTCCTGGCACCCAAGCTCTTCGGTCCGATTGTACCCTTGGCCTAATATCTCACCTCCTGGCGAAATAACAAGCGCACCTACTGGCACCTCATCTTGTTCAAAAGCCCGTCGCGCCAATTGCAGCGCGTTTTGCATAAAAACCGCATCTTTCTCAGAATATTCCATTGGACAAAAACCAGTAATAACCTTGGCAAAAACTCTTCCTTCACGTACAATCATAATGCTAATACACAAGATGTATGCGCGTCTATTTTTACCCGCAAAGTAATTTCGAAAGGCAAGGCATGTCGTCTCAAAACTCCGACCCAGCTCAAAATTCTACGTATTCAGCTAAGTCAATCCGTGTAATGGAAGGCTTAGAAGCCGTTCGCAAACGTCCGGGCATGTATATTGGAACAACCGGACCTTCTGGACTTCACCATCTTGTGTATGAAGTCGTCGACAACTCCGTTGATGAGGCACTCGCAGGACACTGCGATACCATTAATGTTACGCTTCACGAAGATGGCTCCTGCTCCGTCATGGACAATGGCCGAGGAATTCCTACTGACATTCATGCTGAAGAAGGTGTTTCTGCAACAGAAGTTGTACTCACCAAATTGCATGCCGGCGGTAAATTCGATAAAGATTCTTATAAATTTTCTGGCGGTCTTCACGGAGTTGGTGTTTCAGTTGTTAACGCGCTCTCTTCTACTTTAGAAGTTACTGTTTTCCAAAACGGTAAAGAATTCCACCAGACCTACCACCAGGGTAAACCAGCCGCACGACTCGCCGTTGTTGGTCCAAGCAACAAACGAGGAACCCTTGTTCGCTTTTATCCCGATCCAGAAATTTTCAAAGAGACGGTAGAATTCAATTACGACCGTATAGCAGCCCGCTTTCGCGAACTCGCGTTTCTTAATAAAGGGCTCACGATAAATGTTGCTGATGAACGTACCAATAAAGAAGAGCATTTTTTCTTTGAAGGTGGCATTGTCTCTTTTGTTGAGCATGTTAACCGGAAAAAGACCCCGCTCTTCCCTGAAGTTATTTTTAATCACTATGAAGGTGATGACTGTATTTTTGAATGCGCGTTTCAGTATAACGATGGCTACGACGAGCAGCTTTTCTCTTTTGTGAACAATATCAATACAGCGGATGGCGGTACTCATGTTTCCGGATTTAAAGCTGCCCTTACCAAAGCATGTAATAAACGCGCTCTTGAATTAGGTCTTCTCAAAGCAGACGATACTTTTTCGAGTGACGATGTCCGCGAAGGACTCGTCTGTGTTTTGAGCATCAAAATTCCAGAACCTCAATTTGAGGGACAAACCAAAGGAAAACTCGGAAACAGCGAAGTCAAAGGACTGGTGAGTTCATGGTTCTTTAATTTCCTTGATACCTACTTTGAAGAAAACCCCGCTATTGCACGGAAAATATTTCAAAAAGCGCTCATCACCATGCAAGCGCGTGAAGCAGCCCGCAAAGCGCGTGATATCACTCGCCGGAAAAATGTTCTTGAGTCAACCGTTCTCCCGGGCAAACTAGCAGACTGTTCCAGCGATGATCCTTCAAAAAGCGAGCTGTTTATCGTTGAGGGTGACTCTGCAGGAGGTTCTGCAAAAAACGCACGGGACCGTTTTACACAAGCAATATTGCCCCTTCGCGGTAAAATTTTGAATGTCGAAAAAGCACGTCTTGATCGCGCTCTTTCAAACGAAGAAATTAAAGCCCTTATTGCAGCAGTTGGATGCGGCATCAATAAAGATACTTTTGATATTACCGCTGCACGTTACCACAAAATTATTCTCATGACCGACGCCGATGTTGATGGATCACATATTCGCACCCTATTGCTCACTTTCTTCTTCCGCTACATGAAGCCACTCATCGAGCATGGTTACCTCTACATTGCACAACCACCACTCTACAAAGTTAAGATTGGAAAAAAAGAACAATACCTTAAAGACGAACGCTCATTTAAGCATTTTCTTATCAACTGGGCAGAAGAATCGACGCGTCTTATTTGCCAAAATACACCACTCAGCAATGAAGAATTGAGACAACTTCTTGCAGATCTCGAAGCTTACGATCAGCACCTTGAATCAGTTTCAAATATTTTGCATATCGCGCCCAGTGACAGTGACGGCATAGCCGCCGCAATAAGCCAAAGCGATTGGTATACAAAAAACGACCTCGACGCACTCCATAAAGCACTTATTTCCGCACTATCCGATCGAACGGTGACGATAGAAAAAACAGCAAAAACCTTCCAAACAGAAGATGGAACTGTCCAAGAGGGAGAACCAGAAACGGTGATTGTGTTCTCTTCGGCAAACCATACGCTTAAAGTACCGCTTAAATTATTGGCGCACACTGAATTACGAAAAGCTGGCGAATTACAACGTCCTCTTTCAAAACTAACGCAACCCTGGACACTCGAACTCATCACGCAAAACAAGAGCTTTGAAGGGCAAGGAATTCGAAAGCTTTCTTCAATGCTCAAAGAAGCGTCAAAGCCATACATGAACATTCAGCGCTACAAAGGTCTTGGTGAAATGAATCCAGATCAACTGGGAGAAACAGCAATGGATGCGACAAGCAGATCACTCCTCCAAGTAACGCTTGACGATGAAGTCAAAGCAGACCTCTGGTTCACCACATTGATGGGCGATGATGTCGCAGGACGACGCACTTTTATTGAAGAACGTGGCCACTTTGCAAAAAACATTGATGCCTAAAAATAAGAAGCCTGAAGAATTAGATCTCATTTCACGCGTTAGTTCATACTGCGCAACATGGGATCTTCTTCAGAAAAACACGACCATTATTATCGGGCTCTCAGGAGGGCCCGATTCGGTCTTTTTACTCCATGTTCTTTCGCAACTCAAAACAGAATACTCACTCACACTTGTAGCCGTCCACCTTGACCATGGATGGCGAGAAAACAGCGCCGCCGATATCGACTTCTGCAAAAGCTACGCCACTCGCTATGACGTTCTTTTTGAACATGCTCATGCTCGTGATATTACCATCACAAAAAAATCATCCGGTTCGCTCGAAGAACAGGGGCGGCTCTTGCGCCGTACATTTTTTGAGCAGGTTGCACAAAAATACGCTTCTCCACACAACCCTACCGCCATTGCACTTGCACACCATCATGACGACCAGATAGAAACGTTTTTTATTCGTCTCTTACGGGGAGCAGGCGTAACCGGACTTGCTGGCATACGGCCTCAATACAAAAATCATCACAAAAATTATATCCGCCCACTGCTCTGTTGCACAAAAGAAGAGATTCTTACCTTTTTACACGCGCAGGCCCTCTCTTATCTCGAAGATCCAACAAACAAAGACCCTCGCTTTTTGCGCAACAGAATTAGAAGTACCATCATCCCCGCACTCCGTACGTGCGATACACGATTTGATGCGTCACTCGAACGGACTATGGCACACCTTCAAGAAGCAGATGAATTTATTCAAACCACTACCCATAAAACACTTGAAAAAGTCAGCATTGTACAAAAAAATTCTCAACGGCAACTTTTATTGCCCGCTTTTGCAGAGCTTCATCCCTTCTTACAGAAACAGATTCTTCTTGCATGGCTCATTGAATCAGGATTTCCGTTCACCGTTTCTTCCGGGCTCTTAGACGAACTTATCCGCTTTCTTCTTATCTCAAAAAACAAAAAACATCTTCTTTATCACTCATGGTCTATCATCAAACAAAATTCCTGTGCTACCCTAGAGGGAGAAGGAGCAGAGAAAGCAAATGGACAAAAAAGAAGCGGTAGCACAACCACCAGAAACTCATAGCAAACAGCTATACCCATGGCAAGAAGATCAACTCACAAGCCCCGAGGCTTTATTACAGAGAAGAGATCGAGCCAAAGCATTCTATGCTTTGATACTTGCACTGCTCTGCTATTGTCTCTTCCTCATTCTTATTTTTCTTGAAATTCCACAGACCTATTTCCCCGCACTCGCCACACCGACCCTCAACAAAAGCTCCGGAGCTGCACCAAAAAAAAGTCACCCCGCGCCCGTCCGCTGGACACAACCATCTCAACCTCAAGCACACACACCTCCATTACCTCCATCGCCCCCACTAACCCAGCAAAAACCAATTTCACCACCCGTCACTTTTAAGCGGCCGCAACGCCCAAGCGAATCCCCCCTTTCTGTGCTTGATCCACAAAAAGCGGGGACTCAAAAAGGTGAAAAGGATGGTCTGGGGAAAAAAGGTGAAGACCGTTTGCCCAGCGAGCCAGCCCCCGTTCAAAAGCCACGACGCCCACGCAGCTCAAAAAGCGCTTGGATTAAAAAAGATATGCCAACAAGAAGCGCCTCTTTCGTCACCGAAAAACGCGCTGAAGAAACAGACGAGAGAGAAGAAAATAGTGAAGGAATTGAAGAGACTCCAACTACACAACAAACAGCTGCCGCACAAGCCTGGGATCAAAACTTTAGAACCTATCTCGAACGACGCTACGGAAAACCAGAACATGAAGAAGCAAGCTCCGGCGGAGGCTCTGGAGAAGGATCTTCATATGCAAAAGGCAACGCAGAACGACTTGGCAACGAACTCTTTTTAAACAAATTGGTTTACGCCATTTGTGATACTTCGCACCAACGGCCACTCCCTGTTTCACGGCAAGCAATCGAACTGCATACCATTACCGTCTGGATTACACTCTCCAACACAAGAACGATCACAGAAATTTCGTTTGAAAAGCGCTCGCCCTATCCTTTTATCAACCGCTATATCGAAGAACTTATTCAGACGACATCCATGCCCCAATTGCCATTCGATTGGCATGAAGAAAGCCTCACGGTACCCTTACGTGTCCGTATTGAAGTCGCACCGCAGATGAAAGAAATAACGCTCGTACCTGCACTTACCTAAAAACAGGTCTAAAAAAGGAAAGATTATGACAAAAAAATATTCGCTCTTTTTTCTCAGTATCAGCACAGCCCTTGTACACGTTTCGTTGTCAGCTGGTCCATGGGATGCAACTGAACCAGAAAAATTTGGAAAAGAGCTCGACGAACCCACAACGACCGAAAGCTACCCCGAGCAAAAATCTGCCCATCGCATCTGGGCCACCTTTGGGCCACAATCGCCTGAATTGTTCGAATGGCTCGTGAATGACATGAAAATCGATAAAAAAAAGCTACAAGAAAAACTACTCTCCTTGGCTCAAAATCACTTTGATGACTGCCCCGAAGATAGTCTTAATCGGCTACTTGATCTTCCCAAGAAAAAATAGTTTTTATACTGCTTTTTCAGAGACTGTCTTCTTAGTAGGCACCGAAAGCTGCACAATCTCTTCTTTGCTGAGCAAGCGCCATTCTCCACGAGCAAGCCCTTTTTGGGTAATGCCCGCATAAAAAACACGATCAAGCCGTCTCACCACATATCCAAGCTTGTGGAACATGCGCCGAACAACCCGATTTTGCCCACTATGGAGAGAAATAATACACTCGGCCGAACGACCCGGTACCTGCATCAACTCATCAGCCTTTACCACGCCTTCAGTAATCTGTACCCCTTGATGCAATTGTTGAATATGGGAACGACTCAACGGACGCGTCAAAACAACATGATACTGCTTTTCAATCTGATTACTTGGATGCGCAAGCCGTTGCGCCAAGTCACCATCATTAGTCAGAAGCAAAACCCCCGAAGACATGCAGTCTAATCGACCAACTGGATACAAACGAACACGCTTGTCTAACTCAATAAGATCAAGCACCGTCTTACGCCCCTGCTCATCAGAAACCGTTGTTACAACTCCCGTTGGCTTATTGAGCACTACGTAAACAAATTCTTCAGGCTTTACGGAATTACCACGACACACCACTTCATCAGTTGGTTGAATGCGCCGCGCCCATTCCGTTACAACTGCCCCATTAACCATTACTGCACCAGAACGTATCAATTCCTCAGATTTACGACGAGAACAGATACCCGCGTGTGCAATATACTTACTCAGTTGCATACCACTCCTTATTTCTAACCTAAACGACCATTATTTATGTATGTATTATTCGTATCCCTAACCAAATATCTATTTTACTTGAAACCTGAAAATGTGTAAGAGGTTACCGATAAAAACTTTAAAATTTCTTTTTTGATTATTTAAAATAGTGCATTCCCAACACAACTATTTTTTACGAGAAACGTGCATCCCATCCAAAGAACCAGAAGAATGCATCCCGTGGATGTGCAGGACTGCAAAGGTCCCAGCCGATATCGGCACAAAGTTTTCCCACAGGCGTCTTGATATGAAGGCCTATGCCAACAACTGCTGTTTTTTCGTCACACTGTCCTTCTAAGCCTGATCGCCAGAGGCGACCGCCTTCTACAAAACAGGCGAGCTCCATTGAACGAGAAAGGGGTGTTGAAAGCTGAGCAAGCCCCTGGAAAAGTCCTGTACCTCCACAAGAACCGGTATAAGGGCAGAAACCAAAACTGCCTATCTGCTCGCCAAAAGAGTTCTGAAGCCCCGAAAGCAACGCGCCACGCCGCATAAACAATCGATCAAACGGATGTACTTCCGCGCACACACCTCCTCCAATAATACCAAGACGGCCACGTACTTCACCGTACAGATGTTCACCAAGCAACCGGCCATACTCACCCTGTAGTCCCGCCTTCAAAAGCGCAGGCGTAGTCCGCCGATTCTGAAAACTACTCAAGGGAACAATACCTGCAAGCACTCCCTCAACCGCCCATGCACTCGCTCCCATCTCACCCGGTCTCTCAGACCGGTACGAAAGCGAAGGCGAAAATACTAAGCGCGGAAGCAAATGCGGTGGACTCACCAACTCAAAACCACCTCCAAAACAGGCACGCCACCGGCCAGACACACTCCCATTCCATGCCGTTCGGCCATAAAAGCCCGATTTGCTCAACCGCGATTTGCCACACCAAGCAGATGCGCCGTACCCACAAGGGTTCCACGACGTCCCCTCTACACTGAGCCCATTCAACCAGTCATCATGTACCGTAAACTGATACTGCGCAGAACCAGAACAAAAAGACTCACTCAACAATACATCAAGAGAGGCTTTTGTACTTGCAGCCCGAGAACAAAAAGAGCCACTCACAAATGGGAACAGCTGCATCGCATATCCACGACCACCTACCTGCAAGCCACCACGCACAAAAAGCTCGTTACAGCGCTTGCCGCGTTTCTCTTCTACTTCTTTTAAAAAATTTTCATCTTTTGCAACTGCTTTTACCACTGACTGGCGCGCGCTCACCACACAGGTCCAGACAATGTCAGCCCGATTATTAACAAAGGTCCATGAAGGCGACAACTCCACCCCACCTCCATCACCTCCATTACCCCCATCACCTCCATCACCTCCATCACCTCCAAAAAACCGTAACAACCAAAGACGCTGTTCACGAATCATATAGAGATCAAAGGGGACCGGGACCCGCTCCCACGGAGAACCAAGAAACGCATTTTTAAACAGTTCACCTGAAGGAGATTCTGCTCGAACTGAAGAAACAAAACGTTGAACACCCAGATACAGATCAAGTTCTAAAACACATTTTTTAAAAGAATCATGCGTCGCAAAAAGAGCATGAGGCCGTAAATGCCAATTTTTAACACGCACATCAGAAAATCCATCCCGTGCAAATATCGCTTCGAGTTGACGACAACCTTTTTCAATGCACGTGAATTCAAACGGTGTTTTTGTACTACAATCACTCAAAACTTCACGCGCTCTTTTTTGCACCTCATCACGCATACAGGTAGGATCGCACGATACAATATCTACCTGGTCAATCACAAGAGCAGGGCCCTCAGTAATCGTAAACTTTAAGCTGTTTTTGCTGCGCGAAGCCTCAATCTTTGCTTCTAAAAATCCATAGTTTTTGTAAAAATCATGGAGATGTTCAGCAAAAAAGGCCGGTGCGAGTGTCTTGAGGGAATCACCAAAGCGATTAAGTTCCGCACGAAGCAAAGAAGTTTGAAGCTGCTGGTTGCCCTCAAAATCGAGGCGACATAAAGGTTCGCTTATCACCTGCTGCACAGACAAAAAAATAATAAAGCCCGTAAAGAGCAAAAGACGACGGATATGCATAAAATTTTTTAAAAAAATGTAAGCGATTTATAAAAGTAATCGCTTACTAGCATACCACGAGTTTAAAGAGAGGTAATTTAAACACGGCGTAAAATAGGCTTTTTTACAAAACGAATAACGCCACGATAATCTTCTGTTTTATAGAATGGTTCAACGGCAAATTGGACGTGTTCACCTTTTTCAAAATTATAAGCAAGCACAATCCCATCAACATCACTAACAAAAATATCGACGGGGTCTTTAAGACCAAACACCACAATATCAATGGTATCAGACTCAGGAAGCTCAACGACTCCCTCAAGCTCACTCGTATGTGCCTCTTTCTTCAAGCGGTCATACAACACCTGTGGATGCCGAACACCAGTAAGGGTTATTTTGACACATTTTTTCATACTACTCTCCCTTTTATTCAAGGTAACTCCCCTTTTTTTTCTATCCGTTTGAGAACGTATCAAAACCGCAAAAGCACTGTCAACGAAACACCAGTCCATTCTTTAAAAAAATGACCATGGAAAAACAAAGATAAAACTCTGCTATTTTTTAAATCTCATTTCTTGACAATCAAAAAGGAGACGTACGAGTCTAAAACATAGAACCGTCGCTCTTGAAAATCAAAAAGGAGTTTTTATGCTTACCGGAACACACCGCTGTCATCGAGGATTTTTCCTCATACTTGCACTCTTTCTCACCAGCCCACAAATAGGCGCTACGGAAAAAGAGATTTTAGAAGCAAAATCAAAACTTGAGTTTAGTGTCATTGAACCAACAGAAAGCATCATAAAAGTAACTAAAAAAGAAAAAATCGGCGAAATACACACAAGAACCTGGACAACTCCACCGGGCAAAACATCCGAAGATACGTTTGAACTTTGCGAACAAGAAAAAACCTATCTTGAGGCAAGGAAACCTCTCGCACTTAAAGCTCTTAATACATTTTTTGGGCTTGATAAACTCAATATCGAAAATACAAAATTACTTCGCATTGCTGTTTGTGGTAGTGGCGGTGGATTCCGCGCTATGTATTCCATAAGTGGGGCTTTCGAAACGCTTGAAAAAAACGGGCTCCTTGACGCCGCGCTCTATGTCGTTGGACTCTCAGGATCAACATGGACAATTGGCTCATGGATCTATTCTGGAGTAAAATTTAACAAATTCATTACAGATTTTATCCAAAAAATAAACAGCAATAAAAAGACTTTTAGCACATGGAGTCCTAAAAATCTGCTCAAAAAAGCAGGGGCCGCAGTGTGGGGTGGAACAATAGACACCTACGCACCAGCACTGGAAGACGTACTCTCGGTCTACTCATTAAAAGGCGAAAAATCAACGTTAAGTTCACTTGCAGAAAAAGTAAAAGATGGGAAAATGCCATTTCCTGTCCTTACTGCCGTTCTGTCTCCAACCTACTTTCAATCGCGAGTAAATTTTATAACCTACTACATGTGGTGCGACATAACACCCTATGAAGTCGCCTGCTACCGCCTGCTAACCGCAGTAACAGCAGATGCATTTGGAAATACGTTTAATAAAGGCTCAATAACAACAAATCCAATCGCCCAACCACTTCCACTTTCAAAAATACTTGCTATTTGTGGGTCGGCTTTCGCCTTTACAAAAGGCGATCTCACTAATATTCCAGAACCAAATGGTTACCTGAAAACTATCCCTGTAGTCGATCAAAGTTGGAGCAAATTATACTTCGATTCAATACGTCCTCTCGGGTACGAAGCCAATAACATTGCCTTCGGCATTAAAGAAACTCAATTCAGCAATGTAACGAAATTTGCAATGGTCGATGCTGGGCTTTCTTTTAATCTCCCACTCCCACCACTTTGCCAACGAGACGCTCTCGAGCCACTTGATCTCATGGTTGTTATCGATTCATCGGGAGATCTGCCAAAAAGCTTTGAGTTAGAAAAAGCGGCTGCCTATGCTGAAGCAAACGAACTTCGTTTTCCCGACATAAAAAACATAAAATACAAGGACTTCAAAAAACTTCCTTACACGCTTTTTGGTGTTGATGAAAAAGATAAAAACAATGACAAGATGCCTCTCATTCTCTATGTTCCAATCGCAAACAACAGCATCTATCTCGACATTATTCAGGAATTTACCCTCTGTTGGAATACCGCCTTTGGAAGCAAAGCTCAACCAATATTCAAAGACGCACAAAGCTATAACGAGGTTTTAAACGCCTCGATAAATGATCCAACAAATGTAGAACTTAAAAAACACTGTGAAAAACTTTCAAATCTTCTCAACATAATTATCGAAGCAAAAGGCTTCCCAAACCCAACCAAATTTCAGGATGCCATCACTTTTGTCCAAAAGATGCTTAAGTATGACTTCTCACAAAAAATACCTGATTTTATGGGAACCTTTCAATTTGATTACACCCTAGACCAGGTAGATGTCGTTAGAAGCATTTTCATGGTTGCAATTCAGCAGGCGCTTCCACAAATTAAAAAAGAACTTCTAAAACGTCTTCCAAAAAAAGTAAGACTATCCCGAGAAGAACTCATGCAAGAGGCAATTGAAAAAGAGCAGAAAGAACAAAGCGTCATCTTTGAAGACCTTGCCAAAGCATTTAACGTAGTTGCAGATTAGCGAATCTACCGCTCTTATGGTTCGATACAACCGCTCATACTGAGTGTTTTCCCAAAGGGAAAACATGTCGCCGTAGGCGGCACAATGTATCGAAGTATCACCATGAGCGGATTAGCAGATTAGCGGAATATAGAAAAAAGGATTTTTATGACACACACCTCTCACAAAAAATACGGTGCCTGGCTCTCAAGCCTCAGCATCTTATGCCTCTTAAGCACCATATCGGCAGAAGTACCCCTCAACCAGATGGTTGAAGAATTCAACGCCCTAAGCCCTGAACTCACCCTTGCGCTCGAGCCAGCCAAAGGACTCCCCGAAGGCACCTCAGCCATGCTTGACCTTGCAAGTATGCAGACCGGGGGGATGAAAACGCGCAAACTCATGACGCCTCTCCAAGCTCTTGCAAAACTTGAAAACAATATTATCAAACTAAGCCAAGACGCCGTCCAAAACCTCTACAACACCTTTGTCACTCACAATCCTTACAAAAAACGCAAGGCGCTCGTCCGTTCTTTTGAAGAATTTACCATCTGCCCCGAAGAAGCAGCCTATCTCACCAAACGTGCTCCCGTATCAATCGCTGCCATCAAAAAACTGACAGGTATTCAAGTCACTCAAAAAGAGCTTCCCCGCATTGCCGTCTGCCTCAGTGGCGGCGGATTTAGAGCGACAATTGGCAGCTCTGGGGTAATGGAAGAACTCGATCGTCAAGGAGTTTGGAGCACTGTTGCCGTGGTGGGAAGCCTCTCGGGAGGATGCTGGGGCCTAACGGCTAATTCGATAAATGCTCTCGACTTCCAAACTTTTGGCCCTCTCTTACGACAACGCGCACAAAACACTATCATCGCAAAACCACTTGAAGAAGAAGTAAAAATGCTCTTCCAGATGGGAAATGCATTTACCGACGCACTCGCACGAGATATCATCTTTGGTGACACGCCATCAGTTATCGAAATTTATGGCATCCTACTTGCGCTTTCACTTTTTTCAAAAGAAGAAATCGGGCGCTATTTGTCTATTTCACTTGACTCAATGGTTCCTTTTGTAGCAGATGGACAAAAACCACTCCCTATTTTCACTGCCAATGCACCAAACGAAAACACACTCGCCTACTACTGGTTTGAATTTACTCCTTACGAAGTGGCTTCCTATGATCTCAAAACAGCAGTACCCGCCTGGGCCTGGGGACGAGAATTCAGAAAAGGAGTTTCTGTCACGTCACCACCACCCGTTCCACTTGGAAAAGTAATGGGTATTTGTGGGTCAGCTGTCTCACTGTCGACCAAAGATATTTACAACCACGTCTTACGGAAACTAAAACCAGAATTTATCTTTAAACATCTCAAAGAAGTCACTAACGTTCCGCTTATTGGTTCTATCCGTGCATTCCCAACCACACAACACAACTTCTCCTACAAAATACCCGGCAACCCCGCCGAAAATACACTTAACCTCACGTTTGTCGATGCCGGTATGAGCTTTGGCGTACCGCTACCACCTCTGCTCCATCGGTATCCCGATGTCATTCTGATCTTTGACTTCTCCGCTAATGTCGCTGACGGTGATGAGCTCTTTAAAGCAGAAGCCTATGCCCGCGCGCATGATTTACCGTTCCCTCACCTCGATCACTCTCTACGCTCAGTAAACCCACGCGTTTTCAACATCTCCGAAGAGATCTACTCAGTATATGACGATGGACCAGAAGCAAATGCTCCTATTGTCGTTTATGTGCCTATGGTAAAAAATCCAAATTTTTCAAAAACCTTCGATCCACGTGCTGAAATGGGCCCCACAGGATTCCTTAACACTTTCAACTTCTTGTACGGACAACGTGAAACAGAGCTTATCTCTGGACTCTTCAAACAAGCCGTTATTGAAGCAAAACCAGCCATTATTGACACTATCAAGACCGCAATTGAACGCAAAAAATCAGGTCAGAAAACTTCTACAGCGCCTGATCTTTTTGAAGCTGTCAAAAACAATGACGCCGCTCAAGTGAACAAGATTCTCACCAAGAGCCCCGATTCAATGAAAATACGCGATCAAGCAGGGCACATTCCGCTCTATTATGCGGGGAACAAGCTCGAAATCGTTAAACTGTTTCATGATCATGGAGCAGACTTACGCTTTGAAAAAGACATCCTGCTTTTCAATGCAGCCGGATCAAACTCAAAAGATGTCATCGACTATCTCATGAGCAAAGGAGTACGCATTACTCCGCAAGCGGTGATGTGCGCACAAGAGCAAAAACATCCAGACTTAACCGCCTATTTACTTGAAAAGCTAAGAACACAGACCCATTAGTTTCGATACCATGAGGATATTTACTGTGAAACATCTCTTATCTTTACTAATCATCGGGCTTTCTGTACTAAGCGAAGGTCAAATAATCGGTGCACCTCGCACTCTGCATGATGTTGCCGTTACTCGAGTACTCCAACAACGCACTAACGAACACCCAGGAACTATACAGTTTTCACCAAAAGATCGCTCTCTTCTCGCAAACCTATACAATCTGCTTATCCAAAACAACCCTCATAAAAACCAAGTAGCCACCGTCCGAACCTTCCCAACAACATTCACTCTCTGCCCTCAAGAAGAGGAGTTTTTAGAGCTGCGGAACCAAAAATGTCTTGCCGCACTAGAGGCATTTATCGGAGAAAAAATCGATCCCGCAACGATGCCAAATATTGGCGTTGTAGGCAGCGGCGGTGGATTCAGGGCAATGTTCTCAGTCGCTGGGTTTTTGAGCGGTCTTGATCATATTGGATTTCTTGATGCAGCACGCCACATAACAAGCCTTTCGGGCTCAACCTGGGCAATAACACCTTGGATGTATTCCGATATGTCATACCAAGACTTTGCACCAATCCTCATCAAACGGGCTACTTCTGGCATCTTGAGCAAACAACTTGATGAACAAATTGGCGATATTGTTAACTCACTCGTTATTGTTGGCGACTGTTTTTTACGTAAACTCGCATTCAATGAAATACCTACAATTATCGATCTCTACGGCCTCCTCCTTGCCATGACACTTCTTGATCCAACCCAAAAAAACAGCTATCTCGAAACTGATCTCTCAAAACAAGCGCTTCGACTTGCTGATGGCTCGACTCCAATGCCCATTTATACTGCCGTTGCCGCCCATAAAAAGGAGCCGTTCTATCATTGGGTTGAATTCACCCCCTATGAAGTCGCCTTGCTTGACGACCATTTTGCTACAGAATCATGGGGATTTGGCCGAGCTTTTTCCAAGGGCCAATCAGTCAATGCAGCCCCTTCGCTCAGCGCCGGTTTTCTAATGGGATGCTGGGGATCAGCAATATCACCTTCGGTAAAAGAGATATATCAACACACTATTGGAAAAATAGAACCTCAAGCACTCTTTAAACCACTTCAAGACCTTCTTGGTGAAACATCGATAGGAAACCTCCGCTTCTTCCCCGCATACATAAAAACCCCGAGCTTCAAGATGGAAAATGTGCCACTCAGTAAAGAAAAACACCAAGTCCTTATCGATTCAGGCTTTGAGCTTAATCTTCCTGTTGTCTCGCTCATTCAACCAGCTCGAAGCACAGACCTCATTCTTATCTGCGACATCTCCGGTGACATTGAAACACTCAATGAGCTTAAGAAGACCGAAATCTATGCACAACAACACAATCTCCCTTTCCCTCGGGTAAGCTACGAGGGTCTCCTCGAACGCCCCTTTACAGTCTTTGACGATGGGCCCGAAGCAAACACCCCGGTGGTAGTCTATTTCCCTCTCTGCACAAACCAACACTTTAATCCTCACTTTGATCCATGTAAATTCCTCGGAATTGGAGGCTTTTTAAATACAAGCAATTTTGCCTACTCAGAATATGAAGCCGGATTAATTGCCGGTCTCTTTAAAACAGCAGCACAAGATGCGCAAGATGCATTACAAAACATTGTTCGAACACTCATACAACGTAAGGCGCAACGATTAAGTCAACGTAACGCCTAGTTTTACTCTTTTTGGGAGGCCAGATCTGGCCTCCCGTTTTATTATAAATTAAGTTAAAATAAGAAAAGAATAGATAAAAAGAAGGACAATAATGACCAAAAAAACCGAATTGCCGCAACCTCATTCAATGGCCGTCAATGAATACGCAGAAACATTGGTAGCGCTTAAGAAACAAATTCAAGAGGCCCAAATCAAGGCAGTTCTTGCTGCAAATAAAGAGCTTATCAGACTCTACTGGGCACTTGGTAAAACCATCAATGAAAAACAGAAAGAAAATAAATGGGGATCGGGCGTCATAGAACGCCTCGCCAAAGATCTACAAAAAGAATTTCCTGGATTAGAAGGGTTTTCAAAATTAAACATATTTCGAATACAAGCATTCTATCGCACATATGAAAAAGTGTCACAAGCTGTGACACAATTAGAAAGCCTCCCAATTTTCAGTATTCCATGGGGACATAATATTGTACTAATGCACAAACTTAAAGATTCAGACGAACGCCTCTGGTACGCGCAAAAAATAATAGAAAATGGATGGAGCCGAAGCATGCTCGAAACATGGATAAAGTCCAAGTTACACAGCAGGACTGGCAAAGCCATCACAAATTTTTCTCGAACATTGCCCTCTCCACACTCAGATATGGCTCAACAAGCTTTAAAAGATCCATATGTGTTTGATTTTTTAACCCTCCAGCAAGAACATCTTGAACGAGATGTTGAACAGGGGCTTATTGACCACATACAAAAGTTTTTGCTTGAGCTGGGTAAAGATTTTGCTTTTGTGGGAAGGCAGTATCACCTCGAAGTTGATGAAGACGACTATTATTTAGATCTACTGTTCTATCATTTAAAATTACGATGCTACGTGGTAATCGAATTAAAAAACACAGCGTTTATTCCTGAATATGCGGGGAAGCTTAACTTCTACCTTTCGGCAGTTGATGATTTATTGCGGCACAAAGACGATACTCCAACTATCGGCCTCTTGCTCTGCAAAACAAAGAAAAACTTTACCGTCGAGTATGCGTTAAGAGACATAAACAAGCCAATTGGTGTAGCTGAGTATGAAACAAAACTTGTCGAATCTCTACCAAAAAATCTTAAAAGCTGTTTGCCAACCATTGAAGAAATTGAAGCTGAATTGGAAAAGCACAACTAGTTTATAGATTGAAATAGAGTGGCAAAAAAAACTACGAAGCGAAACTATTTTTCTTCTCAAATTACAGCTCGGCTCACTAAGTATTTCTGGGCTTGGAGCTCTTAATGCCCTTGCAAGCTGTTTTGCTCTTGCAGGTATATCCGGCTATCGAGGAGTAAAAGCTCTTCTCGAAAAGATCGATCTACACCTTCCAAATTTTAGCGAAACCCTCAACCAATGGGTTATCACCACAGCTGCTGGCTCAGGCGCTCTTGTTATCACCTGTGTAGGGGTAGCCTATCTTGCATTGATGCATAATCAGAGAATTCATGTTCAAGAGGCAAAAAAACTCTCGCAACATATTCAAAATATAATTGATTACATTGATGTGCTCTTGGTAACTAAAGGGTAACGAATTTCTTGCTTTGCCATAAGCAGTTTGAACATTTTATCGGCAAACAAAAAGACACTCTTATTATTTTTGCAAAACGGCTTAATGTTATAATATAAGCTAAAGGTAACACTAAACGTATCCTTTAGCTCATATTGTGAGTTTTCTTCCCATAAAGATCCTAACTTTAACCTCAAACAAGAATATTAAGAATTCAAAAACGACCTCATAAAATGTTCAAATAAAAACATCTACCAAATGAACTTTAAGACAAAAGGCTACTGGAAACCAATTGCGACAACCTGTGCAATAGGCCTCTCTTACAAAACTCAATCACTTTGCAATAAGTGGCTCAAATGCTTCACCAATTTTATAGCAACGATTTCGGTTTGAAGCGTTTACTACTTCAATAAAACCCACCTCTACCCAATCTTTACAGAGTTGTGCACTCGTCCGTGGCTTAAACCCAAAAAGCTCTCCAATTTGATGCGCCGTCACCGTCTCAAAATCACGAAACAATTCCAGTGCTCTGCGTTGCTTTGGATCAAGTTTACGTAAAAGTATCTCATGGTCCTCTTTCCCAAGCGACGCTTCAACTACCATTCGTTTTAAAATATTTTCACAAGCAACAGCCATCCCCTCAACAAAATATTCAATCCAGGGCGTAATATCTGCCTCTGCGCGACCAAAATAATAATTGTGTGATGGCCCACGGTTTAAAGCTACATAGTAGGCATCAAGATTTTGAGCATAATATTCTTCAAGCGAATAGAGTCCTTTTAAGTCATAACCACCTTGATACAGAACAAAGGTTGTCAATAAACGAGCTGTTCTTCCATTGCCATCATAATAGGGATGAATAGTAACATACTGATAGTGCGCAATTGCAGCCAAAAGCGGACAGGGTAACAACACTTTGTTCGCACAAATCCACTGAATCAGCCCCGCCATCAATAGAGAGACATCCCCCGCTTCAGGCGGCAAATAGACAATACGTCGAGTATGCCCTTCATAAATAGCATTTTGGCCATCACGATAGAGCACGCGCCCTCTTTTTTTTGTCCCTTTTTCACCCATAACGAGAGCATGAAGCTGCTGGACTAACTCTTCTGTCAAAGACTTTCCCGAATAGGCAAGCTCTTCAACACGAGTTAATGCAGCATAATATCCCTTAATTTCTGCCTCATCCCGCACTTTCCCCTTAAACGTTTTTTCCTGCAAAATAACTTTTTCTACCTGACTGAAATCTAACTGATTTCCCTCAATTTTTGTCGAATAATGCGTTGATGCAAGCCGTGCCGTCTCTCGTAAAGACGTAAGTACTCTCACCGTCAATGGCGCCTGCAGTATTTTTGCTTTTACCGCTTCAATACGCATCAGACACTGTGCTATCTTTGGGTTAATAAGATAATACGGATCAAACTTCATCACTTTTCCAATCTTTAATTTTATCGGCATGTTATCTGCATAACTTACACCTTATAGTATGCAGATAACATGCCGATAAAACAATTGTTTGGGCTTTTTATTACACCCTTCGATACGCTTTACAAGTTCAAAACGACGCGGTGCGTTTTAAAAAACTCTTCCGAGACATCACATACGGCGTATCTTGCTGCCGCAGGCAAATCCCCATACACGCAAAGAAAAAGTCACGATCCGCTGCACGCACTACCGCCTGTTCATGAGATTCTGCAAGACAAACCGGATACCCACGCCCTTTTTCACACTGATCCAATAAAAGCCCCACCAAGCGACTCACAAGTAGCTCATCCTGCGCAACCCACGCAGGCACCTCAACCCGCGCAATTTCGTGCCCCGTATGCAGATAAAAAAAGAAGGGACGTAAATGCGCCGGATAAACAGAGACAATGCGCGCTTGACTTTCAAACAAAATCGTTCGCTCGCCCGGCTTTAGAAAATCCGCCACCAAATCTTGATCAGTCAAAAAGCGGGTCACTTCTTCAGAAAGTTCTGCAAAAATACGTAAAACATTCACCAATTCTTTGCTTTTTGGAAAGCTAATAAATCCCACAGAAGGTGTTTTCTGTTGAAAGAGCGCCTCACCATAAGCCAGATATTCTTTTAAAAAATGCGCATTTTCGCTCTCACTCGATTCGTTCAAATGCCAAAAGATAAGCGATCCATCAAAAAAGAACGGTATCCCGGGGTACTGCTTCCCCAACTCAACCCCTTTGGCAAGTTCCCACGCCGTCCGCTGAGCCGAAATAACCGTTTCTGAAAGGAACCCCATCTCACTATCAGCTGCAATCAATGTCGGTGTTGAAGAAAAAATCACACGGCTGTGCTCACCATACTCAAAAAAAGTAGTTCCAATATTAATCAACGCACACGGAATCCCCTGATGCCGCTCAGGAAAAATCTGGGAACCATCAACCGCGAAAAGCGTATACGGCTCTGTCCAGGGCTTGGTGACAACACGATCCCCCAAACACCCCGCCGTCCACCGAGGCACCAGAAATGGCCACGACCCTGCAGCAACACGCGCTGCTACCTGCTCATCATGAGCAACACGAAGCCAAACCTCATGGATAACGTTCGATGCATGCGCATAGGCACCCCCATAGCGTTCTACATAGCTTTTTAAATCAGCTGCAACAGCATCACGATTCAGCACACATGGCCCTCTTTTCTTACTTTTTTTCGTTTTTTAGTCCCGCATGCAAGACAGACAATACCCAAAAGATCGTCTTCTGCCGCGTCAATCCAAGTTCAAGGCCCAAAATACGCTTTGCGTCTTCTTCACTTAATTTCATTATATCTTCAACCGGCTTGCCCACTATCTCATTACAAAGACGCTCGGCAAAAGCCTGACTCAATATTGACCCTTCTCCCGAAAACTTAATCTCAGTCAAAATCCCACCTTCAACAATACCAGAAAAAATAACATGATCACCACATGAAGGATTTTTTACGTCAGACACAAACGTCGCCCCTTCAAGCGGACCACGGTGCTTGGCTTCTCGATACAATTTCATCATAGATGGATCATACAAAGATTGCTCTTTTATCGCCATTGCCTCTCCTTAAACCCTATTTGTCAAGAATGTAAATTGACAAAAAATACCCCTTTGTTATGCTACTTAGTATAATTCTCTTAGCCCATTAAAAGGAACAGTTCATGAAACAGCACACACCTCCATTTTCACCTCCATTTTCACCTCCCTATTTACCTCTATTTTTGAAAAAATTATTTAAAAACTATTGGCGTTCACTTAGTCTTGCATGCTTGCTTATTGTAGGCTGCGCACAGCAATCTGAAGCCGCTATTCTCGTCTTTGATTTTGGCGGTGTTTTGGGGAAAATGCCTCAAACAAGCATGGCTATCAAAGAACTTGGACTGGGCAGATTACTTACCTATACGCTTTTTGGACTCAAAAACCCTGCTCATCTTAAAGAACTTATGTTTAAGGTCCTGGTCGACCTTTACGGCGAACAACAAGAAGATGCAGGCTACCCCTGTGCTTGCGATGGAAACACAAAACTCCCCGCGGTATTGTGCGATTGGCTTGCAGGGCGTGTTCTGGGATCTGAGATTATTGAGCAAACAAATCAATGTATTGATAAGGGCGAATGTGATCATCTTCTCTCTTCACGTCAAGAAAAACGACTCATAAAAGAGATTGTTCGCATAGCCTTTGACCCAGAAATTCATGGGAAATACATGCGACCCCTTAAAGAGACCGCAGCGCTCATCAAAGAAATTGCAATCGAGCATCCGGAGCACACTCTCATGATTCTTTCAAATTATGACCTCCCTGGATTCCAAGCAATTTATAACAACCCCCTTATGCAAAAAGAACTTTTCTGCTATTTTAAACCACATAACATTATCATCTCTGGCACTACAGGACTCTTAAAACCCGATCCCTGCATCTTTACTCAAGAATTGATACAAGACTATTCTCTTGAAGACGCAATAAAACGACATGAAGTTTTCTTTATCGATGATCAAAAAGAAAACATAGCGGTCGCAGAACAATGTGGGATACAGGGTATTTTATTTACCACCTGCGCTGCACTCAGAGGAAAATGTAACACGTTTGGAATTATCTAAGAAAGACCTTATATCATGATGCTTGTCGTTTTACTCTATGCACTTTTTGGCTTTACCTTCACACTCGGCAAGCTCATGGTTGTTCAGGCAAAACCACTCTTTGCCGTTGGGCTGAGAATGCTCTCCGGAGGAACTATTCTCCTTGCATGGGCATTTACACGGACTAACCCACGTTGCGCACCTCAAAAAAATGATTTCCCTTTCTACCTCCAACTTACCATCTTCAGCGCATTTCTCCCTTATATTTTACGCCTCTGGGCACTCCAAGAAGTCACGGTTGCAAAAGCATCACTTCTTTTCAATACCACCCCTTTTTTCACGGCAATTTTCGGTTACTTTTTTCTTAAAGAACGGCTGAGTTTAGTACAGTTCATGGGGCTCTGCATAGGCTTTTTTGGGACCATACCCATTCTCTTAACCTCATCGCCCATTGAAGATACACTCTCATGGAGCTTTATCTCAATATACGAACTTGCTATCATCGTTGCTGCCGCTTCAATGAGCTATGGATTTATTGTTACTCAAAAACTAGTCAAACACCGCAAGTGCCCCGCTTTTCTTGCCAATGGCATTGCAACCTTTTCAGCAGGGTGTATTTCGCTTGGAGCCTCTCGTGTTTTTGAAGAAAATCCCATCAAAACCTCTCTCACAGCCTTTCTTTCAATCATGGCTATCCAGCTCGTTATCAGTAACTTAATCTGCTCAAACTTACAAGCCTCACTTTTTAAAAAATACAGCCCCACCTTTATTTCACTTGCCGGCTTTTTATCGCCACTATTTGCAGGTCTTTACGGTTTTTTACTTTTTCACGAAAAAATCACCTGGCACTTTTGTGCTTCATTCATCACCACGCTTGCCGGCATAGCACTGTATGTCTGGGGAACTCGCTCGCAAAAAAAAGATATCTCTAAACTTGAAATACCTTTGTAGTATTTGCCTCAACCCAATCAGCAAAGCATTTTACCGCGGGAATCCTTACATCTTCTGTATAAAAAAGATCTGCATCTTTGACCCGCATTTCTGCATAGGTCATTGAAGAACCGGTCGGAACAAAAAACTGGTCATACGGCAATGACGGTACTGGTAAAAATGTATCCTGATCGACCAAAATCCCCTGCCGTTTACTTTCAAAAATTTCGTACTTATCAGGTCCATAACAGAAAACAAAATAGAGCAGAAAATACGCACGGTCTCCCGGCTCAAAAAGTCGCTTAATCCCCGCACTCCCCAACCCTTTAAATACATATTTAGTCAGAACCCCCGGAAAGCGATCATACCGCTCAAAATAGATCCCTGCATCATCAACCAAAACAGGCTTCTGCAAAAGATCCCATGCACTACGCGCCTTTGCAAGCGCTACCGCACGCTGATCATATGACTGAATCTCAGGAATATCAGCAGAAAACTGCTTGAGCTCGACATGCTTTGCATAGTGCTGCATAAAGCCACGCACATCCTCAAACTTACCCGCATTCCCCGTCGAAAAATAGATCGTATTCATAACACCTCTTTAAGTAAACAAAACCACTCTTAAAATAATAATTGCAGAAAAAACCCCGTCAAAATGTATTTGTACAGGCTCTTGATTTCGCCATGTTTTATTATATATATTTTTAATGAAAATACTAATTGAATTATATAGATGGTTGTGGGGGAGTAATCGTGGTGAAGAAGTACTTTTTTTATTTTTCGTTAGCACTCTGTAGTGGATTTACCTGTTCAACAACACTTTCAGTCAAATATGAACAAACAAGGGGTTTTGAGCGCGTTTTGGAACGGTCCTGGTGGATGATCCATCCGCTCTATGGGTTCATCATTCTTCGCTACTCGGCTCTTCTCGACAATCTTTTTAACTACGGCGATCCAAAAGATCCATTAATCCAAGTTGTACAGACACTTTTTCATAGAGATGGAGAAGATGGCGCCCTCCATCCAAGCACAACTGCTTCGAACGTTGCCTGCGGGCTTGGACCAATTGAAGCCGGTTGGCTTTTTGCAGAAGCTTTAACCAAGCCAGATGCCTTTAAAAACCCAACACCCTACCAACTCAAACGAAGCAAAGCAAAACTTTCAAAAGATAATGCGCTCCTCCTTGAAAAAGAAATTGACAGCTCAATTCTCACACTTATTGAACAGATCGACAAAACTCATAAGGGGAAAATTAAGGAGTTTTCAAAAGAAAAAAAATCCGTACAAGGGGCCTCAATCAAAAAGATTTTCATGCTTGGAGATGCACTCGCAGAAGCAAGAAAAGCAGAATTGCTTCTTAAATGGCGTCCCAAAATAGGGCTCATTCTCAATAGTTTTGTCTGTGCAACTTCCAACAGCCGAAAAGACCTCGCCTCTTTTATTATAAATGGATTTGCCTCTCATGGACCATCGCTACAAATACTCGCCCCCTATGGGAAAAAGCTGGCTGCTTCGGAACAAGCATTGGACAAGTTCCTCCTCAAAAAATATACGCTTTCAAATCTCTTAGAGACCAACAATAACCTCCCTTTTAGATATCAGCCCCTCAACGACGAACTTCGAGCACGCCGCTTTAAAAACCTTGCGCTGCTCTTAATGCGCGGGCACACACAAGAGCCAATTTTTCATATGACACTGCATGATAAGGGACACGCTGATTGCGCAGAAGCAGGAATCCTCCACCTCATTGTCACCATTTTATTTGACCAAGAAAGCGGCATTCTCTCGGCCGCACATCTTCCTGAAAAACTACAAAAAAGGCAGGTGATTAAAGACTTTATCTCAATTTTTAATGCCTCAAGCTTTAACGACTCAATTGTGCGCCATTGGTGGTTTGACCAGCTCTCTCATCAAAAAGGTATCGAATACCACAAAAATAACTGCAGCGTCCGCGCAAGCGTAGAAAACATTTTTGCAATACTCAATCTCTTTTTTGGCACAGAAGCAAAAAACTGGCAAGAACTCGGCTCTGCACTCTCCACCAAAACAACAAACTTCTCATTTTTACACACACAGATTATCTCCCCTAAACAATCCAACGACGATGCCATCGATGAAAATGAAACCCCAGATTTTACAGATCGCTTTATGTATCCAAGACTGCTTTACGCAGACCAAATTGAACTTTCAATACAATCAGACTCACTTGAAGTACCACGCGCCACCACTCTTTACGTAAAACGCTACGCAAATGACAGTCGCCACGTGGAAATAGTAAATGAACGGCTAGAATTAGACGCAAAAAAAACAAATCTCATTCTCCAAGCGATTACAACAGCAAAAACGCCTGAGAGCATCTATACCCCTCTTGCCAATTGGACACACAATGAATTTAGCGTATTCGCCATCCCTCAAGCAGCCCCAAAGCGTGAACTTGCAACTATCTTAGGGCGCCCTCTAGCCACCTATAGCTTTTTTGAACTCGTACGCTTTATGGAGTACAACAAGCTCAAAAAAGAAGAACTTGGATTTATTAAAAAAGAGCTGATTAAGCCATCGGCACAGATGCCAATTTCACAGGCAATAGTAAAATGGCTTTCACAAGATGAAACACGTTATAAAAATACCACCTATCACCCCATGCTCAAAAAGCATGCCAACCTCTTTGTGCAAAGCACCTTTTTGAATAGAAAACTAGAGCCTAACCAAAAAAAGGCGCTTTCGTATGCACTCCAAACGTTTTTTGATAAATCTAACAACACGATTCTTGAACAGGCAATTCGCACCTTATTTTCTCAGAGTATTTCGACCATCTTAGCTGATAAAGTACCCTCCATTATCATGGAGCATTTAGAGCATTATCCTTATAATTGGTGCAGAGAAGCAAAACTCGCTACTCTGAACAACATACAAAATCATACCCAGGTCGTTTCACTCTTTATTAAAAAAGACGCAACTCAAAAATCAATATCTTTTTCAAAAGACAACCCCTCAATGCTCTACCTGCTCCTTCAAGAAGCAATAGATGGCACAAAAGAAGTAGATCGTAAAGGAGCACGGCTTATTCTGTTGGCGCATAAAGATTATCTAAAAAATCCCGCACTTGGCGGGAAAACCGTCATCCAAATTGCAAGCCAAAGCGGCGCCTTTAAAAAAAATAATAAGCAAGAGAAGCTTCTCAAAAAACTTCAATTACTTCTCACCTCAGACCTAGAAAAAAGTGGCATAAAATGATATATTGAAAAAGATTTTATAACTATATAACACCTTCTATTTCGAGCAAAAAAACTCATGAATCCAGTGCTTTTTCATCTTTTCGGGCCCCTCTCTATTCATACGTATGGCGTCTGCATCGCTCTTGGGGTACTCGTCGCACTCATATTCGCCACACACAACACCTTGGTGAAAAACAACCGTATTCTCGAAAAACATCTTCTCTCGTTGGTGAATGTCACTATTATTGCGGGAATTATTGGTGGCCGACTTTTGTTTATTCTCTCTGAACCAGAACAATTTAGCTCATGGCTTGATATCTTTGCCATTTGGGATGGTGGATTTTCAGTCTTGGGGTCAATTTTATGCGCGCTGATCGTGCTATTTGTCTACATGAAAATACTCAAACTGCCGCTCTTACTCGCCTTCGACGTTCTTGGTATCTATGCTCCCCTTGTTCAGGCATTTGGACGAGTCGGCTGTTTTTTCGCAGGCTGTTGCCATGGCACTCCTGCCAATCATTTTTTATCAGTTACCTATACCAATACGGCATCTGCCGCACCGCTTTGCGTTGCGCTCCATCCCACACAGCTTTATAACACCGCAGCACTTTTTTTCATCTTTGCCGGGCTCCACTGGTATGCAAAATCAAAAAAACGCCTTCCTGGAGAACTCATTCTTCTTTCTCTCTTTGGCCTTTCGTTCGTACGCTTTGCAACCGATTTTTGGCGTGGAGATCGCGGACTCCTCTGGGAAACTTTCTTCGGGCATCTCTCCCTTTACCAACTGCTTTGCCTCGGGTTCATGGTTCCTGCTCTGCTTCTTCTGCTTGCAATCAAGTTTTTGCCTCAAAAAAACGCCTCGAGGAGCGAATGAATCTTTTTGAATTCATTAAAGAACAGGTTTCTATTTTAGACGTTGTCCAAGAATATGTTGCACTTAAACCTGCAGGAAGCTACTGGAAGGGCTTCTCCCCCTTTAAATCAGAGCGAACACCCTCATTTACCGTCAGCCCAAGTCGCGGTATTTATTACTGTTTTAGCACTGGCAATGGCGGCGATGCTATAGACTTTATCACCAAACTCGAACGCTGTACCCCTTTAGAAGCTTCACACCTTCTTATTGAGCGTTTTAACATAAGCGTGCCCGAACAACTTTTAAAAACACACCTCTCTCAAGATAAAGATCACAACAGCTCTCAAAAAAATTATGAAAGAGCCTGTAAAATTTTTACACTCTGGTGTCAAAAACAGCTTGAAGCAAACCCTTTTGCATCTGCCTATGTCAAAAATCGGGGACTCTCAGAAAAAATTCTTGCCCAATTCTCTCTCGGCTTTTGCCCTAACGGAAGCAAATCTGTTCAAAGCCTTCTTGCATTCGCTCAACCACATGCACTCCTGGCACAGCAATTTATCCAAGCAAATCTTCTTGTCGAAGGTCAACACGGACTCTACCTTACGTTTGATGATCGCATTATCTTCCCCATTGGCGATCCTCTCGGTAGAATTCGTGGTTTTGGTGGTCGTATTTTTAAAGAAAATGATATCCGCGCTAAATATTACAATTCACGCGAACATGATTACTTTAACAAGAAAAATATTTTATTTGGATTTAACTTAGCCAAAAAAGAGGTCCAGGCGACGGGGCATGTTTTTCTGGTTGAGGGATACATGGACTGCATTGCCATGGTGCAGGCGGGGTATGCAAACTGTGTTGCTACGCTTGGCACATCATGCACGCTTGAGCACCTTACTCTTCTTTCGCGCCATGCCAATAAAGTTTTTGTGATGTATGATGGTGACGAAGCTGGGCAGAAGGCGATTTTACGCCTTGCGCAACTCTGTTGGCAGGTTCAGCTCGAACTTTTTGTAATACAACTACCCGCAGAGCATGATCCTGCTTCGTTCTTACAAGAGTATGGATCGCTTTCAAAGCTCCAACAAGAGCCGCAGCCACTTTTTTCATTTTTCACACAACGCCTTGGGAGTGGCTTTTTGCAAAAAAACCTCCAAGAAAAGCTTGAAATCGTTGGTCAATTTTTAGACACCATTGCCACGCTCAGCGACCCCATTCAACAAGATATTCTACTCCAACAAGCTGCCAAGACCTTTGACATGCCTTTTAATGCGCTCAAAGAAAAATTAAGGCGTCAAAATAGCCATAACTCCTCGTTTCGTACTATCACACCAACAACAGATAAAACCCCCTTGCCTCAACAAAAATCAGGGGCGGGAACATTAGAAAAAAAATTATTTTCTGTTATATTGAACAATAGTAAGGTACTCACTACCGACGATAGTAACTTTCTTAAAACGTATTTAGCTGAGCCTTTTAGAACACTTTTGCAAAAATATTGTACCCATAATTATGATTTTGGGGCTTTTTTTGCAGAACTTTCTGAAGATCAACAGCATTTGGTAAGCAGTCTTGCAATGGTAGAAAGGGAGAACTGTCATGAAGCGGCATTCCGCGAACTCATGACTCAGTTACAGCGCAAGGAGTGGCGGCGCCTTAACGCTGCATTGAAAGAAAAGATTGTTGGGGCACAGCAAGCGGGAGATGTTGAAATGATTCAAGAGACACTTGCTGAGATGCAAAAGGTACAAGAAATTTTGTTGCGTAAAGGAAACTCATGAGCAAAAAAATTCGGCTTAAGCCACAAATTTTTGAAGAGATTCTTGAACGGGCCCGTCACGCGGGTGGCGCCATCACCTATGAAGAAATTATTACGCTCGGTGATGAAAACGATTTTTCAGAAGATGAATTTGAACAACTGTTTAAACTTTTTGAAAAAGAGCACATCGAGCTCTTTGTTGAAGGCGAACTAACTACCGCGAAAAGACCTCATGAGGAAGAGCCTGAAGAGGCAATTCGCGCTGACGATTTTGGCGCATTTTCTGAAGGCGAAGAGATTGAAGAAGAGCCTATTGAAAGTGCCGAGAGTGCTGATGATATTGAGGCTGATGATCTCATCGAAAAAGAACAAGAAATTCACGCTTCTGAAACAACGCAAATTTCAGATGGGGTAAAATGTTACCTGCGCGAAATTGGTATCATTCCCCTCCTCAACAAAAAAACCGAAAAAGTTATTGCCGATCGTATTGCAAAAAGCAAACACGACTCGATTGATGCTCTCTCAAAATTTCCCTGCATTCACCGTGACATTATAACAATTGGTGAACGCCTTGAAAAAAACACTATCCCGCTCAAGGATGTTATTCAGTTTTCTGATTTTGACCAAGAAAATCTTCCTCGATATGAAGAAGAAAAAACAGGATTACTCGAAAGCATCAATAAGATAAAAGACTTAGTTGAACATGAGGTAGAAATTTACCGCACGTATCGAAGCAAGCTTTCTGATTCCAAGCAAAAAAAGAAAATGCTTGATGAAGTCAAAAAGAATAAAGAAGAGATTAGTACGGCGATTCAGCAAATCAAGCTCTCGAATAAACTCATTCGTTCGTTGGGTAAAAAGGTTGAAAAATACATTGCCAAGATTCGTGAAAAAAACGCACATCTTTCAACAGCATCTGGTGAACTTGCCCCGCTTGAGCGCAATAAAAAATTAAAAGAAGATGATAAAGCACGCATTGAAGAGCTTAAAAAACAGATTAAAATTTCTGATAAGCTCATCTATAAAATAGAGCATGAGATGGGATTATCCCAAAGCCGTGCCTTTGAACTGTATGACAAATTTCTTATTGCACAAATCAATGATAAAAACGCCAAAGACGATCTTGCGCGAGCAAACTTGCGATTGGTGGTCAATATAGCAAAGAAATACGTCAACCGAGGCCTCCATTTTCTTGATCTGATCCAAGAAGGCAACATTGGCCTCATGAAAGCCGTAGAAAAGTTTGAGTTTGAACGTGGATACAAGTTCTCAACCTATGCAACGTGGTGGATTCGTCAGGCAATTACTCGAGCTATTGCAGATCAATCACGAACAATTCGTGTCCCCGTGCACATGGTTGAAACCCTTAATAAGATTAACAAAATTAAACGTACCTACCTGCAAGAATTCGGCAAAGAGCCGAGCCATGAAGAGCTTGCTAAAGAGCTTAATCTTGATGAAAAAAAGATTAAAAACATTATCAAAATTTCGAAAGAGCCGATCTCTCTCGAAACCCCTGTTGGTGACAGTGATGATGCATTTATCAAAGATTTTATTGAAAATGAGAACGAGGTCTCTCCTGCTGATACCGTTGCCATAAATGACTTAAAGGAACATGTGCGCGAAATGCTCAAAACGCTCACGCCACGTGAAGAAAAAGTTATTAAAATGCGATACGGCATTGACGTTGCCGCTGGTTATACGCTTGAAGAAATTGGTAAAGATTTTGGTGTGACTCGAGAACGCGTTCGTCAAATCGAAGTAAAAGCACTGAGAAAACTACGGCATCCTTCGCGCAGTAATAAGCTCAAAACATTTTTTGATCGTGAATTCGACATTCAATCAGCCATTACTCCAGTAGAGGCGATAGAAGACTCGGAAGAATAGTTAAAATTGATGGTATTGTAAAAATCTATTAATACTAATACATGAAGATCATTACATACTCCCACATTACGGAAAGGGTTAAGTCCAGATGGGTATAGCTGATAGTAGTAGCAGTGTTTTGTTTAATTTGATTGTCTTCCTTATTGCGCTGGCATTCTGCTCACTTTTTTCATTTCTAGAAACAAGTATGATGGCATTAAGACTCTTTCAGCTGAAAGAGCTTGCGCAAAGAACGGGGCGTTATCACGAACTCTTTAGAGCACTCGAAAAAGATCCTAACCGCCTTCTCAATGCCATTCTCATAGCCTACAATCTTGCAAATTATGTTGCTGCTGTCTCTGGAAGCTATTTTGTTGATGAGGTTCTTGCATCCCTTCCTTCAACAATACGATATACCATTAGTATGATTGCCGTTACGGCTGCGATACTTTTTATTGGGGATATTCTTCCCAAGAATATTGTCAAAAACAAGGGCGAAAAGTTTTTTGCATCAACACTCTGGCTTACCAACATTACCTACTATCTTATGTATCCGTTCGTTTCAATACTTAATCGTTTTACCAATACCATTGTACGCTTTTTTCTTGGCGCCTCTGCGACAGATGAAGAGCCGATAGCATCAGAAAAAGAGATTCAATTCTTGATCTCCTATATTGATGAAAAAGGGCTTATGGACCCTGAAAAAACAAATATGCTCCAAAGTATTTTCAGATTGGGAACAACGGCTGCTCGCGATATTATGGTCCCGACGCCGGACATTATTATGGTTGAGGCCAATAAATCAATTCAAGACGCGCACCAAATTTTCAAAAAATGCCAATTCTCTCGGTTGCCTGTCTATAAAGACGATGTTAACAACGTTATTGGTATGCTGCACTTTAAAGACCTTCTTTCTCTTATCGTAGATAATGTTAATAAAACAGTTAAAGAGGTCATGCGGCCAATAATGTTTATCCCCGAAAGTATTCGTATCAACCAATTGCTCTCAGAATTCAAGGCGAAGCACATGCATATTGCCATGATTATCAATGAACATGGCAGCATCACTGGATTGGTGACGCTTGAAGATATCCTTGAAGAGATTGTTGGAGAAATTCATGATGAATATGAATCAATTACCGAAAAAATATTCCCCCTTCCTTCGGGCGGCTGGCTTGCTGATGCCAGTATTGAATTAGACAAGATATCTCAAACGCTCAAAATTCAATTCGAGCGGCCTGCTGGTGTTACAACGCTTGGTGGCTTTATTATTGAGTATTTTCAACACTTTCCAGAACGGGGAGAAAAAATTCACTACAAGGGGCACACGTTCGATATTCAACAAACGACGAGAAAAAAGATTCTCCAAGTATTGATTACTCTTGATGAAAAAACTACTGATCTGCCCGTTATTCCTCCGGTAGAAAAAAAAGAGTAGTCACTATTTCACGGATAAACAAAAAGCAAGAGCGGAAAGATTCAAATCCTTTTTCTGCTCTTGCTTTTTTCTCAAAATAAAAACTTCCTCAATAATTACGCCTTCTGTTCAGCAGCTTCACGTTGTGCATCAAGACGCGCATGCGCAAATTGATTGACCATAGAAAGAAGATGCCGAGCATTATTATAGGTAAGGCGCTTTATAGCAGGCCCTATTTCAAGCCACTCGCTATCAATATGCTCTGATGAAAGGGTAATTTCAGCAAGTTCTGTTTCACCAATAAAAAACGTTACGCTCTTGTCCACAAGTTCTCGCTCTTGCCCGCGATAGTAATAGGTTATTGTTTCGGAGAAACCTTTAATCGGAGAAACAATCAATCCTGTTTCTTCACGCACTTCACGTGATGCAGCTTCTTCAAGAGACTCATTTTCCTCAACTTTTCCTTTTGGAAGATCCCAGTGTCCACCAATATAATGGAGCAGTAGGTAGTAGAGTTTGCCTGTGTTTTTATCACGACGATACACGACAATTCCCGCTGACTGTTCTTTCTTCATGCGACCATTCCTCCTCGTATTCTTACTTTTCAAGCCCATAAAAGGTCTGGACTTCTCAGCAATTTTACCACACGGGCAAAGAAAAGGTGATTTTTTTCCTTCAATTTTTTTTGTTTTAAGCTTTTTTACGGCTTAGACGCATGAGCCGCGCTTGTATTTTACAAAGTCTTGCATTCTTCCCATAGATTTTCCTAAAGTTATGGTGTTATCTTTAACCCTAAAAAGCGGATTCTCCATGAACACAAAAAAATTACTACTCGCTCTGCTTGTTACCCCTACCCTTTTCTCTGCAAAACCTTTACAACTCCCACAATCAATAGAGGTTCCATCAGAATTGGTTGGTGAATATGAAACGATCTCCAATTTAACGGGGCTCAATTCTGTCCTACAATTACTTTATAATCTTCCAGAGATAAGAACGCTTATTAAAACAACAACAAGCAAAAACCCATTTGCTCAAGCAATGGCTGCATTTTTTAAAGATACAACAAACAGCGACCTTTACAAAAAAGTCTATACTCAGGCACTAAACAGCACAGATTTTTCTGATGACAAAGAAAACATCCCACAAGCTTGTATCAAGCAGCTTTTTGACAAAATATTACTCAGTAATAAACAAGAGCTCTATAATCTCTTTTTAAATAAGTTGCGGGGGGTAGAGAATCTTATACTGTACGGCAGTTACATAAACGTACCAGATACATTTAAAGATATTACCGATCAATCGAAATATCTTTTATTTTTTGTAAACCAGCCAGACCCAACTGACAAATTCGACAAACAGATAGATATTTTGAAGAGTAAAAACAATGAGCTTGTCGGTTTTATTGCTCATTATTACACGTACTATGATAATGACAGCTCAAATTTTTTAATAAATACAGATACCTATATCACCGTATTCAAAGACTTTGATGATAATAAATGGTATATAATTACCGCACAAGGAAAAGTTGTATCAATTAATACACCTGCACGACTCAAGATGATGCCAAACAAAAATCTATTACTTTCTCCCGTTATTCTCGTTTACAAAAAAGTCGAAGACACTTTTTCTGATTTTGCACAAGCACTTGCTCGCATTTAAAAAACCAGAGATACACGTCTTTTACAAAGTCTTGCATTCTTCCCGTAGATTTTCCTAAAGTTATGGTGTCATCTTTACACCCTAAAAAAAGGCTCTTCTATGTTCACAAAAAAATTACTACTCGCCCTGCTTGTTGCCCCTACCCTTCTCTCTGCAGAACCACTTAAACTACCAACATCAATAACGATCCCAGGAGGGTTTGAAGGAGATGTAACAATAAAAAACTTAACATGGCTCAATGCCACCCTACAATTGCTTTATAGTCTTCCAGAGGTAAAAGAATCTATCAAAATGACAGCAAGCCAAGACGAATTCACTCTGGCAACAGCAAATTTCCTTAAAGACCCCACGAATAAAGACCTTTACAAGAAAGTCTATGAAGCCGCACCAAAATCCCCAACCTTTGACGTAGTATATGCCGAACCAAAAAATCTTGTGGAAACTCTTATTACCAACGGATTAACCGAGCAACAAAAAGATCTTTTTTCTTTCCAGCTGGACAAAAGAAAGCTGACAAGCCTCTTTATTGATTACACAACACTACAATCAATTCTTAATGGAGAGGGTATTTCCGACCAATCAAAATATCTCTTAATTACAGTAAGCAGTCTATATGTGACTGATAGCAGTAAAGCGACGTTCCCCATAGATATTTTCACGTGTAAGAACAATGAACTCATTGGATTCATTATTTTGGAATATACAAAAGATGTAAGTCAACCTCCATTCACTGTATGGAAAAATGATTACAAATACAAAGCTTACACCAAAGATCCTGTTGAAAATAAATGGTATATGGAGACCTTCCCTATTGTTTCTTCAATAGACCTTATAAAAAATATGCCTCTCGAGCTAAATCCTAAGAATATGCAAGAAATAATCAATCAAAAATTTAACCCTGCCTATTTAGCTTATCACTTCCCCGTTGTTCTCATTTACAAAAAAATCGAAAAACCCGCAGACAAGCCGTCAGAAATCACAACCGAAGACACCAATACATTCCCTGATTTTGTGAAAGCGCTTGATCAAATTTAATAGACTGCTTACCGCTTATCTCCCTCGATACAACCCCGGAGTTTATCCCGAACTTGTCGAGGGGGGTTACTCGGGATGAACGGTGGGAGTGCATTTAGTCAAAGTAAAAGCAGAGGGCGTTTGTTGTACGGCAAACTCCCTCTGCTTTTTTACAGGTATCAAATCACGAAATTTGCACAAAATGGCCGTTCTGTTATACTTGTATTTAATATAAAGTAGAAAATAGAACAAAAAACAGGGCCATAACCATGCTCAAACAATTCTCTTTTTTTTCACGACAATTCATAAAGGTACTTGTATTTACCGCTTGGCTAAACCCCACTTTTTTAAATGCCCTCAATACACACGCTCTTACTGTACCAGAACAGCTTAGCGCATTTTCTAAGCAAACTTGCACTACTTCACTAGTCAAAAAATCAGTCGCTTTTAAAAACTATTCCCTGCGCTCGCTCCTTTCATCCGTGCAAAAATTGGTCGTGAGGCACCCTTTTATTACCTCTGGTATTATTGCCACTCTTGCAGCCACTCTGGCACTTGGCACACTCTGGTATTTTAAAAAGACTTGCGCCCCGCCAGCACTTCCTCTTAATATTAAAACATCTGATTCGAACACAAACAAGGAGAACCCTGTGGATCTAAAAAAGATAGTGCGCACAATAAGCTTTGTTGTCCCAACAGTTATTACGGCAAAACCTGCCACTCTACCACGCGAATCAAATGCCTGTTGGCTCGCTTCAACAATTCAACTGATTTACAATATTCCAGAAGTCAAAGACGGACTCATAAAAAACGCCTCAAGTGATTTTGGTAAAAAAACCGCTACACTTTTAAAAACGATGGAAACAATAAAATCTGTCAAAGAACTTAAGCCGCTCTATGGTCCTGTCTATGAATCCGCCTGCAAAGAATTTAACGTAACTCAAGGAAGCTTTTCCCGTGTAGACAATCCAGTTGACAGCCTTATTATAGAGTCAGCAGCAGGTGCTTTATTTGACTTTGACTTTAATTTTGAAAGTAAGAATATCATTGCAATGATATTGGGTACAAAATTCTTTACTCCCTATACATCACAAAAAATTGTTTTTAGCTGGAATAATGCTGTAAACTATTTCTCTTTAAAAGAGCCATTTAAACTGCTAAACATAAAAAAAATACCTCTCTATTTTTTCTGCGATGTAGAAATTACGTACGCTTCAAATCCACCAGGAAAACTTAACCTGCCATTGGCTCTTCCCTTAGCAGATAAATCATATGAACTCATAGGATTTATTGCCAGTGTTTGCACATTCAATAACAATAATTCACAGTGGAAAGGCTCTCATTTTAAGACTTACGTCAAAGATCAATACGATCCTCAACATCCCTGGTATATTTGTGACGATATGGCGCAAAATATCACAAAAATTGCAGTCAAAGATATAACAACCTGGCCACAAGAAGGCACTTACCCAAAGATGCTTATTTACCGCCAAATTACAGACCCTTTGCCTGATTTTGCAAAAGTGCTTGATCAGATTTAGTAGACCACCAAAGTAAAGCAGAGGGAGTTTGTTGTACGGCAAACTCCCTCTGCTTTTTTAAAATACAATCCGTTGGTCTCTTTACACCGCTCACACAGCAGCATGCCCCTGCATCTCAACCAACTTATGGTTATAAATACTTTCAAGCAGATCAACCATCGCTCGTTTTACCCGCTGTGCTGCAAGAGGACGTAACTTCAACATCCACTGCATCGATTTACGTACCTTAAGCCCCACAGCTGCGGTAAGATCAAAACATCCATTACGCATGCACAACTCACCATTCCCTATACAAAGCCGCGCTGAGAGCTGCTGCTCACGCTCTATCATATTTTGAGGAGCTGAAGCTAACAAGGTATCAATCGACACTGATTTACTGAACCGATCCATAAACTGCATGCCCCCATCAAATGCTGCCTTATTAAATTCTTTATTGCCCAAAAGCTCCTGCATTCCCTTCATCGCTGGTCTCTGTGCAAGCAAGAATGTACCAAGTATTTCAGCAAGATAATCGCTTTGCATATCTGCAAAAGGTGGCATCTCAAGTCCTGGAATTTCACCACGCCCGACACCAGCTCCATCAAAGCCATCGCACTCTTGTCGCATCAAACGATCATGCTCTTCCAACACGGCAGGAAGCTCTTCCGTCATACGAGGGTCTACTTCATAGGTCCCTGTCTCCCAATTTGGCTTGAAATAACGCAACGCAGGATGAGCGCGCATTGCCGCATCAAGACGCTGCTGAGGAATTGCACGAAGAGGAGTAATCATAGCTCTCACAGTATCAAATGCAATAACGGCAAGCTGACTCGCAACTGCCGGAATACTCGAAATTGGATCTGCCAATTTAAGAGGCCCAATATAATAATGACCAAGTGTCCCTGCAAGGCTCAGTGTGAGATCGAGTGTAGGGATCTCAAGATTAATTGCATTTGCAAGGCTTCCCGACCAGCGAGCAGCCTGCACATATACCAGTGTTGTAATATCAGTAAAATCATTAAAGACAATTTGCCCCTGCTGGAAAATAAACGCACCAATGTCAGTAACCACCCTCAAGGCGTTAGTGAAAAGTGGTGTAAGTCCAAGAGCATCAAGTGCTTGTCGCGCAAATTGGCCAAATGGCGTCTGCTCAAAAGCATACTTAACTTGAAGTGCAACAAGCTTAGCAACTTCAATCCAATACGCTATTTCACGAATAAGCCATTCAATATTCCAGAATGAGACGCGCCGTGCATTTGCTTCAGCAACAGCAGCCTCTTGAACAATGATATCCGCCAACGCTGTGTTCCGTGCAACTTGCTCTATAATCGCATTCATATCGCTCTTAAATTTGTCTTGCCCTTGTCTCAGCGCTGCATTCACTCCATCTTTAATTGCCTGATTAAGATCATTTCTAAACTCAAACGAGAGGGTAAGATCTTCGGGCCGCAAAAGTTTGGTGAGTGTCGTTGGATCGGTAAAACTAATCGATGTACCAATTATATGCGTCTGAATCTGAGCACCTGGAATCCCCAACATTTCATCAAACTCAAAACGGAGCCCTGCCGTACCTACTTGCACAATCGTCGCTATGTCAAAAACATTACCAAGTTTAAGTCGGCCATCAAGCGTCAAATTGATTCCTTTAACAAGGTGTAGAAGCAAGTGCGCATTAGGACCAGCCAATCCATCAAAACTTGTCATTTCAAAAATGCCGCCAATGACAACACGCGGTATTTTCCCCTTAATCTCAATTCCTCCAGAATCAAGGATAAAACCTCCGCTTAATTCTTCACCAAAAACATCTACGGCAAGTGTTCCGCCCATTCCTCGTGGAACCGTAATATCCCCAATAAGCATATCGATTGGTACAAATTTAAGCTGCATCTGCCGCACGCGGAAAGGAATAAAATGACGTAATGGTTCAAGTGTACTTGGGTCAACACCAGTTTCTTCAAGGATAAAGACAATCGTATTTATAAGATCAGGTGGATTATGAATATCAATGTCTATCGCGATGTTTGAAATATCTGCACCCAATGCAACGGCGCAATGCCCATCAATCTGGCTGTGTGTACCAAGCTTAACATCACCAGCCAATCCAATGGTACCGGGGATAAGCGCTGAGATGCCAAAGTCTGCAAACATTGCAATAATATTTTCATAGGTCTGCGTCGCCTTGAGACCAAGATTCCCAAACGAAATACCAGGGACACCAAATGGATTGTTCCACATATTCAGCATGCTTCCATCAATACCGCATGCTACGGTTGAAAACATAAAATTAGCGCTATAGATAAGCGGCGTCGCATTCGGTTCTGGAATAAACGTAAACGTCCCGCCAAGACCAATGGAAGGCTCTCCGCGCAACACAATATTAAGACCCGCACCCTGAAATCGCATTGGCCACGTAGGAGAACCTATGTTAAATCCAAGCGCACCTGAAGAAAGCCCTACTTTGAACATAGCATTGCGAGGGGATAGTGGATCAATGGTCCCATACATGACCAGACCCGCAGGATCGGTTCCCGTCTGGAGAACATATTGGCCAAGCACTTTATTGATAATATTATTCGTATCATCAATAACAATACCACTCATAAAGTTAAAGCCTGGATAGATAGGCATATTACCAATGGCGGTCTGAATCGTACTTAAAACAAAACGGGTGGTGCCTAATTTTAAGAGCGTTATTGCATCAGAAAAGATGCTCGAAGTTTCTGTCAAAAAGGGGAAGAGATCTGGCAAAGAAACGCCATTTGGCAACGACGCTGAAACCATAAGGCCAATGCCGCTCTGTATACTTCCACCAACTTGAAGTGCCAAATCACCGACAATGCCATTATAGATTTTTGCTTTGCCTCCAACACAAACCCAAAATTGCGCTGTTGTTATCGATTTAACCGCATCGCTTTGCATTATATTGTGCACAAATTGTGCGACTGTATCGGTTGGGCTTGGTTCCGGTTGCTTCGCGGGAGTAAGCGGCTTTTCAAACGGACTCTTATTAGAGCTTTCCAAGCCCAGCGCGGTATTAATTGTTTTTTCGAGCGTCTGGAGAATAGGCACTGCAAATTTTTTCTTAATCACATCGGTATATATTTTTTTAACAATCGGTAGCACCACGGCATCGCCGAGCGAACGCGCTTGGAACTCACCTTCCATGCTTGCGCGTAAATCGTAAATCTCTATTTTACTCAATTCACTCAAGCCTGGAATATCACCAGAAATACTTGCGAATGGACGCCATTTAATATCACGCAACGTAGGAATTTCAATGGAGAAAGTAGCAACAGGCGCAGCGTTCCAGTCAACCGAAACAAGCCCGGCTAAGGGAATACCAAGCACCGTCATGTTTCCCGATAAAATCCCTTTTCGATTGCCAAGATCTAAGGAAATCGAAAGTCGATTAAGCTCAACATCAAAAAGAGTGGTAATGGTCGATGTCGCTCTTCCACAAAGCATGATGCCGTCTACTGTTGAGACACGAATCGATGCGCCTACTGTTATTTGATCTAAGTCTGAACCAGCTAACTCTGGAAGAAGGCTCGTCAATGGTTGATCGCCAAGCGTAATAAGTGCTGTCGTAGTATTCCCGACATCATCAACAATTCCCTTACACGTAATCGGTAACGTCAAAAATGTTGCGTCCATTGAATAAACATTACCTGCATCTGAATAGCGTTGTGTAAAATTGGTAAATGTAATGGGCTGATTCGGAATTGGTGTTGCAACAGCCGGTGAACCAGGCGTTGCCCCACTCAACAGCCCTTCAATCTGCGTCCCCTTATTCGAATAAAACTTATAAAATCCATTTACCACAAACGTATCAAAAATGGTTCCCTGGGTTTGCGGAATTAAAGTAGAAAGCGTTCGTGAAACCGGGGATGACATAACAAAATCAGGCTGATCTCCCGCTGCTAAGCTGCCACTAAACGTATAAGGTGTTCCATCAATAGTAGTTGTTATCGTCAATGTCGTTGAACCATTACTATCAAAACGAACTGACGCTGCCGTTACCTCACCCGTTCTTCCTGGCACAATCTCAAGTTGCCGTTGTCCCTCAGGAAAAGTGATTCCCAAGGTAAATTGTTGAACAGAAACCAAAAATGGGTCTCCCACCCCTGTTCCACCACTCACCGTAAAATCAAGGCTCTGTAACGCCGCCTGAGCGCGCCGCCCAAAAAGAAGCAGATTCCCCGTGATATCTAACACCCCTCCAAAGAGATACCCTCCTTCAAAGGGAACATTTGAATAAAGGGTTGTGAGGACCTGGTCAAGTATCAATGGTCCCATAGAAAGCGTTGGTAAAGAGGTCTGACGCGCATATTCCTTCAGTTCTTCGGCAAAAGGATCTGCCGAAACTAATCCTGCATTATTCTGCAGCCCCCAGCTCTGAGCTGGAAAAGTAATATTAACGGGAATAGTTGGAGAAGTTCCATTGGGAGTAAGTTGAACGCCCTGAGATGCTATTGGATGAGTAACTCCATCTGCATCCCTCCATGAAAGCCTTGTCACTCGAGCTATTGAACTAAAACAGATCAATAATCCCAAAATACATATCATATACCGTACAGACGTTTTCATGACAACTCCCTCTGCTCAAAAAATCTATCCCTTATCGAGTAACATCTTCAAAAACAAAAGGTCAAGAATATTGCAAAATAAAAAAAATTTCGAAAAGATAAGAGACAAGATGATGCAAAGAAATGCATAAAAATGGAGTGGGTAAATCGAGGTAAATGGAGGTAAATGGAGGGGATGGAGTTGTTTCTCTAAAAAAAGGATCTGGTATGTCAAAACTCTTTTTCGCTCTTTGTCTTATAGTGCCACTTATTGAAAGTGGATCACTGCAAACAGCCCCCCCTGAATCTCTAAAAACAATTTTGCTGCCGGCGCTCAACAAACTGTCTCGCTCACCCAGAGACCCGCTTGCGCCTGGCGGGCACAGTACTGTTGACAAGAAGACCGTGGAGACGCTACAAGCATGGACGCTCCTCCAATCAATAGGAGTTCATCAGGCATCAATTGTTTCTAATACTGATGCAAAACTTTTCTTAAAGGGTTTTCACAATACCGTCAAATCTAACTGGGCGCTTTCAGCAGGCACCGAGGAAAATGCTTTCGAACCAAGACGTATCCTTACATTTCTCGATGAGCAGACTCAACAGCCACTCATGCGTATTTATGAGTCACGTGGAGATGTAGCAGGGAGCCTTGTTGAATTTTATTTTTCTAATGTTTCGTTTACCGGGAAAATGAATTTTAATGGAGGGCTTGGTCTTCAAGGTGACATAGCATCACAAGGAACTGCACGGATTCTTGGGTCTGGCTCATTCGGCGCAGATCTCACTGTTGGTGGCTATACTTTTTTAAAAGGCAACGTAGAAGTAAGTCTTAATGAGACTATTGGTGGAACCCTTTCTGTCGGAAGCGATCTTAGCTGTGTTGGCGCACTTCATGTTTTAAAGAACACAACGCTTGATGGCGATCTCTTGGTCGTAGGAAGTACGCAGCTTGGTGACACTACTATTTTACAACCAAAAAATTCGGAGGCTTCGCTCATACGATTCAACCAGCTCAATGGCTCTGAAAAAGCACGGATCGGCACAACAGAAATTCTTGATGAAGATGGCCTTTTTGTCAGTGTTGACAGTGGTGCCACAAAAAATCTCTACGTCACGCAAGAAGGTTCGCTCGAACTTAATAGTCCACAAACACTCGACCTTATCATGAATGGCAATACAAATAGAGCTGTTCGTAGCTCATGGGCATTATCTGCAGGAACAGCGCTTGATAATGGTGGTTCAACGCGCAGAACATTTACGCTTTCAGATCTTATCAATGCAAGAAATATAGTCCGTATTTATGAAGCAAAAAATGATATTATTGGCAATTTAGCTGAAGTTTCATGCGATAATGTCTCATTGCTGGGCAATGGTTTGCTTTCTATTAATGGGCCTGTCTCTATTTCAGGAATCCAAGGAGCCGCAACCGTAACGATCGCCAATAACGACCTACAGCTCACCAACGGAAATATTTTTGCTGTACAAGGTACTTTCTCCGGCAATGTTGGCATTGGTGGAGCACCATCCGACACCTACAAACTTATTGTTGTTAATGATTCCCATTTTTCAGGGAACACTCTTACCGATGGCATTGTTAACTCACTCGGTGGATTTAATCTTACTTCAGCAGATTCTTTCCTGTCGGTAAACGATATCCCTCTTCTGCAAACACCAGGAACAGACAATCTATTTCTCGGATTGAATGCAGGCAGCTTTTATATTAGTGGCTCAGGTAATACCGTTTGTGGAACTAGTGCTGCAAAAACAATAGACTTTGGATCTGACAATGTAGTCATTGGCAAGAATGCCCTTTCTAACATCTATGATGGAAATTACAATACCATTCTCGGAACAAATGCAGGCAGTGCTTATAAAGATACAGAAAGCAATAACATCTGTATCGGTCACGACACTCAAGGAACGGAGGGTGACACCGATTCAATTCACATCGGTAATGGAATACAACAGACATTTATTGATGGAATTCAAGGAACCAATATAGGCCTGAGTGCTACACTTGTTGGAATTAATGCAACCGATCAACTCGGAACGCATGCAACTCTATTTTCAGTTGATGGATCACTTGCCGTCGCTCACACAATCAACGCAGCAGGAGCCGTTCAATTTTCTTCCATTGCACTACCATCAGGAACTGAACAACTCTATGCGACTGGTTCACCAACACAGACCACCCGTATTGTCTATGGCTTCTGGGACGATGCACAGCAAAAGTTAATCAACAATACTGAAGGGCTAGAAATTTCACGTACAGTAACACCCGGCCAATATAGTGTCACCATAACTCCAAATTTTTCGGCTATTCCAACAATTTCGATCACCCCCTCTAACCAAGACTCGATTGCTTATGTAAGCAATCCTGGCATTGATGGTTTTACCATCCAATATCGGACCTATACTCCCGTTACCTGGGGTACCCCGATCGAAACGAGTAGCGGTGGAGCATTTGCCGATACCTACGGAAGCTTCTACATTACCGTTATCGGTAAGCATTAATAATCTAAAAAAACTTCAATCTCTTTATATTTTTTAAGGTGATGAGTATAGTGTAGTCGACTACACTATACTCATCACCTTTTTTGGGTCAATATATGTCTCTGCTAAAAAAAACACTCCAGATCAGCACTTTCATCCATGTATATGCCCTCTATTGTGTCATTTTCGCTTTTAACGCTTTTACGTCTGACTCATTTACGGGCAACCCTTTTATTATGTGCAAAACCATAGAAGCCGCAATCGACAAAAAAAACCTTAATTCCGCATGTGAAGCCGTCATTGTCAAACCACGCGCTCCAAAAAAGCCATCAAAACTGGACACAAATTCTGTGAACTTCACACAAGAAATATTCGAAAAAGAGAAGAGGGCGGGAATAAAGCGCATTAAATTTATCTACGACCTCATCACTCAAGGCGGGATTTTTAAACCAAAAAGCACAGCGCCAATCAACCCAGAGATTTTTAGAACAACAGAAAATTGTAAAGCAGCTCTCTTTGCGAGTATTTATTACGGGAAAACAAAAGATGCTCAAAAAATTCTAAGACTCTATCCTGAACTTATCAATACCATTGACACTCAAAAGCGCTCAATACTCCATACCCTCATCAATGGAATTAACACAAAACTCTACACGGATAGTACCAAATCAAATCCCAAAGGAATAGAGAAAATCAACGTAGAAATATTTAAGGAAGCCTCGTTTAAAGAGTGGTTTTCACTTTTTAATTTTATTCTTTCACGCGCTATAGAATTAAAAAATGCTCATGATGATACAGCGAGCGAATCAATTCTTGAAACTATTATCGCTTTGCAAGAACATATGAAAGATTTAAAAAAACTTCCGCCAGAAGAGCTTTTTCAAATTCGATGCATGCTAGAAAAAATGTATGTTCAAATCGATATACAATTGAGAGTCGAAAAATATCCTAGATCAATTACTGACGAAGAACTACAAGAGAGCATCAACACCTATGAAGGCTCACCAAAACACTACTACCCCTTTATTAAGCCTTATATCCAACATCAATTCTTTTTCACGGCAATAAAAATGCGCAATGATAAACTCGCAACGCTTCTTCTCAAAAATAACCACGCCCTCATCTTTGCACCATCCCCTCTCAATAAAGACAGTCAAAGCGCTTTTGAATACTACCTATGCCTCGCCTGTCGCAATGAAGAAATCGGAACGGTACTCACTACCGAAAGTTTTTCAAATCTAAAAAGAACATGGAAAAAAAATGCTCTCCACAACCTATTTAAAAAAATTCTTTTCAAGCGGCTCGATCAAAATGACTCAAGTGCGACAACCATTTTAATTAAGAATATTCCAGAAGCACTCACCTATACAGAAAATACGGTTAAAAATACGCCGCTTCACATCGCAGCTGAAAAGAAACAATGGGAGACTATTACTCTTCTTATCAAGCGAGGCGCTGATATCTACGTAAAAAACAAGATGAACCAAACTCCTCTTGACAAGCTTTTTGACGGGAAAAAAGACCCTTTTACCATCGTTAAAAAACTCAATCCAGACGTCATTAAAAGCGATACCACCTCAAAGCCACTCAAGCCCCAAGATTATTTTAAAATACTTTGTCGCAAGTATATTAGTGCCCTCAGCCCACTCTGTATTAAAGAAAGCCTTAAGTTGTCAGATGAAGAAAAAACCAACTATACACGCTATTTTAGCAAAACCCCTCTTGCAAGCTTTAAAAAACTTCTTAAAAAACGGAATCAAAAAAAACTCGACAAGGAAAAAGAGCTTGAAGAGGAGCAGTAATCTTTCCATACCGCTCCCCTCACAAAAAATCTCTTAAGACAACTTTGCTTCCAATGCCGCAATACGAGCTTTTAAATCTTCAACAACAGAAAGCAGCTCTTTTACTTCTTTGAGCAAAAGAATGGGAACATGCTGATATTTGACAGAAAATGGTAAATGCTCATCATCATAGACAACAAGCTCAGGCATTATAGTCTCAACTTCTTCTGCAATAAGACCATACCACAATTCATCTTTACAGTTTTTATAGTTAAAAGAAACAGGATGTAAATCGGTAGCGCGTTTGTTTGAAGGAATTTCTTGAACATTTTCTTTGAATCTGATCGAAGAGGTCGTTGCCGATAGTTGGTGATTACTTCCGCAATAAACGGCTATCCCAGAAGGAACTCCACCCGCATTATAGATACCATCTATGTAGCAGGCTGTATGTGCAGAACCGCCACCCTGTATGCGAATTATATTGCTTTCACCGATAACACCGACGTTTTGATCACCTATAATAATATTATTTACTTCGGAGCTTGTATAGGAGTTCCCAGCAAGATAACCTATTAAAATATTATTTGATCCTGTAGTTAGATACTGTCCTGCATTGTTTCCTAATGCCACATTTGTAGCACCAGTCGTCAATGCATTGAGACTAAAATACCCCACGGCCGTATTGCCCAAACCAGACTGATTTAGTTGCAGAACATAATTGCCTATTGCTGTATTATAGCTGGCGCTATAGCTTGAAGTTGCTTGTCCAAGAGCATAATAACCTAGAGCCACATTGTGTTGCCCCGTTACTGTTGTTGAACCTGTATAGGCTCCTATAAAGGTATTATTTCCTCCGGTTGAGACTGCTACTCCTGCCGATCTTCCTACAAAGGTACATCCATTCGTAGTTAAAGCAGCTCCTGCACCATGTCCTACTGCCGTATTATCAACGCTTGTCGTAATTGCAGTAAGCGCATTATACCCAACGGCAGTATTGCATGTACCTGACGTATTTGCATCAAGCGCATAGGACCCTACAGCCGTAAGTTGGCCTGCTGTGGAGTTTAAAAGAGTGCGGTTTCCGACACCCGTATTGTCACTCCCCACGTCAGCGTTACCAGCTGCAAGATACCCCACGCAGGTATTTCGAGCCCCCGTTGTTGTTAAGAGACCAGAAGCTCCTCCGACAAAAATATTTTGCACTCCTGTGGTCAGCGCTTCACCAGACCGATGACCTAAGGCTGTATTTTCGCCACCAACTGTAGGAACGAAACTCGTGAGCGCATTATACCCAAACGCCGTGTTGTAACTGGCAGTGACTGCTGCATCTAACGCGTTTGCCCCCACTGCGGTATTTTCAGAGCCCGTGCAAGATATAAGCGTATTATAACCAAGCGCTGTATTATTTGTTCCTGTAGTACATTGCTGAAGAGCGAAATAACCAACAGCCGTGTTACCAGTTCCCGTTGAGGCAAGATTTAATGCATAAAAACCGACTGCAGTTTGATTGCTGACTGTTGTATTTAAAAGAGCCCCAGCGCCAATTGCAGTATTTGCACTTCCTGTTGAATTGGTATAAAGCGCCGCGCTACCTACCGCAACATTATTGGCTCCTGATAAGTTGAGATTCATCGCATTTAATCCAACTGCAACATTATAATTTCCTGTCGTATTTGTAGTAAGTGCATAGCACCCAACAGCCGCACTGCCTACACCTGCCAGATTTGCGTCAAGCGCATAGGCCCCCACAGCCGTAAGCTGGCTCCCCGTGGACAATTTGAGTGCGTCATAACCAACGGCAGTATTTTCAGAAGTTGTGGTGACGGCTCCCAGCGCGTTACGGCCACACGCAGTATTATAAGAACCACTCGATAGTGATAACAGGGCTCCAACCCCAAAGCCTGAGTTAGAAAGAGCCGAAGTTGTAATGGATGTATTTCCTGCATTATCACCCACAAAAACGTTGGTGATAGGCGTTACTGAGCCAGTGTGATGAATATACGGGGTACTGCCATCTCTGTAGATTATCGTTGATGTATTAACGCTCAAATCACCCGTGCGCGTGACACGTAATGTATCAAGCTGACTCCCTGCCCCCGTAAACCCAATTTTCAGATAATCTGTAGCCGCTGATATTGTCTGTAATACGGCATTTCCAGAAGCTGCATCTCCAATCATAATTGAGCCATAACCGGTGGCAGTGTCAGCAACTTTAAGCCGATAGGTGCCGTCCGGCGTAACCCCTTGTCCAATGGCGGTCCTACCGCCTGTATTAATCATAAATTGGGTATTAACTCCTTGCTCCAAAATAGCAATATTGTCAGTACCACCGTACCCAGACAATATCGACCAATCGGAGGCTGTTCCTGCGCTATTTCCGGTAAGCCGCAAGTCTGTCGGAACTGCCGTATTGGTAAAAAGAGCATTGCCAGTAGCACTTAGATTACCCGTTAAACTCCACGTTGTTGCCGATGTTCCAAGTTGATGACCGGTGGTAATGCCAACAAGATTTCCCGAAGCGCCAACAGAAACTGTACTAATCCCCGTTATGTATACAACAGTATGACTTAAGTTGCCAAGACGAATAATATTACTTTCAGCTGCCGTGCCAGCAACAGTGGCCCCTATACAAATATTGTTCGCCTCGCTTGAGGTATACCCCGACCCTGCATTGTAGCCAATACCTATATTGTTAGTTCCGGTTGCCACTGCAGAAAGCGCACCTGACCCGACGCTTGTATTTTGAGTTCCTGAACTAATCGCCCCTCCCGCACTTGCACCAATACCGGTATTATTAATTCCTGATGCAGCGATATTAACCGTTCCAGATCCTGAAAAAAAGCTTCCTGTGCTCGGTGTTGAAAGAGTAGATCCTGCTATATAGCAGATCAGATTGCTTGTTCTTCCAATGCGAACAATATTGCTTTCACCCGCAACACCCACCACATTGTAGCCAATACAAATATTATTTGAATCGCTTGTTGTATGTAAAGATCCAGCGCTAGAACCAATAAATACATTTGAAGTCCCTGAGGTTATTGCTGCTCCTGCACTATCTCCAACAAAAACATTTCCTAGACCTGTAGTAACCGCTGCTCCTGCATTATATCCAAACGCACTGTTGTAATTTGAAAAATTAGCAACCGCGAGTGCACTTGCCCCTACCGCCGTGTTATATTCCCCTGTTGCAAGGCTTGACAGAGATGCTCTTCCAACCGCCGTATTATTAGAACCAATGCCAGCTGCAGAAAGAGCGCCTGATCCAATCGCCGTATTGTAAGTCCCAGAAGTAGCTGAAGAAAGCGCATTGTAGCCACATGCTGTATTGTCTGTTCCTACACTAACCACCCCTCCTGCACCTGCACCAATACCAGTATTATTAATTCCTGATGCGGCGACATTGACCGCTCCAGATCCTGAAAAAAAGCTTCCTGTTGAAGGAGAACTAATGGTAAAATTTGCACCAAGAGGAGCTAATGTCGCAATATACGCTTGTACTGGAGCTACGAGTTGCCATGATTTTCTGTCTGAGCTTGTTTTAATATAACCAGTAATAGTAGGAGTGCCCGTTACATCTTCTTCAACCTGAATACCCGCTCCATTTCCACTCGCTGCAACACCGCCTTTGTTAATGGTAATTAATTTATCAGTTACTTCTAAGTCAGTCGTCTTCACCCAAGTAAGCGTTCCACCAACATTAACGGTATCGCCCGCTCCACCAATGTTAATCGTCGTTACGCCAGCCCCTGTTCCAATATTAATAAGCTGGGTTGTTGTTGCTGTTCCTAAATTAATGGTATCAGCATTCGTTACACCAAGATTGAGAACATCCGTTCCTCCTGTTGCAGTCACATCAATGCCCCCATCCGCATACAATGCACTTGGCACCGTCACCAGACCACTGCCTGCACTGTTTGCAATAGTAATCCGACCAAAAGAATTACCGCCATTCGCAAAATAACTTCCTGAAGCAAAAGGAGACCAACTCAATACACCTGACCCATTTGTTGTTAATGCATACCCATTGGTCCCCGCGGTTGTGGGGAGAGTCAAAGTGTAATCTGCTCCCAACGCTGCAGGTGCTTGAATAGCTGCAAAATTGGTACCACCGCCGGTTGCTTCATACAGCTTCAGTTGCCCTTGATTAGCAAGCGTTACCCCGGTAAACGTTGGTGCGCTTGTTGTCGCTACACTCTGATTCAAAGAGATTGTCCCTGATGCAGGGTCAAACGAAACTGTACCTGCAGACACTGCAGACAACGTAATATTATTCGTTAAGGGCTCAAACGTAACAGCACCCGAAGTACTCGATGCCTTTATGACAAAACTAGTTGCCGACCTGGTTCCAAGATAGCTACCTACAGACAATTCTTCTGCGTCAGTACAGAATATATCCACATCCTGTTGAGCATTCTTTTTAATCTGTTTATTTAAACAGATATAATAGAGCAACGGAAAAACTCGAGACGTTACTGTCACTACCTGTTTTTTTTGTGGCCCTAAAAACCACTTATAAATCTGTGGTAATAGTATAATTTCATCCGCGTTTGGATAGGCCATTGGAACCCATTGTATTAATAACAATGTACCCAACAGACCAACCCATATATTTTTTTTCATAAAAACACTCTCCTTATCTATACAAACCTGGCTCCTTGTACAAAAGCACAAAGAGCCAGGAAAAAGTAAGCTGTTTATGCAGGGGTAAATGACATATAATGGACCGCAAAACTTGATGAATCAGCAAAAATCGTATCGAGCGTATCTCCCGTATACCGAACCTGTATGGTATCTGCAGCCGTGAGAGCAACCATCGTCGTGAAATTAAGCATGCGCGTGTCAGTCCCACTATCGCTTGAAATTATGGTAGGAACAACAATTTTTGCTTGTGCACCAGGAATGACCGCTGCTGTTCCATTAAGGAAGAGGCCAATTTCTTTTGCGCCTACTTCACCAATCTGAGCGCACACCTGTGCAGTAACAAGATACAGACCCGTAACCGGAGCTGTGTAGATTCCCGTCGTGTTCACATAGTTACTGTTATAATCATAGTTTTCTGTACCAAATACAACCGTTGTAACATCTGCTGCAAGCGGTGGCGTTATATTCGCGCCCACATATGCCGCTGCTTTGTATTTTGATGCATAGGTTGTATTCCCCGATGAATCAATAGAAAGCCCCGTCTTGTTGTTTGCTTTGAGGTTGAGAGCATATGCATCGGTAGTACCCAACGTAAGCGCTGCCCCAAGGGTGTTACCCCCACTAAGTGCAACGGATGACCAACTCGAAACACCTGTTGTTTTTGCAGTCAACGCATAGTCATCACCACCAGGAACTGCAACAGGTAACGTTAATGAGTAAGAAGCCGTTACCGTAGATGGAGCTGCCATGGTGATAGTATTAGAACCTGAGTCTTTAAATATATCTTGAGAAAGAGTAATATAACGTGCTGCAAAATCACCACTCGCATCACGCGCAACAATTGCACTTGCAGTATTTGCTGCTGTTGCCGTTGTTGCACTATTTGAGACTTTACCCGCTGTCGCAATCGTTGCTAATTTTGTGTCAACAATTCCCGCTGCCGCATCAACATCTGCGTTCACAATTAATGACGAAGAAAGAACACCGGTAGTAATCGCATTGTGCACAACACCAGCCGTGGTAAATGCTGGAATTGCGATGGCACCCGTTGCATCAATAGAAAGACGTGTGTTCGGACCCGTTGTTCCCGTCACCAGATTCAACGCTTGCGCATCAAGAGTACCGAGCGTAAGTGCTGCTCCAAGCGTATTGCCACCATTAAGTGCAGCAGTAACCCAACTAAGCGCCCCTGCAGTCGATCCTGCAAGAACCTGATTATTAGCAGTAGGAACTGCAACAGGTAACGTTAATGAGTAAGAAGCCGTTACCGTAGATGGAGCTGCCATGGTGATAGTATTAGAACCAGAGTCTTTAAATATGTCTTGAGAAAGGGTAATATAACGTGCCGCAAAATCACCACTCGCATCACGCGCTACAATAGCACTTGCCGTATTAGCCGCTGTTGCAGTCGTTGCACTATTTGATACTTTTCCCGCTGTCGCAATAGTTGCTAATTTGGTATCAACAATACCGGCCGATGCATCAACATCTGCGTTTACAATAAGTGATGAAGAAAGAACACCCGTGGTAACCGCATTGTGCACAACACCCGCCGTGGTCATACCAGAAAGTGTTAATCCAACAAAACTTGGAGAGTCGGTTGTTGCAACACCTTGATTGAGCGTAAAACCAGAAGCTCCCGGAGTGATTGTTACGATTCCCGCTGTTGCAGGTGCTTTTAACAACCAACTCGCACGCGTATTTCCTGTTTTAGCATAGGCTGTATTTACCGCGTTTTCTTCAATTTGAATACCCGCATCATCCCCAGATGCAAGAGCTCCATCTTTATTAATCGTAATTAATTTATCAGTTACTTGTAGATCAGTTGTTTTCACCCAAGTAAGCGTTCCACCAATATTAACCGTATCTCCAGTCCCGCCAATATTAATAGTCGTTACACCAGCCCCTGTTCCAATATTAATAAGCTGGGTTGTTGTTGCTGTTCCTAAATTAATGGTATCAGCATTCGTTACACCAAGATTGAGAACATCAGTTCCTCCTGTTGCAGTCACATCAATGCCCCCATCCGCATACAATGCACTTGGCACCGTCACCAGACCACTGCCTGCACTGTTTGCAATAGTAATCCGAATTGCTGATGCAACACCAAAAGAATTACCGCCATTCGCAAAATAACTTCCTGCAGCAAAAGGCGACCACCCCAATACACCTGACCCATTTGTTGTTAATGCATACCCATTGGTTCCTGCGGTTGTCGGCAAGGTCAAAGTGTATGATGCTCCCAACGCTGCAGGTGCTTGAAGAGCTACAAAATCGGTACCACCGCCGGTTGCTTCATACAGCTTCAGCTGCCCCTGGTTTGCAAGCGTTACACCTGTAAACGATGGGGCGCTCGTTGTTGATATGCTCTGGTTAATCGCAATTGTTCCTGATGCAGGATCAAACGAAACCGTACCTGCGGATGCAGCAGACAACGTAATATTATTTGTTAAGGGCTCAAAGGTAATCGCACCTGAAGTACTTGATGCTTTCATCACAAAACTAGTAGCTGTTCTGGTTCCTAGATAGCCATCAGGCGCAGTCCCTTCTCCATTGATGCCAATATCAAGCTGTTTGCTCCCTACCGTCTGTTTTACGGCAAGAATACCATCAACAACATTCGTATCATTAACCGTTGTTGTTCCATCAACAGAAAGATTGCCCGGAACATGCAAATCGCCCAAAAGAGTAAAATCCCCTGCGGTTAACGTACCCGGAACATTCAAATCACCACTTAATGCTATGCTTGCTGCATTGACAGTTCCTGTTGCATTAATGTCTCCTGGAACGTTCAAATCACCTGTAAGAGTAAAATTACCCACGGTCAATGTACCTGGAACATTAAAATCACCACTTACTGCAATATTCCCTGCACTCACTGTACCTGTGGCATTAATATTTCCCGGAACGTTCAAGTCTCCTGTAAGTGCAATATCGTTTGCAGTGAACGTTCCACCAACATACAGATCACCATACACATTGGTATCATGAGGTACCGGATAGAGTTCTGAATCAGTTGAAACTTGTGTTGGAGCATCCGGCCTTGGCGCACGAACACTATATAAAGTGAGATATTGTCGTGCTTTATTAAGAAGAATTCCCTCAGCAACAGAGTTCTCGGTATGGTCACCATAATTTTCTAAAACCGCCACTGCGTTTTTAAGAGCATATGACAATTCAATCGCATGCGGTTGTGTATCACTTGTCTTTAAAGCTCGAGAAAAACCTGCAAGAGACTGCGCAGTCTGATCATCTGCAAGCAAAGCAGCCGCATCAAAAATCGTAGTTAACGCATCTCGGTGTAAAGAACAATCAATGCGCTCATTCGATAAATTAAGCGCACGTGCCTTATTTATGTCTTGTACCGTTAATGCTTCTTCAGCAAAAAATTGTTGAGGCAAAAGTCCGAGTGCAAGTCCACAGACAACTAAATATTTTCCTAATAATCCAGCCAAAGTCGACTGACACTTCTGATCCATACTGCTTCCTTTTTTGAAAAAAATAAAAATTCTTAAGACCAATAAAAAAGTTTCTTCTACAGAGGCACTCTCTCAATAAGACCTTCTGACGAAGGTACACTACCATCAACCTCGCGCTTTTGGCAAGCATCTTCTGCTACTCTTTTTAAAACAAAAATAGTACAAAACTTTTGACATCTTTCAGCGTTATAAGTTATAAACAGAATATAAAAAGGAGTTTTTATGATAAGGAAAATACATATGTACAAATATTCACTCGCTTTGATCGCACTCTTAGCGCCCCTCTGTTGTACAACAACCAGAGCTCAAAACATAATCGAGGCTGCTCAAAAAAGGACAGAATCACACTCGCTCGTTGACCACCAATGGATTGATATAATAAAAACAATTAAAGAAAATCCTGCACGCGCACGCGAACAAACTCAATTTGGCTGGACTCTTTTACACGAAGCTGCACAACAAGCTATTCCAAGTTCTAGAACAAAAGAAGGGAAAGAGCTTATCAACTATATGACCGGCAAAACAGCAACCCATTCTCCAGTACCACAAGAATTGGAAACGGCGCAAAAGCCAACTATCGAGCAAGCCACGCAACATCTCGACCAGATCGCTGCATCATCGATTATTCCGCTTCTCTTAGAAAACGGACTTTCTGTCAACGCTAAGAACCAAGACCGTACTACGCCGCTCCATGTCGCTGCACGATTTGACCGTTCGGGAGAGGCTACAAAGCAACTACTCAAAGCAGGCGCTTCGCTTATGGATCAAGACGCCGTACAAAAAACACCGCTCCACCATGCCGCACAAAACAATAACACCACAATAATAAAAATACTTTTAGATGAAGCAAAAAAACAAAATCTTCTGCACAAATTACTCTCTGCGCAAGACTTATTTGGGAAAACAGCGCTGCACTACGCTGCAGAAAATCAAACACCCGATAGTGCTCAATTGCTCCTCCAAACAGGAACTTCTCTGCAAACACAAGACAATGATGGCAATACACCACTTCATCTTGCAGCAGACAAAGGGCATCCAAAAACAGTTGCCTTCCTTTTGAGAAAAGGGGCTTTTGTAAAAGCACAAAACAAAACTGGAAAAACGCCCGCGCATCTTGCAGCGAACAAGTCACCTGCAATTAAAGATTCAAAAATATATATTCGCGAACAATGGAAAACAATAGAAGCCCCTACCAACGATTATCTTGACTGCCTCCATCTTTTGTACAAAAAAGACAGATCCTGTCTTACAATCACTGATGCATCGGGCAAAACACCACTTGATTATGCAACCCAAAGAAACAATCAAGAAGCGATTAAGTTTTTAAAAAACCCAAGCGCATAACATAAGGTTCTCACATGATCAATTGTACAAAAAAATTTCTCACCGCACTGTCACTTGCTTTTGTGGTTTATTTTACCACCTTATGCATGGAGGCAGAAAACCCATTCGTAAAAGCTGCAAAAGCATGCAATGTTCCAGACATGGACGCACACCTAAAAGTTATGCCTCAAAAAGACACCCTTGTAGGACTTGCAACGCCAATTTTTGAAGCACTTAACAATCGTCTCAGTATGGAACACATACCCGAAGAACAGATTGCTACCGCTGTTGCCTATTTGCTCGGCGACACCGTAACCATTGGCAATAGCAAATACACAATCCCCCAACCATCAGATACGCCCAAGACAACGTACTATGAAGCGTCCCATAAAAGAAACAGCGATGGTAAACTTCCTTTACATATTGCAGCAACATATGGCCATAATGCAGCGATTGCGCATTTACTAAAAAATGGAAATGCCAACGACATTTATAGCGTGGACAACTACAAATCAATTCCCCTCACCTATGCCATCGCCGGACGTATAGAAAGCACAGCGCTTCTGCTCCTTAACAAAATGACCGACATTAACGAAATACAGCCAACAAGTATCCGCCAACTGCTTGAAAACGCTATAAAATCACAGTCTCAAAAAATAATTGATATAATTTTTGATAACAACAATATTTTTGCACAATATATTAAACAAAATTACGCAAAGTTTGCCGATACCATAGATCTTCTACCACCACTTGCTCTTGCCATTGAAGAGAACCAAAACAAAGCTATAGACTGGATTTTATCAGTAGGGGGAGCAGCCCTCAAAGAAAGGCTTAAAAAGCTAGGCTCAGAAGACATATCTATACTGCCGCTCGCTTGTTCTAAAAGCACTGTTACAACAGTAAAAAAATTGATAGCCGCAGGATGTGATATCAACACATGTAACACTGAGGGATCACCCCTCAGTGCCGCAGCCTATGCAGGGAAACTCGATGTCGTTAGCTATCTTCTCTCAATAAAAACAGTGGACGTTAACCAACTCTGCACCGATTTTTCCCCGCTCATCAGTGCTGTTGGGGTCCGTCCAGGTGTAGGTTTAAGCCAAGAACTTGTTAAAAATCTTGTATTCAAACTTCTTTCGGCAGGGGCTGATATAAATCAAGCAGGAAAAAGTCCCGATGGTTATAACCCCGCCCCCCACTCGCCTCTTTATGTTGCCTTAGCAAATGGCTGGTTTAAAGCAGCAGTGATTCTTAAAAACCGGGGTGCCAAATTTACTAATGAAGAACAAAAGACCTCCCCTCCAGGAGGACATGAAAACCTTGTCAATCAAATTTTAAGTGAAAAAAAAGAGGAGTCTCCTGAAATTATACAAGAAGCTTCCATCGACAACGATCAGAATAATTTGATCTCTTCACAATGGCTAAGCGTTAAAAAGCAAATCGAAAAAAAGAAGCAACTCGCCCTAGCATACAATAAATTTGGGTGGACGCTCTTGCATGAGGCAGCAAAACAATCGATTCCTAGTGCAGAAACAACGCGCGGCAATAACTTCATTCACTACATGGCAACCGGCATATCCAAAGACTCTACTCAACCCTCACCATTAAACGACGAGCAGGAGTATCTGCGCGAATACCTGCGTAGCGAGTTCGATTTTTTAACATCAAAGAAGTTACCACTGCCACTTGTCGATTATTTTGGAGGCGACTTAGAAAAAACACTCGACTATCTTGCTCAACAAAGTTACTTGCAGGAAGGAATTGACCGCGGAATGGATATTAAAATACTTTTTAAACAAATAGAAGAAAATCTTAAAAAACCAAAACCGGGAAAAGCTAATCGGCCAAACGAAGAAAAAGCAACGGAACATCTCAATAGCATCTCTGCAAAAACTATGATCCCCTTTATTATTGAACAAGGACTCCCCGTCAACATTATCGATTTTGATGGAAGAACGGCGCTCCACATTGCTGCCATTTACGATCAGACAGGAGAGGCTATTAAAGCACTGCTAGATAAAAATGCTTCACTCCTTGCTCAAGATTTTAATAACGCAACCGCATTTCACCTCGCAGCACAAAACAATAACACCATAAGTATAAACGCTCTCTTCGAAAATCCTCAAAAGGAACCCTTTAAAAACTACAATAAAACCGTTGATGCATTAAACAAAACCGCACTCCATGAAGCTGCTTTAAGCAATGCTTTTACCATCATTCCTCTTCTAATCGATCACGGTTGGGACATTAATGCTACAGATTCTAATGGCAATACACCACTGCATCTTGCCGCCAACAAGGGTAATGTCGAAGCCGTCACAGAATTGATCAACAAGGGCGCTGATACCACCAAAAAAAATAACGCGGGCAAAACTGCTGCACATCTTGCAGCAGACAAAGAACCTCGTATTGGTGAAGTATCAGCAAACATAAGAGGGATGGGATTCACTTTTATCGAAGGGCAAAAAGGGAACCCTGCAAAATGCTTTGCCCTTTTGATCGAAAAGAATCCGCTACTCGCCACCGAAAAAGACTCTACCAATAAAACCCCAATCCACTACATCTATTCCCATAATAACAAAGAAGCAAAAGATGCATTCCTAGCCAAAAAGCCATCTCTCGATCTTTATAAAGCGCTCATAGAAAACGATCTTGTTGATGCATTCACCGACTTGGCAAAGAAATACAAGCTCCCAAAAGAATTAGATCCAAAAGACGTTAAAAAAGACTGGGCCATTATTGCAATTCAAGAAATTCGCAACCCACAACCAAAAATAGAAAAAGCGATCGAAGAGAAAAAAGAAGAACCAAAGACCAATAAAGATGTTTTTGTTGACCTCGCAAAAGCATTTGCTCAAATTTAGCCGCAATCTAATTACTGATCAATTGGCACGAGAAACGTTTCTTCTCGTGCCAACACTCCTTACTTATTGCTTCACCAGTTCATCCGCCACGCGGGTAAAATAAAAACCGTCAAACGCAATATCTCTCTGCTGAGCAAACAGCTCAACATCTTTTACATTTTTCAGAGAATCATCAACAAAAAAAATGCGTGTGGGGACGTGCCCAACACGATCAAAAAAGAGCTGGAGCATAATCCCTTTATTCACCCCATCTGCAAACAAAATTCCATCGGTGTAGCAGGCACATGATCCTGTTTCTGGGAAGGTGTATTCTTTGTCAAAACCAGGTTTTGTTTGCACAAAAGAAAGGGCCAAATCAGCAAGTTGCCGTTTGGTTGCTGCAACCGTACGCGCTCTCCCACGTGTTGTCGCCAGAAGAAATTGCATGTTTTTGTGCTTAAGACAGTCGAGCACCTTGTATAAACAGTCATCCACCAGCTTAACGCTTGTCTGTTCTTGAGCAGCGTCATAGAGTGGCAAAATAATAGCTTTAATCTCGTCTACCGACAGCCCTTGCTGTGCAAGCGCAGTCCACTTTGCTCGAAACCATTCATCAGTAGCTTCGAGTTTTTCTCCACGCCACAACGTATTATCAATATCAAAAATAAAGAGGCTATCCTCGCCTTGATCACCAACCACAGCAAGGACCTCAGAGAGCTCACGAATGGTATGTATCTCTGTTTTTGTAAAAGCAGTCACCAAAACCAATCCAAAAAATAGTTTTCGCAGGTGTAAAATCACAAGAATCCCTTTTCATAAAGTATTATTTTAACATCACCTCCATCCTCCCCCTGCCGTCAAGTTTACAAGCCATCACGCAGAAAGCAAGCCATTAATGCCGGATTTGCAACGAGACACTGTCAGGTCTCTGCGAAAAGCATTAAAAAGGTTATACTTAAGAAGAAGAGAAAAAATTCCCTACAACGCAGATTCGAGGAAGCCCATGACAAAATTTTTTAACACTGCAGGACCGGTTAATCCAGAAAAACATTACTACGTTGCACATCGATTTAATGAGACGGAAATTAGGCAATTAGTTACACAGGAAAAGTATTTTATTCTTCACGCGCCGCGTCAGAGTGGTAAGACTACTGGCCTTTTGCAGCTTGTTAAAATGTTTAATAGCGAAGGGCAATACCATGCTCTTTATGCCAATTTTGAGGCAGCACAGGCTGCACGCGCGCAATACAACTATGCCCTTCCCATCATTCTCCAAGAACTTGCAACACGAGCTCACGAACAATTGCCTGAAGAAAAAGAATTTTTAAAAATTTTTGAAGATATTAAAAGAGAAGCGGTCCCTGCAGGAAGTCTCTTATCAACACTTCTGAGTAGATGGTGCGCGCAATCTAAAAAACCTATAATTCTTTTTATAGATGAGATAGATAGCCTCGTCGGCGATACCCTCATCTCTGTATTGCGCCAACTACGGTCGGGATACGATAAAAGACCGGCGAACTTTCCTCAGTCACTCTGCCTCATCGGCGTACGTGATGTACGCGACTATCGCATCTATTCAGATGAACAACAGACTATGGTATTGGGCGGCAGCGCCTTTAATATTAAAGCAGAGAGCTTGACCCTCGCCAGTTTTACGCGCGCACAGGTTGAAAATTTGTACAGACAACATACCGCTGAAACCGGACAAAAGTTTACTGATGAAGCAATTGACTATGCTTTTGAACAGACGCAAGGCCAGCCGTGGCTTGTCAATGCACTTGCCTATCAGGCCTGTTTTAGGGATATTACCGATCGTTCTCAGGTCATCACCAAAGAAACCTTAGAACGAGCTAAAGAAGTTTTAATTCAGCGGCAAGACACCCACTTGGACGTGTTAATCGACCGATTAAATGAACCACGTGTTTATAAAATTATCGATGCCATTATAAACGGACAGAGTGAAAAACGCTTTTTCCCTCATGACGATATACTCTATTGCACTGATCTCGGGCTTATAAAAAAAGATAAATACGAAATTGCAAACCCCATCTACCAAGATATTTTCCCGCGGGCACTTACTTCTTCGTTGCAAAATCAGATCGATACAAAGTCGCTCTTTTACAAGAATTCTGATGGGTCGATCAATGGAACTACACTGATCAAAGAATTCCAACAATTTTTCCGAGAAAATTCTGTCTCTCTTCTCGAAAACTTTAACTATTTAGAGTCAGGGCCACACTTGGTTATGATGGCCTATTTACAACGGGTTATTAATGGTGGTGGAACGGTACATCGTGAGTACGCACTGGGCCGCAAACGCGTCGATCTATTGGCCAAATATCGCGATCAACGCATTGTTATCGAACTCAAGGTTTGGCAAGGTCCTTCAACGCTCAAAGAGGGGCTTGAACAGACCGCAGAATACATGGATGTAAGCAATGCAACTGAAGGACACTTGATTATATTTGACCAACGGCCAAGCAAATCATGGGATGAAAAACTTTATCAACGCCAAGAGACCTGCAACGGCAAAACCATCACTGTCTGGGGTGCTTGAATAAAAAGCTTAACCCACGAGCATTAAAATGGCTCCAATAATCGCGCCACCAATAATGCCATTACCCAAAATCTGCGGGTACATGTGCACAATAATGGCAGCCGGCAAGCTTATAAGAAACCCAACCAGCGCCCCCGTCAAAATGGGATTAAGTGGCAAGGCAACCAACGAAATAAGAAAACCAATTACAAAAGCCTGAACTGAGGCAGACGCTGTTGCGATATGCTTCTGTTCAATACTCTCGAATTTATTGGGAAGCATGATCAGCCAATCTGCTAAGGCAAAACCAAGCCCATATAACAAAGCCAACACAATCTTGTTCATGGTGTACTCCTTAAAAAATTACTTTATGGAGGGTGAACTATTTCACCCTCTCGCTTCTACCTTTTAAACCGGCGTAAATGACATAAAGTGAATATTTAAACTTGAATAATCAAACACAACAGCATCGGCAGTATGTAGTCCTGTAAGACGAACATCTATAATATCACCCGCCGCCATGTAAAGTAACCAGGTCGCTGACATCAAGAAATTGCGGCCAGCACCAACTACAAAGTAGTTTCGGACCGCATAGCCTGGAATAGCCACTCCTCCACGATACAGTGCCATCGTTCTGTTTCCAGCAGTTGTAGTAGCCAATACCGAAACATTCGGCGCGACCAAATAATACCCCGTATATGGAGCCGTGTAACGACCTGTCGCAGCGTTATAGTCTGCTCCTGGGTCAAATAGCTCTGTATTAAAGATAACTATTCCTGTAGTCGCACCTATCACCTGATTACTTGTCGCACGATACGCCGCCATCTTATAGTTTGTCGACGTTGTTGTATTCCCTGCCGTATCAATTTCTACGCGAACATTTCCCAAGAGGCCACTTGTTGTTGCATCACGAATAGTAAAGGTGTTAATGCCACCCGTAGTGTCTACCTCAAGACCCCAGATGCTCGTTCCTTGCTGCATCCCAATATAGGTATTCCCCGAAAGCCCTGCTCCTGCAAGCAGTGTGTCCGAGTTTAATCGTATGCCAAAATTTGGATCAACGGTCGACTGACCTATGGCCACTTTACCAGTGCTATCGATAATCATGCGGTCTGTATTATTGGTTCTAAATAAGAGATTATTTGCATCGTTAGTCCCAAGCGTTGCCACTGTACCAAACGAGTTGCCGCCGTTTACAAAGGCTGCACCAAGCGAAGTTCCCGTGCCCAACTGTCCTGATGAATTCATATATACGGGTACCCCTCCCGTTACGGTGACACCATTAATTCCTGCAAGATAACAACTCGTATGCGTACCTGATGTACCAAGACGAATAACGTTATTATCTCCATTTACCCCTTGGTTACCAATAACAATATTACCACTATCATACGTACCAAAATTTTGCCCTGCTAGGTACCCAATACCAATATTATTCCACCCAGAAACGCTGTACCGTAAAGCCCAAGCTCCAACAGCCGTGTTGTACCCAGCATTCGTCACTGCATTGAGAGCAAAAGCGCCCACCGCAGTGTTTCCCTGGACCGTCGTTGTCGCAAGAGCTCCACACCCAATCGCCGTGTTATCATAGGTCGTTGTTGCAGCATTTAAAGCACCATAGCCAAGAGCAGTTTGATTATAACCCGAAGAACATAATGTCATTGCGGTATGCCCAACGCCTACGTTTTGTGTGCCTGTTACCGTAGCATTACCAACATTAGCCCCCATAAAGAAGTTACTACTTCCCACGGTTAATCCTGTGAACGAAGCACCACGAGGACTTAGTATAGCCTTATAACTTTGCGCAGGAGCAGTAAATTCCCACGAAACTCGATCACTACTCGTCTTTGCCGATCCCGTTATAATACTATTTTCTTCAATTTCTAGTCCGGCGCCACTCCCCGATGAGACGGCTCCGCCATGATTGATCGTTAAAAGTTTATCGGTAAATAACGTTTCGCCTGAACTACTCAATGTCATACGGGTCGCATTATTAGTTTTAAAGAGAAGGTTGTTTGGATCATTTGTGCCCAAAGACGCCACTCCACCAAATGAATTACCCCCGTTTACAAAGGCATTCGCTGCTGCCCCAGATGGCTGCCACGACAATAGTGCTGGATTTGCCCCATCCGTAGTCAACACATAACCACTCGTCCCTACGCTCGTTGGCAAGGTCAAAGTATAGGCACTTGCAAGAGTTGGCGCCTGCATTGTGACCGTATTTGCAGAACCAGAATCCTTAAGCTTTAATGAAGTTTCACAAGAAACAACACCTGCACTGAAGTTACCTGAGGCATCGCGCAGCACAAGATAACTAGGTGTATTTGCAGATGCTACCGTCGCTAAATCTGCATTAGAAATAAGTGACGATGAAAGCTGTCCCGATGCATTGTTATGCACAATTCCCGCTGTTGCAAAGGCCGGTATTGCAATCGTTCCTGTACTTGAAATCGTCAGTCGATTATTGCCCGCCCCGCCGGTCACTAAGTTCAACCCAAAGGCATCGGTTGTCCCTAACACTGCCGTTGCCGTAAAGGCATTCCCGCCTTGAGCAAAATAATTGCCAGCAGGAGCCAAATTCGTCCAACTCAGTGTCCCACTTCCATTGGTCGTAAGAGCATAGCCATTGGTCCCCGCCCCATCAGGCAAGGTTAATACCGTATCAGCAGTAACTGATGCGGGAGCACGCAATGCAATATAATTATTTCCATTCACCGTTAACTCAGACAGCCGTACCTGTTGCTGATTTGACATAATCAAGTTGCCCGTCATAGTGTCACCAGCTTTGAGCACATTCGCTGATGCTGCACCCGTTACCGAACCCGTTAAATTTCCTGAGAAGGTTGCTGAAATAGTCCCCGCACTAAAATTACCGGTTATCGCATCACGCAGTACAATCGTATCTAGAGCATTACTCGTTGTTGCCGTTGTTGCGCTGTTTGATACTTTTCCTGCCGTTGCAATAGTCGCTAGCTTAGTGTCCTCTATCGCCGCCGATGGATGAATATCACCATTTACAATTAATGAAGAAGACAAATTACCGGTTGTCACCGCATTATGCACAATTCCTGCTGCGCTAAAAGCTGGTATCGCAATCGTTCCTGCACTCGAGATCTGCATACGAGTCAGATTGTTTGTTTTGAAGTTCAAGTCATAACCATCATTTGTCCCCAGGGACGCTGTTCCAATAAACGAGTTTCCCCCATTTATAAAGTAGTTTCCAGCCGGAGCCAAATTCGCCCAACTCAGTGTCCCGCTTCCATTGGTCGTAAGAGCATAGCCATTAGTCCCCGCTGTTGTTGGGAAGGTAAATGTGTAATTGGTTAAAGTAGCCGGAGCTGCAAGACTTACGGTATTGGCTGACCCATTCGCCAGAATAAGCGGCACATTGCTCATGGTCAAAGAACCCGACAAGGCACCTCCCGTGAGCGGCAAATCTAATGATGCATGCCCGGTTAAACTTGCGGTGATCGTGCCTGCACTAAAGTTACCTGAGAGATCACGCGCCACAATTGCACTGGCCGTATTTAAACTAGTTGCCGTTGTTGCACTATTCCAAACCTTGCCCGCTGTTGCAATAGTTGCTAGCTTCGTGTCCACTATTGCCGCCGCTGGATCAACATCATCATTTACAATAAGTGACGACGATAAGAGCCCTGCACCGCTAGAATGAACAACGCCTGTCCCTAGCGAAGACAAGGTAGTCGCACCTGTTGCCCCCAACGTACCCGCTATGGTTGTATTACCCGTCGTATTATCAACGATAAACTTATTGGTGTTCACCACCAACGCGTTTCCAGCACCTGCATTAATCGCTAAAGCTCCCGTCAATGTCCCCCCAGTGAGTGGTAAATCTAATGACGCATGCCCCGTTAAGCTCGCCGTAATTGTTCCTGCACTAAAGTTACCTGAGACATCTCGAGCCACAATGGCGCTGGCTGTATTTGCACTTGTCGCCGTTGTTGCACTATTAAAAACTTTGCCCGCTGTTGAAATAGTCGCCAACTTACTATCCAAAATACCTGCCGCCGGGGCAATATCATCATTAGTCACGGTTGAGGTTGAAAAATTGCCCGATGCATCAGTATGAACCACACCGACAACATTAAGCGTAGAAACTTGCATATCGGTATAGAAGGTTGTTTTGTTAGTAACACCCGTATTATCAATCGTCATACGCGCCGTACCGGGCAGACCTCCTGCCACATTGCGCACACTAAAGGTATTGGTACTACCTGCCGTTTCCGCCGCCAGAGCCCACTGCGTCGTGCCTTTTGTAAGACCTATCAAAGTACTTGTTCCCGATCCATTCTGCACAAGAAGATCACCGGTCGCAGCCAGAGTATAATTTGCATCAACGGTAGCCTGACCTATGCCAAACTTGCCAACACTGTCAATTATCATACGCGTCGTATTATTAGTTTTAAGCAACAGGTTATTAATATCGTTTGTTCCCAGAGAAGCTGTGGAGCCAAAACTATTTCCACCGTTGATAAAGTAGCCTGCCGCTGTTCCAATAGGTGCCCAGGATAAAAGTGCTGGATTAGCGCCATCGGTTGTGAGAGCGTATCCTGCAGTACCTGAACTCGTCGGCAACTTCAATACATAACTTGATCCCAAAGAATCAGGCGCTGACAAACTAGCAGAGTTAGCATTGGCAAGATCACGCAACCGAATCTGCTGCTGACTATTCATCGTCAACGGCCCTGTCATCGTGTCGCCAGTTTTAAGAACGTTAAGAGACGCAGACCCCGTCACATTACCCGTCACATTCCCCGACAAAGACGCCGTAATGACATTTGCCGTAAAATTACCCGATCCATCACGCAACACAATGGTATCAGGGTTTGCCGGAGCCGAAAGTTTTGTATCCACAATCGCTGCTCCAGGTGCAATATCCGCATTAAAAATAAGACTGGTAGAAAGGAGTCCCCCTGCCGTATTGTGCACAATACCCGCTGTCGACAGATTAGGAATAGTAACCGTGCCTGCATTAGAAATTTGTAGGCGATCGGCATTATTAGTCTTAAGTGTTAATCCGTAGTTATCAATCGTCCCAATTGACATCAAACTGTCCGCCGTATTACCACCCATCAATACATACCCCGGTAGACCCGTTACCCATCCTAAGGTTCCTGCTCCATCTGTTGCTACCAAAACCTGATTAATTGAACCGACTGCATCTGGGAGCGTTAAGGTGTAATTACTAATAACTGATGGTGGAGCTCGCAGTGCAACATAATTCAGTCCATTTCCTGTTGCCTCACCCAACCGCACCTGTCCCTGATTTTCAAAAAACACCGAGCCTATGTTAAAAATACCCGACACATCCCGCGCCACAATTGCACTGGCCGTATTTAAATTGGTTGCCGTTGTTGCACTATTCCAAACCTTGCCCGCTGTTGCAATCGTTGCTAGCTTGGTATCAACTATCGCTGCTCCTGGGTCAACATCATCATTTACAATAAGAGATGAGGAGAGGTTCCCACTCGTTATTGCATTATGAACAATCCCTGCTGCAGTAAACGCCGGTATAGCAATCGTTCCGGTACTGGAGATCGTTAATCGATTATTACTTGCGCCACCCGTTACAAGGTTCAATGCATTAGAATCCGTTGTTCCCAACACTGCCGCTGCACCAAAATTATTACCGCCTTGCATAAAGTAGCTTCCTGCTGGCGCAAACGCCGACCATCCTAAATTGCCAGAACCGTCCGTAACCAAAGTATAACCCGTTGCACCCGTTTCCAAAGGCAGCGTCAACGTATAACTGCCACCTGTTAATGTTGCAGGAGCACGAAGATTAACCGTATTACTACCTCCAGCCGTCGGTTGTTGTAACTGCAACTGTCCCTGGTTTTCTAAAAGTATCGTCGAAGCATTAAAATTACCCGAAGCATCACGCGCTACAATAGCACTGGCCGTATTTGCACTCGTTGCCGTTGTTGCACTATTGTCAATCAACCCACTCGTTGTAAGCGTTGCTAGTTTATCGTTGCCTATGGTTCCAACAGTGATATCTGCATTCACAATAAGCGAAGAAGATAGGTTACCCGTTGTTACCGCATTATGTACTACACCTGCTGCTGTAAAGGCTGGAATGGCAATCGTACCACTATTTGAAATGGAGATACGTGTATTGGGACCGGCTATTCCGGTGACAATGTTTAAATTATTACTGTCAAGAGTTCCAAGCGTCGTAGTTCCACCGCCAAATGCATTCCCGCCATTAACAAAGTAACCAGCGCCAGCACCTGTTGGCTGCCATGTTAACGTTGCAGGGTTAGCGCCATCCGTCGTCAACACATATCCAGAGGTACCCGATGTCGTTGGTAAGGTCAGTGCATAATTTGAAAGACCGGCTGCAGGAACTTGAACAGTTACTGTATTACCCAGTCCATTCTGCAGAACAATTGGTACATTATTCATGGTCAAAGAACCCGACAATATCCCACCGGTTAATGGCAGATCCAATGATGCATGCCCCGTAAGACTTGCCGTTATTGTGCCTGCACTAAAATTCCCAGACCCGTCACGCAATACAATCGTACTCGCTGTATTCAGGCTCGTTGCCGCATTAGCCGCATTTGCTCCACTCGCCACACTTGCCGCCAAAACACCACCAACCTTCGCAACTACCGTAGCACCCTGATTGCCGTTCACATCACCCACAAGTGGTCCACTAAAACTGGTAGCAGACCCCGTCACATTCCCCGACAAAGACGCCGTAATGACATTTGCCGTAAAATTACCCGATCCATCACGCAACACAATGGTATCAGGGTTTGCCGGAGCCGAATCCGCAATCGCTGCTCCAGGTGCAATATCCGCATTAAAAATAAGACTGGTAGAAAGAAGCCCACCCGCCGCATTGTGCACAATACCCGCTGTCGACAGATTAGGAATAGTAACTGTGCCTGTATTAGAAATCTGTAGGCGATCGGCATTATTAGTCTTAAGTGTTAATCCGTAGTTATCAATCGTCCCAATTGACATCAAACCATCAGCTGTATTACCACCCATCAGCACATACCCTGGTAGGCCAGTTACCCATCCTAAGGTTCCTGCTCCATCCGTCGCTGCCAAAACTTGATTGATTGAACCCACTGCGGCCGGAAGTGTTAAAGTATATGATGCAGGTGTTACCAACGCGGGAGCCTGAAGTGCAACATACAGCGCACCATTGCCTGAATCTTCTTGTAGTCTTAATTGAGCTTGCGGCGTTGCTGCAAGGGTCATACCTGCAAAGGTCGGCGTTGCTCCCGTATGAATATTCTGTGGTAACGAAAGAGTTGGATTACCACCGACCCCGTTACCGTCTGCGACCAATACCTGATTTACAGAAGCTCCTACAATCGTACGTCCCGTAAAAGTATTTGGTGCTGTCTGTGTCATCAACCCATTAGTGTTATACGATGAAAGTGCCGTTAAAGTGGCACTTCCCGACTGCTTACCGTTAAACAAATTCCAGTCGCTGGAACTAAGCGCACCCGTGGACCCCGCACCTGACAATGCTAACGAAAGAACCTGCGTAGCCAACGACAAACCGTTCGGAGTAACTCCAATAGTCACTGGGTTATGAGAACCTTGATCAATCGTAAATCCACCAGCTCCCGGCGTTATTACGACTTCTCCCACACTCGCTGGAGCTTTAAGCTGCCATGAGTTACCTCCAGCACCCGTTCTAAAGTATCCAGCAGCTGGCGTTCCCGCTTCTTCAATCTGAATACCCGAAAGAGTCCCCGATCCTAAAATACCGCCTTTATTTAACGTGATCGTTTTACCCGAAACATCCAACCCCACCGCAGAAATAGTACCTGCCGCAAAATTACCGGTAACGAGATCTCGCAGCACTATAGTATCAGGCGTATTGGCAATCGTAGCCGTTGTTGCACTATTTGAAACCTTACCCGCCGTTGCAATAGTCGCTAACTTTGAGTCGACAATCCCTGCTGAAGGATCGACATCGTCGTTTACTATGTACGATTTTGAAAGCAAACCTGTTGCACTTGCATGCACAATTCCAGAGTCAACCGATGCCAAGTTAGTAAGTGTCGTTGCCCCCGTCACTCCCAAAATACCAGCAATAGTCGTATTACCGGTATCATTATCCACAATAAATTTATTAGTATTTACCACTAATGCATTAAGACCTGTCGCATTAAAAGCCAAGGTCCCGGCCATTGTATCACCAGCTTTCTGCACATAAAGCGCAGGATTAATACTATCTAACAGCGTTTTATCCGCCGCGGACATAAACCCTGCCGTTCCACCTGGATTGGCTGTTGCTACTGCATGAAGTGTTCCACCCACCAAATTACCGTGAGCATGGACATGGTCAGAGCGTGCCAAAGTAGTCAAAAGCCCTTCGCTGTTTGCAGTACTTATCGTGACAGGCGCTGCCACCAACAACGGATCAGCTCCTCCTGGTTGGTGCCTGGAGGCATGAGCCGAAACATCAACACCATCAACCAAATTAACATTGGTTATACTATTTGTTCCCAGATTAAGACTGCCTGTCATCACACGGGTTCCATCAGTGCGCACATACTGCAAGTGATCATCCGCTCCCAATCCCTGCAAATCACCATGGACCGTAATAACCGATACCCCACTTGCTTTAAATCCAAGGCGAGGCCGTTCATCACGAATTTCTGAGATATAATTAGCCGGCGTTGTTAAATCATTTTTAACAATAAGCGATGCGATCAGAGCCATATTCCCGGTCCACGTTGCAGGCGCGGGAGGAATCGAACCATTTTGCGCATCAAGAAGCGTGTTATAAACCGTCTGACCATAGACTAGAAGGTAATACTGATTTACCCCATCATTCACTACATAGAAAGAATGTCGTGCAAATTTGTCGCCTGGAATTGCGGCTAGACTCCACAATCCAGAGCCACCATCATAATAGTTATATTGTGCATAATCGACATTGCTTTGATCTACAGCAACATAATTGCCGCTCGCTCCGCTCGTATAGAAGGCTTTCCACGAAACCGCAGTCCCTGCAGAAGGGTTATACTCTATAGTCCCATAAAAATAACGTCCCTGCGTAACATCAAGCTGCACGGTCCCATTCTTTGAAACCAAAGATCCTGACGCATAGACAGGACCAAGAGCTTCGCGCCACGAGTAATCCAATTCAGAAGCAGTATGCTCCATACTTTCCGCCATACGCTCACAGAATACTTCTCCGGTAGCGTTTGTTCTCATTTTACCAAGCAAAATGGTCGTCGTAGGATCAGGCTCAGAGGTCGATGCATGTGCAATACCTGCATTATCAATAAAAAGAAAATTATCTGCGTTAGCAGTCAGAGTAACCGCCTGATCAACCCACTCTACATACTTAAGGTAATCATTAGGCGCAGTTCCCACCATTGCGTAACCGTCACCAAGGGCAATATCAGCTTGCAAGACTCCAATTGCCTCATCAAAAACGCCACCTGATAACAGCCCTAGATTGGCGCCATGCTCAATTTGATTGCTTACATTAGTAATTTGGGGATATGTTGCGCCCAAGAACATCGGACCTACGGTCACCGTTCCATCGTTCTCAGGATCCGTTAGGAAAACCGATAGACTAGCTCCTGGATCAATAACAACTCTATTCTGTGCAAAAACTCCATTGATTGTTCCCGTTGTACCTGCTTTAACTATCGATACATCCGTTGTATTGACTTGCCCGTAGACGCTTATTATATTGAGAGATGGTGCAACCCCTACATTGGGAACCGAAATTCCAGTTGTAAATCCATGCAAGCTACTACTTTGCATCCCAAAAGATGCTCCATCACTAATTAAACAACCAACCCCACCAAAAAAACCTGCTGATCCTACGTCAATAGAGCTCGAAACAAAAACCGTCTGTGCCCCTGCAATATCAAGCATCGTTTGGAACGACGCATTAGATTGCGCTAACCATGTCAGTCCATTCACTTTCATGTAGACCGGCAAAACACCAGAACCATCTAATTTAATACCCGTTTTAAATAACGAAGTAGAGCCAAAGCTAGAATCTCCAACCAAAACAAAGGCATAGGGAGCTATCGTTGCATCTTCATAGAGGCCTATGTTACAGCCGTAAAATGCAACTCGCGCTAGATTGAGCATCCCGCCCCCATGGAAGCGAATACCCGCTTTATCTGAATCAGAAGCTCCATCAATCCCCAGGTCCGATATAAACGCATGAGGGGCACCAATAATAACATCTTTTGAAGTGGCGTTTACTTGGATTATGGTTGCAATTGGCGATTCTCCAATCAGCGAAACGTATTCTTTTAGGGTAATTGTATCCTCAATAAACAGACCGGGACCCACTTGCACGACAAATGGATTAGTTGCTGTATTCCCCACAATACTATCAACCGCCGCTTTAACACTATTAAACTGATTGGGACCTGAAATAGTGCCCTTGGTAACCTGTAAAACATTTTGTGCAAGACAGGGCACCCCATTTAAGTAATAGACCCCATTATTAACACTCAATAGCCCCGCCGTCTGCGCCGCCTGAAGATACGATGTTCCTCCAACCGTCAAATTACTTGATCCCCCACTCAACGCAAGAGCACCGGTCATCGTATCGCCCGATTTAAGAACATTTAAAGACGCAGCTCCCGTTACCGAACCTGTCAGATTGCCTGAGAATGTTGCTGTTATGGTCCCTGCACTAAAATTACCCGTAACGAGATCTCGAAGCACAATAGTATCAGGAGTATTGGCCACCGTAGCTGAAGTTGCAGTATTTAATACTTTCCCTACGGTTGCTATAGTCGCCAATTTCGTATCAATTATTCCCGCTGCGGGATCAACATCTGCATTTTTAATGAGAGAAGACGACAAATTCCCTGTCGCTAGTGCATTGTGTAGCACCCCAGCAGTGGTAAATGCAGGAATACTAATGTCTCCCGTTACGCCAGAAATCTGCATGCGCGTAATATTATTGGTTTCGATATTTAAATCAAAGCTATCGTTAGTTCCCACGGTTGCCGCAGCCCCAAATGAGTTACCACCATTTACAAAGTAGCCTGCCGCCGTACCAATAGGAGACCAAGATAACGTTGCAGGATTAGCACCATCGGTGGTAAGAACATACCCACTCGTTCCCGATGTCAATGGAAGCGTTAAGGTATAACTTGAAGTTACACTCGCCGGCGCTTGCAATGCTGCATAATTAATGCCTGGGTTCTGCTCAGCAAACCGCACCTGCTTTTGATTACTCATCGTCAAGTTGCCCGTCATAGTGTCTCCGGCCTTGAGCACGTTGTCAGACGCAGCACCTGTTAGGCTTGCAGTAATAGTACCTGCACTAAAATTGCCCGTAACTAAGTCACGAAGCACTATAGTATCAGGCGTATTAGTAACCGTAGCCGTTGTAGCAGTATTAGATACTTTCCCTGCAGTTACAATAGGCGCTAGTTTAGTATCCGCAATAGCTGCCGTCCCTGAAATATCACCATTCGTGATCAAAGACGAAGAAAGATTGCCTGATGCATCATTATGTACAATTCCAGCCGTAATAAAGGTAGGAATTGTAATCGTTCCTGTTGACCCGACGCGTAACCGAGCGAGCCCGTTTGTCGAAAGCGCAACGGCATCTGCACCGGTTGAAAAAAGCCCTGTATTCAAATCCCCTGTAAAAGAGTAAGACGGAGCAGGTGCATTGCCCGCAGGAACCGAAATCTGACCCGATCCTAACTCAAGTTGTGAAACCGGATTGGTAAGAACACCCGTAGAATCAAGCCCGAGATTGCCGGTAGAAGTCACAACCAATGGCGTTAAATAGGTACTTCCATTCCACCGCTTTAGCTCAAATGCATGGTCAGTCGGACGCTTTTCAATTCGCCACGAACGTGCCAATGACCAATCAGGTGTTGCTGGATCACCATCCGACGCATAGGTACCAAGGACTAACCCTGCTGTATAGGCATGAGCGCTAAGCCCCCGAATAAACGAAGAGGTATAGCAATTATTATTATGCGTAACCACCGTTTGAGCACCCGACAGCCCTCCCAATACCGCTTCAGAAAGCTCTATTCCCTGACCAGTAAATCCAAACCAATTCTGTACATAGCGAGTAACTGGGTCATTTACCCCATTACCCGTAAGAATTTTTGACAAATCATAGGTTGTATTGGCCATCCTCCCCGAATAACGCCTTTCCGCTACCGTATCAAAACCATCAAAGTAGACTTGATCCGAGTCGGCAACACTAAACTTATCAGGTGTTGCACCCGTTACCACATCACCTAGTGCCTCCATCTGGGCGGTTCCAGCAACCTGTTTATAATGCGTAACTATACCCTCAACTCGTGGGTTGCCAACGGTATTAAGCTCTGCACTCCCATCCACAACAAAAGCATTCTGTACATAATAAACACGAGACGAACTTATTAAGGCATACGCGGTATCTTTTACCAAAATCCCATCACCAGTACCCGCAATAGGATCCCCAGAAATCCAAGACGCCGTTAAAGAAACCTGTGTTCTTTGAGCACCGATATTTGTACTTTGAGCCCGTATATCCTGATTTCCCGCGTATGAAACAGTTACATTATTTCCAAAAATATAACCGCCATTATCGACTAAAATTCCACAATCACCAGAAAGGAGTATAAAGCTATTCATTAACGCAACAGTCTCGTATGGCAAAGCTGTCAATCCATCAACAAACATCCCCTGATAACAGCCCTGGATAAGTAAACTGTTCAGATCATAATAAGCCGACCCTGAAATATATATACCAATACTACCAGGCGTGGTCATAAAAGCAGGAACCACCGTTGCGTCAATTACTAAATCTTGAAGGCTAAACGCATCAGTCGTTTGAGACAATGTCAATACCGGAGAACCAACCAGTGCAGGATCTACCACTAATCGAGTCGCAGCGACACCTTGCCCGATAATTGCCGTAACCAATGGATTCGTAACCGCAACCGTAGCGGTAATTACATGGCTCCCGGGAGCAACCACAACAGCAGTCTGCTCCACAGCATTGGCATTTGCCCAGTCAACCGCAGCCTTAAGTGTTGGATAGTATTTACCGACAACCGTTGGAATATCTTTGACAACATAAACAATATTTTTGGTGCCCGTTGGCAATGTTGCACCAAGCGTCCCCGTAGCATCAGCCTGAACAACGCGATCCCCTGTCCCAACCAATGACGGAATTAAAACAGTCCCGGTAGTGCTAAGCGAAATCGCCTGATTCCCGTTTGAAATAAGATTCAACCCATATCCTGCCGCAGCCGTAGTCCCCAAAACAGCGGGGCCTACGCCACCAAAATTGTTGCCGCCATTAACAAAGTACCCTGCTGCCGATCCTGAAGGCTGCCAAGACAGCGTCCCAGAGCCGTCAGTTGCCAATACATATCCATTTGTACCTGCGGACGATGGCAAGGTAAGCGTATAACTTGACCCCAATGGCGATGGCGCCTGCAATGCAACATAATTTGTTCCCGGAGTAGCCTCTGAAAAACGCACCTGCTGTCGATTACCCATAGTCAAGGTACCCGTCATAGTGTCACCGGCTTTGAGCACGTTTGCAGATGCCGCCCCTGTCAACGCCGCGGTAATCGTGCCTGCAATAAAATTGCCCGAGCCATCACGTTTAACAATCGTGCTCGCTGTATTTAAACTGGTCGCAGCATTTGCTGCATTTGCACCGCTGGCTATATTTACAGCAGACACTCCGCCAACAGCCGAAACAACTGTTGCACTCTGCGTTCCTGTCACATCTCCAAGCAACGAACCGGTAAAACTTGCTGCCGAACCACTCACATTACCTGTTACATTACCCGTTAAAGGACCACTAAAGTTTGTAGCAGATACCGTGCCTGCACTAAAATTACCTGAAGCGTCACGCTTAACAATAGTACTTACGGTGTTTGAGGATGTCGCTGCATTAGCTGCTATTGTAGCAGCACTCACATTAACAGCAGACTGTCCGTCGACAAACGCCACATGAGTTGCCCCTTGCGTTCCGGTCACATCACCAGAAAGAGACCCCGTAAATCCTGCGGCCGTTCCACTCACATTGCCAGTTACCGTACCGGTTAGATTGGACGTAATCATAGTTGCCGTAAAATTACCCGATCCATCACGGGCTACTATTGCACTTGCCGTATTAGTACTCGTTGCTGTGGTTGCACTATTGGCCACTTTCTCCGCAGTTGCAATAGTCGCCAATTTTGTGTCCGAAATGGCAGCCGAAGCCGAAACATCACCATTCATGATCAAAGACGAAGAAAGATTCCCTGATGCATCGTTGTGCACCACTCCTGCCGTAGGGGCAAGATTAGGAATCGTTATAACTCCAGAGGCTTGAGCAATAAGGCTCGCCAATCCATTACTTGATAGAGCAACAGCACCTAAACCTGGCGAATAAAGCCCCGTATTTAAGTTGAACAAAAATGTATATGTTGGCGCTACTGCATTACCTGAAGGAGCAGAAACCTGCCCCGATCCAACCTCTAAACGAGTAGACGGTATTTCTGAGCCGAGTCCCAGTTTGCCATCCATAGTCAATGAAAATGGAGTCTGCCAGACAGCCCCATTAAACGATGAAAAACTGAGCGTGCCATTACCGAAAGGATTCTTATAAAGCTGCCACGCCCTTGAAAGAGAATAATCAGGCGTTGCAGGGTCCCCATCAGACGCATAGGTTCCTAAAAGAAGCCCAGCCTCCTTGTCATGAGCTTGTAAGCCACGGACAAATGAAACCAAGAGAGCATCGTTATTCACCGTACAAAGCGCACGCCCTGCATTCCCCGAAGAGCCGACCATTGCAGCCTCTGGCATCTCAAAAAGTTCTCCCCGGTAGCCAAACCAATCCTTTTGGTATCCATACCAAGGGTCACCGGCACCAGATCCGGTTAATATAGAAAATACAGAGACATTGTCATTGGTCATGTTACCAATTTTACGGACATTGCCCGCCCTATCTATAATGTCAAAGTAAACATTGTTTGCATCGGTTATTAGAAATTTCGATACAGCAGCATCCTCTACCAAATCTCCTGACGCCTGAATTACGGCTGTCCCATCAATCTGTTTGTAATTGTCAACGACCCCTGCCAACCTCAGATTTCCGAGGCTTGCTACAAGAGCATTGCCTTCTGCAACAATCGCATTTTGCACATCGTACACGCGAGATGATTCCAAGAGTACCTTAGAAACATCTTTGGCCAATAATCCATCACCCGTACCAGCAACATCGTCGGTTAACCAACTCGCAACTATGGTGAACTCAGTCATGGGAGCAGCCGCGTTTGTGCGTTGCACACGAACTTCTTGATTGCCCGACCATGCCGCAACAAGTTCTGTTGCAGTAACAAAAGCTCCATTGTCAACCAGGACACCACAATCACCCGACAAGAGTGCATAACAAGAAGTCAAAACAGAAATCTGCCCACCAGGAAATGCCGGATCCCCGTCTATTTCAAAACCGCGATAACAACCTTGCGTCAAGAGATTAAGCATCCCAAAATTTGCCACACCGGTAACCAAAAGACCCACCCCACCCGGAGTTGTCCTATAACCGAGCGTCCCTGATCCATCGATAGAAAGATCTTGAATTGAAAATGTATCAAAACCGTAATTCGCACTCAGATGAAAAACAGGAAGCCCCACTAATGCAACATCAGGAACAACAATCGACCCACCAACACTTTCACCACGGATAGCGCGAATCATTGGATTGGTAATCTCTATGGTTGAAGTAACAGGAAAATATCCCGATTCAATCCAAATAGTCGTAGGCTCACTTGCATTTGCATTTGCCCAGTCAACCGCATCTTTTATAGTGGCGTAATACTTGCCTGCAACAACAGGATGGTCTTTAACAACGTAGAGAACATTTTTTGTGCCAACCGGCAAAACACCAGCTAATGTTCCAACCGTATCTGTAGAAATATACCGCTCACCACTCCCTGCAAAAGCAGGTATGTTAATCGCACCGGAAGCCGCAAAAGTGAGACGATTAACGCCACCTGTTTTAAGCGTTAGAGAAAAGGAGTCATTGGTACCTAACGATGCATTTCCAGTAAAACTATTGCCACCATTTAAAAAGTACCCGCCCGCAGTTCCAGTATCCTGCCACAACAAACCGCCCAATCCATCCGACGACAACACCTGATTATTCGTTCCCGCTGTCGCAGGCATTGTGAGTGTATAACTTGATACCAAAGCCGCCGGAGCTTGTAGTGCTGCATAATTAGAACCACCAAACTGGGATAATCTAATTGGCTGCTGATTTGCCATGACCAAAGGACCCGTCATGGTGTCCCCAGCTTTAAGCACGTTCAACGAAGCCGCCCCCGTCAAGCTTGCCGTAATAGTACCTGCATGAAAATTACCCGACCCATCGCGCTTAACGATGGTACTTGCAGTATTGGCATTCGTCGCTGCATTGGCTGCATTTGCACCGCTTGCCACATTCAAAGCCGACACTCCGCCAACTGCTGAAACAACCGTTGCGACCTGCGTTCCCGTTACATCTCCCAGTAAATTACCCGTAAAATTAGCAGCAGAACCACTCACATCACCCATTACATTACCAAGAAGCGTAGCCGTAATAGTCCCTGCACCAAAATTACCCGAGGCATCTCGCTTTACCAGCGTTGAAAGCGTTGCATTAGGTGTTGCATTTTGCACATCAGTAACGGCACTACCTACTTCTGCAGCAGTTTTTCCATCAACTGCGGCCACTACGGTTAGGTTTTGTGGGCCCGTTACCTGCCCTGAAAGCACCCCACTAAAACTCCCTGCCGAAGTAGCTGTTGTTGCATTGCCATTCAAACTTGCCGTAATAGTCCCAGCACTAAAATTGCCAGAAGCATCTCGCATCACAATAGAACTTGACGTATTATTCGACGTAACGGGTGTTGCCAATTTTGCATTAGCAATCGAACCATCGGCAATATCGCTATTCACAATAGGTGATGAGGTCAATAGACCTGCTACACTGCTATGAACAATTCCTAAACCCAAGCCAGACACTGTCACAGATCCTGCAGCATCTACAATCAAACGCGCTAATCCATCAGTCGTCAAAGCTACAGAATTTGAAGCCGGTGAAAAAATACCGGTGTTTAAGTCACCGGTAAAAGAGTAAGAAGGGAACACCGCATCGCCCGCTGGAACCGAAATTTGTCCCGAGCCTAATTCTAAACGTGAAACAGGCGCTGAAGCTCCTAGGCCAAGATTACCTGTTGCCGTCAAAATCAAAGGCATTGAATATGCAGCCCCATTAAAATGTATCATCGTAAAGGCATGGTCATTTGCACGCTTTATCAAACGCCAGGAACGCGCTTTTGAATAATCAGGCGTGCGGGGATCTCCATCCGATGCATACGTTGCCAAAATTAACCCTGCATCTTTGGTATGAGCTTGCAAACCTCGTATTAATGATGAATTGTAGGCCGAGCTGTTCCACGCAGAAATTCCGGTAACTCCAGTAGATCCAGAAAGAACCTCTTCAGAAAGCTCAATTCCATCGCCCTTAAATCCAAACCAATTTGAGACATATTGATATACTGGGTCCTTATCTTCATGCCCCGTCAACACGGCATCTATTAAGTAACTCTCATCAACCAAGCGGCCCGATTTACGCATATTAGTTGTTATATCCAAAATATCAAAGTAGACGTTATTTGGATTAACAATCAAAAATTGGCTGTTTTGAGAGCCATCCACAAAATCACCGATCACCTGAATTTTTGCAGAACCATCAACCTGTTTATAATGAGTTATCTCACCCTTAATGCGAACATTCCCCATGCTCTTAATCTGCCCTAGTCCCTCTGCAACCACACCATTCTGGACATCATAAATACGAGACGATTGTATCAATACATAAGAATTATCGCGGGCCAAGATCCCATCTGCCGTACCAGGAACTATATCGGTAAGCCAACCCGCAACTAATGTTAATTCAGTCATTGGCGAAGCAGCATTAGTACACTGAACTCGAACCAAGTTATTACCAGCCCCATACGCAATCAGATTATTTGCCGAAGCATATGCCCCATTATCAAGTAAAAGGCTGCAATCTCCCGCGCCCAAAAGAACACATGAGTTTAATACTACCGTTTGCAACAAAGTAATATCATTTTCGCCGTCAATCTCAATGTTTCTAAAACACCCCTGCGCCAGGACATTCACCAATCCAAAACTAGCGGTACCAGTTATCCGAATACCTACACTTCCTGGTGTCGAAATATAAGCCGGCTCAGCAAACCCATCAATAGACAGGTCTTGCACAGTAAATACATCACTTCCAGCATCCTGACTAAGCATAAACAATGGCGTCCCGGCTAAACTTAAACCAGGAATCAGAACAGTCCCCCCCGTGCTTACCCCTGAAATACCACGAATGAGAGGATTGGTAATCTCAATAGTGTCATTAACGACGTGCGTGCCACCTGCAATTGATATGACCGTTATGCCAGTTGCATTGGCATTTGCCCAGTCAACCGCATCTTTGAGCGTATTATAATATTTACCTTCAACGACGGGAATATCGTTAATAACTTGAATAACATTTTTCACACCCGTTGGCATTGTTGCGGTTAAAAGACCGGATGAAGATGCCGTCACGTAGCGATCACTCACACCTGTAAGACCATTGGCTGTTATGGCTCCATTATTGGCAAGCGTAAGACGATTGGTATTATTGGTTTTAAAAGACATCCCAAAGTTGTCATTAGACCCAATTGCAATGTCGTGTCCAAACGAATTACCCCCATCAATTATATTCCCTACACCACCAGACCCTGAAGCCCAAAACATATTACCGTTTGCATCGGCGGCTAGGTATTGATCCCCTACAGGAGCCGACCCTGGAAAACGTAGAGTATAGTCCATTGGCATACTTGCAGCCGCCTTGAGCGTTACACTATTTGTGCCATTTGCAGGATCTTCAAAAAGACGAATACCATTTTGTGAAACGTTAAGAAAACCTCCAACCACGATGTCGCCTGCTACAAAAATATCTTGTGGTAATGGCGGGAAGAGAGAAGTTTGAGGCGAAGGGAGCGGTTGTTGATAAGTTGTTTGAGGAAATCGTGGCGCCCTCGTATGCTTTTTAAGCAGAGATGCAGAAACCAATGCAGTTGCCACAGAAAGTCCCTGTTTTTTATTAATTTCCGTGGTTGAGGCCATGGTTAACAGAGGAGAAAAAAACAGTGAAAAAGACAGTGCTGTCGCTATCTGTCTTCGACTTTCTCGGCCAAAAAACTTCATAAAGCTCCCCTTTTTTGTGCAAAACCTCAAATCAACGCTCAACCCAGTTGCATGAACCACACCACCTTGATGTCAGCAACTCTAGTAAAAAGTAAAAAAAAGGTCTACACAGGAAACAGAGAGAATTATGTATTCATGCGTTGCCGAATATTCCTCATAAAGTAGGGGATAAGGCAATCTCAGAAAAAGCCTTTTTTGCACGCATTTCTTCCCGCTCAACCTTAGTAAAATGTAAACAATCGCAAGGAAGAGACAGTCGTTGCGCTGCATTTTCAACAGCCTGAAGATTTCTTAATGAATCATCAATAAAAACAAGATGTTCAGGCCGACAACCGACATACTCAAAAAAGTGCTCAAGGACAACGCCCTTATCTTTGCCATCAACAAAAAGCACCCCATTTTGATAAAAAACATCATGCCCTATCTCTGAAAAATCATGATATCGATTCCAAATTGTGCTTGCTCCCGACGCATCAACAAAAGAAATTCCGAGTTCACGCAGCTGTCTAAATGTTGCATCTGCAAGCATAGATCCTGTCCGAGCCGTAAGCGCAAAAATATGAACATTGTGCGATTTAAGAAATGCGATACACTCAAGCGTTTTATCGTCAACTAAACGCACTGATGCTCGATCTTGGGCCGCTGCAACTAAAAGAAGTACTTCAGTTTTTGCTTCCTTTATATTTTTACCACAAATCAAACGTACCTTAATCTGGCTCTCAAACCAGGGCTCAGAAACCTCTTCAGCAAGCACCTGAAACAACGTATTATCAATATCAAAAAAGACCCATACTTGAGAAGGTAACTTTTCAACAAGAGCCGTTACTTCAGACAAAGAGTCTACTTCTCTAATGGCTTGTCCCAAAAAACTATAACAAAAGAGTGTTAAAAAAAAGACTCCCCTGACCGTTTTTAACTTCATTAAAATACCCCGAGTAAAAAAATTATATGCCCCCATACTGTTCACAACTTGTAAAACAGTACTGATACATACCTAAAATAAATATTTTACTTATATCTATGCCGTTTTGTACACCATCAGAGCTTTCCAGGCAACGGGGAAACGCGGCTCAATAAGCTGCGAAACAAGCTCAGCATAATTACCAATTTCCCGTTGCGCGTTGGATGCAAGCCGTAACCCGGCAAGTCGGGCATACCCTGCAAGACTCGCTGTCTCTATAAATTCAGTATACATTGACTGCGGCAAAACAACCCGCGCTTGCTCAGGACAAACTCCCTGCTCAAGTAATTGATTATAAAAAAGGACTGCACGCTCCATAAATAAACGTATTTCTGCAGAAATTTCAGCGCTCCCCTCAACGAGTTGTGTGCTTGAACCTTGTTTAACAGACACATCTCGCTGACGCAACAGAGTCGGCACAAAACATTCCGGTTCAGTCGTTACATAACGGCGCGACACTTCATTGCGACAAAAACCAACCGCATGCCGATACCACTCGCGTGCAATAAAGATGGGCATCTTAATACGAAAGCGTAATTGCGGATGGAAAAACGGAGCAATGTGCCGATGCTTTGCCAAATAATCAACAAGCTGAGTATCACGCTCAGAAAGCTGTGGGCTGAGCTCTTTTATTCCTGCTTGATCAGTACCTTCAATAAACTCAAACGCCGATTCTTTATGAAACGAAACACGAGCAGCATTCACAATAGTAAGATCACTTCCAAAAGACTCAATCAGCTCAACAAAACCAATGCCATCACTCAGCATAAGCTTTTTCGTCACCGGTTTATTTTCCATACCAGGCTCCCTCATCTACAGAAATTTCTCTTCTTAATTAGGGGGAAGTATAGCGCATGTTCCAATAAATTATAGAGAGGTCTTTTCATACCCAATCAAGCTGTTTTTTGAGTCGCCGAATACCAAGAAATCCACACCCAACCGTAAAGAGCATCATCATCCCCAAGCACATCCAAAAATTTAAATAGTGTTCAGGATTGAGCGTTGCAGCATGAATACCCTCCATAAGATAAAGAAACGGATTAGCAAGACTTAAGTAAGCAAGAAATGGCGAAAATGAATAGAGCACCTGCCAAGAAAATTGCGCCCCGCCCAAAAACCAGAGTGGATAGATCATACGCGTCCAGACAACCCCAATGCGATCAAGGTTTTTTACCAAACTTCCCATTAAAATAGTGAAAAAGCCCACAAAAATAAATAAGAATACCGAGAAAAGCAGAAACTTGCCAAGCGAGAAATATTCCAAAGAAAAGCGTCCACCGACAATGAGAATGCCAATACCAAAAAGTGCCGTCACCAGCCCATTAACCGCTACTTTGCACGCTGAAACTACCGCACGAGCAACAAAAACAAGTGCTGACGGAACCGGAAGTGAAAGACGATATAAAATAATCTGCTCACCACGAATATCAGAAACTAAAATAGTAACAATGCCATACATATTAAAAAGGCAACTTGTTGCAATAGCGCCCAAGCCAACAAATGGCCCATATTCCTTCACTGTCCCTAAGAGCGGCATGATATACGTCATCGTTCCTACTAAAAGTACTGTCGTAATAACCGTATCAACTATGCCATCAAAAACAAAATGCCGAAAAACCACAAGATCTGCATGTATTAACTGGACTACTGCTCGCGCATACGAATGCCAAGCCCGAGCTCGCTTGAGATTCATTATTTTAAGGCTCATCGTTACTCACCTTCCTCATTTGGCATGCCTTCTTGCGTCAGCGCAAGAAACACATCCTCAAGCCGCGTCCTCTGATAGGCAACTTTCAACATAACGGGAACGCCTACAAGACGAACACGTCCCTCGTGCAAGATGCAAATATGATCACACAATGCATCGGCCTCTTCAAGATAGTGGGTCGTTAAAAGTATCGTTACCCCCTCTTTTTTAAGCGCCTTAATCTCAGCCCATAATTGCGACCGCACCTGGGGATCAAGCCCCGTTGTCGGTTCATCAAGAATTAAAAAACGGGGATAATGCATAAGCGCTCGTGCAATAATAACCCGTTGCTTGTACCCGCCAGACAGCTTTGGTATCTCTTCATTACGATAGGCAGTTAAATCATAGCGCTCCATCAGAGCATCAGCGCGTTTTTGAGCCGTCAACAGAGACATTCCATAAAAACGACCTGCAAAAAGTAATTGCTGTTCAACCGTCAACCAGGTAATAACCTGCACTTTCTGAGGACAAAAACCGAGCATATGCCGGTACCCCAGAATATTTTCATAAATTGAAATCCCATCACACAAAACCGTCCCCGAGGTCGTCGGATGCACTGCAGCCAAAATAGAAGAAAGCGTTGTTTTACCGGCACCATTGGCACCTAATAACCCAAAGGCCTCTCCCTGAAAAATATCGAATGAAACATTTTTAAGAACTTCTTTGCCCCCGCTCTTTGAGCAATAGCGTTTTGAAAGTGCGCGAAGCGACAAAAGCGGCTGTACCATATTCGTCATAATCCCCCCTCGTCGAGTTTTTTATCTTTTTACTAAAAAAAGTAAAAACCCGGCTCTCTTCTCCCTGGTAAAACCCAACCATTAAAATCATAAAACAAGTAGCTGTATGTAAAAGCGACGGGCAGCGCCATCATACTTATTTTTAGTCTATCAGAAATGATTGCTTAATGCTAAATAATATTTATTTTTAAGACTCAATCAATTTTATAATAAAATTATTGCAAAATATATAGGGTAATACTACTATATAAATAGGACTGTTTGTAATTTGATATTGAAAAAAGAAGGACTTGTTTAACATGCTCTACTCTATAAAAAAATACTTATTGGCGAGCAGCCGTTTCTGCGGGCATATAGCGCTCATGGCGACAGCACTCCTTTCTGGTTCAAATGAATCTCAAGAAAACAAGAAGGATTTGGTTAAAACCAGAGTTGCTATTCAACGGCTACAAAAACTTGGAGATCTCTTTACAGGCAGCGATTTTTTTAAAAAGTTAAGCGAACAGAAGAAGTCCATTTCAAGTGAAACCACAACACAAACTTTTCTAAAAGACTCTCTCTCAAAAATCTTCTCTTCCTCAGACAAAAAGGATGAATCACTTCAAAACGCCTTGAGGACTATTAGCCTCTCTTTTTAACCAACAATCAGATATAGTTCTTAATTTAATTGGCGCTATGGATCAGTTAGGACTCAAAAATATCGACGACTACAAAGAAATTCTAGGCAACACATTAATAAACATGAAAAACCTAGTGGTGACTCTTTCTAATTATAAACAGATCCTTGACGCCTTTACTTATCTGGACAAAGACAGGGTAATTCCCTCAGAAAAGCCTTTTGTTGACCGGTTTAAATCAAAATACAAGGCCTTTGCAATAAAAGAAGAGATCACCGAATTTATACTCCCCTACATCGACACATTTTTTAAAAGCTTTCAAGACTTTGAAAAAAAAAATACAGACAGCATGCTCACCCAGTTACTCCTCAAAAAGAGTTACAGTCCTGCAACTAACGCCCTTCGTATACTCCATACACACCTTATTTTTTTCTCAACGGACGATCTGGATAAAATAAAAAATTATCTTCAAAGCCTTAAGCTCGACGCACTTATTACCTTTGTTGAAGCTTTAG
>LCEG01000003.1:0-286107 GCA_000996275.1 candidate division TM6 bacterium GW2011_GWE2_42_60
AGAAGAGACCTGTAGTGAGCTTCTAACAACTCTCGAACTGCTTTCCAAAAAAACAACAGGGACCCTAAAGCACACGCTTTCTCTTAACGAATTAAGCCCTCAAGTCCTCCCTCTCACCGAAAAAAATCCCAATTGCACGTTCATTAGTGATCCAAAAGAATCATATTTTATAGGTGCAGATTTTATGGATTCAGGCAAAAGAATTTGTTTATGGGGTTCTAGCAGAAAACTCTATCGATTTCCCGTGGATTCAACGGGAAGCAAACTCATTAACAATGTAGCTTCTAATGTAAACAAACTGGGTGTAATAAGTCCTGACGGAAATATTGTAACATGGCTCCATATTGAATCTAAGAACCCCTCCCCAAATATTACCTTTTATTATATAAAAGAAAAAAGAGGTGAAGCAGATAACGACTTTGCGAGATTCGTTGAAACTCACACTTTCAGCCAAGACAGTAAATCTCTTTTCATAAGCTTCCTCCCCATTAGTTACTACGCTGGAGAAGACATATATGGTTTAATGAGCAAAATAGATGCATATACCCCTAGAAAACTCATTTTTTGGTTTTCTGACCCTGAGCTTAATCCCATCCCTACGCCTAAGCCCAGGGCGCATACCACGACCGTCACCAGTATTACGTGCAGTCCTGATGACGCATTTGTTGTCAGTACGGCAGAAAATGATCCGATTGTAAAGGTATGGAATGCACAGACTGGAAAGCTTCTTAAATGGCGTAATCTCCATACACCTGCTTTGAGCGCGGCCATAAGTAAGGATAGCGCATTGATTGCCATGGGAGATGAAAAAGGCAGAATCGCGATTTGGGATTACAAAAACGACAAATTGTTCGGTACATTGGAAACAAATAAACCGGTTTGCGGCCTTGATTGGTCCCCCGATGGAAAAATCTTGTTGGTTAGAACAAAGGAAACAACTAACGACATCTCTTTGTGGAGTGTTGATAAAAAAGTCTGCTTAGAAACTTTAAACTATCACTTCACAGAAACAGAACACAGTGTTGACATATTTAGCCCTAAGGCCATTTTCAGCCCCGATGGCAACTTTATTCTCGTAGGCAACGCACATGAAATCACGCTCTGGCCAAATCCACTGCGGAAAACTGCTGTCGACTGGTTTAAGACCTCTTACAAAACATTTGAACCCATCTTAAACAAGAAAAAAATAACAACAGAGATAAGGTACAAAGAAAAATCAGAAAAATGAGAACTTAACACCAAGCTCTTATTTTTTTAATTTCAAATCAATTCTATTTTTGCATTGATTTTGAATCTTAATCTCTTCTGGCAGGCTTTTTTGGAGAATTATGATACACACATCTTCAAGCCTTTAAAACCAAGAAGAAAATGCTTCATTGTAAAAATCGTTAAACTATGGTATATTTTGATTGCATATATGCAAAGTCACCTTTATTTAAGTCTAGGAATGCATTTTCATGAATTTCTCAAATTCAAGGCCGCCAAGAGATCCAAGAGAACAACGTGGCCCACGTGGCCCTTTTTGCCAAAGCTGTGGCATGCCTATGTTGAGACCAGAGAAGTTTGGTACAGAAGCATCCGGTGAAGCAAGCAGAGATTATTGCTGTTTTTGTTATAAAGAAGGTGCTTTCACAGAACCTTCAATAACCAAAGAGCAAATGCTCCAAAAAGTTACGCGTATTATGGTACAACGTCGTGGCATGCCCGAAGAAAAAGCGGAAAGCATGGCAAACAACATTGTTCCACGCCTCAAACGTTGGACAAATAACTAAAATCGCTACGGTATAATTACCGTCGCATTTAGTATAAGAAAGTCACGAAGAAGATCTGTTTCGACAGAGAGTCTTCGTGACTTCTTTTTTAACCACACTACACCAGGATGCAATCATGACAAAACACCCTCTTCCGATACCTCTTCATGATTTTCCCTGCCCACTCATAACACCGCGTCTTTTCCTCAGATCTCCACAACCGAGTGATGGAGCTGCTCTGCATAGTGCAGCGATAGAATCAAAAAAAGAATTTGACGCTTTTATGCCCTGGGCATGGGAGACAAATGCAACTCAAGAAAATTCAGAGCTCTTTGCCTGCCAAGCTGCTACTAATTGGATTGTTAAAAAAAACGAAGAGCCTTGGTTCCAATACCTCATTATAGAAAAAAAGACCCAGCAGGTAGTGGGCATCTGCAGCCTCCATACTATTGACTGGGATGTTCCCTGTTTTGAAATTGGCTATTGGCTCCGTACCTCAAAAACCGGGCTTGGGTTTATGGCTGAAGCCGTTAACGCCCTTACGCGTTATGCCTTTGATGAGCTGTATGCACAAAGAATTGAGATTCGATGTGACAAAATCAACCAGAAGAGCCAAGGCGTCCCGCTTCGGCTTGGCTATCAACTCGAAGCAACACTTGTCTCAAACCGCATTTTACCCCTCACCGGGCAACTCAGCGACACCTTAATTTTTGTGCGACATGATGCATCAGATCTTCCAACTCTCACGGTATACCGATAAATAAATTTGACAAATATAAAATTTATGTCACACTGAATACAAGACATCAGGAAAAACCAAATAAAAAACAGATAATCCAAATAATGGAGATAAAGATATGTTTAAAGTAAATAATAAAGTTAAAAATGCAGCACTCACCGCAGTTTTTTTTGCAATGTTACCAGGTATGAGTACAAAAGCAATGCAACAAGACCAGTCACCTAACGAAAAACTGAGAATAGCTATTATGGATAATAATCTTAAAGCTGCAAAAATCGCTCTTACAGATGGTGCAAAGCTTGATCTAGAACATTCTTTTATGATTAATTGTTATATTTTTAACAAAGATTTTGATTTTTTTAAACTCCTTGTTAAAAAAGGTGTTTTAGATATCAATGCCCACTCAAATTACGGAAATACCGCGTTAAATATGGCTATAACAAAGGACTTATCCAAAAACTTAGTACAGTGGCTTATAGAACATGGCGCTGACATTACCACCGCTGGCACAAGCACAGATCCAAAGATAACAGCATATTTAAAGATGGTGACTGATTTTTATCAAGTAAGCAAAGGCGCAATGACCTTCAACCAATTTGTTCTTACGCATCTAACCTCCAATGATCAAAATGCTCGGGTACAAGATATTCTTCCCTTGCTCCATTTAGGTTCAAAAAACTTTGCCGATCATCTTTATACGTGGCTTAAAGAGAATGATTTACTGGCCCAAGCAGACAAACCGTCCATTGATTTTCCACGTGAAAATATAACCAAATTCATTTCGTGGTATATGGAGCATGAAACATGGCGTAAAGAAGTAGATAGTAAAATGCAACCTGGGATCAGCTACAGAGTCGAAGCCGACGAAAAAGAAGGATATATCGTACAACCTAAAAAAAGTAATTTATTTCTCCACGTAAGCAAATTAGAAGCCGGAGTCAAATGGCTCTATGTTAAAATTCTCAAAGATGCCCGGAACTCTTGTGCTCGACGACATAAATGGCTCAACATCTGCTTTGAAAATTACGCTGACAAAAATGGTAAGTTTGAACAGGCTGTTGATTTGTACGTGAAGAAAGTCGTTACAGACCCTCGAGAGCTTCAAAGGATTCACAAAAGTAAGAATATGCTAATTCAAAGAAAGAATCTCGGCACATTGATTGTTCCAAACATCAATAAACTGCCAAAGTTAGTTGTAACTACAACAACTTCAAATGCAGCAAGCCGTAAATTTGTTGATATAAAATTGAAAATAGCTAAGTAAAGTAACTTATCGAAGTAGACAGGAGACCCTTGCGGGTCTCCTGTCTACTTCGATAATACAGACTCAGGATTTAATCCTTCAATTAATAGTCTTGTAATCGTCTTGTTTTTTACATTAACGCCAAAAAAATCTCACCCTAACAAATTTTTTCAACAGAACTGTTTGCATAGCCAATATTCTTAAGTAACTGCCCTAATTTAAGGCGACTATTGGCCTTAAGAAGATCAAGGGGAGTTTTCCCATTCTTATTTTTAATGGTAGCGCTCGCTTTGGTCTCAAAAAGTAATTTTGCTAAACCTAAGCAATCATTATCACATGCCCAATGTAAAAGAGTATTCCCATTATCATCCTTCTTATTAACATCAAGACCGCCTTTTATGAGCGGCTTAATTCGAGATTCAAGCCCTTTATTTTTCTTTAAGAAAAATAATAAGCATAATGCGGCACGGTCTTTAAGGGTTCCCTGTTGTTCTAGAAGATTAAGAGGAATATTACCCCCTTTTATCAAGGATTTAACCTGAGGCTCAAGATCTTGATTGCCTTTTTGTTGTAAAAGCAGCAGAAAGATTTCTGCTCGTTCTTTTGATGTAACATCTAAAAGATCGAGAGGAGAATATCCTTTTGTATTTTTGGTAGAAACGTCAACATCATTAGAAATAAGAAACTTCACTATATCAAGATAACCATTAGCACATGCGTAATGTAGAACGGTATTCCCATCACTATCCTGTGCGGTAATATCAAAATCTTTTTTTGTGAGCAACTGTATAATTGCAGCTCTGTTCTTATGACCATTTTGCATAAGCGACATTGCGAGTAAAGCAGGATATTGAGGCGCACATTCTTGTATTCCTAAAAGATCAATCTGGGTCTTGCCGTCCTTATTGGATACATTAACCGATGCCCCTTTTTCAATAAGAAGCGATCCAATACCTAAAAAGCCTTGTTTATATGCCACATGCAAAGGAGTTTCACCACACTTGTTTTTTGCATTAACATCTGCCCCTTTTTTTACAAGAAGCTCAACTAAACCAAAATGACCTTTTTTACATGCCAAAAACAAAGGCGTCTCTTCATTTTTATCACGGACATCAATTTGAGCATTTTTCTCTAACAGAAACTCCGCTACCTCAATTAAACCGCTCTCACTTGCCAAATGCAGCAAAGTACAATAATTTTCATTATCTTGCGCATTGATATCAACTCCTCGCTTAATCAATTCTTTTATTTGAGGAGTAACCTTTCGATTTCCTCCCTTTAAAAGCACTACACAAAGCTTCGTCAATTGTTCTAATTCTTTTAATAGATCAAAGGGAATGTTACCAGACTGACTTTTAATAGCAACAGCAGCACCTTTTTCAATAAGTATACCTGCTATGTCAAGGTGACCAGATCCGCATGCCCAATACAAAGGAGTTTCATCATATTTGTCTTTAGCATTAAGATCAGCGCCATTGTCTATAAGAAACTTTACTATTTCACGGGAACCAAAAAGGCACGCCGCATGCAAAGGAGTATGAGAATTTAACACAGTCCTTGCGTTAACCACAGTACCGTTTTTAACAAGAAGCTCTACGACGCTACAATCATCCTGGCTGCAAGCGAAATGTAAAGGTGTATAATCATCGCCATCTTTAGCCAAAATTGAAGCACCTTGTTTAATAAGAAATTGTACTATATCAAAAAAACCATTTTTACATGCCCAATGCAGCAAAGTTTTACCGTCAGCATCCTGCGTTTTAACATTAAGTCCACTTTGAACCAACTGCTTTATTTGGGCCTTAAAGGCTTTAGCATTTTTTGCAAATAACGACAAACAAAACTCTGTCCGCTCCTCTAAAAAGCCCTTTGAAGCTAAAAGATCAATGGACGTTTTACCATTCTTGTTTTTAATAGTAACATCCGCCCCTTTTTCAACAAAAAGGTTGGCTATTGAAAAAAAACCTCTCTGGCACGCTACATGGAGCGGGGTATTGCCATCAATATCACAGGTATTAAAATCAAGGCCATTCTTCATGAACGTCACTACATACGTCTCAATATTTTGAATACCTCTTTTCATAAGCAAAATGCAAAGTTCAGCCCGCTGCTGAGACGTAGCCTGATCTAACAACTCATCCTTTATACTTAACAACTCAAGAGGAGTGCTGCCATTCTTATTTTTAGCCTTAACATCAGCGCCCTTACTAATAAGAAGATTGATTATTTCCAGAGTACTAGATTCAATCGCTTCAAAAAGCGGAGTTTCGCCATCACTCGTGCTCACTTTGACGCTTGCACCCTTTTCAACAAGAAGCTTTACTATCCCAGAAGTCCTGGATCGAAGAGCCTGGTAAATCGGCGTCTCACCAGATTTAGCTTTAGCATTAACATTCGCAAAGTTTTCAATAAGAACCTTCGCCATACCGACAGAATCCTGCATACAAGCCCAATGAAGCGCTGTATATCCATCACTATCTTTCTCGTTAACATCATGGGGATAAGTAGTCGTAGCAACTACCATAGCAGTCGGAGGATTGGCAGAAATTGCCACAGTACTATATGTCGTTATTGGCGCCAAAAATTTTCCAACATCCTTAGGCTCAGCATGCTTAACAAGTTCATGTAGCTCAATTACATAGCCATGCGGAGCCTGTCCTGCATGAAGAGATTGAACACTTATAACAAGAGCGATAAGCACGAAAAAATTTTTTACAGGATTTAATCCAAGATTTAATCTTGAAACTTGCTTGATGTTTTTCATTTGCTTCTATTCGAAATAACGGGGTAATAAAGATTATATTTAATACTTCATGTTATAAGTAAACCTCGCCAAGCTGTCAAACACGCAACTCAACCTTCTCTACCATTTCTTTTCCACCTCTACACCAACTATACAAAAATTGAGTAGGGGGCGAAAGAAGTTAAATATACCTCTAATAAAAAAGGGGGCCCTTGCGGGTCCCCTTTTTGTGATTACTATGATTGCAATATTAGCTAATAAGTCCAAGTGATCTTAGATAGTCAATCATCTGGATCTGCCCATTAGCCTGAGCAACTGAAACAAGACTTTCCAAAGAGCTTGGCACAAGTCGTACCACTTCCAACAGCCATTGCGCTACCGGAAGCGACCCTGATCCAAAAGCATAATACAACAGAGTATTCAGCGTCTCTTGTGTCAATGGTCTACCAAGAGCACTATGTTGATCGTAGAGGTATTGGGCTATTTCAACTTTATTGCCTGCATAAAGGATTGGTAGCATTCCTACAGAGTCGATGTGCTCTATATTAACCGGGTTACAATTTGTAATCTGAGTTACGAGTGCCAAGTTATTGTAACACACTGCAGTTTCGATAGATGGTCTTCCTTGAGTCATAAAAGTATTGATATAACTTACAATATGATATTGATAGTTATTCTGAGCTATCGTGATGAGATTATCTTTGCAACCAGTTATATCAAAATAAAGTCCTTCAATAATCCATTGCACCACAGGAAGCGATCCCGCTCCACAAGCAAAATACAAGAGTTGATATATTTGCTGCAAGCTAAGAAGGCCATAGGTGCGATGTTGCGCAAAAAGATATTGCGCTATATCAAGCTTATTCCCTGCAAAATAGATGGGCAACATTGACGACTCTAGCTGATTAATCAAAACAGGATTAGCCGCAACCATTTGGGTAACCAGAGCAAGGTTGTTTTGAGCGACTGCGCTGTGCAGAGTTTGTGGAACAAAACTATTAATATAAGAAATCATCGCTGTCTGGTGGTTTTCATCTGCTACGGCAATCAAGGTAGGCTTGATGTCAGCTGGATTGAAATGAAGCCCTTCTATAATCCACTGCGCAACCGCCAAAGATCCTGACCCAAAAGCATTAACAAGAAGCTCAGATTGCTCTGACAAAGGAAGTGGTTTATTTAAAAGAAGTGCCTGTGAGTAGAGTAGCTGCGCTATTTCAAGCTTGTTTCCCGCATAGTAAATAGGAAGCCGGCCAAAACCATCACGCCGTAAAGCCCGAGAACTGTCTTCACTGAGCAAGAGCTGGACATAGGCAAGATTATTGTTTTTTACCGCATCAAATATCTCATTAGGAGGTCTTTGGGTGACAATGGCTCGAAGATAATTCATAGCTATTGTTACGCCAGGCCCTTCACACCCGTGGCCCATTCCATAAGGACATTCAAAGAACAACCTTCCGTTGTCATACATATCACGCAACCCAAGAAGATTATCTGTGTATTGTGCAGTTTCTGTAAAAGTCCTTTCTAGATCAGTTCGAGAGCCCCATTTGTAGAAGCGCATAGACCCAGAACGGTCTGGTTTTATAACAAAATCAGTGTTTGCCCAGAGCATCAAAATACAATTTAACTTTTGTATGTTTGTTTTATATTGTGCTGCATTTGCATGATCTTTTTCGTTGTTAAAGTAAGGGAGAAAGCTGTTAAAAGCTAAGTAATCAGCTTTATGCTCAGGGTCTTTCCAGTAGTTTGCAACACTAATAAGATCTTGCCCTATGGCATTATAAAAGATTATTCGCACCAACGGCCAATCTTGGGCTACCAATGATTTAATAAGACTTGCGATAGACTCTCTCAGAGGATCTAATATGTCCCCTCTGGTTTTTGCCGTTTGCCCTATTGTTTTGACCGCATTTTCTACCGTCATAGAACCAAAGCCTACTACATCAATAGTGGTACCTTTAATTCCCAAAAGATTGGTGATTGCTTGAAGAATAAGATCATCTGCATGCCACACAACAAGATCTACCCATTCAGTCCAGGAATCGGGCAGGCCAAACTCTCCAGCCTGGGGGCTTGCACAGGAAAGAAGACTATCTATAGTAAACGGTAGAATATGGGCATATTTCTCGATAAAAGCACGTGCAAGAAGCCCACCTTGAGAGAACCCTATTACAATGACTCGTTTCCCAACAAGAGCAGCGTTTGTGCTCGCATCTGCATAGAGGTCATCTAACAGATGGTACATGCCGCGATTGGTAGTGGCAGCCGATCCGTCACCAATTCGCCCCATAACCATTGGTATCGTTGGAAATTCTGCATGAAAAGCTTGCGCAATAGGTGGAAAATCTTCAGTAGAATTGAGCCCCCTTACCACAAAAACAGCATAATCTTCCGGTACATACGCCCCACTAAAAGACGCGAAAAGGCAAAAAAGTGCTAAAAGCAGTTTCTTCATAAGCCTTACTCCTTTCTAACTCCATTACAAACGATAGTGTTACTTTTATATTGTTATAAACCCCACCTCCTTGTAAAAATGAATGGTAATTTCTAGTACCATAAATCTTTCAGAACCAAGATGCAACCAATAAAATTTTATCGTAGCAAGCTACGCTGCAGATGGAGCAAAAGGCTACTTATTCACGCATTCGTTTAAAAAAATTGCAATTTTGTGATATTCTGGTAGTATTAAATATATAAAAACTATTCGCTATTAGAAATAAAATCAAATTATAACTGAATTTATAGCAAATATCTTGATAGATTATGACGACAAATAGCCAGAATAATATAGTTTTTTTGGTTTATTAGGATTTGTTAGCATTTATTAGTAATGAAAGAGAAGTAATATGACTATAAAAAATAAAATCGCTGTCCTTGTCGGAATTCTTATTTGGAGCTTTGGAGCAGGAGCCTCTGATGTTGTGCTCGATTTTTCAAACCTTTCAACAACAGACTCAGATTGTGCGAGTATAACAGGATATATGCCTACATCTTACAACCTTCCCAATAAAAACAATACGATTGACCTCGCAACTAGTTTTCCATTACCAGAAGAAAAGATAAAAAGCAGTAGTAAAAATAAAGAGAAGACTGCTCTATTAAATAAAACTACCGTTCCCTTTGCAACGCACTCATTGATAATCGTTCCTGAAACAAAGCCTAATGAAAAAGGTTCGCGAAACATTATAGAATCAATTCTTGCATCAAAACTTTTAGTACTTTTTTCAGCAACCATGATTCAGTCTTTTGAAGCTAAAAGCCTTTGCGGCGAGTACTATTTTTTTGGCTTACCTGGCGCCTTAGAAAGCAAAGGAAAGGACTTTATACTTGGTGTTCCGGAAGAAATGCTGGACAATGATCTAAAAAACGCCTTTAGAGATCCAAAAACTAAATCGTTAAACAACAATTCAAGTATAACAGCAACAAAAATGGAGAAAAAACTGGGTTTTTTTATTACCCATCTACACTATTTAGGAACACTTAAAACAATTGGGGAAAAAAAACTTGAGCTGGTAAATCAAAAAGAGGAAAATCTTGCAAACGGTTTAAAAAATATTTTGAGCAATTTTTTTGTACCAAATAAATTATATAAAAATAAGATGGATAAGCCTCGCTGGATCATGGTATTTGATGGACATGCCCCCGAAGCAATTCTTTATACAAATGTAAGCGATATCGATAAAAACAAGACTATTGTTAAAGATGCTACTTCTTTAGCCTCCCTAAAAATATCTGATATAGCTGAAATTATTGATGCTATTATGGAAAGAACAGAGCTAATGTTGGTTCAGTTTACCTCTTGTTATGGCGGCATTATAAAATTAACTGAATTATTAGAAAAACTCTCACTAAATCCTCCGATTTTTACCTCCATGTCTTTTACTGGTAATGGTCAAATTGCCGTCTCATCAGGAACAGATCGATATAAGCTATTTTTAAACTCTTTTCTTGATTGTCAGCTGGAGAAAAAAGAGTTTAAAAATAGAGAAAAACTACATAAAAAAATCTTTGAAAAATTTACCAAAGCAATACCATATTTAGATCCAAAAGCTCCCGATACAGCACGGGGTCACAACATACCTGTTTTTAAATCACCCACAGATACACATTTTTGGCCAGTTCCATCTTTCTGTTCCACTAAAATTATACAGGCTAAGGATCTTAAATCACAACCAGAACTTAAAGCCCCCTATATTGTTTTATTGGATGGCACACCCATTGAAAACATCAAGGTTAACATTTTTAAGCTGAAAGATTCTAAAAAAGAAATAGCTTCCCCCTATTTTTCAGCAGGAGTTCCAGGAAGTTTTGCTCAAGTTATCAAGCAATTAAATGTTCAATATCAATATAAAACCTGCACTGATATTTTAAAGGAGCTGTTTCCAGACATGTTCGAAGAAAAAGTATCAGAATATTTATCTTATTGCGTCCATATAAAAAATATTAAGGGAATTGCGGGTTGTCACAAGGCCAAAATTTACGCCAAAATCGCTAAAAATAATAAATGCGGCGTTGGTATTGAAGGAATAGATGCTGTTTTTTCATACCAAGAAAACAAAAATAGTCCAATTAAGAAGTATTATTTCTTTGATAAAACTTTGGAAGAAAAAAGAGCTGATAAAGACTCTAAAAAAGAGGCGCTGTTGTGGATAAAGACTTTTAAAGAGGAAATAGAAAACAAAAAAAAGTTGCAAGCTTGTATGCAAAATTATTTGTTTCCGGAGGAAAAGTAACATGGCTATAAAAAATAAAATCGCTGTCCTTGTTGGAATTCTTACCTGGAGTTTTGGAATAGTCGCATCTAATGCAGAAATTATCTATAATATTGTAAATGCATCAAAACATTCGAATAAATCTCTAAGTTGCTGGACCACGGGATATATCTCGACACCGGATACTTCACTTGAAGTAGCAGATGACGCAGCAGAACTTGCAACTCTTTTTAAATACTCTAGAGAGGAAGAAAAAATTATTGATAAGGCAGTTATTGCACCCGACAAAGTTCCTTTTGCAACACACTCATTAATAATCATTCCTGAAGCAAAACTGAATGATAGCTGCACATCAAAGACTCTCGATTTTATTTTTAAATCAAGACTTTTAGTATTATTTTCAGCAACCGTACTTAATGTTTTCATACCAGACAACGTATATGAAAGCAAACATTCTAACGGGTACTATTTTTTTGGATTACCAGGCGCCTTAGAGAGTAACGGTAAGGCCTTTGTTCTTGGAATTCCTCAGGAAATGTTGGAAAATGATCTAAAAAACGCCATTGAAAATCCAAAAACTAAATCGTTAAACAGCAATTCAGATGTAACAGCAACAGAAATGGAGAAAAAATTAGGCATTTTGATTACGCAGCTACAGTATTTGGGAACTGCTGAAAAAATTGGCAAAAAAAACTTAGATCTTCATGTTCAAACCGATGAAGCAATTTCGGAAGAATTGAAGAATGTTTTGAGTAATTTTTTTGTACCGAAAGAGTTATATAAAAATAAAATAGATATACCTCGGTGGATTATCGTAATTGATGGGCATGGTGGCAAAGCGACCCTTCATACAGATGTAGCCGATTTCAAAAACAATAATATTGTTAAGAGTGATAATGGAATCACCCACCTAACAATAGACGTTGTGGCTCAGATTCTTGAAAAAATTATGGAGAGAACACATCTGATGCTTGTTCATATTGTAAGTTGCTGGAACGATACTATAAAATTAACTGAATTGGCAAAAAAACTTTCATCTCTACCCCCTATCCTTACCTCTATGTCTCTTACAGGCAATGGCCCTATTAATGGTATCTTAAAAGAAGATCAGTATCAGTTATTTTTAAAGTCTTTTACTGAGTTTAAGGTAAAAGAAAAAAACCTGACCCTAAACGACAAATTATGTAAAAAAATCTTTAAGGAATTTACCAATGCAGCACAGCATTTACAATATACTCAAACAAGAAAGGCTTTGGGAGACAGAATACCCGTTTTTAAGGCTCCCACCGATCCATCTTTTTGGCCGGTTACCCAGTCAAATTCCACTGATATTGTACCAGCCGAAGAATACACACCGCACAAAGCACGTCAGAAACCTTTTGTTATTCTAATGGACGGATCAACAATTGAGAAGGTTGTGGTTACAATGATTAAGTCAATAAAGCCTAAGTCATTAAAAGCTGCTTATCCCTATTTTTCAGCAGGGATTCCGGGTGCTTTTTCTCAAACCATTAAAAAATTAGTAGTCCCTAACGACTTTAAAGACTGCGCTCAAGTTCTCACAGACCTCTTTCCAGAAATGTTCAAAAAGAGAATTATGGCCTCTTATTGTGTGCACATAAAAAATATCAAGGGACTTAAGAACTGGCATCATACAAAAATTTATGCAAAAGGTTACCAAGATACTCAACCCAATAAGGGAACTACCAAATTTGGTGGAGTAACTGCTATTTTTTCATATAAAAAAACCAAAAATGCTGATGACCGGAATTATGTCTATTTTGATAAACTTGGGAAAACTAAAGCAACGATCGAGGACAACTCTAAAAAAGCGGCAAAATCATGGATAAAGACTTTTAAAGATGAAATGAAGAACAAAAAGAAACTGGGCAAATGTATGAAAAATTATTTACTTCTTGACAAATAGAGTTTTATTTAATAAACTACTTTTATCGTATTCACAGAGCTTGTTATTTTAATATTATTAATTGAAAGAAAAAAATGAAAATTAAATTTAATTTCTTATTGGCTCTTTTGAGCTTAGGATGCACACAAAACTTTTTTGGCATGATAAACAACAACGGATCAAATGGTGGGCCAAATCAACCGCCAAGAAGATTATTTAGGGATGTTTTTACTGAAGAACAAACATTAAAAACAATACAAAACGAGAGCATTACTATTACAAAACTACCTTTGTTCCTTGATCCTTTGTCCAATTGGCTTTGTTGGGCTGAATTTATTAAAACAACCGTTAAAACATACGAAAAACTAACACCAATAAACACAACTTCGTCATCTTCAACGCCAAGCAATTTGACTACAAATATTTTTATCAACAAACGGTTTTGCTGCCTTCCTCATGTCACTCAACAACAACTCTACATCGCTTATCAAAACTTTTTGAACCTAGACCCAAACACAAGTACTCAAAATCAGCTCAATCAAAATCAACAAGGGTAATTGATCAGCCCCTTAGTCTCTACCCCACGAATAGAACTCTTAATTCTGTTCGTGGGGATTTTTGCGTCTTGAATACACCCATCTTCTCAAGCCTCGAAACCCCCTTCATCTTGGCATATTTAAAATTTAATTTCAAATATTGATTTTATTGGTCGCACTTTGGTATGATAATAACTGGAATAGAGGTACCATAATTTTTAAGAAGAAAGGTCTTCTTATGAAGAAAATAGTAACACGAGCGCTTTTGGGCGCTGGTTTAGTAATGAGCATCAGCTTTACGTTTTTTGCGGGAGCAAGCAGTCAATCTCATGATGAATTGGTCAATCGTATACAAAATAAACTGGCTTATTCATTAGGATCTGTTCAACTCGATAATCGATCGGAACTAAGTCAAACTCTTTTTGATCTTGATAGTGTATGGGGCCTTGTCGACACTCTGACCAAGAGTACCGCCATTGTTTCAACGACTGCTCAAGAGAAAATTTATAAGGCTCTTGAGGCCATTGAACATGCTCTTAAAACATTACAAAAAGACTGGGGATCACAAGAACGTAAACAACAAGCAGCAGCACAAGTAAAAGCGCTTGAAAAAGCACAAAAGGGTCTAAAGGTTGGAATTTTCGATACAACCACTACACGTGACCTTAAAAACGCTTTAGATATTGCAATTGAATCATTCCTTATCCACTTAAAAAATAGTTAACGGAAGGTATTACCATGAAAAAATTTTTATTATCGGCTCTTTTTGTAGGCAGTTTTTGCGTAAGCGCTTTGCTTATGAGCTCTCAAAATTATGCAATCAATGTACGCTCCCTGCAAGACGCAGCAGACGAGATTGCAACTCTTTCTCAAGACACCATAGAAACCGCATCCTTTAATTTGAGCATGAAGAAGTTGGTTCAGGTACAGAAAGTTGTTAACTTTGAAGCGAAAAACCCAAAAATCGTACCCAAGCAAATCAAAATAATATTAGATCATTCAATTTCTGCAGTTAATGATATTTTGTGGGATCTCAGCCACTATGAGAATACTGCTAAAAAGATGGACATTGCAAAAGCTGGCGTCAAAAGACTTGTTCCTATTTTAAAGAGCCTGAAGCCAAGCCTTGCGGATGCTTTCAGCAAAACAACGGCAGATCTCAAAAAAGGCATGTACGATATAGTAAGCGCTCTTATTGGTGCTTTGACAGCTCTTCAGATTAAAGAAAACTTTTCTACCCTCAAACATCTTGATAGAAGTCTTCAGGATACATCTATGTTGGCCAAAAACAGTTTGGAGTAGTTTTACATAATTTTCATAACGGGGAGAAATCTATGAAAATGCTTTTTTTGGGATTAGCTCTTATTGCTCTTTTTGGCTATGGAATAACCGATGCGCGGCAGCACAAACACGACCATCATAGCAAGGGAAAACGGGTTCTTATTGGCGGTTTAACAACGGGTGGACTGGGCGCTCTTATCGGAGGGGTTGCTGGTGGAGGAACCGGTGCGGCAATCGGTGGCCCTGTTGGCCTTGTCGCAGGAGGTGCAATCAGCGCCATAATTAGCGACAGAAAAGATCAGCGATAGAAGTTATGTAGTATTGCAAAAAACTGCAAAATGCGGCATAATAATACTCAACACATCAAAATGATTGTTTTAATCGAAAAAGAAAGATCTTTAGTATGGCAAGCACTGTTAAATTATCCGATGAGATAATGTCCGAAGCAAAAACTATATCAAAAGCGTTAAACCGTTCAGTAGCAGGGCAAATTGAATATTGGGCAAAAATTGGGAAAATAGCGGAAGAAAATCCCGACCTAACTTATGAGTTTATCAAGAATATTCTTATAGCACTCCAAGAAGCCGAATTTGGAAAAGTTGAAAAATACTCTTTTACCGAGAAATGAGTATGCAGATTTTTCAAACTTCGACGTTTACCAAACAATTGAAAAAATTACATAAAACTCAAAAAATCGAACTGGATGAGGCAGTAAAAACTATTCTCAAGAACCCGGACATTGGAGAAGCCAAAAAGGGAGATTTATCAGGCATTCGAGTATACAAGTTTAAGATGACTAAGCAATTAACCCTATTGGCTTATGAATGCAACAAAAAGAAATCACAGATCGTCTTGCTTGCATTTGGATCTCATGAAAATTTTTACATCAAGCTCAAGCAGTAAACCTCTTGTATTTCTCCACAATAAATACCGCGAAATAAAAGGCTCAATAAACTTCAAAACAATAACGCTTATTATAGGTTTTTTAGTCGGCCTCGCAAATTTCATGCAAATAAATAGCTTTGATAGTCTTGTAGCTCAAAACTACTATCATGGAACCAGAAACTCCTAAAAAGCCTATAAATAAATATTTAAACGCAATCAACTTGCTTACATTAAACATAAGCGCACTTGCCGTTGCAATAGCTGTAAGCGGAAATGTAAACGCCCAAAGAGAGAGATAGAATTTTTTACTCACCAATGCACGTATATTTAAAAGCAACAACAAAGCCAAGAAGAATGAAAAATAATATAAAATTTTTGAAAAACTATCCACCTGGTGCGTGAGCTTAAAATAAGAAATAAATGCAATAGCCGGTGGTGCTATTAAAATAAAGAGCGTCGGTTTAATTTTCTCTGGCAAAGAAGGATGAAAAAAAATCCTGTATATAACAATGGTCATAAGCATGATCCAAAATACTATCCCTACACTAAAAAATGGCCATAAAATCTCTCCCGACACGAACACGCTTCCTGCAACCGGTATAAGCAAATTTCCTACAACAGGAATAAACCAGATAGGACTGAGGTGTTCTATGTGATAGCGGTCGTGCCTAATCCACTGACTTATAATCACAAAAGTAAAAATCAGGTGAAGGACCGTTCCAAAAAGCCAGACTACAAACGAGAGAGACTGAAAAAAAGGAAGAAGAGCTATAGAAAAAAGCAGCAAACTTACGGAAAACGTAGGGAAAAAACTTATTTTAACGGGATGGTTGAATTCTTTTATAACTTCTTCTTTGTGTAAAACAAGTTTTGCAAGATACATAAATCCAATACCAAAAAAAATGGTTGCCGTCGCCCCTAAAATTACAAGAGGGATAACCCCCGATAACTGGAATATCTCAACAGCTTTTTCAAACGCAATGATAAATCCGACAAGCCCCATCACTACGGAAAAAAACGAGACAGGAAAATTGGGAATTCTTTTAGCAAGATTCATAAACAGACGCCTTATCTATACATATTTTTAACACTTCATCTTGAAGTATATCATACTTTATCCACAAGTAATTCTGGGTACTTCCCCGGATACTGGCTACAGTACCGTGCAATTTCAGAATCCTCGGGAGCAACGACTGACTCTATAAAACAACGCGTCACAAATCCACCACGTCTCTCGTTTTTTTCTTTCTGCGCCTTACGGACATCATCAAACGTCTTCCCTGAGTAGACAAGAAGCGCTTCAATAACTTCGAGCACATCGGCGCATTCTGAAACTAGTTCTTCTACGGTGTGAGCATCAAAAATCTCTTGAACTTCTTCAACAAGTTTTTCTTGTAACGCAGCCCGATATTCTTTCGGTTCAAGTGTACGCGCCACAACCTCGGTCGCTCCTTTGTTATATTGTCGCTCAACAGTCTTATCTCTCACTAATTTTTTCATTGCAAAGCGCTTGAGTACCATCAGTTAAATCCCTTTAATTTATATATTTTTTAGACAAGCTAGCAGACGATTTCGTCTTGTTCAATAGCATGCTTATGCCTTCTTCCCAAATAGAACGCCGCAACAAACCAGAATATGCAAAGCGAAAATGCAAGCCCTGAAACCAATATCATAGAAGCTCCAAGGCCATATTTAAGCCCCATAATTCCTGAGCCCGAGGCCTTGGAAAAACGAGAACCGAATGTATCAATCCACGCTTTTGATTTGTATTTTGCATCGCGCGATGTTGGAATATAGAGCTGCTCTTTGGCCGGTTGTCCAAATGCATAATTAAGTCCACGAGAAAGAACAAGCACCCAAAATGCGACATTTAAAGTCGAAGAGATCGTCATAATACCAAGATTGAGCATCATTAAAAGTGGCATAATCATCAACGAGAACATCAATCCAATTTTGCGGCCTAAGTTGCCCACCCCAAATAAAATAGACACCAGAGCTAAAGCTCCAACATAGGCACCAAATTGACCTGTATATTCGGCATAAAGACTCGCATCACCCTGTGCATAATCAGCGATAAGAACCTGAAATTGCAGATCAAAAATAGTAGCCACCACTTCAAACACAGAAACAACTACAAAAATACCCATCAAATATGGTTGCGAAAAAATCAATCGCACCCCTTCTACAAAACCCGGTTCGGGCGCCTCTTTTTTAACAATATCAGTTTTATATCCGATAAATTCTTCTTTAGGAATAAACCAAATAATAAAGCGGACCATGAGTGGAATGCAGATAATAGTAACAAGCGCAGCGAGAAGATACAGTGTTTCGACCCCAATTACACGACTAATTTTAGCGACCGTTAAAGAACCAACAATATCTCCAATTTGCGCAAATGTTGTGGTAATAAAAAAACCCTTTTTCCCTTCAGCAGGGGTTGTTGTATCGGCCATAAATGAATAAAAAAGCACCACCATTAAAGACCCAAAACTGTCGATAATAACGTACGAAAGCCATCCCAAAAATTTCCATCGGTGCTCAAGTGGCGCGGCCATTCCAAACTCAGGATTTTTAATCAAAAACCAGAGCCCGACAAAAAGAACCGAATACAATACGGACATTGCATAAAAAAGACGGTGCCGCGGGAAAAGATCAACCAAATAGCTGTATCCTGCAATCATTGGAAACACCACTGCAATCGATACAATATCCGCAACCCACGTGTGCCGAGACCCTATAAAAGCATTAAACGTCGGTCCTTTAAGACTCCGAAGCAGCCAATAGATTCCAATAATAAAGAAAAAAAGTACGCCATAGAGAATGAATTTATTCCGTTCATTGCGGGTAAAATCGCCGTAAATATAGACAAGTAATCGTTTAAAATGGCCTGTAAAACAGGAAACGATAAAAAGCGGAATTAAGGCAAAAAGGCCTACCTTCGCCAATCCCCACAACCACCCGACTAGAGAGCCCAACGGCATTTCCATTATATGTCCCCCAAAAAAGCTTAGTACTCCAACAACTCTTCATCTTCGAGTATAAAGAAGCAGCGAAGAAAGATAAAAGAAATTCATGTTCAGAGTTTTTAGGCAAAGCAATTCTAGTAAAAAATCGTTGTTTTAGTTGACAAATATAAAATATTTGATACAATTATTCTATAACTAAGTTATTATAATCCAATAAAACCTATTTCTTATGGAGTATTTATCATGCAATATATCAAACAATCATTACTTTTACTTACCCTTACAATAGCGTGTAGAGCTCCTCTATACGCCGGACCACTACACGATCTTGTAGAAAAAGGTAATGCAAAACAAGTTGAACAGTTTTTGAACGATAACAAAGACGTTGACATTAATGAACTAGACTCAAACAACGATACTCCTCTTCAAGTCGCTTGTTGGAATGAATCTCTCGAAATCGCAAAACTACTTATTAAATATGGTGCTGATGTTAACAAGCCAGGCAAAAACAACGATACTCCTCTTCGAATCGCCTGCTACAATAAATCTCTTGGAATCGTAAAACTACTTATTGAGCATGGTGCCGATGTTAACAAGCCAGGCAAAAACAACGATACTCCTCTTCGAATCGCTTGCTACAATGAATCTTTTAAAATCGTAAAACTACTTATTGAGCATGGCGCTAACGTTAACAAAATAGGTCGCAATTACAATAATCCTTTTGATACAATAAAAAAAATGTGGTCCATCGAAGATCAATCAAAGTTAATTACAGGATCGCTTCCTATTAAACAAAAAAAATCAGAAACAGAACTAGATACCAATACTCGAATCTTTATAGAATTCAATGCCGCAGACCATGCTGAGTTGTTTAATCAAAGCAAAACCCTTGTCCCTTTTATAATCCCTGACAAAAAAAGAAAAGACCTTTTGCAAGCACCAGCCTTTAAAGGCGTAAAAAACAAAAAGTTTATTATTTCAATCGGTGAAGAATTACTAAACAATCTTTTCTTCAGATTCGAAAAAAATAAGAACGTCGCGTTTCCTCTCTTCATCTTTGAACAGTCAAAAAAGACTCTGCATCCTTATATCAAACAACTGAAATTACAAAGAGATATGCAGGTACTAAAAAATCGCAACTTCAAAAGCTTTGAAGATTTTGAAGACCGTTTAAATTTACTTGATTTCGCTCACAAATGCGGCATTAAACGGAACAAACAACAAAAGAATAGCGTTAATAAGCTTGAAGATGTTACTGTGAATTTTAAAAACATGTGAATTGAACTCTAAAGCAAGTATAAAAGAAGGCGTTGCTTGGTGAAAATCACCAAGCAACGCCTTCTTTTATACCCAATTGATCTGTTTCTTTAGCCGCTTTATTCCTATAACCCCAAACAATAGGGTCATCAAAAGCGCTACGCCAATGCAAAGCCAAAAGTTAAGGAATAGATCAGGATTGAGCGTAGCCGCATGCACTCCCTCATAAAGGTAAAGAACAGGGTTAAGCAAACTCAAGTATCCAAACGTAGACGAAAATGCCAGAGCAGTATTCCATGAAAACTGATTTCCTCCAATCAAGATCATTGGTGATAATAGACGCATCCAAACCGAACTGAGACGATAGACATCTTTTGTCAGACTTGCCAAAAACAGGGTAAAAAATCCAATAAATAAAAGAAGACACCCTACCAATAAACCAAACTTCCAGAACGAAAAATACTCTGCAGAAAAACGGCCACCTAGTATGAGAACGAAGACACCAACACCGGTTGCAGCCAGTATATTTGCCAAAACCCGACACGCATAAGCACATGCCTTTGCAACAAAAACTAGATATGTAGGAATAGGAAGAATAAGACGGCTTGAGATTGTCCTTTCACCACGAATTTCAGAAATCAACACCATTACAAAACTATAAATCTCAAAAAGACCAATCGATATAACCGTCGACCATGCAATGAAAGGTCCGTAATCCCGAGTCATCCCCAAAAGAGGTAATAAGTAGGTTACGATACTAACATTTGAAGCGGTCCAAATAGAGGTATCAATCATACTTCCAATAACCGATGAACGAAACACCATCAGGTCTGTCATTATTAGTTGCCAAACTACGGCAGCATATCGTTTTACGTTTTTACTTAACATACTTATTTTCCTTCTTTTTCAGGATTTTCCATCTGCATCAACGCCAAAAAGACCTCTTCAAGGCGAGCCATCTGATGTGACGTTTTTAATGCAGAGGGGGTATCAATAAGACGTATCTGTCCTTCATGAAGAATACAAACTCGATCACAAAGTACTTCAGCTTCTTCTAAATAATGTGTTGTCAGTACTACTGCAACACCTTCACTTTTGAGCGTCTTGATTTCTTCCCATAACTGCACGCGAATATGTGGATCAAGCCCCACAGTAGGTTCATCCAAAATTAACAGTTTTGGCCGATGCATCAGTGCACGTGCAATCATGATACGTTGTCGATACCCACCAGAAAGCTCAGCAGGCTTTCGATTTTTAAACTCATCGAGCTCAAATTGTTTTACCAGCTCAACAACACGCTGTTTTGCTTGTTCACTGGTAAGCCCATAATAACGGCCGTTAAAAAAAAGATTCTGTTGAACCGAAAGAATATCAATAAGATTCGGCTTTTGCGGACAAAATCCTACCATTTGCCGATAGGTTAATAAGTCATTATAAATAGAAACTAATTCACCAGATCTGTTAAAAAAAATATTACCTGAGGTTGGTGGCTGCAGTGTTGCAATCAGAGACGAAAGCGTCGTCTTCCCCGCACCATTAACTCCTAATAATCCAAAAATTTCTCCCGCATTAATATCGAAAGAAACTCCATTAAGAGCCTGTTTTTTCTGATGATTTGAGGTAATAAATGTTTGATAGAGCGCTTCCAAGCGCAATAACGGCTGAGTCATAAAATATCCTCTTTACAATAAGACGACAAAGAAACAGTACTGCGGATGCTTAACCCGCAAGAACGAGGCCACCCACAAAGGGGAACACTTTCCTTGTTGTGTGACCTATTTAAGCGAGAGGACCGATTTTCATGACTCAAACTCCGATAAAAAAATTGTTCTGATTTTCTAAAACTATATCTCTCTTTGTATAAAAGTCAACCGCACCCCCCTAAGACACCGCGCAACTTGACAATATGCAATTTATGTCAAAATATAAAAAATCATCGCTAACTCTCGCCCTATAACTTATGAGAAAGATATCTCGTGAAGCTAAAAACATTTTACTCGCGCCTCTGTTTTGTTTTTTTTATCTACACCCCTTTCTTCCTTACTGCGGGTCAAAATCATAGACCTATCAACACCTCTGCTCAAAAAAATAAAAGCTCGAGCTATTTTAAAAAAGTTCGACAAATTATAAAAGCAGAGATTCAAAATAAAAAATTATTTTCACCGAAGACTCTGGTTTCCCTCAAAAAGGCTTCATGGGCAAATATCCACTCAGAGCACGCTCATATGCCATCATCTTTTTTATTAACTTCGAAAAGCACGAGCAACCCACTTTTAACCTTTTTCTTATTAAGCTTATTGCTTACCAATCAGGTATGTGCTCTGAAAACAATCGATATAATTCCTTCAATGGTCTATCAAAAAGCTTATACAGAAGGCCAGGAGAAACAAACATTTGGGCCATGTGAATTACTGCAAGATGGCGCACAATTTTGCTGTGACATCAAACAAAACTATGTTGTTGAATGCTGTTTACAGAGAGGCAAGGAGCTGCCATCTCGCTGCGCATCTTTTGATCCAGCAGGAATTTTAGGAGACCGGACTTCGTCTGGATATGATACCGGAAATTATGATCTCTTAAAAGCAATAAAACGCTATAATGCACAATCGCACACATCAGAGATTTCCAAAGAAGCCAACGATCTTCTTATTCCAAGAAATATACAAAATACTAATGGCACTCTGTGTGCTATCGAAACGTTTGGAACGAGTAATACAAAAAACAAAATACGCCCCTATCCATTCAACGACCTCTTCCCACGCTGCCAAGTACAGACAGCGTCGATTAATCGTCCAGAGGCTCTTCCTGCGTTTAAGAAAATGATCAAGCTGTTGGGTAAAAAATATAATCTGGCAAAAACACCAAAACTCATTATCGTTGATGACTATCATGGCGCCCAATGTAAAACAACGACAATAGAATGGAAATATTCTATGTATCCGGACAGCCCAGCAGCAGGAGCAAATGCGATCGAACTTACTAAATCCCTGAGATCCTGCTTAAAAACCCCAAGCTCTACAGTGTTTGAAACATTATCAGAAAATGAACTCGCGGACTGCTTGATGGTTACTGATAAAAAAAGTTGTTCTCTTCCTCCTTTTATACGATCCTCATCTTCTTATCTCAATATTTTTTTTGATGACCTGCTTACCAGTATCTTTGCACATGAAATGCAGCACCTCAAACAACTAGAATTTAGTTGCAAAGAAAAATCTCTTCTAGACGATACTGAATTAGAAACCTTTATAAAAAATCCAAGGGAAAAATCTAAATCAGACTTTAATACACAGGGTAACAACATTGAAGCAGAGGCTGATATAGCTTCAGTTTTGGCAACGAACAAGCCTCTCATGGCTCTCTATTTCAACAACATTGCCATATGGAAAAACCTCTCCGTAAACCCACCCAAATTTACCCGTGATTCTCTCTCTCAATTATTAAAAGGGCTCACAACAGATGATGACCACCCACCTCTAGAAAACAGAATATCCCTCATTTTTGCTACTTACAAAAATTTAAAACGAGCCCGAAAACTACTTATTGACCAAGATCTAAGTCAAAAAAAGAAATCTTGGTCAAGTTGCCTAAAAAAACTACCGCAACCATTTTTGAGATGGTATGTTCATTTAGGAGTTAAATAATAACCAGCTCCTATATTTGGGTATATTGTTGTGAAAAAAATGATTGATTTAACATATACCATCACCGATATGCTTCCAGTATATCCGCTTGATGAGCCTGTTTCGCTTAACAAAGCACGTACTTTAAAAACTGATCACTATAATGATTGGGAGTTAAAAACTGGAATGCATGTCGGAACTCATATCGATGGGCCCGGGCATCTGACCAACTCTTCTGTTTTACTTTCAGACATTCCACTCAATAATTTTATAGGTAAAGGTTTTCTGATTGATGCGCGAAACAAACCAATTGATGAGTCGCTTCTACAATCTATGCCCACAGAAGAAAATCTGATTGTTTTAATTTTGACCGGTTTTGATAAACAATTTGGATCTGATACCTATTTTAACAATCACCCCATACTTACAAAAGAGTGTGCAGAAAAGCTTGTAGCCCATAAAGTCAAAATGGTGGGAATCGACTTCTTTTCGCCTGACCACTATCCCTTTGATATACACAAGATATTTTTTAAGCATGATATTTTGATAATCGAAAATCTAAGAAATCTTGAACAACTCATCGATGCCAAAAAATTCACCGTCATTGCACTTCCCCTTAAAACAGCAACTGACTCTGCTCCTGCACGCGTTATCGCACTACTTGAGTAGCAATTTTTGTTCACTTTCTTGTTATCTTCCTATCGCTTTTGATACATTTTTATTAACAAACGGTGGAAATATGAGGAGAAAAAAGTGAAAAGCATACTACACAACATCTTGTGCTTAGCGATATTTGGCCTGTCTTTATCTGCCGCGCCCTTAGAAAATAGTTTTGAAAATAAAAAGAGTAGTGCACTCGAGCAAAAAGCGTATGATATTGGACTTTCGGCTTATCTCTTTTTTTATCCACTGATCCTTATGGAGCTCACGCGCTTGCAATCTATTGAAACACGAGCACCTATGAACCAATTTTTCCATAGCGCACAAACACCTGCTGCTAAAGATAAGTTAGTTGTCCGTCTTAACGTTGACGTACTGTACTCAATGGCCTGGGTTGATATTGGCAAAGAACCGATTATTTTTACTGTTCCAGAAATGAAAGATCATTCCTACGTTTTCCAGATGCTTGATGCATGGAGCGATGTATTTGCAAATCCAGGAACACGTGTTACTGGATCAAATGCGGCATCTTTTGCACTTGTTCCTCCCTGCTTTCAAGAATCACTCCCAGACGGAATACAAAAAATTGAGTGCCCAACATCACTCGTATGGATTATTGGACGCATAGGGCTCAATGGAAAATCCGATGCTCCCAATATACAAAAACTACAACCCGGTTTTACGCTCACGCCGCTTTCGCTCTGGATAAAAAAGGAAAAAGCACCAACTACAAAAACAGCTTTAAGTTACGACTTAAAGGCTCCTGTAGACCAAATCGATACAATGGACTTTGAAACTTATTTTGAAACAGCAATGAAGCTCTTATCCACAACACGTGTTCACAGTAATGACTGGCCTTTAATAACAGAACTTACTTCCCTTGGAATTACAGCAGGAGGATCTCTCAAAACCATTGATGCGACCATCATAGCAGGTTTAAAAAGAGGTGCTCAAAAAGCAATTTCACTCTTAAAAAGCGATCTTCTCAATCTTGCCCAAAAAACCGTCAATGGCTGGTATATGGACACACGAATCGGAACATATGGAACCGACTATTTTACTCGCGCACTTGTTGCAAAAATAGGACTTGGCGCTCTTTTACCGCAAGACACCGTTTATCCATCAACCTATGTCGATGGCGACGGGAAAAAACTCAATGGTAAAAACAATTACAAAATTCATTTTGAACACGATGAATTGCCACCAGTAAAGGCATTTTGGTCAATCACCCTGTATAATGAAGAAAGTTTTTTTGCAGACAATATACTTCATCGCTATGCACTTAAAAGCGACGATCCATTGCGCTACAATAAGGACGGGTCTCTTGATCTTTACATTCAACATAAAAAACCCGCAAAAAATAAATTGAATAATTGGCTGCCAGCACCCAAAGAAAATTTTACTCTCTCAGCGCGCTTAGCATGGCCTGATGAAAAAGTATTATATGGTGAATGGCATATGCCGGCAGTTGTACGTTCTTAGTCGGCTAAATTTTCAACTCAGTTTTTCGCGTACTTTGAGTTTTAATGAGTTCGTCAATATCTACGCCAACTACTAAACAAAACCCCACTTTAACAAAAAATATCGCGTTACAAAAAAGCCAAGCCACGCAAAAAGTAAGGTAAGCGTCGTATTAAGAACTATTGTTAAAAAACCTAATCCATATTTTTCTGCGATAAAAAGATGCACTGTCTCCAAGCTGAATGCTGAAAACGTGGTAAAAGCCCCCAGGAATCCAACCATACAAAACAATCGATAAGCCTCTGGGTCCTGCAAAACACGAAATAACTCAAAGAAACAACCCGCTGCAAATGCGCCAAGCACATTTACCAATAAAGTACCAAACGGAAAATCTGTCCCAAGATATGTAACGCATAAAAGAGACAAGAGATAGCGCAAACAAGCACCTAAAACACCACCACTTCCCACTAATAAAAGATTTTTAATCATCATTTTCAACTCTCTTTATTTCCTTTAGCAGAAAATACTTTTAAAAACTGCATAGGCAGAAAACAGAGCAAATCCTATTAAAATAAGTCCCGAAATTTTATTCACCCAGCACATACTTTTTGCATTCATCCATTTTCCAATTAAGACCATTAAAAGGCTCAAAATGATCAGCCAACCAAATGCCCCTAAAAAAATAGCGCCCGTCAAAAAATATGCTGAAAAATAATCTGACAAATCTAAGGTTAAGCTTGTTAATAAACTTGCTAAAACTAAAACAGTCATTGGATTTGCAATAGTTAAAATAAATGATGCAAAGAAAGCTTGAACAAAATTTTTTTCGCGCTGAGAACAATCATGCATCAGTGGCACTTCCCTCAATGTCTTCACGCCAAGATACCCAAGAAACAATGTTCCAAAAATATTAAAAATCAAGCCGTATTTGGTAAGGAACGTAGTCATAAAATTCATACCAAATCCAGCAACTGCACCATAACATGCGATAGCAATTGAAGCACCAAGACTTGTTATAATACCGGATAAGAAACCTTGAGAAAGAGCATTACGAATACACAAAAGACTCGATGGGCCTATAGGTAATGCAACAGAAAATCCAATTAAAAAACCATGAGCTATTGTTTTCAACACAAGCAATCCCTTTAGTCGAAATGTCATTTTTTATAGCATGAGAGTTGCTGTGTTGATACAGAAAAAACAAACTCTCCAATACTTTTTTGAAATCCATCTGCTCAAGAGTATACCATGATACACTTTTGAGTCCAACCCATCGATTAGGGCTATGGCTCTGAGTATAAATAGCCCGGGGCCGCATCGATAAATGCCCCGAGTAGATCTCTACTGCTCAATAATTATTTTGTAGATTCAATCATTTTTTTGCACATATCTGTGCATTCTTTACAGGCATCAGTACATTCTTTGCACATAGTTATACATTGTTCACACATCTTGCTGCATTTTTCACAGGTATCAGTACAGCTTCTACACGACTGGGAACAATCTTTGCATTCGCTTGTGCAGTTGTTACAAGCAGAGGTACAATCGGCACATTTGCTCGAGCACGTTTTGCATTCTTGAGTGCATTGTTTACACGCGGCTGTACAGTCTCTCATTGCTTTGTCATCACTCTTATGGTCATGTGCGCTAAGAGCTAATGGCATAATGGCACTGAGTAACATAAATTTACAAAATAATTGCATACAAAATTCTTTCCAAAAAAAGATAAACCTGACTCTGGTCGACGCTGGAGCGCAATTTAGTATGCGCAAAAAATTTAGTCAAACCGCAAGGATGCACAAGAAAACTTATTAAAATTTTCATATGCCCTATCTTGGCAGATGATTATCGGATCAAGCATGTATTACATTACTCATAAGAGAAAAGGGCTGTTAATTATGAAATTCTTATTACGCCTACTCATTACTATTACCGTCACCACTTCCACCTTTATCCATCTTGGCGCGACAAACGGCAATAATCCGTTAGCTGAAAAAAGAGACTTACTGCTCCAAACGCTTGAGCTACTTGGAAAAAGCATCGAGGATGAAGTAGAAAATAATCACGCCATATATGAAGCGGTACAAAGCGGGCAACCCTCCAAAATCGAAACTGCTTTTAGCGATTACAGCTATTATATGCGTTGCAAATTTTACGAGCACAATCTGCCATGGAAAAGTACTTTGCTTGGACTCGCAACCTACAATTTTACCAAGAAAATTCTCAATCCAGGTTCTGTCGCGCTGAATGATGTCTCAGATCGGCGGGCCGTGATTAAGCTATTGGTCTCTCTAGGCGCGAATATAAACGCAACGGATAAATTTGGAAGAACTCCGCTGTTCGTGCTCCTAAAAATGCTAAACTTAGCCCCTAAAGGTGACATAGAAGCGATTAATTGGGAAGTTAAAAAACTGATTCGTTTTTTCATCAAGAAGGGTGCTGATATGAGCGAGAAAGTATGCGGTCAATGGGCAACACTTCTTCTTAAAATTGCACATTCGGATGAAAAAATTCTCAAAAAAATGGTGTTCAATGCTTCTACGAATCCCAATATTTATATGCCGTTTTTTGAGCAGTGGCTCAAGGAAAAGCCAAACTCTCTCAGCACCATTTTTGCATCTCTTCTTGAAATTGACCAGAACGTCTGTGAGAAAAAACTTGCCAAAAACCCGCTTAATATCTACTACTATCTTGCCTTGATGGCGGTAAAAAAATTGGGGCGCATTGATTGTAATAATGCAATGCTAAATTACACCGAATTACCCATGAAGAAACTACCACAATATTATCCTCTTGAAAAGCAGGCTATCATTTTGAAGTTTCTGCTTGAGAAGAAACTTCAAAAACAACAAGCGGATTATAAGTTATCATCAAAATTAAACATTCGGCTTGAAGAAGATCTACAGGTTTTCAACCCAAGCAAGCCACAGGGAATTTAGGTCCCCACTATTTTTGAAGCTCAAAAAATCACGGTTTTAAAGCGGACCGCAAAAGAGGCTATTCGTAGGTTAATAAAACATTGTTAATGTCCCAGAGTATCAAATCGCTCCCCTGGACTCTACCAATGGATACTTTTACCCCTGTGTCGAAATTATCGGCGATTTTTTTAATAATACTACCCCTCACAAGCAGTTTTATCGGCTTCGAGCACAAAACGCCCACGTAAATATTGCTGAAAATTATTTTTCTTCATCTGCAAAGAATCATAACCAACAGTCGAAGGCTTTACCTTCAATCCCGCCAAGGCACAATGCATTTCTTGCTTGATTGACTCTATACCCTCGGTCGAGTTTGCCATCAGTTCAATTTCCAAAAATGAACCCAAGCCTGCAACTTCGTCTACTGAAAGCGTAAAATTCCCACATTGATATGAAGCCCGTTCTTTGTCGACGGTATATAATCCAACAAGATTATTTACTGTTTTTAAGGTCTCCAGATCAGCTGTTTGAATAGGGATAAGGGAAAGACTCACAAGAAGATCATTCAATCTTTGCAAATCACTCACTTGCAAGGGCAATACAAAACCATGCTCCTCACAAAAATCTTGTCGCGGAAGCGTTGGATCTTCAAGGCATGCACGATTGAATTTGATTTCGAATTTTTTATCGTTACGCACTCTTAAATACAGGCCTTTCTGATAGAAAGAGGCATCTGGTGTATCAAGGTAGACATCAACAACATGTTTTTTATGGAGCAATTCTAATGGTTCAACAAATGCTTGCAGGGCTTTTACATCCAGAACTTCATAGCGTAATTCTATTTCAATCGTGTTCACGGTACACATCTCATTTAGGATAGTTTTCTTAACAAAGACTAATAAAAGTATACCCGAACCACCAAGATCAAAAAATAATAATTTTTTTAAGACCAAAAAAATTACGCAAAAAAAAGAGCCAAGATTTCCTTGGCCCTTTTTTATAATAAAACCTGGCAGTACCTACTCTTCCAGTCCGTTACCAGACAAGTACAATCGGCGTTGTAGACTTTACTTCCGTATTCGGAATGGGAACGGGTGTTACCCTACAACTATGCCCACCAGGAAATTTTTAAAGAACATAAATTTTCTGTGCTTGGAAATGCGCAATGCTTCAATTAGCCTGGAAACTGAGATCAAAGTTATAATAAATTGTGGTTAAAACTCTCGATACATTAGTACTGGTCAGCTTAACAGATTACTCTGCTTACACACCCAGCCTATCAACCTTGTAGTCTTCAAGGGATCTTACCTTCAACCGAAGTTGAAGAGGGGTATCTAATCTTGAGGCGAGCTTCCCACTTAGATGCTTTCAGCGGTTATCTCTAATTAGCGTAGCTACCCAGCTTGCTCGTGTTGAACAACTGGAACACCAGAGGCTAACTCATTCCGGTCCTCTCGTACTAGGAACAAGCCCTCTCAAATACCCTACGCCCACGATGGATAAGGACCGAACTGTCTCACGACGTTCTGAACCCAGATCACGTACCGCTTTAACTGGCGAACAGCCAGACCCTTGGGACCTTCTTCAGCCCCAGGATGCGATGATCCGACATCGAGGTGCCAAACCTTCTCGTCGATATGGACTCTCAGAGAAGATCAGCCTGTTATCCCCGGCGTACCTTTTATCCATTTAGCAATGGCCCTTCCATTCGGCACCACTGGATCACTAACTCCTGCTTTCGCATCTGCTCGACTTGTTTGTCTCGCAGTTAAGCTCCCTTATGCGTTTACGCTCTACCGACGATTTCTATTCGTCTTGAGGGAACCTTAGAATGCCTCCGTTACATTTTAGGAGGCGACCACCCCAGTCAAACTGCCCACCAGACAATGTCCTTCGCCCGGATTACGGGTATCAAAGTTAGATTTTTAAAAGGATGAGGGCGGTATTTCAACGTCGGCTCCATGAAAGCTGGCGCCTTCACTTCAAAGCCTCCCGCCTATCCTACACGAATCATTTCAAAAATCAATGTCAAGTTACAGTAAAGGTGCACGGGGTCTTTCCGTCCAATCGCGGGTAGCAGGCATTTTCACCTGCACTACAAATTCACTGAGTTTATCATTAAGACAGCGCCCAAATCGTTACGCCATTCATGCAGGTCGGAACTTACCCGACAAGGGATTTCGCTACCTTAGGACCGTTATAGTTACGGCCGCCGTTTACTGGGGCTTCGATTCAATGCTTTACCCTTACGGGCTGACATCTCCTGTTAACCTTCCAGCACTGGGCAGGCGTCAGACTCTATACGTCCTCTTACGAGTTAGCAGAGCCCTGTGTTTTTGTTAAACAGTCGCTTGGGCCTCTTTGTTGAAACCTAAAACAGCTTTCGAGTCGAAACTCAATCACCATCTAGGCACCTCTTATCCCGAAGTTACGAGGCTATTTTGCCGAGTTCCTTAATGATAGTTATCTCAACGCCTGAGCATTCTCAGCCCGTCTACCTGTGTCGGTTTGCGGTACGATCACGTATAAAGCTCGCTAGAGGCTTTTCTAGTCAGTGTGAGATCAGTCAAACACATTAGATCACGAGGATCTAACATACCCATAACACCCCAGAGTTATCGATCCCGCGGATTTTCCTACGGAATCCTCCTCAATGCTTAGATTGGCAATCCACATTCCAATTCAACCTACCCTACTGCGTCACCCCATTGCTCAAACGCCTATACGTGGTACAGGAATATTAACCTGTTACCCATCGCCTACTCCAATTGGCCTCGGCTTAGGCATCGACTAACCCTGAGCGGATAAACCGTTCTCACGGAAACCTTAGACTTACGGCGAACGGGAATCTCACCCGTTTTTTCGTTACTTATACCAACATATTCACTTCTTTGGCCCGCATTTGTCCTTACGGTCAAACTTGTATCTGCCAAAGAACGCTCCCCTACCCCTGCGTAAAGATCGAAATCTTACACAAGCCATAGCTTCGGTAGCATGCTTGAGCCCCGTTCGTTCTTAAGTGCAAAAACACTTGACCAGTGAGCTATTACGCTTTCTTTAAAGGATGGCTGCTTCTAAGCCAACCTCCTGGCTGTCTGTGTATTTTCACTTCTTTTCACACTTAGCATGCATTTAAGGACCTTAGCTGATGATCTGGGCTGTTTCCCTCTCGACTATGAGGCTTATCCCCCACAGTCCGCCTCCCGTTTTCAAAAACCGCGGCATTCAGAGTTAATAAAAGTCCGGTAAGCTTACGCCCCCAAAACTTCAACTGTGCTTTACCTCCACGGAGAATTCAACGAGGCTATACTTAAATATATTTCGGGGAGAACCAGCTATTTCCCAGTTTGATTAGCCTTTCACTCCTATCCACACCTCATCCGAGCAGTTTTCAACCTACACCGGTTCGGACCTCCATCCCATCTAACTGGGACTTCATCCTGGACATGGATAGCTCACTGGGCTTCGGGTCTATTGCACACTACTAATCGCCCTATTCAGACTCGCTTTCGCTACGGCTCCGCTCTTTCTAAGCTTAACCTCGCAATGTACAATAACTCGTTGGCTCATTATGCAAAAGGTACGTAGTTGCGCGTACGTATACATCGCTTCTACCGATTATAGACTTTTGGTTTCAGATTCTATTTCACTCCCCTCCCGGGGTTCTTTTCACCTTTCCCTCACGGTACTAGTTCACTATCGGTCATTAAGAAGTATTTAGCCTTACCTAATGGTCTAGGCAGATTCCCGCAGAATTTCACGTGCTCCACGGTACTCGGGTTTGTAATAATTGCTTTTTTAAAGTTTTCGTTTACGAGGCTGTCACTCTCTTCGGCAGTCCTTTCCATGACTTTCGACTAACTTTAAAACTACAATCTGGCGTCAATACCCACCAGCAACTACACCCCACAACCCCAATAACACAACGCGTATTAGCTTGACATGTTATAGGTTTAGGCTCATCCCATTTCGCTCACCACTACTCAGGGAATCACATTTGTTTTCTTTTCCTAGCGCTACTTAGATGTTTCAGTTCGCGCCGTTAACTCTCCTACCCTATGTATTCAGATAAGAGTGCCACAGTTTTACCATGGCGGGTTGCCCCATTCAGAAATCTCCGGATCAAAGCTTTGTTGACAGCTCCCCGAAGCTTATGGCAGTCTCACACCTCTTTCATCGTCGCTTAATGCCAAGGCATCCACCAAAAGCCCTTTTCAATTAACCACAAACTTTTATATCTCAGTGATAAATAACTTTACCCGTCGTTTGTCGACTAATTTTTTAGCATCGCACATTTCAAAGAGCACAGAATTTTTTCTCCCCACATGTCATTATTAATAACAACATGCATACTAGATCTCATAATTGGTGGAGACGATCGGATTCGAACCGATGACCTCCTGCGTGCAAAGCAGGCGCTCTGCCAACTGAGCTACGCCCCCTCTTTACAGATAACTACTCAGATAAGACGATCGTCTACTTTACGATCAACCTAAACCCTGGTGGGCCTAAGTCGACTCGAACGACCGACCTCCCCGTTATCAGCAGGGCGCTCTAACCACCTGAGCTATAGGCCCGGTTTCCAATTAAAAATTTAATGCCTATGATCTTGCCTCTCAGCACACCTAAGACCTAACCTGAACTAAAAAAGAGCTCAAGGCTGGTCATAATTATTCTCCCTCGAAAGGAGGTGATCCAGCCGCAGGTTCTCCTACAGCTACCTTGTTACGACTTAACCCCGATCACTCCCCACACCTTCAACATCCGCCCCCCTTACGGGTTAGCTAAAATGATTTCGGGTGCAGACAGCTTTCATGGTGTGACGGGCGGTGTGTACAAGGTCCGAGAACGTATTCACCGCATCGTTCTGATATGCGATTACTAGCGATTTCAACTTCACGAGGTCGGGTTGCAGACCTCGATCCGAACTTAGACTGGCTTTAGAGGATTAGCTTCCCCTTACGGGTTTGCAACCTTTTGTACCAGCCATTGTAACACGTGTGTCGCCCTAGGCATAAGGGCCATGAGGACTTGACGTCATTCCCGCCTTCCTCCTGGTTTCCCAGGCAGTCCGATCAGAGTGCTTTCCAAAAAGGAAATAGCAACTGATCGCAGGAGTTGCGCTCGTTAAAGGACTTAACCCGACATCTCACGACACGAGCTGACGACAGCCATGCAGCACCTGTGCAAATGTTCAAGGTTACCCTTGAAAGATTGTATTTCTACAACTGTCATAAGCATGTCAAGCCTAGGTAAGGTTCCTCGCGTAGTATCGAATTAAACCACATGTTCCACCGCTTGTGCGGACCCCCGTCAATTTCTTTGAGTTTTAATCTTGCGACCGTACTCCCCAGGCGGATCACTTATCGCGTTAGCTACGACACTGAATCTGCAAGCAGATCCAACGTCCAGTGATCATCGTTTACAGCGTGGACTACCAGGGTATCTAATCCTGTTTGCTCCCCACGCTTTCGTGCATGAGCGTCAGTAATGGACCAAGAAGCTGCTTTCGCCATCGGTGTTCCTCTCGAGATCTACGCATTTTACCGCTACTCCGAGAATTCCACTTCTCTCTTCCACACTCTAGCACACCAGTATCTACTGCTGACCCCCGGTTAAGCCGAGGAATTAAACAGTTGACTTAATGCGCCGCCTGCGCACCCTTTACGCCCAATGATTCCGAATAACGCTCGCACCCTTCGTATTACCGCGGCTGCTGGCACGAAGTTAGCCGGTGCTTTCTTTAACAGTACAATCATCTCGTAAATTTATTAAATTTACGCATTTTTTCCCGTTCAACAGAAGTTTACAACCCGAAGGCCTTCATCCTCCACGCGGCGTCGCTGCGTCAGGCTTTCGCCCATTGCGCAATATTCCTCACTGCTGCCTCCCGTAGGAGTCTGGACCGTGTCTAAGTTCCAATGTGGCCGTACACCCTCTCAGGCCGGCTAACCATCCTCGCCTTGGTAGGCCTTTACCCCACCAACTAGCTAATAGTACGCAAGCTCATCCCTCAGCGACAGCAAAGAGGCCATCTTTCCTCCAATTAAGGAGCTTATGCAGCATTAACTTCGATTTCTCGAAGGTATTCTTCACTAAGGGGTAGATTCTCACGCGTTACTCACCCGTTCGCCACTTTACTCAGTCCGAAGACCTTTCTCGTTCGACTTGCATGTGTTAAGCACGCCGCCAGCGTTTATTCTGAGCCAGAATCAAACTCTTCATCGCAAAACCTATATGATAGATTTCATGCGAGAGATCACAAGATCATAGGCAAATTTTTTGGGATCTTTATATATTCTATGCATTTCAAAGAGGAGAATTTTTTCGAGAAGCTTTTTATTTACTTCACTGTTTGATTCTATCGATTTAAAAGACGTTGTCAAATTTTTTTGTAATCTTTTTTTATTGCCGTCTTTTTTTCTTCGAATCTTTCAACCTTATTTCAAATTTAACTCTTTCGCTTCTCTTTCTTACCGCTTTCGCACTTGCTGTCTCATCTCATCTGGAGCGTTTGTCGGAGGCGTTTCGTTAAATACAGAACTAATTATACCGGGACACCCTTTCGTGTCAACGTTTTTTATAAACTTTTTTAAAAAATCTTAAGAAATCGTTCTTTTTTTAAGAAACACAAACAGCTGTTTTCTTCCAAAAGGGCCTCTGGATGGCATAAATCAATCACCCAGAGATTCTTTATGTTTTTTATTCTTTTTTTAAAACGATACGTGATTTTCAGACAAAACCGTTCCGCTTATTACTTTTTTTAATGCTTCAAGAGCTTCTTCAAGCTGATTATTTACCAAAACTTCATCCGCAAGTGGCTCCGCCGCCTCCTCTTTAAGCTCTTCACGCGCGCGCTCTAGGCGAAAAGCAGTCACTTCTTCCGACTGAGCAGTCCGTTTACTAATACGTTGTTTTAAAACTTCTTCAGATGGAGCCACTACTAAAACAACGCGTGTCGATGGAAATAACTTCTTCACCGCACCGGCGCCTTGACGGTCTATTGCAAGCAAAACATTCTTACCTTGAGCAAGAGCTGCTTCAACTTCATCCCTGCCTGTGCCATAGAGCGCCTTGTAATGAGAACTCCACTCTAACAGCTTCCCTGCTTGCTGCATTTGCTGAAAGCGTTCTGGGGTTATAAAGAAATAATCAACACCAAAAACTTCACCCTCGCGCGCTTCACGCGTCGTGTATGTTGGGAGCCATGCAAGCGAGCATTCAGCCCCAAACCGTTTAATCATCTCTTTTACTAAAGTAGTTTTTCCAACACCCGACGGACCCATTAAGACGAAGATTCTTCCGCGTTTTTTCATAAAATCCCTTTTGCGCAAACTTTTATACCTATTGGACAACGTATAATAAATAAGGTATAAAAAACAGGAAAAGGTAGCAAAAAAATTATAGAACCCCAAGAAAGAAAAACATGCTTATTGATGATCTTCGCGAACAATTAAAAGAAATAAAACCCGACGCAGACGCCATTATTCTCTGCTGGGAACAATCAAACAAAGAGTCGGCGTTCCAGGAACTTACAAAGCTAAGCCTCACCGAAAACTTCTGGCAACATCCAGGCCAAAAGCAGATTCTCAAAGAGCTACAGGCTGTTAAGAGCTTGCGCGAACGCTACCAAAACACCATTAAGAGCTACCGCGATCTCCTTGAACTCGTTGAGCTTTTTAAAGAAGATGAAACAGAACTAAAAAATCTCTCGCCGCTCGTTTCGCAATGCCAACGCAACATACGACACCTTAAGATAGAGTTTCTTCTCGGCGAAGAAGAGGACGCAAGTAATTGCTTTGTCAGTATCAACTCGGGTGCCGGAGGAACTGAATCTCAAGACTGGGCCGACATGCTCTTACGCATGTATCTTCGTTTTTGCGAACGGGAAGGATTTACCACCAACATGCTCGACTACCAAGCAGGCGAAGGTGCTGGTATTAAATCAGCCACAATCTACGTCGAAGGAAAAAACGCCTTCGGCCTTATGAAAAATGAACAAGGAGTCCATCGACTCGTCCGCGTATCTCCTTTTGATGCCAATAAACGACGCCACACCTCTTTTGCAGGGGTTTCGGTTCTGCCCGAAGTGCAGACTGCAGAAATTACTATAAACCCATTAGATCTCAGAATAGACACCTTTCGAGCAGGGGGCGCTGGAGGCCAGCACGTTAACAAAACAGAATCTGCAATACGCATCACTCACCTTCCAACCGGATTTGTAGTCCAGTGCCAGAGCGAGCGCTCGCAAGTGCAGAATAAAGAGACGGCGCTGAAGATGCTCAAGGCAAAGCTCATCCGTAAACAAAAAGAAGATGCCAAAAGCAAAGTCGATTCAATAGAAAAGAAAAGTATCGAATGGGGATCTCAAATTAGATCGTACGTTCTTCACCCTTACAAAATGGTAAAGGATCACCGAACCGAGCTCGAATCCCCGCAACCTGAGCTTGTTCTTGATGGCGACCTAATGGAATTCATCGAAAAGAATCTCATCCGCGAAGCAGGTCAAAAATCAAACCGCTAGAATATTATTTTCAAACAGTTGTTTTTACTACAAACGCTATCGTACACTAAAGGTAGAAATGCAATCCTACTACTCAAAGTAGGCGCACCATTTTTAAATAAAAAAGGAGAGTGTATGAAGTTTTTTAGTAAGAAAATACAAGCAGCCTATCTGATCATAGGTATGCTTTTGAGCGTTCAGTGCGCTGTAGCATTCAGCGAACTCAAAGCCGAGTTACTTCAATTTAATCCTTCACAAACAAGAACTCCAGAACTCACACAAACTGAAGCCCATCTCAGCCTCCCTATGATTATGGGTGAAATCAATCGCTGGTACGGTTTCAATACCATGCCTATTTTTCAGGATTTAATCAAAAAAATTACTACAAAAGAAAAACAGTATCTATCCTGTTGCTATTCTTTTTATACCGGAACCGCAAATACCTGGATTTCCCTAGGTGATGTGTATAAAAAATTGTATGAACTTTTCAATCAAGGAAAACCACCTCTCACCGACATCAGAGTTTTTAAATGGCTTTCTGCTCCAAAAAAAACACTTCTAGAGCTTTTAAAAGCGGGATTTACCAATGGGAATATGGTAGATGATACAATGCCTCTATTAAAATCCTACGTAATTTCGGCGAACCTAGCGCCTTTTGGCAACGTCAACTTTCCCGGTGAATGTACATTCGAATATTTTCTTAATGCAAAAAGCCACACACCAATTAGTGATACCTTCTATACCGCAACCCTCGCCATTTTTGGTCTCTCCGAAAATGAAGTCAAATTATTTATACCAGAACTTCAAAAACTTCCTGACTATCTCAATATCAAACTTCAAAAACCAGCTGGCAGCAACAATGCCACTGAGGACTGGAATCCCCAAACACTTACTCAAATTTTTATTCCAAAAGCACTTGCTGATAAAATTGCCTACATCACCTGGATTCAAGGCATTCCATTCGAAGAGAGTCTTATCAGCTGGGTAGAAAATAACGCGAGAACTTCATTTGGGAAGATACTGTCATATAAGGATCTTAAAACTCCGCTTGAAAATATTCGAACAGAATTAATCACAAAAAAAGGCACTCATCCACTCCACAAGGCTATGCTAAGTGGCATCATGCAAAACAAATACATCCCTTCAAAATATCTTGAACAATACCGTTACGTGCCCTATCTCGTGCCAAACCTTAATTTTATGCAAGCGAGAATCAATCTCTATTTTGACGATATCGAAAAGCTGAGAACATCGGGCATTAAAATGTTTGATTATCGCCTCACCACACCAGAACAAGAAAAAAACTATCAAGAAGCGCTCAATACGGTGTGCCAAAAGATCTATGACTTTAAAAAAGCAAAAGACGCCCAAGAAAAACTCACTCCTGTCACAGCGCCTGCAGCCTAAAGAGATCTACCAAAAAAAGAGTGTCCGGATAGCACCTTGCCTTCCGGACACTCTTTTTTATTTTAAATGGCTACACCGCCAAATTAATTTTGAACTTATGTTCTTGAAGCCAACTTTGGGTAATACTATTGAGATCCTTACACCAGAAGCTGTCATTATAAGTCATTAAGTGCACAGTCCACCCATCCTCGTTCTCTTGCAACATTTGGCACAAGAATGTCAGAATTGCATCAACCGCAACACCCATGCCGATTTTTGGATCTGTTCCTTTTGTTAAAAACGCTCCCATACTCAAAAGCGGAAAACTCACCGATTTTAAACCTGCTTTTTGAGCTTCTTCAAGCGCAGAGGTATATGCCCCAAACAGTAACTTGTTCTTCTTCTCAGATCCATCATAACCACTGGGGCCCACTGCATGGATTACCCTCATTGCTTGAGCCCCGGCGTTATCACTTTTGACCCAAACGTCTGGATTTGAATTTAACCAGGCCGTTCCAACCGCAATTCCATTTTTCGGCCGATTTTTTTGCCAATCTTTCCACTCTGTGTTTGGTTTATAAAGCGTAAAGGCGTTATAAAGAGCTTCAGACACCGTTGCCAAAGGATCAATTTGGCTATTGGCCGCATCAACCACCGCCTCAGTCCCCTGCGTCAAAAGATTGCCTGCAAAGTCTTCTGCACTGCCATTTTTGACAAAAAAGAATGCTTTTTTACCCTGGTGTTCAAGTTTGTACTGAGTGCCCTCAAGAAAATAGATGTTATTTTTTGAGTCTGGCTGCAAATTTGAAATGACCGTAACACTCCAATCGTCCTGAACTTTTGAAAGCGTAGACGCAAAGTCAGTAAAAACCTCCGCGCTCATGCCCCAAAAACAGCTGCCGGTAAAACTAATAAGAGCCAAGCGCAAAAAAAGCTTCATACCACATCCTTAAAAAACATCTTCCCCGCCAAGAAATGCATGTGTAAATGGAACACCTTTTGCCCCACTTTTTCGCCACTATTAATAACCAGACGAAACTGCTCTGCTCCTGGAATAGTTCGCGAAAGCTGTTGAGCCATTTCAAACATCTTCCCCGCAAGCACAAAATCGCCCTGGTGAAATGACTGAACATCGCGAATTTCTTTTTTGGGAATAATAAGATAATGAATCTCTGCCTTTGGCGCGATATCTTCAATAACGATAAGATCGTCAGTTTCCGCAATAATCTTTGCTGAAATTTCGTGCGCAATAATTTTAGAAAAGATTGATTTTTCTCCCTGGACCACGTTTTTATCCCTCGAATATAAAAAAAGTGGTAGGGCCGAACGGATTCGAACCGATGACCTCGTGCATGTGACGCACGCGCTCTGCCAACTGAGCTACGGCCCTATCATATATAAGACGCTCTCTCACAAGACACGCTCTTAAACAACAGAGCTTAATGGCAAAGCTTTAAGAAAATGTATTGTTGGTGCCGGAGGTCGGACTCGAACCGACACAGTATCGCTACCGCGGGATTTTGAGTCCCGTGCGTCTACCAATTTCGCCACTCCGGCAATATGAGAACATTTTTAGAGTACCAGATGAAGCAGACTCGTCAACTCTCACTTTAGACAATTGTTTTCTGCAATCCTAAACCTAACCGCTCCCAAACCTCATCAATCGACACCAATCCTTCGATCTCAACTACCTTTGTTCGTGACGTAGCACCTTGAACAATACACATCGCACGACGAGGGATATCAAGCGCCTCAGAAAGCTGGTCTATGAGCTCTTTATTGGCACGTCCACCTTCTGGCGGACTCTGCAAATAACACTTCAAAACCCCCTCTTTAGTGAGCGAAAACAACTGTCGTCCGGAACGAGGAATCACCTTTATCGTAATTTTCATGAAATTTCGACTTGCCATTGGACGTTAAACCATTTATTCTTAAGTATCATTATAGTGTTCGTCTTGCATAAAGCATAGCCGGGCATCTTTGATGGAGAGATGGCTGAGCGGTCTAAAGCGCTTGCCTGCTAAGCAAGAGTCCCTGTAAGGGGGCGCGAGGGTTCGAATCCCTCTCTCTCCACCAGGTTCTTTAAAGCGAACCGTGAAATTTTTTTGCATAAGATTTTTGATTGTGCGCCCATAGCTCAACTGGACAGAGCGTCAGACTACGGATCTGAAGGTTGAAGGTTCGACTCCTTCTGGGCGCACCATTTTTTGTCTAAAATTACCGCTCAAAGATTGCCAAATACACGCCTTTCAAGTACAGTGAACAAAGACTATGGAGAGATGGCTGAGTGGTCGAAAGCGGCGGTCTCGAAAACCGTTATTCCGTTTATAACGGAATCGAGGGTTCGAATCCCTCTCTCTCCTCCAAACCTTTAACCAAAGGTTTTTATGTTAGTAGCTTCTCTTATCATGCCACCTGAATTTGTTCATCTCGAGAAAGCACTCCCTCAAGCAATTCTCGCACCACGATATGCAACGCATCACAATGTTGTTGGAAGCCCTCTCAATGGCTACCTCAAAGAAACCATTATTCTTACCCAAAAAGCCGCTACCGCCCTTACTGCCGTAGCGCATGCCGCAGCTCAAGATGGCTTTCAGCTCGTTATTTATGATGGGTATCGACCGCAAAGCGCTATTGATCATTTGTTACAATGGACAAAAGCAACTGATCAAAAAAGCACGTCACAAGCATGGTACTTTCCCCGATTGAGCAAAAGAAGTAATCTTTTTAAAAATGGTTATATTGCTCGTCATTCAAGCCATTCGCGCGGCAGCACCGTTGATCTCACTCTCATCAAAAATGGCCAAAAACTACATACACCGTTACCTAAAAAAATAACCCTTACCGATGGGACGTCTCTTACAATACTCGATGACGGAACCATTGATATGGGAACCTCTTTTGATTTTATGGATAAAGCATCGAACACCAAAAGTTCACTCGTCACTCAGACACAAAAAAACAATCGCCTCTATTTGCGCTCGCTTATGGAGCGTCATGGCTTTTGTGGCATCTCAAAAGAATGGTGGCATTTTACCCTTATAAACGAGCCATTTCCCACCACAATTTTTAATTTTCCTGTAAAATAAAGACAGAACCCTTACCAATACAAAAGAGATTTTTATGTTATCTACCTTGCTTTCGATACTTCTATTTTTGGGCAAAACACTTTTATTCATATGCCTCATTGCCCTTGCGCTGACTATTGCCCTTTTTTGTCATCTTTCTCCAATTTTTAAACCGTTTCCGCGCCCCACGGGGCCACATGCGGTCGGTTCACACTCTTTTTCATGGCTTGATCAAGAACGCACAACGCCCGTTGCACAGGGAACGCTACAACCACGTATTGTCGCAGCGCAGGTCTGGTATCCCATTGAAGGTTCTGTGCAGGCTCAGCCGACAGCCTGGTATCTTCCCGAAAAATATGCTTTTTTTCACCGCTACATCAGCCGTTACACACGCATACCATCATGGCTTTTGTCACCACTGCTCGCCTTCAAAACCTATGAACATCCGCAAGCAAAACCACTTGCTTCCGACACGGGGTATCCTGTCGTTGTTTTTTCGCCCGGTCTTGCGATGGGTAAAGAGCTCTATTCATCGTTTGCACAGGAACTTGCAAGTCAAGGGTTTATCGTCGTCGGGCTTGATCATCAAGATGATAGTTTTCTCACGATCGCACCAAATGGGCGTGCTGTTTTATTAACAGATCTGTTTGGTGGTGTTGATCCAGTCGCTTCTATTGAACATAAATTTGATATCATGGTCGAGGCACGCAAAACAGACGTCACGTTTGTACTAAACCGCCTTGAAGAAATTAATAACAATCAACAACATCTCTTATCTGGAATGTTTGATTTCTCACATCTTGGTATCATGGGCCATTCACTTGGTGGAAGAACAGCGTTCGAGCTCTGTCTTTCTGACCCACGCTTTAAAGCAGGTGTCAATCTAGACGGCGATATTGCCATGGCAGATACAAATAAGCCTAATTCGACTCCGTTGCTCTGTATGGTTGGTGAACTCGGTTTTAAACATGCACCCAATCTTGCCCCAAAAGAACTTACTCGTTTCAACGTTTCTTCAGAACAACTCAAAGACTATGTCTGTTCCGTACGCCCGCGCATTGAAAATTATTGCGAAAAAAACAGTGCATCCTGTTCATGCATTCTTGTTGAAGGCACAACGCATAACGCCTTCTCTGACCTTGCACTTGCAAAATGGCCTATTAGCATCTCACTCAGAACTCAAGGCATTCCTGGTAAACACATTATTCAGGTTATCAACATCCAAGCGGTCCGCTTTTTTACCAAGCACTTAAAGTAGTAAGATTACGCGATTCTACTCAGAGCACGTGCAAAATCATTAAACAGCTGCTCCGTGTACATTTTTTGATACAAGGCCTGGCTCTCTACAACTTTTGACGGCGTTGGAGTAACGAAAGTCGCTTGTATTTTCTGAATCTTCTCAGGCACTATCTCTTCGTGCGGCAATCCAAGTTGAGCAATTGCTTCCATGTTCTGAATCTTGTTTCTTTGGTCCTCATAAAAATTTTTGGCATTCACCCGATCTTTAACAAGAGGAAATGTAACTATTTCTTTCCCCTCAAAACGCATTTCTGCCATAGAAACAATCTTTCCGTTTTTCATTTCAATAAAAAGCGCTCGCCGCTGAGAACTGGCAGTATCTGTAGCATTTAAAAAAAAGGCTTCGTACACTTTCCCCCCCGAGAGCTCTAATCTTTTAACCCAAAAAAACTTGTATTCAAATAAAGAGTCAAATGATAAAAAGCTTTTCACCGCATCAATATCTGAAGATTTTGGAGCGCGTATCGATTCAAAAACATGCACCGCTGGGCCAGTTATTTCCGATATAAACGTCGGCAGTTTTTCTTCACACAACAAAGGACACTTAATATCTTTCGCAAACAACAAAAGAACTGCTGGCCCACTAATACTCTCTTTTCCACCAAAAAACGTTTTGACGTTAAGCTCTTTTTTGGGGTCGCAGGTCTCTGCTAAAATTCGCCCAAACGACGCTACCTGTTCTTCAGAATTTTTCTTTTTCTCAATCTGAATCTTGTTTTTTTTATCCTCGTAAAACTTTTTTGTAAATTGCCAATCTTTTAATGGAACAGTAACCATAGTGACTGCCTTCCCACTAAAAAGCACTTCTGACACAGCAACAACGTTGTTACCAGTCTTTTCAATAAAAAGCGCTTGACGTTTAGAGCTGACATTACCAGCTTCATTTAAAAAAAAGGCTTCATACACTTTCTTAGAAAGTTCCAGCTTTTTAACCCAAAAAAATTTATTTTCTTGCAACCATTCAAATGGTAAAAAGCTTTTTGCCGCCTCAGTTACTGAAGCTTTTGGCGCACGTATCGACTCAAAGATATGCACTGCTGGACCTGTTATTTCAGATTCAAATACCGGTAATTTTTCTTCACACAACAAAGGACACTTAATATCTTTCGCAAACAACAAAAGAACTGCTGGCCCACTAATACTCTCTTTTCCACCAAAAAACGTTTTGATATTAAGCTCTTTTTTAGAATCACAGGTCTCTGCTAAAATTCGCCCAAACGACGCTACCTGTTCCTCAGAGCGTATTTTCTTCTCTTTTTCAACAGGCTTGACACTACTCCCTTGTACCCACTCAGCACCAGCTGGTTTATAAAGCGGAATATTGCTCAGAGACAGTTTTTGTTTATCATTTATATCGTAAAAATTATGAATATGTTGCAACGCCTGCATCATATTAACTGGCTCTTGAACAGTAGAAGGTTGAAATATGTCGCGTAAGAATGCCTCATAATCAACGTTACTACACCCACCAAATGAAAACATTTCCGTACTGCTTCCTGTTGCTAAATCAAACTTAAACTTTTTTTGAATTCCTTGTTTAGTTTGTTGTAAAACAAGTGCTGCATTGGCACCACCACTAAAGCATGAATCCCAAAAGACAAATCTCACCCGAATAGAGGTATCAAAAAAATCTAAGATTTGAGACATATATTCAGCCGTAATACCAGAGATAAATCCTGCCTGAGCCTGCGATTGATCCCGTTGCTCTTCCATTTGTTTAATCTGTTTGTTGTAGAAATCAATAGAAGATTTTGATGCACTAATATTTTCTTCCGTTATTTTTATTGCATTATTGAGCGAGGCAAGCACCTCGTCAAAATTACTACTTTCGTTTCTTTTTTTTTCATTCTGCTGTTTTTGATTTTTAAAGTCATCTATGTTCTTTTCAAATTCGAGAATGAATTTTTCTTCGGCTTTAATAGCTTCATTAGCTGTTTTAATCTGAGTATTCTCATAATCAATCGTTGATTGATCTTTTCGAACATATGTCGAACCATGGCCTTCCATTATCACTACCCAAGATTGCTCTGGATAGAGCTCTTCAGATACATTTTTGCGGTCGAAACGTGTCACAAAGAGCGGGCTTCTGCCCTTATCACCAATGAGTGCCCGCGTCTGCCGCTCAGAAAAAGCTTTAGAAAGCTCGTAAGTTTTCGCCGGCTGATTCTTTGAAATCTCTTTGCCCTTCAGCTTTTCAAATAATTTATTTTTATCAAGCAACTGAAGATGGTCCAATCGAAATCCAATGCGCAATTCAGCAGGAGTCACTTGGGCTTTTTGCTGCAATGTTTTAGTTGGCTTCCAGCCTTGCACAATTCGATCCTGTTGCGGTATAAGAAGATAGACTCCCTCAATCACCTCAAAGCAATACCAATCTTTAAAAAGATCCGCCACCAGATCTTCTTTTGCTACCTTGTCATTAAATAATTTTTTTGACGCCGCTACAACACCAGCAAGAATCTCTTGGGAAATAAGTATGGGGACATTTTTCTGCTTTAACAAACAAGAAAAAAGATCGCCCATAGCTACCCCTAAAGAGGCTGTTTTTTTGTTTATTTCTTCAATCTTTTTATGTACTAATTCGAAGTTTTTCGTCAGTTTTTCAGATTCACGATTTAGTTCCTCTGTTTCTCGAGATGTCCAAATTCTGCCCTGAATTTTTTTATTATATTCATTAATTTCTTTTGTTCCTGACGCGTACAAATTGCTCGACTGCTGATCAAGATTCCTCTTTTCATACAGATTCTCAACCGTTTCAGTATCATCAAAAATCGTCACCAAGATACGATTTGCATACCACAAGCGCTCGTCCGTCTTTACTGAACTTCCAAAAGAAAGGAAAGAGACACCTGACAAAATCCCCACCAAAACATATAAAATCGTATAAAAACGCATGATCTACTCTCCTTTTTTACAAAACTCTCTCGCCAATTATTCTAAAAAAGAATCTGTTACGCGCACAAGCTTTTTACCAAAACCGTAACAGAGGTGAAGCACTTCTATTTTTTTGATATCCGATTTGGTAAAATAGAAAACAGATTAGGCAGAAAAAAGGGGTAATTCACAAGAAAGGCCAAAAAGAGAATGAAACAGCACCTAAACTATAAACGATTTTATCTTCTTTGTGCCCTTGCCCTATGCTCAACAGGGCAGAGCATAGGCGCAACAGAACGGTCCTATTCTGGTGGATTTCGCTCACTTTTTAAAGATAGCAACCCGATCGTTTTGCTGTACGAACTTGCTGCTATTTATGCGGCCTCAGATGTTTTTATGGGACGGTCGTATACCTATTCAAGAGATCCTTCTCTTTCGCAAATTGCTACCTGTTTTGGAACAGGATATATTGCAATGACCATCACGACACTCTGCCATGAATTGGGGCATGCCGCTGCAGGATGGTACCTTGAAGGGAGAACGCCCTCTATTAAATTCGGAGGAACTGAAGAGCTTACAAAAACATATCTCCGCTGTGCTCTCCCACACGGATCACTCGCCGTAACAGGGTTCAATCCCTGTCGCGGATACACGCTTATGACAACAGGAATAAATGATTTAAAACCAAGAAATTGGAAGCACCTTGCCGTCAAAATGGCAGGAGGTGTAGCGGGAATAGCAGCAGCCTTTACACTCAAAGTCGGTGCCTATGTCTGGTGTAACCGCGCACAATTTGATGAGATGCCTCTTGAAACACTCAAAGAAGCATGCAAATACTCATGCTCGCTTGATAGCATCACCATCAGCAACCTTTATAATATGTTCTGGCCTTTTGCCGAAAAAAATGATGGCGCCTACTGGCGAACATTTTTTGCAGGACGCAAAGGGCACGTACGATTTTAAGATTTTTTTAAAACAGCCCGTTTAATCATCTGCCAAGAAAAAGCGAGAGCTCTGCTTGGTAATCGATGCTGGTGGGCACAGCGTAAAATATCAAAAGCAACCGGTATATAAAACCCAGCAGAAAACGAATGTAACTGGGCCTTATTTTCTCCACTCTGAGACCGAAACCTCGAAGGGCCTAACCGACCATCATTATCAGCTAAATCAATAAGAAGCCCTATACCTGCAACCCCATGAAGCATCATCGAAGCAAAACAACAAAAACGACCTACATCATCATTCCGTTCCATCGAAATTATTCTTCGTAAATAGAAGTCGAATATACCACAGCCGACTCCTAAACTGCCGAACAAGAGACTGGTCCGTAGATGCTGCAGCATATTAAACCCACCCAGCGGCGCCGTCGTGACCATATTACAGACAAAATCAACCAGATTGCTACCCAAGTAATTTCTTCCTCCACCACACGTGCAGACAGTCCCAAGAGGGCGATTTCCACCGCAGAATGAACATCTGCCTTGTTTTTCTACCACTTTAAATAAGGCCTTTTGTTTTGCCTTTTGTTTTTCACTCGAAGCAGCGATAAAATATTTACAGCTAGGACACATACTTAAATCATGCAAGCATTTTTTACAAACCGCACATTTACAATCTACATGATTTTTGCTATGCAAAGGGACACGTAGATGATCAGCACCATCGAACGGAACCTTGCATCTATCACAAACGGTTGAATCTGCTCCAAACGCAGCCGCAAAACCAATGAAAAGATTGCAGATCAAAACAACTATAAAAAAACGTCGTGTCATTGTTAGGCCCTCCCCTGACATGCAAATACGCTTGGCAGTGGTTGCCGTCCATTCATAGGCCGTATTTTATTCGACCAAAGTGCTTGAGCGGCTCGTATTACTCGCATAAAACGAGGCCCTGCAGATGATTGTAAAATGCGATAAAGCAAAGGCGCGCCCGCTGCAGCGCCAAAGCCAATTGAATAGAGCACAAGAGGCAAGGAGTCTAATTCAGTTGCATACGCAGCTAATAACATAAAAGGTCCCACGGCAAAAACTACAGAGTCTGCTAAAGAAAAAGTTTTTAAAAGCATCGCTGACTTTCCAGACAAATGCTCAACTTTTTTAAATTCATTGAGCATATACCGACTCATCAGATTGCATCCAACGCCAGACGCTATTATCAATCCAGCAACCAATGGCTGAGTTCGAACTGTAAAATAGGTTTTTTTTACATGATCACAAACCAGTCCTGCTGCATCCTTTGCACTCTTTATTTCGCTTTTTATTTTTTCGCGAATAAAACACCGAGCATCAAGAAACTCCCATTCCAACCTCGTAAAAGAATGACGGCAACACGGACACACGATATCAAGGTCTTTCCCATTATCTTTTAAAGTTTTTTCATAGCATTCACGGCAGATCATAAGATTTTTTTTGCATCCTTGAGGTCGATGCAATTTAATATAAGAATCGGACTTATCTGTTTCGATTTTTTTGAAACAAGAGGCACAGACATTATGAGTTGAGAGCACTTGTTGCATATCCTGCATCAAAAGTACCTTATCACATGCAGGGCACAGACAGGCGCCGTGAGAGCCCATTTTCCCCATACATTTTTCATATTTTTTCTCAAAACAGGTCTTACACAGTCCATGGCCAGAATGTAAAATATAGCCATCATCACCAATATTTTTTGCACATTTTTTACAACAATCGTCAGGAACCATAGAACGGAAAATGCGTTTGTCGAGCGAGTTCAAAGCATCTTTTTCTAGCAAGCTGCGATCAAATATAGGTCGGGGCTGCGAACTGTTCTTAAAACTAAGTTCTTTCTGTAAACAAGTTTTGCAAAGACAAGCATTCTTCACCGTATTTACGGCTCCATCGGGCAACGCAAACTTTGGCTGTTGACCAAATGGTTTTTCACAATCGTAACATGCGTGGTCATAGAAACGTGCATTCCACTCTTCAAGACTAAGAATTTTGTTGGTGCAGCGATTACGCCGCTCCTGTTCTGACATTTGTCCTTTGTGAAAGCAACTTAAACAAATCACCTGCTTTTCTGCATCATCTTGGCCTGATGGATTTAAAGCGATTCTTGCGGCATTACGGCCTAACTCCCTACAACAGGCATGGCAATATCCGTTTGGCAATTGAGTGTAGAAAAGTATATTCCACTCTTCAAGACTAAGAATTTTGTCAGTACAGGGATTAAGCCGCAACTGTTCTGATTCTTGTCCTTTGTAGAAACAACTCGAACAAATCACCTGCCTTTCTGCATCATCTTGGCCTGATGGATTCAGCGCGAATTTAAAACCATTATTGCCTAACTTCTTACAGCACTGGAAGCAATATCCATTGAGCAATTGAGTGTAGAAAAGTATATTCCACTCTTCAAGACTAAGAACTTTATCAATACAGGGATTAAGCCGCGCCAGTTCTGATTTTTGTCCTTTGTAAAAACAGCTCAAGCAAATTACCTGCTTTTCTGCATCATCTTTGCCCGATGGATTCAAAGCGATTCTATCCTCATTACTGCCTAATTTCTCACAGCAGATATGGCAATATCCGTTTGGTAGCTGATTAACGCAGTCACAATAATTAAAAACTTTTTTACATTCTTTATCAGGGCACTCATCTATCTGACCTTTACAAAAACAATCTAAGCAGACCCTGTGTTGGTTTTTCTCATCAAGTTCTTTTGGGTGCAATTTAATGACACCCTGCGCAGATAAGCACTGTATACAGACGGTTTTCATTACTTCCTGTGCAATCCGTTTCCACGTATTTTCTTCAAAACAAGTGTACGTTTCACTGTCCTGCAGGCACGGGACGCAAATCCGGTAATTTTTATTTTTTATTCCCTTTAAAACACAGTCAACACAAATCCAATGTTTATCTTTATCTTCAAGAGCATCGGGGCTTAAATTAACTTTATTTTGGTCATTGAGCAGAGTGTGACAAAGCGAACAAGCTCCCGCAACAGGCTTATTGAGCTGTATCCACTCAGGAATCTCGATCTTTTTACTGCAGCAAGGGCAGTTACATGCTTCACCAACCGTAAGCCCATCCACCCAACAATCGACGCAAATGCTGTGGCTATCTTTACTTTTTTTGTCTCCGCGCGGATGTATTTTGATTAGATAAGGGGAAACTTTTTTGCATTTTTTACAACAATTTTTATCAAGCGTAAATTTCTCAAGTTGGGGCCATTGATCTGCGAGATTCTCATTACACAACGGACATTTTTTTGAGGCTCTCGTATCTCTATCATCATTTATCTCTTGAATCTCACCAGTCTTAATAAAACACTCTTGGCAAACTGCATGCTCACAATTACACTCTTTTTCGTCATCGTTCTGTTCATTGTGTATTTGAGGATGTAATGGAATCCGCTTGAACCTACCATCATCAAATGGTTGGGTACAAAGAATGCAACAAGCCCCTTCGTCCTCATCGTCATCATCATCTGCACAAAACCATAGATTGTTTTTTATCTTTTGAAGTTCCGGCCCCATATGAACATGGTTACAGTTTTTACCAGGACAAGTAAACACAGCATCAAGATTATTTTTACAAGTGAGACATACCTGTTTATCTACAGAATAGATTTTGCTACAACCAAAGCATGTTTTTCCAGCAAGTTTAACAAGCTTCTCCCCACAAACAGGGCAGTTATCTTTTTTTGTATTAATTTCTATTTTGGTATTAGCTGCTGTGGGATTAACATCTCGCGACACATTAAAATATCCGGCATCTGAGTTAGAACTCCATCCTTCACAAGCTGCATTCACACATTTTTTCATATCATTATCCAGAAGAGCCAATGAGTGAAAACAGGTGTCACATTCTTTACATGAAGCATTGTATATTTTTTTACACTCAGAACACTGCTTCTTTTTAAACGGATTGTTTTCATCGATAGCAAAAACTTTATTAAGAGCCATTTTGGCACATTTGGCGCAAAGACTGCATTTTTCTTTTTTATCTAAAGATTGATGTAACACAATCTCTTTGTGCTCGCCTTTTTTTTCATAAAGCACTTGACACTCAGGGCACTTGTCTGATGAAAAAACAAAAGAGCACGAAGCCATCAGAACAAAACTACACAAAAACTTTTTAAAAATATTCATCTTTGACTCCATCCATATCTTCTGCGATTACATACATGCTTTTATTTTTAATTTTCTGCATTTTTATTACATAAACAAAGTATCATCTAAAAAACTTTATTTTACGCTTTATTTTATGCATTATTTTCTTCTTGAATAGAATACCATCAATTTACTATTCTGTCCAGCACACAGACCCCCTAAAAACAGTTTCCTTTATTTCCCCAATCCACACCAGTTATACTCGTTTTTAATAACTTTATCCCCTTTTTTAAAGGCAGGTTTTATGAACAACACACTCTCTCCAAAACTCATACTCTTTGACTGCGACGGCGTCTTAGTCGACAGCGAACTTTTGTCGTACCGCATCTATACGGAAGAATTCGCTCAAGAAGGGCTCCATAAAACACCTGAAGAACTTCTTAAAATTTGGTCAGGTTTTAGCCTCGATGCCATGATAAAGGCTGCAGAAGTAAGCATCAAACGGCCCATTTCACCCCACTTCAAACAACGACTCAATACGCATATTTTCAAGGCCTTTTTAACCGAACTTCGCCCCATTGCCGGTATCCCCCACTTTCTCGAACAACTCAAAAAACACTCTATTACTGTTTGCGTCGTTTCAAATGGCGAGCAGGATCGCGTCAACAGCGCACTAATCACCACCAAACTTGATTCTTTCTTTCCCACCCCCAACCGCTTTAACGTCTCCATGGTCAAAAATGGAAAACCAGCCCCAGACCTCCTTCTTCTTGCTGCAAAAACCATGGGTGTTACTCCCAACCAATGCCTCGTTATCGACGATAGCGTCACTGGAATCAACGCCGCACAAGCTGCCCAGATGCCTGTCGTCGGATTTCTCGCAGGCGCACATGCCCAAGCCCCTTGGTACCAAAAACGACTCTATAAAACTCACGCCCCATTTTTTACCCACTCAACGGGTGATCTTTGCGCCCTTCTTGGAGATATTTGTAAAAAATAATTACAAATATTGATTATTCGATAACGCTTTTGTTATGATAAAGATGTAAACAGAAGTAGAACCGTATACACAAAAGGAACAGAAATGAAAAAAATAATCGCCCTTTCAGCGCTTGCTGGAGCTTTTTTGATTGTTGGTGGAATAAATGCTGCAGCCCAAGGGCAGCCATTCAGTCCACTTAAAGTCGACATCGAAAAATTTGGTGAAGTGCCCTACGATACACAAATAGAGTGGCTCGGCGGCGCTCCCAACCAGATTCTTTTGATATTAAAAAATCCTACAGATATGGACAAAGATCTTGCTCGAGCACTAGAGATCCTTGAGGGTGTCAAAAGGATTGTAGACTATCAGTCTCGTCTTGCATCAATTGTCTCACCAAGTACCAAAGCCAAATTACTCGCGGCGATAAACTACTTGAACCAATCTGCTGCCAAATATATTGAGGCTCGCAAAGGTAACAAGGCGATCGATCTCAAGAGACTTGGCAACGCACTTGAAGATGAGACGGCACCACAATTAAAGGCTATCAAAGTTGGCATGCTTGATTTATTCAAGACACCTACCGATTTAAAGACTAACGTAAGTGCTATTGCAAGAGAACTTGGACGCGTTATTGCCGACTATGCAAGAGCACAGGTCGTATAACCTCCATTAACATCTATCAACCTCTAAGAATTTTAAAAGACCCTATCACAACCAAGAAGAAGAGGCCCCCTGAGAAGCTACCGTCTTCCCAAAACCTCTTCTTCTCATTTATAAAAGCACTACACCCAAAAACAAAAAGGAAAAACCATGAAAAACAGTATTTTATCAACTATTGCTCTTACCGGATTTTTAGCCATCTCAACGGTTACTGCTGAAGTTCCCGCTAATATACCCTATGAGTTACAAATAACACTTATTAGAAGTACACTCGGAGATGCTCTTGGAGCACTCAAAAATGGTGATTCGTCGAGTGCTTATGCTAACATTAATTCCCTGCTTGATGACGCAAACGATGTTTTAAATATTCAAGGAAAAAGCACCCTATCTGCAGCAACAAAAACAAAAGCAAAGAGCGCTTTGGCGAATATTAGAAAGGTTATTGAAAATCTTTCTGCAGCACCTACAAACGCAGAACGTATCGACATTGCAAAAAAATCGCTCAAAACCTTGAATTTGCACCTCAAACAGACAAAGCCCGGAATTCTCGATATTTATAAAACAGAAATAGACGTTAAACAAGCCGTTAACTTCGCATTGGACGCACTTATCTCAAACTTAGAATCGTGGATTCCTGGAAAAATGAGTGTTGCTGATCTCATGGAAGCTACCCATCCATCGTAATACTATAAAAACAGATTTACTCCACTTTTAAAATAAAATACAAGTATTGATTTTTTATATCAAGTTTTGTTACAGTAAAAGTAGAAGAAGAAAAGAAAAAATTGTTGAACTCATCAATTGGTGATGCTGGTCGACAATTATACTCTAAGAAAAAGGAGACATCTCATGAATAAACTCTTATTATCGGCGCTTATTGCGACCGGTGCTTTTGTAGGATCAGCTCTTTTTGCTGAAGTCGATGTCGCTATGCCGTACGAAGACCAAATTGCTTTCATCAGGGAAGGCTTTGCCAATACTCTTGAGGCTTTAGGCAACACAGCACTTGACCAGCAACCTCAGTTTGCAAGTGCCTTATTGATTCTTCCAGACGCAATGGAAATCATTAAGACTCAAGCTAAGAGCACAACCATTGTCCCTGCGGCAACAAAAGCAAAATTGATGAGTGCGATGAACGGCATTTCAACCGTCTTGATCAATCTTAAAGAAGCAAAAACACAAGAAGAACGTATTGCTATTGCGCAGAAGGCTATCAAAACCCTCCAAACAAAACTGAACACACTGAAGACCGGATTGTTTGATATTTACAAGACACCTACTGACCTTAAGAATGCTGTCCGCAATGCCACCGAGAAGTTTATCGAAACACTCAAAAAGTGGGTTGCCGGCCAAGCCGTAGAGATCTATCAAGCTCCAAAAACCGAAGAGCGTTCTGAAAAGCCTCAGTTAAGCCCTAATGAACTTTGCCAAACTCTTAACTTGAAAACGCAAGAAGCGAAAAATGAATGTCTGCAAATAGCCCCTGTATTTTTAGAAGATATGAAGAATGTAAAAGACAGAGAAAGCTGGAAAAAAGCTATGCTGAAATATCATCCAGATAGAAATGATGGCAAAGAAGTGTATATAGGGCTACAAAGAGTACTTTACAGTTCAAAACCTGCATAATCAACAAGCAAGAGGTTCTTTTCAATTTAAATTCAAAGTGAGCAGGAGTAGTCCAACAAGCGGCGCTACTCCTGCTCACTTTAATATCAAATAACTCAACCCTGTAAATAGACTAAAAACTTAGAAAAAAGCATCGGTTTGTGATGTGACAAATAAACAAGCCCTGATCGTGCTACCACGTATGCACCAAATCCAACCACCAATACCCCAGCAATTGCATTTGCCCAGAGTACAATGCGAACAGAAAGCTTACCCTTTACTAACCAGATCAGAAGCGCAAGCAACAACCACCAGGCCAACGCTCCGCAAAAAATCCCTACCACCACACACACCCGCGTCAGCGTACCACCACTCACCACACGCAACACCGAAAAAACACCAAAGAAAGTCAGCATAGTAATCGGATTTGCAACCGTTAACCCAAACGTAGAAAGAAACGTTCCCCAATACGAATGCGCTGTTTCTGGAAGCGATGGTGAAAGTTGCGGCGGACGTCGCAAAAAACTAAATCCTAAAAATACAAGAAACAAGCCTCCCACAAGACCTATAATTGTTTTATATCCAACTAAAAATTCTGAAATCGCCGCAAAACCAAAACCTGCCACCGCCGCATAACAAAGATCAGCCGTTGCTGCGCCAAGACCCGCCACAATACCCGCAAGAACACCTTGCGTTAACGTCGTCCGTATACAGACTAAACCAACTGGACCTACCGGAATAGCAACCGAAAAACCCAATAAAAGCGCTTTGAGAAAAAGTGGTAAAAGAAGCATTATCAAACCCTCCGCGATGCTAACCCCTATCTTATTCAAGAATAGCGTACCAAATGGGCCGTTCTTTTGCTACATTCCACACAAATCTCCCAGGCAACCCCGTTTGCTTGCGGTCTTTTTTCGCCGTGTCTGAACACCAAAAAACTTTCTTTTAATAAAGCTCTTGATAAACCGGGTAGATTCCGTAGACTAAATATGGTTTTGGAGAGATGGCTGAGCGGTCGAAAGCGGCGGTCTTGAAAACCGTTATTCCGTTTGCGCGGAATCGTGGGTTCGAATCCCACTCTCTCCTCCAAAATTCTGCTTTCGTTCGAAATACTACGAAAATTCAAAAGCAATTTCAGCACATATTCAAGAATAATAAATAAGCCACTAACCCTTGGTGGTGACTTTGCTTACCCCGTAGAACAGAGAGTCCTCCCGCTCATGGTAAGCAGACCGTCCTACTCCGATCACCCTGAGTGTTTTTGCGTAAGCAAAAATGTATCTCGAAGAGATAGTTTATCCTGAGTAGCGAAGCGTATCGAAGGGAACGAGTAATATCGGTAAATGGACTAGCATCTAAACTCAAACCTCAGGCACATAGATATGACCCGCTCATCCCGACTACCCATTAACGAAAACCCTCACTATCCACCGCTTTTCTCCTTCCCTTCGATACTTTTTCATCTTCGATGAAAATACTCAGAGTAAACTCAACCCTTCGGGTCACTCCCAGCCGCCACCACAAGCGATTCCAGTACCTACTCAATAATAATAAATCAAAACTGTCTCTGTTTTACGCAAAAAACCTGTACTATTCAGCATCTAAAAATCTATCTCCACCGCTCATCCCGAGTGTTTCCGACACAGGAGGAAACGTATCGAGGGAGACAGGTGGTAAAGTGACTTTGAAAACCATCAAAAACAAAAACTATCTACCGCTTTTCTCCCTCGATACAACCCTTCGGGTCACTCGGGATGAGCGGTTATATCGAACCATGTCCTGGCATGTCGAATGGGCGTCAGTATGAGCGGTTATATCGAACCATGTCCTGAGCCCCTGTCGAAGAGGCGGGCACGGCGGGATGAGTGAATAAGGGCCAAATTACCGCTCTTACCCGTTCGACAAGCTCAGGGTGAGCGGGGTAGGTTATTTTGCGACAAGTAAGTAAATTTGTCGCTTTTATATAAATCCTCTTGTTTTATTGACTATTTGCAATTGGTTTGTTTAGACTAAAAGAGAGGTAATTTGTACGCTACCTCAAAAAAAACAACTCTTAAAACAAATTATATAAAAAGGGGTTCACTATGAAGACAACTACTTTGGCGATTATAAGAAGCCGACTTTTAAAACAGCATGAATTAATTAATGAAGACCATCTAAAAGAATTAATGGCACAAATTCGATCTGATGGTTTTATTGAAGCGCCTATTATTGTTGATGCAGAAACGCACATTATTCTCGATGGACACCACCGTTTTAACGCCCTCCGCATTCTCGGCCTGTCCAAAGCTCCGGTGTTTCTTTAGTCGACTACACTGACGACTCTATCTCTGTTTCTTCGTGGAGGAACGGCGTGATGGTCACAAAAGAAGACGTTGTAAAAGCAGGACTTTCTGGAGAGTTAATGGCGCCGAAAACATCGCGCCACTCAATCCCACAAAGGCCTCGTGGACTCCATATTCTTCTTGGAAAACTATTTTAATAAAAAAACTGTGGGCCCTGACTCATTAAAGAGAATCAGGGCCCACAGTTTTTTTTATTATTTTATACGAAATAGCCAACCGAAACAGTAAACAAAACCGATTGTTTTTCTGCCATCGGTTTTGTTGATTTCTCGGGAGCTTGTTTATCAACAACAGGCCCTCGCAAGGTCTCCACTTTTTCTTCAAAAGCAAGGATTTCTTCTTCTTTTTCGCGCTCTTCTGTGGACTCTTTTTGAGCAACACGAATAATTGGTTTTTTAACCTCTTTTACATAAGCACGATATGGATAACCAGACCGAGAGACTAAGACCCAACCGCCTCCCTGCTTTGCAGTCGAAATAAGCGTATCAACAACAGGATAACCTTTATCGTCAAGAATTTTCTTCTCATCAAACCAAATGCGCTCACGATCAGTACCGCTCACTAAACAGATACCATCTTCTGAGTAAACAGTCACAAAGAGATCGCCCCTCAAAAAGTCTTCTGTTGTTTTGGTAAACATGTTCATTGATTCGATCGCATCACCTATCGTTAATTGAGATACTGCTTTTTCGGCAAGCGTACTTGCTAAAAACTCTTTAGTTGCAGGCCAATATCCAGCACCCACAATGTATTTCCCATCAGGGACTTCAACGTATTCTACATAGATAGTTTTGTAGGCACGCTTATCAAAGAAGGTAATCCACCCACTCTTCTCTGTTTTTGCAACTTTCAAGATTTCTTTAACAACAAATTTACCTTCGGCATCGCGAATATTAATCAGATTTTGTCCTAAGAAGGTAGGATTTTCTGCGTCAGCTAAAATCGTCCCTTCTAGGTCATAAACAAAAAGACGCAAAGGCCCTCGAATAAACTTACCCGCATAACTCGAAAAATCACGAAATGCAACATCAGCACCCATTGACTTTAGATAAGAGATACCACTTTTCACATAACCACGAATCGTGTCATTATTCACGTCAGGATAGTAACCGCTCCCTACAATAAACTGCCGACCTGTTCGCGGATCAACAAATCCTTCAACATAGGCTCGCTTTAAAACACCATCTTCTTCATACTCAACCCATCCTCTTCCACGATCACGCACAAGACGAATCATCGTACGATTACGAAACCCTCCGCGTGAGTCTTTCCATTCAAGTCGATTCTGCCCTACATAGGCAATATTTCGACCATGCGCAAAGGCATTGCCTTCCATATCATAGACCCACAAATACCAATCACCGCGAACAAAAGGACCGCGCGGATTATTAACCTGCTGAAAAAGTTGGGCTGCGCCATTTCGCTTGGCAAAATTTATAGCTTCTCTCACTATTTGTTGAGTGAAAAATGCAGCAGAATCGGGATAAAAACCAGTTCCGATTATATACTGATATCCATCCTTCTCAACTATTTTAACATAAGCAAATTTTGCACCATTTTCCCAGTCGTAGCTCACCCAGCCACCAGAAGCACCTTTTGTAAGCATTTCATCTACAAACGGCTTTTCGGCAACACCCAGCGATGGTGACGCCACATACTCTTGCTCTTGAATTAGTGTCTGAAATTTCCCATCGGCACTCTCATCAGAAAGCTCATCTTTTTTTGCTACTGCTTTTTTACCAAATGTCCTCCAAATATCATGCGCGTCATTGCCATGAAGATAACATTCGCCACGTTCTCCAAAAATAAAGATCTCCAATTCGCCACGCTTCCAAGTGAGATCTGTTTCAAAATCGCGACAACCCTTTGCCAGAGAAACCCCTGCAAAATGTGCTGCGGCCCTATTCACCAATTCCTCACTCCGCTGCATCTTTTCTTTGATATGCGGATCGTCAAAACTTTCTGATTCTGTATGGCGAGTCATCGCCTGAACAGGCGAATGCTCAGATTTTTTTTCTGGCTCAGAAGCCCGCGCACGTAAAAACTCTGGAGACAAAACACTGAATAAAAGTACAAAAAAAAGCGTTACACCCCTTTGCATACCTTTAAGAAAAGCCTTCATCACTACCCTCCCTTTTTTCTAGAGGTTAAATTTAATCCACCCCCATTTTACCTCCATTTAATCTGCTCCTACTTCTTACGATCGCCCATAATGGTTAAAAGATGCAAGAATAAGTTAATAAAATCGAGATAAAGTTGAAGTGCACCCAAAACCGCAATGTTCGCCGCAGGCCCTTCTTCAGTGTTTGCATACTTTGCAAATTCTTTGATTTTTTGAATATCAAACGCCGTCAATCCAGCAAAAACAACAACACCAATAATAGCTATAACTAAATTGAAAGCAGCACTCTGCACAAACATATTAATCAGCGACGCAATAATAATACCGACAAGCATCATAAATAAAAATGAACCCATCGACGTAAGATCATTCTTGGTTACTAAGCCATAGATTGCCATAAACGCAAACATACCCGCTGCAACAAAAAAAGTTGCCGCAATGGACGGTGCTTTAAAGACAACAAAGATACTCGAAAGTGTCATACCCGTCACAACGGCATATAACAAAAAGAGCGTAATTGCTGTTGATGACTTAATCTTTGTTATTGCAGCCGAAAGACCAACAACAAGACCCAACTGTAACAACACAAGAACCATAAAACCCATACGCGAGCCCAAAATCATATTTCGCAATGCTTCATTTGCGTACACATAATAGGCTGTACCACCAGTCAAAACAAGCGCAAAAGACATCCATCCAAAAACACGAGCTATAAAACTCTGAACCCCTGCGTGCGACTGTGCGTAATATCTGTCTTCCATAAAAACTCCTCAAATAAGTGTAATACCATTCTCTATAAGCTTAATTTAAGGCTAAAAAAGCGCAACCCACCACGAGCATTATTAACAAATACAAAATATTCAATCTTTTGCCAAAAAACTTGCTCACGTTCACGTACATCGGCTAGGGTTAAAATAGTGTCAACGTATGTTTGTTAAAAAAGGAGCACTATGTACCGTTTTCCATCTTTTTTTTATGCGCTCTGTGCGCTCATTCTCTGCGCAAACTGGGGAAGCAACCCATCGGAACAAGGCCCCAAAAAACCAAGCCGCTGTATTTATGGAACCCTCACCACCACCAATAACGAAACGCAGGCGGTAAAAAATATTCTTGTAGGAGGTATTTTTGATCGTATACCCTTTTATGGTGTCACGACCGAAGAGATCGATCCAACAACCAATACCACATTCATTGACCTTGAGGACATACTATCGATAAAGCCAAGCACTGAAAACCCACTTGAGGGGATAAAGCGCTATAAAAATCGTGACTACATCGCACTCACATTAACCCTCAGAGGAAACGAAAAAGGTCTTTCATCGCTCGTAAAAGAGCCTCAAGAGAAAAAAGTTTTAGTCGAAAAAAGCAGAAAAATTTCATGCGATCAAACGGCTACAAGTGGAGATTTTGAACGAGAACTTTCTTTTGAAGCAATTAAAGAGCTCTCGATACTTGGATTTAGACAAGGAGATCGCCCAAACTCACAGAAAGAACAGACAAAAGAATCTCCTTCCGCCGCAAAAGAAGCTCTCTGCGCACAAACAAAGACTGACCTCCAACAACTTGACACTGAGTCAAAAGGCGTTTTCTCAACAATGATTCAAAAAATCAGAAGTTCAGTAAACTATATCTGCGGCTAAATTCAAGCTCTCACAAAAACAATAAAGAAGGGATTTTATGATCGTTACTCTTACTAAAGATAATTATGTTAAAGAAATTGAACAGGCAACAAAACCAGTTGTTATCGATATTTCTGCAGTCTGGTGCGGGCCTTGCCAGCAAATGAAACCGATTTTTGAACAGGTCGAACGCGATCTCGGACACCTTTATACCTTTGCCGAAGTTAATGTTGATGAATCACGCGACCTTGCAATTAAGTTCGGCGTCACTTCAGTTCCGACATTTATCTTTATTAAAGATAATGAGGTAAAAGGGAAAGAGCGGGGATATATGAGCCAAGATGATCTTAAAACAAAAATTCGTTCTATTCTTGGGTAGAATAAAATTCTTCGGAATGGGAGGCACTGAAATAAAGCCTCCCACCCGCGCACACCACCGCACGTCCTCGTCTAGTATTTAAGAATTAGCCTCGTCTCAAAACACCGCTTTAAAAGCGCATGATGCCAGACAGGTCGTTCTCGAGAACACAAACCAACCACATACCCACGAAAGCGCCGTTAATCGTCAAAACCCCTCTACACTCACTGACCCTCGTTTTTTTAATTGACAATTTTAAATATACATGTACGATATATCCATTAAATAGATGATTATATGTTTACAATATTTATAAAAAACAAAGGGAAATGAAAAATGTTCAAACTAAAAAGTCTCGTCCTAACCGTTATTATTCTTGCCTCAGCCGGTAGTTCTCATTTACGCGCAGGAGCACTGCACGACCTGGTTCAGACTAACAACCTACAGGGACTAGCCCAATTATTGGAGGAGAAAAACATTAACCCCGTTAATATGGAAGAGCTAGACAACCAAGGAAAAACGCCCCTCATCTGTGCATGCCTAAACGATTTTTCCGAGGCAACCTGGCTACTTATTTCTAATGGCGCAAACGTCAACGCCTTATGTTTAACTGAGCCAAACACAGGAATAACACCACTCCTCTTAGCTTGCTCTAAGAACAACACCGAAATTGCAGAGCTTCTTATTAAAAAAGGTGCAAACGTCAACGCCGCATACACAACAGGGCTAAACGCAGGAGCAACCATACTCCTCTTAGCCTGCTCTAAGAACAACACCAAAATTGCAAATCTTCTCATTCAAAAAGGCGCAGATGTTAACAGCTCATCCACAGCCGGGCCAAACATAGGAATAACCCCACTCATTTGGGCTAGTAAGAAAAACAACACCGAAATTGCAAATCTTCTTATTCAAAAAGGCGCAAGTATCGATGCCGCCCCAAGAGCAGGGCCAAACATAGGAATAACCCCACTCATTTGGGCCTGCGCTAAGAACAACCTCGAAATTGTAAAGCTTCTCATTAAAGAAGGCGCAAACGTCAATGCCTTATGCTTAACTGGGCCAAACGCAGGAATAACACCACTCCTCTTAGCTTGCTCTAAGAACAACACCGAAATCGCAGAACTTCTTATTAAAAAAGGCGCAGATGTTAACAGCTCATACACAACTGGACCAAACATAGGAATAACCCCACTCTTCTTAGCCTGCAAGAAACACAATGTCGAAATTGTGAGGCTGCTCATTCAAAAAGGCGCAAGCGTCAACGCTCTCCTCACAACTGGACCCAACGCAGGGAAAACTCCCTTAAAAATTATCTTCACCGACTGGGCTCCCTACCTACAAACTAAGTTATTCCAATCGCTCATACCAACAAAAACAAGTACCTTGACCAATCCTGATCAAACCTCTTTCTTAAGTCTCATCGTGAGTCCTGCCATTGCAAAAAAATATAATCCAAACATCCAAGCAACCTTGGCCATACAACCGCTCTACGCATTAAAATTACATAATGTCGATGAACAAAAAGAACTTGTGAAAATTTGCAAGGTATTCTTTTCAAACTTTTTCACCATCCCGCACGTTGCAAGCATGCCAAAGGACCTATTGTCTCAAGAAGAAAATACACTAAGCCTAAAACGCTGCGATACAACACCTTTTGACTGGGCTCTCAAGTATCGCCTTAAGATGACCAAAGAACAGTTTGAAAATCTCAACAAACTCTTATTTTTCGCCAAAGCTGCTCATCAGAAATACTTCAAAAAAACAGATCTAAGCGACAACGAAAATGAATTTAAAAAACAATATGAGCGTCTGAGCGATATTGCTATTCGTTTTTCAGCACTCCCCAAAAAAGGCTCTTCTAACAAACGAAAATTATCCAAACGAAAAAGCTCATTCGGCAATAAAAAGAAACGACTCTTAAAATAATATAAGAATTAGCCCGCGGAAGAAATACCTCTCCGCGGGCTTTAATCAGCCCTTCTTATCGCGAACCTCAACTCCAAGTTCACGGAGCTGATCGCGTATTTCGTCAGACTTCTTCCAATCTTTTGCGGTACGAGCTTCTTCTCGTGCTTGCAATAGTTGTTCAATCTCCGGCGTCACTTCAACACTTTTTTCTGGCAAAGGAATCATCGCCAGACCAAAAATATTGACCAATACAGCTTTGACCGCCGCACGATCTTCATCGCTTTTTAAAAGCGCAGAAAGATTTTCAAACACAACACCCAGTGCACCAGGAGTATTAAGATCATCGGATAAAAATTCAACCATACGCATCACCAGAGGATGTGCAAAATCTATCGTGGCTCGTGTTTCAACGTCTGCAAAAGCACGCGCAAGCCGTTGATAACTCTTATGCGCAACCTCAAGATCAGTAAAAGAAAAATCAAGTGGTGAACGATAATGATGCCCAAGCATCATAAAACGAACAACCATTGGATCATATTTTTCAAAAAGTTGTCGCAAAGTAAAAAAATTGCCAAGCGACTTTGACATCTTTTCTTTATCGATACGCACAAAGGCATTATGCATCCAATACCGAACAGCTTGATGCCCTAAATATCCCTCAGACTGAGCAACTTCATTTTCGTGATGCGGGAAAATAAGATCCATACCACCACCATGAATATCAACATATTCACCAAGGTGTTTGAACGCCATTACTGAACATTCAATATGCCAACCTGGACGTCCATGCCCCCAAGGGCTTTCCCAAAACCCTCGTCCCATTTCTCTTTTCCAAAGAGCAAAATCCATTGGGTCTCTTTTTTCTTCGTTCACCTCAACCCGCGCACCTGCAATTAATTCATCAAGGCTACGCTTTGAAAGTTTTCCATATTCATGAAATGACGTTACCGAAAAATAGACACTCCCATTTGCAACATAGGCAAAATCTTTTTCAATAAGATGTTTAATAAAGGTAATAATCTCATCGATTGTTTCCGTAACACGAGGCTCAAATTCTGGGGGGAGACATCCTAACGCTCGTACATCCTCGCTAAATGCCGAAATAAAAGTATTCGCAACTTCTTTATAACGAAGCCGATCACCCAGTTCACGTTCAGCACGAGCCAGCAATTTATCATCAATATCGGTAAAATTACGACAATAATGCACTGTATAACCGACCGCAGAAAGAAGTCTAACAAGAAGATCAAAGGTAATATAAACGCGACCATGCCCAACATGAGCAAAATCGTAAGGTGTAATACCACAAACATAGAGTGAAATTTCTGTCTCTTTATGAGAAACGATAAGCTCTTTTTTCCCCGACAATGTATTGGTTATCTGAACCTTTTGCACAATAATTCTCCATAAAATTCAATATTTTTACACCGATCCGTTAACGCTTCAACTCCTCACGCGGCCCCTTCATTTTAGAGAAGAGGTTTTGAGTAGCACTAGTTAAATTTCTCAAACATAGTATCCTATGGGGTATCAGCGATCGTTTCAATACTTCACGATTTGCAGGAGCAGTAAAAAATGCCGGGCAGTAAACACTACCAAATTACTCGTTTACCAAAATTTGTTTTGGTCATTGTAGCATGCCTTATGTGCATTGCCAAACCAACCACGAGATCAGTCGACGAAAACAACAAAGATGAGAGAGAGAAAATAACAAAAACTGAAGGGCCATTTAAAAGCCCTGACGACAAAGAGAGCGACACAACAGGAATTCCACAAAAAATTATTGCGCGACCGATTATTCGAAGCATCAATATTTCTGGCAATACACTTGTTGCAACCAGTGCAATTAAAACAAAAATTCCTTTTGAAATCGGCGATGCCTTTGATACACGTAAAGCCGCAACAATAATCAAGGCTATCTATCGCCTCGGCTATTTCACCAATATACAGGTTGCCACAGAAGAAAATTCCAGCGGCGGAATCAATTTGTTTATTACAGTCACCGAAAAAGACCGAATCAGCGCGCTTACCTTTGATGGTAATAAAAATTACAGTACCGAAAAACTACGAAAAAAACTCGAACTTTCACGCATCCGTACTCTTGATGAAAGAGAACTCATCAATATTGCAGAGCAAATCAAAAAAGCGTACCGCGAAAAAAGTTACCATCATACTGAGGTTACTGGAACACTTGTTCCCGCAAAAGATGGCTCAAAAGAAGCACATTTCGAAATTCAAGAAGGAACCACCACCACGGTCAAATGTGTAAAGTTTAGAGGCAATGCCCATATCCCTGACGACTACTTACGTGCACAACTCTTCACCCGTGAAGACTGGATTTTTGGCATCATAGATAAATCGGGAACCTATCATCCTGATGCAATTTTACAAGATCGCTACACCCTCGAAAATCTCTACCAAAGTAGTGGCTTTTTAGCCGCACGTGTTACTGATGTTATTACGGACGAAAAAACCGATGGCACCATGAACATAACGTTTGTTATTGATGAAGGTGATCCCTATGTAATCAGCAAAGTAGAAGCTCCTGGAAACGACATTCTCTCTGAACAACAACTTCTCGCATCTATCCCTCTCTATCAAGGACAACTCTATTCAAAAAATCTCGTACGCTCAGCAATGGATCAGCTGCGCACCATTTGGGGAGAATATGGTTACATCTATGCAGACGTTCAACCCGCCATTCGGCCCGATGAAAAAACAAAAACGGTTGAGATTTCTTTCCGCTCAGACTTAGGTAAATGTATTCACGTTAACCGAATTGATATCGTCGGAAATTTCAAAACAATCGATAAAGTAATTCGTCGTGAAATCCTCTTTGATGAAGGCGACCTTCTTACTAAAAATTTAATGGAAGAATCAAAACGACGCTTGCAACTCCTTGGGTATTTTGACCAAAAAGATGGTGTTAATTGGCGCATCATCAAAAAAGATGAAGACGAAGCAGATCTTGAATTGATCGTAAAAGAAGTAGGAACCGGTCGCATCATGTGCCAAGCAGGCTATGGAATGCAAAATGACTCACAGTCACCGACGGGTGGTTTTTCTATTGGTGGCTCAGTCTCCAATAGCAACTTTAGAGGGGCTGGTATCCGTTACGGACTTAATGGAAATTATGCCGTGAATAGCAAAGCGGTTGATGCATTTATTTCAGACGAATGGCTCTTCGATCGACCTATTTCAGGAAGTCTCAGCGCCTACTTGCGTGACTCGATCTACGAAGATTTTGAACAGACAATCAATGAACCTGCCGAAAGAACCGTTGGAGGAACACTTCATACTGGATTTAGAGTTGAGAAACTCAACTTTATGCAGGTTGGTCTCTCATTAGGGCAGGAAGATATTTCCTACAGTTCAAGCACTCGTGCAAAAGAACGATTTGCAGACAGAGCGCTACAAAATAGCCTACAACTTCAAATCGATCGATCGTTCCAACCGGGCTCTGTTTTGTGGGTCGGAGGCAATCTATCGCAAGACTTTAGAGATCATCCAACCTATCCATCCAGTGGTTATTTCTGGAACTTTGACACCAAAATTGGACTCCCTTACAGTTCGTCATGCTTTAGTTTTGTTAAGGCAGGTATTGATGCAAACTGGTACACTCCAATCATTCAGCAGCATGGACTCGTTTTCCACATCCATGGATTTGGTGGATTAATTGAACGCATTAAAGACCGAGCTATTCCTTATCGCGAACTTTTCCATATTGGTGGCCCCATGTCGGTACGTGGATTTAATTACGGGCAGATTGGCCCTCAGATGCTTGGCAGCTCACTCGGTGGATCGCGTGCATTCTTCCTTAACTTTGAACTTCTCTTCCCCATTACTTCTGATGGAAATATGCGCGGCTGGCTCTTCTACGACGGTGGTACCAGTTGGGACACTCCCGACAGTAATTGTATTCCACCAGAATTTTTGAGTAACAATGCATTTGAATATCGCCATTCCGTCGGATTTGGTTTTAGTGTACAGAGTCCACAGCCAATTCGCGTTGACTGGGGCTTTAAACTTGATCGCAAAAAACGACGTGGTGAAAATATTATGGAAGTACACTTTAGCTCCGCACGCGCATTCTAAAAGTCCTTTTTCTTGCAATTTTCTCCCAACGGATGATACGGTAACAACAGATAAAAACCGCATCATCCGTTGGCTTTTTTATGCTGAAAGGGCTTGTCATATGCAAATCAGAAAAGAGACAATTGCATTTTTGGTACTTACTTTTGCACTGCTCTTCCTTTACATGAGACATCGCAACAATCTTATTCAACTTTCGTACCGTAAACAAAAAGCTGAAAATACATTGACTCAATTAACGCGTGAAAAAGAAGAAGCTTCAAACCAGTTTCTTGCCGCACAACAAAATAATACACTGCGTGATCGTGCCGAAAAAGAGCTTGGTCTTACTCAAACATCTGTCTCACAAATTTCTCGCCTTGCATCTACACAAACTCCTCAAGGAGAAGCATCGTGACACTCGTAAGTCCACAGCGTCTCTTTCTTATTACCATCTCATTTACCCTTCTTTTTCTTGTTGCACTTGGGCACCTCTGCATTCTCCAGATTTTTGAACACCCCTTCTTCACTGATGTTGCCCATCGACAATATGAAGTTGTCATTACCAAACATTCCCCAAGAGCACTTATTCTTGATCGATTCGGATCTCCACTTGCGATGAACAAAGAGGTCTTTTCTGCATTCATTACCCCCAATAATCTTAAAGACAAACCAGCAGTCATCTCATTTTTAAAGAAACAATTTCCAAATGCCTACGAGCGTTTTAATAAAAAAGCATCATCTTGTTTTATGTACGTAAAACGGCATCTCTTGCAAAAAGAGATCGATGCTCTCGCAGAAGCAGATCTTGTCGACATTCGACTACTTCGTGAACAGAGCAGATTTTATCCTCACCCTTCACTGGGGAATACTATCGGCACAACTGACATTGATAATCAAGGCCTTTCCGGACTTGAACTTGTATTTGACACACAACTTTCGGGTAAACCTTCTATTTATCGGCTTCAAAAAGATGCTCGAAGTCACTGCTACTACTTTGAAAAGAAAACAACAGAAGTCGGCATAGAAGGTGCTCCACTCACTACCACACTCAATAGCGATCTTCAGTTTATCACCTATAATACCGTTCAAAAACATGTCGAAAAATGGGGTGCTCAAGAAGGGGCTGCCCTCATTTTAGATCCAGCAAGCGGCGACATTCTTGCTATGGCCTGCGTCCCTGACTTCAATCCTAACCTACAGGCGCCACAAGATCTCTTTCTCACCAAAAACCGCGTCCTCACGGAAGTAAGGGAATTTGGATCGGTCATGAAAGTATTTACCGCACTCGCTGCACTTATCGAAAAAGCGGTCACTCCCGATGAAATTATTGATTGCGAAAATCGCAAAGAAACCTACATTGAAGGCATCAAGATTACAACGTGGAAGGCGTTTGGCAAACTTACCTACACCGATGTTATTCGCCGATCTAACAATATTGGCACTTCAAAAGTCGCACTCCGTATTAAAAACAGACTCTATGATCACCTCAAGAGCTACGGCTTTGGTAATGCGACCAATCTTGGATTTCCCGGTGAACAGACAGGGTTCATTTTAGCACCACGATTCTGGTCAAAAGCAACACCACTTACCCTCTCTTACGGATACGCTATAAGCGCAACAATGCTCCAACTCGCCTGCGGATTTGCCCTTATTGCAAATCGCGGCCTCGCCGTAAAACCACGCCTTATCATTTCACCAACTAACCAAAAGTGGCCACAACTAACCCGTGTTTGTGAGGCTGAGCCCGTCGATGCACTCCGCAGCATTATCACACTTAATCGAGAAGGCAACACCGCCATAACCGGACATATCCCCGGTTATGAAGTAATGGGGAAAACAGGAAGTGCTGATCTTTTGATCAATAAAAAATATGATAAAACACGTTCTCTTTACACCTTTGCAGGAATCGTTGAAAATGGAACATATAAACGAGTTATTGTTGTTTTTATTCGTGAGCCCCGTCCTCACAAAGGACACCTGTATGCGGCCGATATCGCCGTTCCACTTTTTAAAGATATCGCTCAACAGATGCTTGTACGTGAAAAAATTACGCCAATGACCATAAAAGAAGTAAAAGGATAAACTGTGATTACCATACCTGCTGATGTTCCCCAAAATAAAATCGCTCTCTTTAAAAAAAATTATCTGGCCGTGACAAAAGGCACTGAGCACTTCTTTCTCTTTACAGGGGACCAGAAGCTTGAACGCCTCGCACTTGTCAACCCAGACCATCTTTTCACCATCGCTGCATCACCATTTATTGGTGCTTTTGCAGCGCATCTTGGTCTTATTGCGCGCTACGGGAAACAGTATCCCTCCTGTAGCTTTATTGCAAAACTTAATGGAAAATCGGGACTTGTTCCACAGTCACAAAAAGATCCGATCAGCAAAGCACTCTGGAGCGTAGATGACGCAATAGCTTGTGCAGAAGCTGCGCAGCTTTCACTTTGTGGCGTCGGTTACACCGTTTATCTTGGCAGTGAATTTGAAAGCGACATGCTCAAAGAAGCAGCACAAATAGTTCACCAAGCGCATCAAAACGGTCTTCTTGCAGTCATTTGGATGTACCCTCGAGGAAAGGCAATTGCCAATGACCTTGACGGAACTCTTATCGCTGGGGCTGCGAGTGCAGCTTGTTGTTTAGGTGCCGATTTTGTAAAAATTAAAGCACCGCAAGCAACAGAAACTCACACCACGCCTGAACTCTTACAAATGGTAGTTCGCGCTGCAGGCAACACCAAAGTTCTTTGTGCTGGAGGAGAAAAACAGGATCCAGAAAACTTCTTGGCTGAACTACGTTCTTATCTTGAAATAGGGGGAATTAGTGGATGCGCCATTGGAAGGAATGTCTATGAAAACGACCTCGAACAGGCTCTTATAATGGCAAAGACAATTTCAACACTGGTGTATAGATAAGAAAATTTTTTCTACCGCTCATCCCGAGTGTTTTTTCAAAGAAAAAATATATCGAGGGAGAATAGCGGTGGAGACGATGGTTAAGGGAGCCGTTTTCACGACTCCCTTAAGTAAATAAAAAGAACTTTTATACGTTCAGATTCTTTATCGTACAATAGGGAAGACGATCGGCAATCGCATCACTTGTCGACACTGCAGCAGCAGGTGTTGCTTCTTCAATTTTATCGTCGTTGGTTGCATCTGTTTGATTGGCAATCATGTTTTGATAAAGGAAATATCCGCCAACACTTGCACCAGCTAAGAATGAAACCGTCAAAAATCCATAAACGAGTTTTGGATGAGCAACAATAGCATTCTTAATTGCAATAAGAGGACAAAGAATGCGGCAACGTGTTGGTAATGGTAGTGACACTGCTGGTGGAGTTTGTGGTTCTGGTTTTGGATTGCCCTCATCTGCAAAAGCACATACTGGTACTAAAAATAATGCAAACACCAATGCTTTGAAAAAAGACGATTTCATAACACCCTCTCTATAAATAAAAAAATAATTACTATGCTTCTTACACTCTTCCATCGAGAACAAGATAGCAGAGGCACTCGAGACGTCAACCAAAAAGCCTCCTCCACTCTTTTTGAATGGTTTTTTCTTGAATTTCTCTGCTATCTGACATAGTCTGAGACCAAAAAGGATACGTCGTGAAGAAATGTGTGAAGAAGTATATGAAGAAATATCTCGTTTTCGTAACGCTACTTACCAGCATAGTGCCGCTTTTCGGCGCCAAAAAAGATCATGCAAGCGCAATTTTAATGTTCCCGCGTCCCGTTTACTATTTTGTTGAAGCAACCAAGAATCGGTGGTGTGAACAGATTACGCATAAACAAGGTGACCGAAAAATAGCCCTTCTCATTACACCAATGTTCCAAGAAACTCGTTGTGATGAGTGCGCCGCAAGCTATTTTCTTCTCAACTGCAAATCAAAAATTTCTATCAAAAGCGATCCTGCACTCCCCACAGACCCGCTCCCCTTCCGTGATGTGAGAGCAGAATGGCTCGGTATCACTGATGCTGACTTTGATGCAATATATACCGTGGCGCCCTGGCAGCGGCAAGCAGGTGCAGTACTTGCCTACAATCAGGACTTGGGAAGCCTCACCAAACTTAGTTTTCTTAAATATTGGTGGCTCGATGTTTCGCTTCCTATCATCCATGTACAGAATAATTTAAATGCACAAAGCAGCTCTCAAAAAGTAACCGATGCTCTTAAGCGAAGTGATCTTACCTTTGCAAAAATGGATAATCGTTGTCGTAAAAAAACAGGTATTGGTGAACTTTTGGTGACACTCGGCACAACAGTGATTAATCGTGATTGTTTTACTCTTTCGTACTACGGTGGACTCGCATCAGCCGGTGAAACCCGTCGCAATGAAGAGTACCTTTTCAAGCCAAGTACTGGAAGCGCTGGCCACTTTGCAATCATCAACGGACTTCTCTGCAGACTGCCGTTTTACTCTTGCACAGACAACAAAGACAGCGTCGATTTTTTCTGTTCTATGGAGCTACGTTATCGCATGCGCCGTGATGAAGAACGCACGTTCGACCTCTGTGGCAACCCTTGGAGCCGATACCTCCTCATTCACCGCAGGAATGATCCGCGCACTATCCCTGCTGCAAATGTCCTCACCCATTGCATAGAAGTACGGCCCGGCTGCGCATTTGATCTTGCAACAGGTGTTTCTGCAGATCACAATGGATTTGGTTTTGAAGTTGGTTATAATCTCTGGGCGACACAAACAGAATATCTTAAAGTTATTGATCCCCCATTCTGCGACAAGGCAGCTCCACTCATGGAGTCTTACGGCATAATGGGCTCAGATGCAACCAAGACAGCAAGTCGTAGTACCATCGCCTTCCGCGCTGATGATGACGATGTTTTTGTTCCACTCCGCAGAACACAGCTCGACTTTAATTCTGCTGCTGCACAAGGAACTGCCTCAAACCGACTGTTTGCTTCTATCTTTATTCAGGGTACCAAAAAAGACTATGACATCCTTTGTGCTCTTGGTGGTTGGGCAGACTGGCCACACAATAACGCAACACTCAAAACCTATGGGTTGTGGGGTAACATCTCCTTCGGTTGGTAGTTGCCGTAATTATTGCTACACTAGTGGTGGAAATATCAATTCTAACCATAGTAATCCAACCATAGTAAGCAAACGGAAAATCTTAAATTATGAAAAAACTACTTCTCCTTTGCGCCTGTCTTATGACAGCCCAGGGCCTCAGCGCAATCTATCTTAAAGACCCTGAACAAAATAACCGTTACCTCAAAGTACAAGAAGATGGTTCTATCACCTATGTTGAAAACATCGCAGACGCTACCGACTTTAAACTTGAAAACATCTCCCCTGCTAATCTTGTTGGCCCTATTCACCAGCAAATTAAAGCAAGCGACAAAATGCTCAAGATTAAACATGATGGCAAACTTGCAATGACAGCAAAACCAAACAACCAGGGTACGCGTTGGACAACCGTAGTCCATTACCAATACATGAATAAACTTCAAAATCGTCGTCTTGGCGATAACCGTATTAAAACACTCGAAAAAGAAAGCGCAAATGCATGAGCTACGATAACACTTTAAGGTCAGTATTACTCCCTTTTTTACTTATCATTTTTATTGCCATCGGGGCACTTATCTACTCAAGTTTTTATATTGTTGAACCGGGATTTTCTGCAATTCACTTGCGACTTGGCACCATTACAAAAACAACAAAAGAGTCGGGCATTTATTTTAAAATTCCACTCATAGATTCAGTCACTATGTTTGATCTTCGTATTCAAAAAGCATTGATCGAAACCACAGCACTTTCAAAGGACTTGCAAAGCGTTAAAGTGGAAATGGCAATCAACTACCGTATCCAAGATGCACAGCATCTCTTTTTGAACGTCAGCACTGCTTTTGAAAAGATTATTATCGACCCCTTTGTTCAAGAAAGCGTTAAGGCTGTTGTTGCAAAATTTGATGCAGAGAGTCTCATCCAAAAACGTCATGAAGTAAAAGAGTTAGTCATTAGCGAGTTGACAGAACGCCTTTCGTCAAAACACATTCTACTCGTCGACTTCAACTTTACCCATCTCGATTTCTCTGACGACTTTATCAAAGCCGTTGAATCAAAACAGATCGCAGAACAGGATGCAAAACGTGCAGAAAACCAGACAAAACAAGTACGAGAAGAAGCAACACAATCCCGTGCACGCGCAGAAGCAGAAGCCTTCGCACTCAAAGTTAAACGTGAATCACTCACTCCTGAATTGATTCGACTCAAAGAAGTTGAGGCTCAAATTAAAGCGATAGAAAAATGGGATGGACGCCTCCCCCGGATTACGGGAGCTTCAATACCACTTATGCCCGTCTTAGGCGAAATGCATAAAAAAAACGCGTAAAAACCACTGTTTATAAAAAGAAGAAGTGAATTAGATAATCTTATCTAATTCACTTCTTCTTTTTGTTTACCAACGCACTTATTTGTAAAAATTATTATTATCAACTTTTATCTTTGGGCTGGCCCAGATGCTGGTAATGGAACCGGATATTTTTCAAGATATTTGTCACAGAGATCCATCCGCTCAACAGCTGAGGGGTGCACATCTTGTTTGCAATAATCTTGGTATTTATTTTGCATAAAGCGCATCTGTTCTGCCTGTGGCATTCGACGCAAAGGCTGCGCATAGAACTGAACAAGCGATCGCCAGACCATCAGACCACACTGAAGATGGAAATTTTTAAAGGCCAATACATCGTCTCGGTTTTGTGCATGATCAAGTGCAAAGCGATCAGCTCCCCACTCATGAGACCGTTTGATGAAGAAAACATCGCGTCGTATCTGTTGACCAAGCGAAAAAGCGGCCGCTCCATAGAGAAAGCTTCTCCCCATCCCAAGTGCGCACTCAACAACTGTTCGAGGCTGTTCAAGCCCAAGTATAACGCCACCAAGATGAAGGCTGTTGCGCACAAACTGGTCACCAAGGATTTCTCTTCCAACCCAGCTTTCTTCTATATTCTCACACAACGTTTCGGCCCTTTTTGCGAGAGAAAAAGGAAGTCTATCTGCCATCGCGCGGCCATGGTTTTTGATAAAAAGGCCAAACTCAGTAACCCCTTTCATACCCAAGCCACCCGCAAGAGCCCGTGTTATAAAAAGATACTGTAAGAAATGCTCCACATCTTTATGCTCAAAGTGCCCACACTCATGCAAAAAAATCATCCGTCGTTCACGGTCATTCCACTGGTTCCAAAAATCTGTATTTATCAGAAAAACTGGCGTACGCGGAGAAAAAAGATAAAAGCTATTTGCTGCGTTAAAGGAGGTAGGCCACAACTTAATACGGGCTGCTGGCGCCCATTGGCACCCTGCATCGTGAGCCCAGCCTTTTAGAATCTGAGCAACACGAGGGTCTATATCTTCATACCCATCAACAGCCCGAGCCGCAGTAAATAAATCATGCCCCAATGGATACAAAAGTCCACTATACCGTGAAACAGAGACCAGTTTTTCGTACAACCAAAAAGGCTTTTTTTGCTCTGGTTTAAGTTTTTTCTTCAGATTTTTTTTCTTAAAATCATCTGAGTCTTTTTTAGTAAATTTTTTATACTTGCCCTGATTTTCTTTGCCAAAAGCAACCGAAGCCCCGTCAAAAAACCCAAAGCTCGCCCATAGTGCAATCACTACGCCTAATTTTTTTTCATAAAAATCGCATCCTGCTCTCAAGAGGCTCTCACATTGCTAGAAAGCCCAGGTTTTTTACCTGGGCTTTCTAGAGTATACCAAAGAATAAATTATCGTCTTTCAGGATCTGGAACCGGGAACTTTTTAAGATATTCGTCACAAAGTTCCATCCGCTGCCACGGTGTTGGATGTACGTCGTTTTTGTGCATTGATTCAATTTTATGACGCAAGAATTGTTCTCTCTCAGCTTGTGACTTACCCCAGAGTTCATTGGAATAACGGTCGGAAAGGCAAGACATATCACCAGCCAACATTTTTGCAAAAGCATTTTTAAACGCTAAGACATCACCACGACCACGTGCATGGTCAAGTGCAAAACGGTCTGCGGACCACTCATGGCCTTTGCCCAAAGCTAATGCCCCTGTTCTAAATAATTGCGTACTGAGATGGTAAGCCGCCATACCCCATGCAAAACTTCCAACTGTACCGATCCCTGTTTCAATCAAGGACCTTGGTCTTTCAGTACCAAAAATCACCGGTGCTAGACGTTCATTATTTGCTATAAAAGAACGGTAGCTCCGAACTAAATGATCATTATTAAACTCTTGACCAAGATCGTTTTTCAATTCTCTAGCCCAATCGATAACCGCCGTGACACGAGCAGGCATCCACGACGCTGAGTTCTTTACTGGCGCTTCTTTTACTTCGCCTGTTAAAAACCTGTTTCTTATAAATTCTGGGGTAAGATACCATGCAAAAGATTTTGTTTTTTGAGTGGCCCATTGCGTAGCTGCTGAGATCCCTTCACCAGTTTTATTTACGCACCATTTAGAACCCAAATAAACATACGGCAAAGACTGCACACCAAGAATTGCTAAAGGTATGCCTCTTTTTGCTAAAAACAACAGAGCTTCAAGAACGTGCCCATCATCAATATGGAAACATTCATGTAAAAAGATCATCCGTTGTTCATCAAGAGTAAGCTTATCCCACAAACCCATACCAATGAGTGCAAACGGTGAATTTGGATGCAAAATATCATAACCAGCAGCTGCATTTTCTACATTGCCCGGGAATAACTTCACACGAAGTTCATTCGCCCAAGGGAGCTTTGCATCACGTGCTATGGCGCGCAATTCATTACGCAAAGACTCAGGAGCATTGGGGTACAACCCATTCGCCGTCCAAGACATTAAGCCAAATATCGTTGCTTGCACGCCGGCAGTCCCCGCTGTTCTGGATAAATTTAACAGAACACTATAAACACGATGACGATTTTCAGAGCGAAGTTTGCGCGCGGCTATTTCGTCTTGACGCTTAGTTTTTTTTTCGTTTCGAAGAGTTTCTTTCTCTTTATATTTAGAAACCTGTGTCCCCAGATCTTTACTCACTTGTTTAAGACCGACGTTTTCTTTTTGAAGCTTTTTATTTTCTTCTTGAAGCTTTTTAGAGCCTACTGCGAGGTTTTGAAAAGTTTTTAATTTGTCTAGATGCTCTTGAGCATCTTTTTGAATATTGTTTTTAAGGCTGTTATTTTCTTCTGTAAGCTTTTTATTTGCTTCTACAAGCTCGTTCTGTTTTTTAAGAGACTCTTCTTGTTGAACATGATCAAGAACATTAACCTTGATTTTTTTAGGCTCATTTTTAGTCGCCGCAAGACCTGTTGGCAAAGCGCCAACAACAAAAAGCATCAGAAGCCAACTATATATTTTTTTCATGCGTTCCTAATTGCGTTATTCAAAAAACAAACACCATCTGTCTCTATTTACACACGTAAAGGAAGGAGAATATTCCCCTTCCTTTACTACTATCTTCATACTTTTGCTGCGGCAACCAAGATGGTTATCCCAGACTTACATCATAGGAGGCATGCCACCCATGTCATGTCCATGCCCAGCTGCAGCTTTCTTTTCCTCTGGGAATTCTGCAATCATCGCATCAGTCGTCAAAAGTAACCCAGCAATCGACGCTGCGTGCTGGATCGCTGAACGAACCACCTTTGCAGGATCAATAATACCAGCTTCAACCATATCAACAAATTGATTCTCTTTTGCATCAAATCCAAAGTTTCCTTTGCCTTCACGCACTTTATTTACAATAACTGAAGCTTCAAAGCCTGCGTTGCTTGAAATAATACGCATTGGTTCTTCAAGCGCACGATCAATAATCTGCATGCCAAGCTTTTCGTCACCCTGCAATGCAAGTGCGGCAAGGGCGTCTTTTGCACGTAAAAGCGCAACACCACCACCTGCAACAAAACCTTCTTCAACCGCAGCGCGCGTCGCATGGAGCGCATCGTCAACACGGTCTTTCTTTTCTTTCATTTCAGCTTCGGTTGCTGCACCAACTCTGATAACGGCAACGCCACCAGCAAGCTTTGCAACGCGCTCTTGCATCTTTTCTTTGTCATAATCTGACGTCGAATTTTCAATCTGCGCCTTGATCTGACTGACCCGATTCTTAATAGCCTCTTCATCACCAGCCCCCGCAACAATTGTGCAGGTATCTTTGGTGACAATTACTTTCTCAGCACTGCCAAGATCAGTTACCGCAACACTTTCAAGCTTGCGGCCAAGCTCTTCAGAAACAAGCTCACCCTTGGTCACAATTGCAATATCTTCAAGCATCGCTTTGCGACGATCGCCAAAACCAGGTGCCTTAACCGCAACAACGTTCAATGTTCCACGGAGTTTATTGACAATCAATGTCGTAAGCGCTTCACCATCAACATCTTCTGCAATAATCAAAAGCGGACGAGCCGAACGAGCTACACTTTCAAGAATAGGCAAAAGCGGCTTCATGCTCGAAATTTTCTTATCAAAAATCAAGATAGCTGGCTTTTCAAGCACCGCTTCCATCTTTTCAGAATCAGTTACAAAGTAAGGAGACGTATACCCGCGGTCAAATTGCATTCCTTCGACCACCACAAGATCACTCTCCATGCTCTTTGCTTCTTCTACTGTGATGACACCATCACGACCGACCCGCTCCATCGCTTCAGCAATCTGAGCACCAATAAAGGTATCTGAGTTTGCAGAAATAGTAGCGACTTGCTGGATCTCTTTTTTGCCTTTTACCTTGACCGCACGGCCTTTAATATCAGCAACAACAGCTTCAACCGCTTTATCAATACCGCGCTTAAGCTCAACAGGGTTGGCGCCAGCAGCAACGTATTTATTACCTTCACGGAAAATAGCTTGTGCAAGAACCGTTGCAGTCGTCGTTCCATCACCAGCGACATCGGCAGTCTTACTCGCAACCTCATTAACCAACTGTGCAGCCATATTTTCGAGCGGATCTTTTAATTCTATCTCTCTTGCAACCGTTACTCCGTCCTTGGTGATAATAGGAGAACCAAAGGACTTTTGTATTGCAACGTTACGCCCACGGGGACCGAGAGTTACTTTTACGGCATCGGCAAGTGCATCAACACCACGGGCAACTTTCTGCCGCGCTTCCGAACCAAATACTATATTTTTTGCTGCCATGTTTTTTTTCCAAATTAATTATGTATAGATACTCAAGTTTCCACCCGCTCATCCTGAGGAGGCCTATCAGCCTCCCCGCTCATCCCGATGGTTCGATACATTTTTGCTTACGCAAAAACACTCACCATGAGCGGTTGTATCGAGGGAGAAGCATGTCCTGAGCTTGTCGAACGGGGGTCCACATGAGCGGTTGTACCAAAAAATCTTTATTCCACAATCCCTAAGATATCATCTTCCCGAAGAATCAAGCGGTCATTACCAAGATCTGTTCCTGCATACTTTGCAAAAAAGACTTTGTCATTAACGGCAACCTTGAGCGGAAGAATTTTGCCATCATCAAGACGACGCCCTTCTCCAACAGCAAGCACTTTACCAATCTGCCCTTTTTCCTTGGCAGTATCAGGAATAATAATCCCGGCAGGGCTTTTTTCTTCTACTGTTTCGAGCCGCTTAACCAAAATTCGGTCATAGAGCGGACGAATTTTATCAAACATAGCCACTCCTTAAAAAAGAGATATAAAAACCACTATTTTCAGTATACGGCAAAGCAAACAATTCTCAATATCTTGATAGAAGCAGACTCATATATTGCAAACGCGCGCTCTGGTAATTTGACAATTTGATAATTTAGCTTAAAATAGGATAAAAAAGAGCACAATAAAATAAAATCGAAAACTGTATCTAGGTATATCAATGAAAAAACCATCTTTCTTTACGTTTATCTTTAATGGGCTTGCATTACTCCTTGTTTCAGCGGCAGGGTTTTGTAGTGGAAGCAACCAAATACAACAGCCGATTGCCCCGACAAACAATACAACTTTTTCCACACAACAAAACAAGGTCTTTAAGGAATGGCTTGCCCATAAAAGCTCTAAATTGCTTTTTGAGCAATGGCTTCTTAATCCAGAAAAGACACTTAACAATGACCTCTCTTGTATAAAAAATAGCTACATGAACGTATCATGCCCTACAACGGACGAGGACTACAAAGAGCTTGCCCTACTCATTCAAGAACAATGCAAAAAGATCTCAAAAACATTTAACACACAGCTCAAAATAGTTCCACTCACCTCAATTATACCTCAACCCCACAGGCCTGATACCGATAGCATTTGTTGGATTGATACCCTATCGCCCTTCCCTTTTATTTACTTAAATAAGACAAAAATGGGCGCCTTAACGCTTAAACAAAAATGTACCATCTGCCTTCACGAGCTTGGGCATCTTCATAACAAAGAAAACCAGTCCTTTTTAACAAATTGCGCTGCCTATATCCTCAAAAAAAATACTCAACCAAATAAATCGCTCTCAGACAAACGCCTCTTTAATCTCTCTATTCTTGTTTTTATGGGATTTACTACACACTGCCCTCTCCTTCGAACGACATGTTCTTATCCCCATGGAAAAAACGAAGCAATCACAGAATTTATGAGCCACATTTCTTCGCTCCTCAATAAGTGTTATGAGCTTGAAGCTGACTCATTTGTCGCTGCTACTCAAGACAAATCACAAAACAACTTATTGGTCGACATGCTCTATAAAGAAGAATATAAAGCACTTGATTCATTATTCACCCACAAACCTGAATATTTTTCTTTTTTTAATTTTACAGAAAAGCCGAGCATTACCCTGAAAGCAATAGATCCGACAAGCCCGCTTGCCCAAAAATGTTTTATGATCATAGAAAAACATATCCATACGGAACACCCTAATGCAAAAGAACGCGAGCTCTATATCAAATCCATTGAAAAATTAGGCAACAAACTATTACTCCCCCAGGCCATCAAGTTAAATCAAAAATCCGTTCAAACCCTTATGCAATTCATAAACCCCTATGCAACCATTTTTATAAAAGAAAAAAATGAAGCGCTTAATTTTCTAAATGATCTCAAAAATCTCCTGCTTGATGAAAATGAAAAAGCACAAAGCCACTATTTAAATGTGTACCAAAAATGCTCTCCCAATCAAATTGCGATCAAACCAAATTCGGTTGAATGTATTTTTGAGCTCACCAACAACCTCACCCCAGAATTGGTCCAAGAACTATGCATCACAAGTAATGGACTTAAATAGTAACTTTTCGCATCACCAACCTTTTCAAAAAAGATAATGCGGTTTTTATTGACGACACGAGAGAGTGCAGCACACACTACAGGTAAGAAGAAAAAAAACATGGTTTGAAGGATACGGCCATGATACGTCGCACTCACATCTCCTGTCTACTCACTCTCTTATTTATCTCTTTTTCGACCAGGTGCTCAAATAAAGAGCAGATACAAAAAATATACCCTCAACTCACTCATCTTTATACTATCGCAGCTTTGCGTGCACAGGGTCCTCGCGTTCTCCAAAAACACCTTAAAACAATCAGTAAAAAGTCTCATAAAAAAGATCGTCACTCAAAACAACAACGAACACCTCAAAAAATAGACCTTCCCCCTGCGGGTTCATTGTTTAATGCTTTAGTGAATCTCTGGAGTAAAAACGCTGAAAGTCTTTTTGCTCAACAAGAGGTTAGAATTCAGCTCCTGCCCCTCTCTTTATCAGCCAAATTCCCCGCATTTTTTCTACAAGAACAAGACCCTTTTAATCTCTCAGTACTTTTTAAAAAAGATCGGCCCGTCGTTAAAGCCCTTATAGTTAAACCCAATGAACACTGGTACGCTCTCGCCACACAAAAAACAGTTGCCTGTATTGATATGGACTTGAATCAATGTCTTACAAAACAACAACTCCCAACTCATATCAAACTTATGGCCACGAGTTTTGAAGGGACGGCGCTTGCGATCGCAACAGATGAGCATACAATAGTCTTCTATAAAAATATTCTTAATAAACAGCAAGCCCCACTCACCCCTACATTCGATCACGATACAAAACTCACTGCACTTGCACTCAGTAAATCTGGGCTTTTTATGGCATTTGCAGAGGACTGCCTTGTCCATATCTGGGAGACAAAAACACAAAAACTCAACTTTGATCTATGGCATCCCTCGACGGTCACACACCTCGCTTTTTCACCCCTCACACATAACCTTGCTGCAGTGTTTGGCTCAACTATCCGCATCTGGGATGGTGAGACCAAAGAATACCAACAATGCACACTCTCTTCACCCATAAAAACAATCGCCTGGGCTTCTCACCAGAATAAACTCTTCGTTGGATGTAAAAATGGAGATGGTATACTCTGGGATGTCGAAAAAAACCAGTTTAAATCACGCAACCAAACCCACAAAAATCATGCTCTTATCGATAGTGTTTTTTCATCCGATGGAGCCCTACTCGCGCTCAGATCAAGCAAAAACAAAACAAAAATTTTTGATGTTAATTCAGGGGAGTTGCTATGCACCAATGCAACACAAGAACCAATCAAATACGCATCGCTTTATAGTGATGGAAAAGATACTCATTTTATTGGCAGTCTTGAAGTAACACCAGACTCGCAGGTCAAGCAAAACGCGGTGGCTAAACAACTTCCCTTTTTTGCCGCATTTTTGGCACGTATTTTGTATGAAAAACAAAAGCCACTCATCATAAAAGACTATTGGATTCAGCGGCTTTTACAGAAGCATTCCAGCGCTCTTCTGCGCCATTTTATTTGGAAGAAAGTAGGCTCAAAAACAATAATTGGCCTCCCTTTTATGGAGATGCCGGAAGCATAAATTGCATTTTTTATTATTCTTACTAGGCTCTATAAACAAACCAATACTGGTGCTGTAAACCACTCTTCAATACCGCCAGAGAAGACAAATTATGAAACAAGCAAATTCTTCGATAAAATTAGATAATCTCGAGAAATACACCCCTGTTTTCATCGACAGAGAATATGCTAATGCCCTCTCAAAAACAGTATCAGAGTGGGGTTCAGAAGAAGACGAAGAGGCTTTTAAAGACCTACAAAGCAAGTAAAACCGGAGACTTTTTATGATCGCACTCTACCCCTCTCTCATGGCCGCAGACCTTCTTAATCTCAAATCAGAAATCTCCGCCCTCGAGCCTTTATGCTCCGGATTCCACCTTGATATAATGGACCACTCTTTCGTCCCCAATCTCACGTGGGGGACCGATATGGTCAACGCCATCCGATTGGCTACAAAAAAGCCACTCTGGATTGATCTCTTGGTCGACCAACCCTCTTTTTATATTGATCAAATGCATCTCAATGCGGGAGATATTGTTACCGTCCATTATGAGAGCAAGTCCATTATAAATAACCGAGAAGTAGTTGCATCAATCACCTCTGCACTGCGCGCAAAAGGCATTATTGCCAGTCTCGCCATCAATCCAAAAACACCCACAAAAACATTCGCCCCCTTCTTAGACCTTATCGACCATGCGCAACTTATGTCTGTTGACCCTGGTTTTTCTGGACGACCATTTTTTGCGGGCACTCCGAGCAGGCTCCTAGAACTTCAAGCGCTTTTAAAAGCAAAAAACAAAAAGCTGCTCATTGGCGTCGATGGTGGCATTAACGAAACAACCTTTCTCTCAATAAAAAATCTTGGAGTCAACATGGTTGCTATCGGTTCTGGTATCTTTGCACGACCCGACAAAATTAAAGCACTCAAATGGTATCGTCAGTAGCTAAACTGAAATAAGAACGCCATCTCCCCCCTGTTATTTCAGTTTAGGTAGCTATACTGAAATAAGAAATTTACCTGGGAGTCAAAATTGAAAATCACAGAATCTTTGCTCAAGCTTTTTGGAGAAGCTCAAGGGTCTCTCATCTCAGCCTTCTTGAAAAAGAATATGAGTAGAAATTTACGACTGAAAAGCTTTAAAAAGCGTATCGTACAAATCCATAAGATCTCGGGTAATAAGTCTTGAACTTGCAACAATTGGTAAGAAATTTGTATCCCCTTTAAAACGAGGGACCACATGAACATGCAGATGCTCAGGAATACTTCCCCCTGCACATCCATCTCCAAGATTAATGCCCGTATTGATCCCCTGGCAACCAAGTGCCGTATATAACACCATAATTGCCTGGTTCATAATATCAATAATCTCATGCCGCTCTTCGGGAGAAAGATCTGCAAAAATCCCCGTGTGTTTATAGGGAATAATCAACAAATGCCCAGCATTATAAGGATGTAAACAGAGCACTAACGCACAGGTTTTGAAACGTTTTATGACAAGATTTTCACGATCATTGTGCGCAAGAAATGCAACACAGAACGGGCAGGCTTCTGTAGGTAGTTTTCTTTTGTAGTTCTTACGCCAGGGAATATAGAGAATGCTCATGATCGATTTAGCCTCAGGAGAATTTACCACTCACTCTGCCTTAGTGGTGCGCCCAGCAGGATTCGAACCTGCGACCTACGGATTAGAAATCCGTTGCTCTATCCAGCTGAGCTATGGGCGCGCCTTCTACGTTTTACTATACACAAGAAAGAGCGTCGAAACAATACATCTTTTCCAAAGAAAACGACTAGTCTCTTGCTACAAACACAGTCATAAATTCCTGCGCAGCCTCACGAAGGCCGTTCAACGTCTCTGGCGAAATATCTTTCGTCTCTTGAATCGATTTATACAAAGGTTCATACACAGACTTAATGTAACTCATAAACTGCAACGCACAATTGCGAACCTGTGCTCGTGGCACATCATCCAAAAAGTTTTCTCGTAAAAGAAAGAGTTGTAATGCCTGATCAATAAATGAGAGTGTTGCAAACTGGGGCTGCTTTAAAAGCTCAACGACCACCCCTCCACGCGCAAGACGTTTTTGAGAAACAGCATCAAGCTCAGACCCAAACTGCGAAAATGCCAACAGCTCATTGTATTGCGCCAATTCAAGACGCAAAGCACGAGTCATTTTTTTAATAGCTTTTGTCTGCGCAGCGCCACCAACACGCGAAACCGAAAGTTCAACGTTTACTGCAGGGCGAACACCTGCATTAAAAAGTTTTGTATCAAGGAAAATCTGACCATCGGTAATCGAAATCAAATTCGTCGGAATATATGCCGTAATATCATCACCTTGAATCTGAACAATCGGCAATGCGGTCAAAGACCCGCCTTTTAAAAGTTTTCCTGCCCGCTCCAAAAGACGCGAGTGCAAATAAAAAACATCACCTGGATAAGCTTCACGACCTGGTGGTCGACGCATTAAAAGTGAAATTTCTCGATAAGCGGTCGCATGATTACTTAAATCATCATAGATAATAAGAACGTCTTTTGCCTGTTCGCGAAAATACTCACCTATGGTCGTTGCAACATAAGGAGCTAAATAACGATTAAGCGCTGAAGTGCTTGCATCTGCAGAAACAACAACCGTGTACTCAAGCGCTCCATTTTCTTCAAGTAACCGTACAATCCGAGCAAGATTTGCTTGACGTTGACCAATAGAGACATAGACGCAGATGACATTTTTCCCTTTTTGATGCAAAACGGCATCAAGTGCAAGCGCTGTTTTTCCCGTACTCCGATTCCCAACGATCAATTCACGCTGGCCACGACCAATCGGAACAAGCGCATCAACCGCTGCAATACCCGTTTCGAGTGGCTCATCGATCGGACTCCGTTCAATAATCCCGGGAATATCGACTTCAATCGGATGGTAATCAGCTGCATTAAGATCTCCGAGTGCATCAATAGGAATGCCAATAGCATTGAGTACACGTCCCAAAAGCTTTTCCCCGACAGGAGCTTTAAAAACACCACCTGTACGTCGAACAACCTCTTGTTCATTCACAGGAATGTGACTGTAGAGCAAAAAGGCAACCAGATGGTCTTCTTTTAGATCTAAAACAATTCCCTGATTTCCACCTTCAAACTGAAGGAGTTCGCCATAGACCGCCGAAGAAAGCCCATGGATACGACAATTTTCATCACCTACTTGAACGACACGTCCAATATCCTGAAGCTCCTTACTTCCCTTTTCTTTTTCAAGCGCACGTAATGACTGCTCGAATAAAGAAACAAGATCAGTACTTTTAATCTCCATAAGTGCATCCTTATCGTTTCTGCTCTATCGCTTGAAGTTTGCATGAAATGGAATCTTCCCACATCAGCAAATCTCCTTCAAGACGAATACCTGCAATTAAACTTTTATCTATTTTTGTCTCAAAAAAGAAATGCTGCCCAGACGTTTTTTCTACAAAAGCTTCAAGCTCTTGTTTCTGCTCATCCAACAAAGCGTGTGATGAAGAGACTTTCGCAAAAAAAACCTTATGTTTTTGCTCGTAACAATACACAAAACTTCTCAAAACATCGGAAATCAGCTCATCGCGCCGATGCTTTTGTAAAAGAGCAATAATCAAATCAAAACGGCACTGTTGAACTTGATATATCTCAAAAAGCTGCTCATAAAATGACGCGGAGACTCCGACAAGTTCCGTTTTAAGCTGTATCAAAAAAAGTGTCATGGCATGAAGACGAACCACAAGCTCCTCATTGTAGGGACAATCTACCTCACGCAAAAGCGCTTGTGCATAACGTATTGATAGAAATTCATGAACGACGTCCATGCCCCTCCCCCTCGCACTGAGTAGTTTTTCCAAGCTCTTCAAAAACTCTTTTTATGTAAAGCTCCCCCGTCTCATCTGTCTGATATTGGTCATACAGCTCAAGACGCGCTTTTGCAAGAGCATGTGGAACAATACGCGCTTCTACGCGCATTTCAACCATCCGGGCATATTGCTCTTTCTCGCGTTTTTCAACTCTTTCTTGAATACGCTCTATCTCTCGCTTCTTCTCATCAACCAAAACTGCTTCCGACTTTTTCCAGAACTCAACTTTCTCAGAAAGACTCCGATAATCAGCCTCTCGCTTGTTCCGCTTTATCGCTATGCCGGCCAATGTTTGCGCAAGCTCACGTTGTTCTAAAAGATTATGCTCACCATCAGCTCGTTTTTTCTGAAGCTCTCCTGCAATCTGCGGTCGCAAATAACGTTTATACGCAACAAAAAAAACACTCACTAAGACTGCTGTATTTAACAAAGAAAAAATCTGATCCAAAAACATCACGACCTTCCCTTCTCTACGACATTCACAATGACATTTTTCACATCAGTAATAAGTCGCTTCTCATCATCATCCGACAACCGAGTAACAAGAGGCTTAGACTGTCGCTTTATCGGCAACACACGTGCTTTCACAAGCAAGGGAATACGCGAGCGTAATACATGACAATGACGACTCCATTGTTCTTTAACCATCGCATCTTGTAGCTCAACTTCTTCGTGAAGAAGGGTGAGATCGCGCTGCATAGCGCGATCTGCATCATCAATACTTCGAATAACTTTAAGCCCTGGTTTAAGCACTATATGTTTAAGCAGAAAATAGGCCACAAAAAAATGTGCTATCTGGAGAAAGAGCAGTGCGTTAATAAACCCTGCCATACCTCATCCCCGTGAAAAAAGGAGAAGTGCCCCAGCAATAAGCAATGAATAAATTGCTAATGTTTCAATAAGCACCAGAGACAAGAAAAGCGTACCACGGATATTTCCGCTGCTTTCTGGGTATTTACCTATGTTTTCACAGGCGCGTGATGCCACCATGCCTTGCGCAAGAGCCGCTCCAAGCGTCCCCATACCAATAGCAATTGCAGCACTGATAAAACCGGCTGCTTTGGCGATATACATATACTCTTCCATCGGGAACATCCTCCTTCAGAGTCTCATTTGATTTTCAGATCGTGTTTCAGCAATTGAAAGCCCCGTTTGCTTACTTACAAACTCGGCCACACGATCAGAAAGTTCTTTTTGCAATACACTATTATTTTCAAAATCTTCGTCACAATCAAGTATCAAAACAGGAACATCTCGAATCACTGGTGCTATCTCTTTTTTATGCACAAGCCATGATTCATGCCGATTGTGGATAAGGGTTAAGTAATCAAGTTCAACTAATTTCTCTTCAAACCTATTACGCTTTGTAAGTCGCTCAAAACAGATACGTGGATCTGTTCTCAAATAAATAAACCCGTGAGGCTTATCAACGCGATTTTCAACAAACCACGAAAACCAATCTTTATAAAGTGCCCACTCAAGATCGTTCATCAATCCTATTTCATGGGCATTTTGAGCAAAACAATAGCGATCAGCAAAGACCGATCGCTCGACAAGTAGATACGGATGCTGTGTCAATCGCGCATGCTGCTCGACCGATATTACCCGTGTAATAAACGCATACGTCTGAAACGTGTACGCCCAACGCTTACCATCTTTATAGAAAGCATCGAGTAAATTTTCACCCTCAATATTCTGCCATGCCTCGTGTGGCTCAAAAGCCAACTCAGCATTAAGTTGCTGCCCCATTAATCTAAGAAACGTCGATTTCCCCGCTCCGATGTTTCCCTCAACCACAAAAAACGCCATTGCATCTCCCCATAGCATTTAGGGCTATGATAAAATCAACTCTCAATCCTACGATACTACGCACATGACAAAAAATCGAATAGTTTGTCACTTTCGCAAAAAATTTGCTAGCTTGTACAAAACAAAACTGGCCAGCCCCTTATTGTACCAAAAAAGAAATTGTATGAATATTAAAACCTTTTTTCATTATTTCGCCTGTTGTCTTCTTATGACAACCGGCTTCTCACACCCGTTACCCCACAACCAAAACCAAGAAGATTTTGAGCCTTTTGATCAAGCAGATTTCTTTGGGTCTAATTACCATTACGACGAAGCTTTTAACGAATCTATCACCCGCAATGGGGCAACCCCCATTGGCATTCTTGATTTAATTACCAGCCCCGATTTACCGATCAATGCACAAACTATTTTACAGCGCAACCTCTACCTCCGCACTAATCCTGTCAACGTCAGACCATTACTTGACCTTCCAGCCCTTCAGATGCCAATAAAGCATTATTGCGATGAGCAAGTATCGCCCATGTTTACACTTTTTTACAATGAAACACGCCGCCAAAACTTCACTCCCTACAGCACAAACCTTGATAGTTATCTTGCTTTTACCAGTGCAGAATTTGCTGATCTTTACAAGCTTATTGAAGAGATGCTCCACGGAGATAGCCCCGATCCATTGCTTTTAAACCTTCTTCAAACTGCACAGCTTTTCTCACCTATTCGCTTTGAGGAGCGAAGAGTTGGAGGCGTTCTTTCACTTTTTAAACAGAGTGGCCGTTTTTCTTTTTACATGGGATTACCCGTCTATTTTATAGTCCACAATGTGAACATGAGCGACTCAGAGCAAAATGCCATTGCAAACTCAGATCTTTTTAGATACGCAGGAGCAGGAGGTGGTTCTTCCGCAGCCGTCGAAGCGTTTTTGACCGAGCACCTTGCTCATGATCTTTTTGGATTAGGCGATATGCGATTTCGCTTCTTAGCTGATTTTTATCGGAATTGCTCAACCTTCAAAATTGGCGCAGAACTTGCACTCCCAACCGCAACCACAATAACCGAGCGCTTTATCGGCGGCCCGGTTAACCGCTGTCCTGGGCAACCTAACATCGACCTCGTTGAGTTTGTGGACAAGTACGACAATAAAGCCAATGACCTCTCCTATCAAACAGATCTCCTCAATCTTGGCCTTTTCGCGCTTGATCGCTTTATTCTTGTCGCCGGAGACACACACCTTGGTGAACAACAACTTCGCGTCGGACCTCGCTTTGAATGGGATTATGAACACAGCGACTGCTTCAATCTCCACCAAATGCTACTTGTTATGTTCCAACCTTCTTACCGAGCGAACCGCTTTTATAGAGAAATTAAAACACCAGAAGATTTTGACCGCGACTACACCGTCGAAGTAGATGCAAACGCAAACCTCCAGTTTCTTGAAGACCGACTCGCCAACATGCTCTATCCAATCAAAAAAGAGACGCATGTAGGAGCAACAACGTCTTGTGAATATTCTATTTCAGGCCAATGGGACCATGATTGCTTCCAGTGGGCAGTCGGCTATGATTTCTGGTATCGCTCTGCCGAAAAACTTTGTATCATCGATTCTATCAATGGAACTATTCCACTCGATACTGGATGTGCCAGTAGATTCTCGGCAACTGACCATAAAATCTTTGGATCATTCGCTTGGCATGTTGATGGGAAGCGTCATTACTTGGACCTTGGCGCCTCTTTTGATGGATCACTCGCGCGCAACGGAATCGGAAGAAGTTTCACTGTTGGCCTCTTCGGCCTTTTGACCTGGTAGCACATAATACATTCGCTTTAGGAGATAACAATGAAAAAAACATACCTTTTTTGCGCAAGCCTCTCATTTCTTTTAACTTTAAACAGCCAAGCAAAACTCGCACCAATCGCTATGGATTCTACCATCTTACATTTTGTTGATACTGCATCTTTTATCGATATAAAGCAGATTTTTGGCTATGCGAACAACCTTATTGGTGAACGCACTGGCTACAAAACAGTTGAACTTGCTGAACAAGCAACCGCTGCTTATGGAATAGATTTACCTCTTCCTCTTGCTGGAAATCAAGCGAATTTATCTCGAATAGGCATCATTCTTTACCAGAATCGCTACACGACCATTCATGAGCTCGCAGAACTTGAACGCTCTCAACAAGGCGACCCTGAAGAACTTAAGCTTGCACTCAAACGGGCCGTTACTGCTTTTGAAAAATTCTCTGCTGATTACATCGAAGAGATACAGGTTGGGAAAGCGTATATGGTAAAGCTTATTGATCAATGGAGTATCTTGCGCGATCGCCCAGATACCCCTCTTTGTGAGTGGAGTAAATTGAACCATAACGAAACAACCTCAATGCACCAAACAATGACTTCGTTCCATATTTTTGATAGGCTTTTAGATGATTTGCTTATCTTTTTAGCGGATCTTGTACAAAATTGTCCAAAATCTCATAAAGCATACCGAGAGTCATTAAAGTCACGTGGAGCAACAAACTGAAGTTTTATCGGGCGCCGTAGAGCGTATTATTTTTCAAAGTGCTGATGGCGACTTTGTCGTTTTTGTACTAGTCGCCTCCACACTTTCAACAACAGTACGCGGCTCTCTACCAACCATTCGCGAAGGGCAAGACATTGAAGTTGAAGGCTCTTGGACGACACATCCAAAATTCGGCAAACAATTTCTTGCCACTCGATGTCTTCAAAAGATCCCCACCACGCTCACTGGACTTACTAAATACTTAGCCTCAGGCGTCATTCGCGGTATCGGCGAAGTCTATGCAGAAAAACTTATTCAGCATTTTGGTGATAAAATACTTCAGATTATTGAACATGAACCCCATCGTCTCAAAGAAGTTGGTGGTTTTGCAGAACGGCGTATTGCCCTCGTTACAGAGTCATGGAAAACACAGCGCGAAACGGCACAAATCATGGTCTTCCTGCAAGACAAGGGCGTATCTCCTGCCTATGCCAATAAAATCTTCAAATGTTATGGCACTTCAGCGCTCTCAGTACTCCAAGAAAACCCCTACCGCCTTGCCGATGAAGTCTGGGGAATTGGATTTACTACTGCTGATGCTATCGCAAAAAACCTTGGTTTCACCAAAGCAGATATCAGACGCCTCACGGCAGGAATTAGCTACGTATTCTCGACTGCTTCTGCGCAAGGGCATCTGTACGTAGAGCGTACAAAACTCTGGGATAAAGCAGCCCCCATACTTACTCTTGAGGCAGAAGAAGCACCGCTCTTTGAACAGGCATTTACCCTGCTGCTGTCGCAAGGAAAAGTCGTCTCTATTCCCTTTGAAGGGCTTGAATACCGAGGACTTGCAACTAACTATGAAACAGAGCAGGCATTAGTAGAACACATAAACCGTCTTTTAAAAACCCCATCACCAAAAACATTTAACAGTGCTCAGCTTTATCAAGAGCTTCGTGTACCAAAACCCGGCGAGTTTGATCTCCACGAAGGCCAACAGCAGGGCATTATGACTGCCTTAAGTAATAAAATTGCCATTATTACTGGAGGTCCAGGAACCGGTAAAACCACACTCGTTAAAAAATTAATCTCGTTCCTTGGGCGCGAACAGGTAACTATTAAGCTCGCTGCTCCAACAGGACGCGCTGCAAAACGCCTTATGGAAAGTACTGGCCATTTTGCAACAACACTACACAGACTTCTTGAGTTTGATCCTGCCAACGGCCATTTTGTACACAATGCAAGAAATACACTTAAAGTTGATTTTTTAATCGTCGATGAAGTATCGATGGTCGACTTATTTTTGGCATACTCTCTTATTCAAGCGCTCCCCTCAACTGCTCACCTTGTATTAATTGGCGATTGCAATCAGTTACCATCAGTCGGACCAGGAAACATTTTACGCGATCTCATTGAAAGCGATAAAATACCGAATGTTATGTTAACCGAAATTTTTAGGCAAGCACGAAGCAGTCTCATTGTTGTTAATGCACACCGTATTAATCATGGTGAATTCCCTACAACAACAGATCCTGAAGCCACGCTCAAAGATTTTGTTTTTATTAAAGAGACTGAACCTGAGAATTTACAAGGGCATATCAAGCGCGCATTTGAAGAATGTAAACGACGTGGTTTTCCTCCCGCCAGCATACAGCTTTTAACACCAATGAATCGTGGTATCGCAGGAACGCAGGTTTTGAATGCATTTTTACAATCCTATCTTCATCCAGAACAGCGGCCAATGCTCACTAATTTTGGAACAAAATATCACCAAGGTGACCGCGTAATGCAGATTCGCAACAACTATGATAAAAATGTCTTTAATGGGGATATTGGATCGATTGCCTCAATAGACCTTGAAGCTCAATCCCTTGAGGTCAAATTTGGTGAAAGAGTTGTTCCCTACGATGCAAGCGAACTTGATGAGCTTGTCCTTGCCTACGCAACGACTATTCATAAAAGTCAGGGGTCAGAATACCCCGTTGCCATTATCCCTCTTTTTATGCAACACTTTATGTTGCTTCAGCGCAACCTCCTTTACACTGCAATCACACGAGCTAAGAAGTTATGTATCCTCATCGGCGAACCACGCGCTATTGCCATGACTATCAAAAAAGAAGACGCCCATAAACGCATGACTTTTCTTAAATCAATGATACAAAAAAGCCTTTAAAACCGGAGCAAAACATGCCTCAAAAACAACTTATTTATGGCACTATTATCGCCTGCTGCATAGGTTTTTTTACCTATGCAATTTATAATAACTGGCTCATTTTTAATCTTCCGTTTTTTAAGACCAGCAGTGCCTTGGTCTCTGCCGAAAAAACAGAAAAAAAGCGTATCTCAATTTTTGTTCCTGACGAACAGGGAGCAAAAAACGAAACCCGAACGATTCTCTGGTCTACTAACAAAGCCGATTCTTGCATTCACCTTGTTAATGAGTGGCTTACTGTTCTTGATGAGGAAGGACTAACCGAGAAAAAAACAATGGTGCAATCTGCTTCTTTCTCACACAACGAACAAAACCTCTTACTCTCTTTTGACCATCTCCCTTTTGGGGAAGCAGAATCAACTCACACTAAATGGATGATCATCGAAAGTCTTACCAACACGCTCCATGCAGCATTCTCAGATCTTAAAAACGTTGCTTTTCTTGTCCACCACCAACCCGCTGAAGATGCTCACCTCGATTTTTCACAACCGTGGCCAACACAAGGCTTTAAAACAGCGAAACCTCCAAGAAACCTCACCCAACCAACACGCCCAGCCTCATCGCCATTCACCATCATGATCGATCCAGAGGGCGACTCCCAGCACACAGGACGCATTATCGACGATACCTTTGAGCGTGGCATTACCCTGCAATGCGCAGAAGAGCTTAAGCTTCGACTAGAAAGCTCGCTCTCGGGCATTCGCGTTATTCTCACTCGGTTCCCTGGAGAAACGGTCGAGCCACTCCAAAATGCTGCTTTTTCAAATAGGCTCAAGGCAGATCTTTTTATTCATCTCGCTTTTTATCAAGAGCGCCAGGCTCCTTGTCATGCTTCACTTTTTTATTTTCTTTATGATCCCATTGCTGATTTTGTTTCGAAAGACCAGTCCTTTACGTGGATTCCATACTCAACAGCTCATACTGCAGCACTTGACACTTCGGTTGCATTCAGCTCAATACTCTACAAAACACTGCAACCACTGCATCAACAAGGTATGTTCCAGTTGCATACACCAAAAGGGCTTCCCGTAAAACCACTTATTGGAATTCAAGCACCAGCTGTTCTGTGTGAAATCGGACTCAATAATAAAGATGCGTGGCATTTATTTGTTCCACTCTTGACAGAAGGGGTCGTTTCTATTGTACGATGGGCTCAACAAAAAAATATTCAACCAACACCAGTAGCAGAAACAATACCGCCTACAACTACTGTAATTTTATAGTCAGTTACCGCACTTACCTACAAGGAAATTTTATGGAAAATAATATCGATATCATACGCACACCAACCATGCAAGGACTTTTTTTACTTGCGCTTGGCATTCTCATGCTTTTACACTCACTTGGCATCGTACAAAAAGGCATTACTATATTTATGGTTATATTTGCCCTTGGGTTGATTGCAAAAGGAGTATTAATGTCAGGACTCTACGATCTCATAAAGCAACAGCTAAAAAAATAGTGTTCATACTTTTACCGACCTAAATACGGTCAAGTGCCTGTACAAAGTCTTCAAAAAGCCACGGATCCGTAATAAGTCCTGGTGTTTTTGGTGCATCCCAAGGAAGTTTTTCAATATCTGCGTCTTTTAAAAAACGATATGGATCTTGAGCATTAGCAAGTTTTTTAAACCAATTAAATTGATTATTAAAATCTTGTATCATTGAAAGAGCCTTGTCTTTTGCAAGAGCCTCCAGGGAAGTAAAACTAAAATCATCATCTAATATACCCAACTGATTTTTTACTTTTTCCCACTTGCCTGTTAATACGGGCCTGTTTGATTAAACAACTTTAAATAGAACTGAAGCATAAATCCAAACTTTTTCGAGATACTTTTTCTGTAAATATGCATGAAATAGCAATAAAAATATCCAATTTAAACGAATTGATAGATCTATTGAATGTTAACAATATGCTTTTGAATTGTTTTAATCGAGCGAACAGTCGCTCGATTCTTCCGCGCTTTCGATCAATTGGTCTTTTTGCATACATTCTATTTTTAAATTTTCGGTATGGAATCTGTACCCAATAGTTGTTTTTGATTAAAAAACGCCTAATTTCTCTCAAATCAAAACCCTTGTCAGCATGGACAATTGAGTTCTTGGCGCTCTTAATAACATCTCTAGATGTGATAAATATCGGTTGCAATAATTGTGAATCATGCGTAACACCTGATGCAATCAAAAAGTTGAGAGGTAGGCCTTTCCCATTTGATAGAAACATGACGTTTGTGACGCTTTTATTCTGTGCTCTCGGATTACGCTTTGCATAAATCCCCCCATTCTTAGCTGGAATCAGTGTCCCATCGGCAATAAGGTCTTTGAGAAAATCAGGCTTTTCTTTTTGTAACGCGATTACTAATTTTTTGTAAAAATTTTCAAAAAAATTCGCTAAAGCAACTTTTCTATACCAACCATAAATTGTACGCCAATTTCCAAAACATTCTGGTATCTGACGCCATGGGCATCCAGTTTTAATTTTATAAAAAAGAGCCACCAGAGCATCTTTTAGAGACATGCACTTTTTCCCATGACGCAATTTAGGCCTAAAAGATTTTTTAAAAAGTGGGATTAACTTTTCTAACAGATATGCTATCTTTTTGTATGAAATTGAAAAAATTTTCTTGAGTAATTGGACGATCTGATCGTTCATTAAAACGCTCCTTTTAGGGTTTTCTGCCTTTAGGAGCGTTTTAACATTTTTAAACTATCTTGAATAGACCTTCTCTACTAATTCTTCTCGCTTAATCAAACAGGCCCGACTATAAAACAGTTTATTCATCTTTTTCACTGACAAATCCCTTTTTTTAATTCTATTTTTTACAAGCCAACAACTCACAGTAGTATGCCTTTTAGACAAACTAACGCAATATTCTTTCTTAATGAAAAAAATTTTTATTGCGCAAATAGAGCGATTTTTTAATAAAATTTCAAACAAGATTTATTGTTTTTGAGAATAGCACTGTGATAATATAAAAGTAAGATATCATATAAACCTATTAATTTTTACAGGAAAACAGTTATGAACTATTGTATAAATATCATATAAACCTATTAATTTTTACAGGAAAACAGTTATGAACTATTGTATAAAACAGTATCTTAAACTTGCCCTCTTGGGACTTATCGTCGTTGGCATAAATCATACAAGTACTTGTTTCAGTAAACCAAGAGAAGGGTTGAAAAAATTACCACAGGAACTGAACCCTACTCTTAGCGTAGATCATACCATGCGTAGAGAAGCACCCAAAGTTTCGTCAACAACTTTTTCTTATCCAGAAGAAGAAGTTTTTATTGACTACTACGCCATTTTTAACCCAGGAGACATGGATGGCGACTGGTCTGGCAATTATGGGCCACTCTACACGGGCTATGACAGTTTAGTCCGCGACACCCCTGATAAATTGATAGACGCATTAGAAAGACGTTTTCAGGAAATCAAAAACAGCCCTAATCTTTCTGTTAATTTGCTGCCATTTGTAAAGCCTTATGGCGACTTTTCGATTAATCTTAATGGCCTTAAATGGAATAATTACTATGGAATTGGAGCCATTTTTTGGGAAAAAGTCTACGGAGGCAACCCGCTTGCCACAGCAGCATCACTTGGTCGTCTTGATGTCGTAAAAGCGATTATCGCGTGGCTCATAGAAAAACTTCAGGAACTTAATGCTATGGATAAGCTCCCTCTCTATCTTAACGCCCCTGCAGTGAACTTTGGTGTTGGGCCAACAAGGGGACAACTCATCGTGGGGGGAACACCGTTCATTTTTGCACTTCTAAATGGTTATAATTCTATTGCTCAATATTTCCTTGACAAAGGCGTAAAACCAGAAGGTGCTCGTATTCTAAAAGGCTACCTCTCTCCCGATGGAGACACCAATAAGGCATTTATAGTTCGGACTAAAGATGGACGTGCAGTAGAACCAGAAGAGCTTAATATTGAAAAACTTATTCTTGATGCGCACTTAAAACTGAACCCAAAACTCGAAGCCTCACTCAAAAAAACTGAAGCTGATAGATTGCAAAGAGAAGAAAAAGAAAAAATCCGTCTAGAAAAAGAGCATCAAGACAGAATACGCAAAGAGCGGGAAGACAGAGCAAGCTTTGAAAAAGTTATGGCAGAACAAAATGCTTCAGATAAAAAATATCGCTTTGAAAGTCTTGAAGCGGCTTTGCGCTTGCCATATGCAGATCTCAAACTTGCTGCCAACAAAAACTTACTCCACAACGCCGGAAAAGCGGTATGGATTTATCCTGAATTTTTTGAAACTGTTCTCATTAAACGCCCTGATCTTGCTGATCTCATAGAAAGTAGCTATTCCATGAATAAGCCTAATCCTTTCGCGCAGATTCGACAAAAATTTGGAACACCATTAATGAGACTTCAGAGCAATGTCAAAGCGAATAATATTGAAGCCGTCAAGGCCATTATTGAACAACACCCAGAGCTGGTTAACCAGGAAGTTTACGATGCAGAATTTGGCCAAATGACTCCAGTCCTCTACTGTGGCAACAAGCCAGAATTGCTTGAACTTCTTAAATCACATGGTGCTAATATCCGTGCTCAAAACGAAAAACTACTTTACTATGCCGCTGGTTCTGGCTCAATGGAGGTCGTAAAACGTTTGGTCGAAAAAGAAGGATTTATGGTAACCCAAGCAGCTATCGACATTGCAAGAGAACATGGCTTTACCAATATCGCAACGTACCTACAACTAAAACAACATGAGCAAAGTATTTCGCATCCCGATATGTCACTGCTAATGTAATAAATAGGGATGATTAACGTTCATCAGATAAAAAGAGAGCTGACAGATTAATTTCTACCGGCTCTCTTTTTTATCCCACTAAAGCCAGACTTCCTGTGCCTAAAAACGCGATACCTAGCTTGATACTATTTTTAAGTCCTCGTGCACGCAGCTCAGTCTCGTAAGCCACTCTCTTTAATTTGCTTGAGTGCGTTTTGTGCCGCCGTTTTTAACGTCTTGCAAAGCGCTGACAAAATCTTTGTAAAATATTTTAGATAGAAATCTTTACAACCACCCAACCACGCTGTTACGCTTAAAATAAGGCAGAACTACTGCCATTATTTTATATAACTAAAGAATAAGGAGTACGACATGAAGCAGTATCTCAAACTTGCCCTCTTGGGGCTTATCGTCGCTGGCATAAATCAGACTATGTGGGGGGAACGCCTAAAAGTCACATCGCCCTATCCAGAAGAACAGGCGTTTATTGACTACAACTCCATTTTCAGTCCTGGAGATATGGATGGATTCTGGGAGGGCACGTTTGGTCCACGCTACACCATCTACGACATTGCAGCTCGTAATGATACATCTACCGCCGTGGTAGCATTACTAGAAAAGCGTTATCAAGAAGTCAAAAACTACACTAATCTTTCGACTCACCTATTACCATTCGTTCCAGGATATAATGACTTTTTAATTAATCTTAATGGCCTCAGATGGGGGAATTCTTATGGGGTTGGATCCATTTTCCAGGAGAAAACCTACGGAGGCAATCCACTGGCAATAGCAGCATCACATGGTCGTCTTGAGGTCGTAAAGGCGATTGTCGAGTGGATCAAATCAAAGCTTCAAGCACTTAATGCTCTGGATAAACTCCCTCTCTATCTTAACGCCCCTGCATTAAACTTTGGTGTTGGGCCAACAAAGGGACATCTCATTTTGGGAACACCGCTCATTTTTGCGCTTCTAAATAAACATTTTGATGTTGCTCGATATTTCATTGACCAAGGCGTAAAACCAGAAGGGGCTCCTGTTCTGCAAGGGCCACTCTCTCCAAAAGGAGACAGTAAAATGGCATTTATAGTTCCTTTAGATCAAGATGGACGAACCGTATTAGACCCAGAAACTATCAATGTTGAAAAACTTATTCTTGATGCACAATTAAAACTAGACCCAAAACTCGAAATCTCCTCCAAAAAAGCTGAAACTAATAGATTGCAAAGAGAAGAACAAGAAAAAATTCATCGAGAAAAAGAGCATCAAGATAGATTGCTCAGACTTCAGAGCAACGTCAAAGCGAATAATATTGCAGCAGTCAAAGCCATTATTGAAAAAAATCCTGAACTGATTAATCAGGAAGTTTACGATGCTGAATTTGGCCAAATGACTCCGGTTCTCTATTGTGGCAATAAGCTAGAAATGTTTGAGCTTCTTAAATCACATGGTGCTGATATCCGTGCTCAGAACAACAAACTGCTTTATTTCGCCGCCGGTTCCGGCTCAATGGAAGTCGTAGAACGCTTGGTCGAAAAAGAAGGATTTATGGTAACCCAAGAAGCTATCGACAGTGCAAAAGGACATGGCTTTACCAATATCGCAATGTACCTACAACTAAAACAGCATGAGCAAAATATTTCGCATCCCGATATGCCGCTGCTAATGTAATAAACAGGGATAATTAACGTTCATTAGATAAAAAGAGAGCTGGCGAATTAATTTCTGCTGGCTCTCTTTCTAATTAATCACAAATTACCCAACTAAAACGAGGCTCTCTTTGCCCTTAAATGCAATGCCAAGCTTGATACTATTTTTAAATCCTCGTGCACGTAGCTCAGTCTCGTAGTCCCTCTCTTCAATTTGCTTGAGTGCGTTTTGTGCCGCCGTTTTCAACGTCTCTTTTTTCTTCACATCTACTTTTTTAAACTCAAGTATAATGCCCGGCTTTGAAAGATCTTTTGGAATAAGTGAGACATCATAACGCCCTAATCCACTTTCACGGTTTGAGCGAACCTCGTGGCTCCCCTGTAGCGCCACAAACATCCCTATCGTTAACGCATGATAAAGCCGCTCAGGCTCACGTCCTGTAATATCAAAACTGCTAAGCGCTTCGTAAGAAAAAAGTTCAAACATTCGCTTGAATTCAGCAGCATCACCCTGAATCAAATAACTAAGCATACGCAGATAGTCCTGACTAATCCCTTTTTCTTTAAACCAAGAAAGCACGGTCGTTTCATAAAGTGATGCTATCTCTTCATTCGGTATCTTGAGATCCGCAGTCAATAACAAGAAATTCCAGAGAGCATTTTCATCATGATCAATATCAAGAAGCGTCAGATTCTCATTAATTAACGTATGCAACGATTCCCCATGCATAAGTTTTTCGACATCTTCTTTCATGTATGGCTGACTCTTCTTGAGAATATCTCGCACCAAAAGATTATCACTCGTATTGACCCAGTAGGCCTGTATTACCCCTTTATTGCCCGCTAAATTAATAATAGACCAGGGGTTATATACTTTGTAGGAACCACTCTGATAACCGTTATACCAGCGTCTCACCTCATCCAGCTTGTTTTCCAACTCAAAATAGGCGAGCATCGCTCTTACTTCATCTTCAAGAAAACCAAACTGATTGGCATAACTCTCCTGTACAAGCGTACAGACTCGTAGGTTATTAATCCCACTAAAAATACTTTCTTTCGCAACACGTAAAATACCGGTCAAAACACCAAGATTGAGGGAATTATTGCCTTTTAACCCGGCACCCAAAAATCCACGCATAAAACCAATAACTTCATCATAGTACCCATTGAGATAGGCCGCATGGATTGGGGCATCATATTCATCAACAAGAATCACTGTTTTGGCTTTATAGGCACGTTCCAGATACATTGAAAGATCTAACAAAGATCCCATAAAATCAGCTAAATCACCTCTTCCTTGCCGAATTCGTTCAAAACGTTCTTTTTCAGCATCAGAAAGAAATTCTCGCACGTAATCATGTCGTTCAAACTCTCTCATAATTTGCGTGCGCAAAAGGCGATAGCAATCATCCCATTTTTCTGTTTTAACATCTTTAAAAGTAAGCCAGATTACCGGATACTGCCCCTGATGCTTCATGCAATCGGCATATTGTTCAATCTTGAGGCCATTAAAAAGGTGCCGACGGGACAAGCCACTCTCCCTCGATACATTGGTCTCCAGAGGGAGCTCTATACTCGGGATGAGCGGAGCTACTTTTTCAAAAAAATAACGAAGCATAGAAAGATTCAACGTTTTGCCAAACCGTCGTGGGCGGGGAAGAAGCGTTACGGCCGCTCCAGAATCAAGCAGCTCTTTTATCAACAAACTCTTGTCTGCAAAATAATAATTGCCTTCTACAAGCCGCTCAAAATCATCTATCCCTATGGGAATAAGCTTTTTCTTTTTTTGTTCAATCATCTACTTATCCTTTTGTCTGTTTGGCAACCCGATATGTTTTAGATTAACAAACTTTACCACAACCAACCAGCGTGCTCCAAAGCACGTCAAACCCACTTTTAAAATATTTCAGATAGAAATCTTTACAACCACCCAACCACGCTGTTACACTTAAAATAAGGCAGAACTACTGCCATTATTTCATATAACTAAATATAAAGGAGTACGACATGAAGCAGTCTCTTAAAATAGCCCTACTGGGGCTTGTGGCCTCACTCAATCTACAGGGATCGCCGCTCCCACAAAATACACCAGAAGCGAGCAAGCCATCTGCAGAAAGAGTTATTGAGTGGGCGAGAAACGATAATGTTTCAGAACTTTCTCAATTAGTAAGATCGGCACGAGAAGGAGACCAAGATATCCTCTGGTACAGACATCCAATCGCCTCAGAAAATATAACTGGTGTCGACTTTGAAACCTTAATCGACTACAACCGTTCCTTAACAACACCACGGCAAACCAAGCGTATTATTCTTGGCCCCAATTATTCTGTTTTAGACCTTGTTGCAAAATATGGAACTCCAAGAACAATGCAAACACTCCTCGAGATCTGGGCCCAAGATTTCCCTTCCTTTTCGTTCCAACTCGGAGATGGAGCCGAAAGTATCTCTTGGCTAAACAAAGAAAAAGCGAGCGAGGGGAAAGTGGGGGGAATTGCTAACATGCTAGATGAGCAAGATAATGCAGGAAACCCACTTGCTACCGCAGCCGCTGATGGACGCCTGGACATGGTAAAAGCAATCGCCGAATCGATAGCTCCACGGGGAACAGACCCTATCGATATCTCCAACCTGCTCAATCAACCTGCCGCCACGTTTATAAGACCAGGCATCTTTGTCTTTGGCGGTAATGCTCTTATTTTTGCTCTGCTCAATAAACATTTTGACGTTGCTCAATACCTCCTTGACAAAGGAGCATTACCAACTGGATCATCTTACGAAACTAAAAAAGCCTTTCTCCTTGATTTGCAGGACCAGCATAAGATCTGGAGTTTAGAGAGCACCGAAACCCTAAAACCACTCGATTTTTTGCAACTTATCCGTGATGCAAAATTAGTCCTTCCAAGAAAGGTAGCTGAATTAATTGAAACAGCTGACAAACAAAAAGCTGAAAGAGTACGTGAAGAAGAATCAAGGGTGCTTAAAAACAAAGAAGATACGTTAAAAACCGAACGTAACTTTGATTTCTACAACTCAATTAAAGATCACAACATAGACAGTGTGCGATACTTAATAAGCAAATACCCTACTCTTACCAGCGAGTACTCTATAAAAGAAACAGTGATTGGGTCAGATCTTCGCATAGCGCAATTTCTCTATAATGAAATGCTCAAGCAAAGAGTGCCAATCACTGAAGACATCTTGAGAAATTGGCTTTATGGCGCCGTTATTTCTGATTCCGTAGACGTATTTCAATGGATTGTAGAAACGCTTAAATTTGATATAAAAAACTCCAAAAACGAAAACACCCTCGGTAACATACTACCGGGAAGTCGCATTGAAGCGTATCTCAGAAAAACTGGGTTGTTTGATGTGATAAATAGAAACAGAGTAAATGAACAACAAGCGATGGAAGAAAAACAGAGAGCTGCTCGTTAAAACAATATCTCAAAACCAAAAAGAGAGCTGGCGAATTAATTTCTGCTGGCTCTCTTTCTAATTAATCACAAATTACCCAACTAAAACCAGGCTTTCTTTACCTAAAAACGAAATGCCAAGCTTGATACTATTTTTAAGTCCTCGGCGTTTTGTGCCGCCGTTTGTAGCGTCTTGCAAAGCGCTTACAAAACTCTTGTAAAAGATTTCTACTTGAAATATTTACCACCACCCCCTCACTCTGTTATGCTTAAAATAAGGCAGAATTATAGCCATTATTTTATATAACTAAAGAATCAGGAGTACGACGTGAAGCAGTATCTTAAACTTGCCCTCTTGGGCGTTTTATCAATCGCCACTTTACGCAGCGAAGAGCAATCATCGATAGAAAATGTTAAAGACCAGCATGTTGATAAAACACAATTAAAACCAAATCAAGAAGCCCAGGAACCGATTAGTCAGGTAGAAGTTGATCAAATAATCGCACGAGCACTACAACGCGAAAATGATCGCGAAGAAGTTGCAAAACATATCCCGACAGAACTTCGTGATAATTTTACTCAGGCACTCTATAGCAACAATGTACGATCAGTGCGAAGTTTAATAAAACACCACCCTATTCTCATTAATGATACTATTATTGGCGAACCTTTTATCGGCAAAAACCTCGCACTCGCACAATTTCTCCATAGCGAAATGAAAAAACAAAAACGTGCTTTTACCGGATTGATCTTTAATAGCTGGCTTCAAGGCGCCGTGAGCGCTGATGCTATAGATGTAGTTACATGGCTTCTAGAAACAATCGCTACGCCTCCTATGAAATCAATAATTGTAGGAATGCTTACTACATCAGACATAGTGCCAGGAGGTAAGGTAGAAAAGTATTTCAGAGAAAATGGGCTGCTTGATACCAATACTATGATTTTCAACAATTAAAGAGCTCCCAAAAACAAGAGCTGCTTTTCTAAACAATACCTTAAAACCAAAAAGAGAGCTGGCGAATTAATTTCTACTGGCTCTCTTTCTAATTAATCACAAATTACCCAACTAAAACCAGGCTTTCTTTACCTAAAAACGAAATGCCAAGCTTGATACTATTTTTAAGTCCTCGGAGTGCGTTTTGTGCCGCCGTTTGTAGCGTCTCTTTTCTTTTAATATTAACCTTCTTAAACTCAATAATAATTCCCGGCTTTAGTCGATCTTTGGGAATAAGCATAACGTCGTATCGCCCATATCCGCTTTCCCTATTTGATCTGATATCATGCGTTTTTGAGAGAGACCCAAACATACCCAATACGAGCGCATGGTAAAAACGTTCTGGTTCATCACCGCGAATATCAAAGGTACTCAAAGTTTCTCTGGTAAACTTCATAAAATGGTCTTGAAACGGTTCCATTTCTCCTGTAATGAGACTCTCGAGCATTCTGGTATAGTCCCGCATACCTACATCATCCAAAAACCAGTTTTTAAACGAAGTCTCATAGACAGCAACAACTTCTTCATTTGGTATTTGTAACTCAGCAAACCAGGTACGTTCTTCAAGCCGGTAGTTTTCAAAGGTCAGATAACCCGAAAAAATCAGGAAGTTCCAGAGAACTTCATCGTTCTTTTCAATATCTGGCATGATAATATTTTCTTGAATCGGCTTAGTTACTTTACCACCCATTATAAGCACCTCAAACTCTTCTTTCATTTCAGGCGTACACCGTTTAAGTAGATCTTTAATAAGGGCATTGTCGCTCGTATTAACCCAATAAGCCTGATACTCTCCCCGATTTTTAACTAAATTAATAATCGACCATGGGTTATAAACTTTATGGGGCCCACTCTGGTATCCATCGTACCAGCACCGCACATCATTGATACTGTTAGTAAGCCCAAAAAACTTGAGCATGTCTGTTACGTCGGCTTCTAAAAAACCAAACTTATCTGAATAGTCTTGCTGCAAAAAGGTACGTACTTCAAGGTGGTTAATACCACTAAAAATACTCTCTTTCGCAACTCGCAGGATCCCGGTCATAACACTGAGACTAAGTGCGCTATTACCCTTTAGACCTGCACCCAAAAAGCCCCGCATAAAACTAATAACTTCTTGGTAATAACTTTTGAGATAAGCTGCATGAATAGGCGCGTCATATTCGTCGATAAGAATCATGACCTTGGCTTTATAGGCTCGCTCAAGATATACCGATAGGTTTAAAAGTGCATTTTCATACATCGCCTGAGATGCTGTACCCGCTATGATTGATTGGACCCTTTGCAACTCTAATTCACTGAGAACAGCTTTTATCGCTCCAAAATGGCGATTAAATTCAACGCCGATAGTTTCACACAGTTTTTCGTAACAGAGTCCCCAGGCATCCATTTTTACATCTTTAAAAGTAAGCCAGATAACCGGATATTTCCCCTGGTGTTCCATGCAGTCAGCAAACTGCTCAATCTTAAGGCCATTAAATAGTTGACGTCGGGGCTTAGTCGGATTAGTTTTTTCAAAAAAACATTGGAGCATCGACATATTGAGAGTTTTCCCAAACCGGCGGGGACGTGGCAAGAGCGTCACTTTTGCTTTTGAATCAAGAATTTCTTTGATAAGCAGGCTCTTATCTATAAAATAATAGTTCTCGTTAATCAGTTCGCTAAAATCGTCAATACCTACCGAAATATATTTCTTTTTTTGCTCAGTCATCTACTTACCCTTTTGTCTGTTTGGCAACCCGATATGTATTAGATTAACAAACTTTACCCCAACCAACCAGCATGCTGCACAGCGCTTACAAAACTCTTGTAAAATATTTCTACTTGAAACCTTGTCGCATACCCCCTCACTCTGTTATGCTTAAAATAAGGCAGAACTATCGCCATTATTTTATATAACTAAAGAATATGGAAGGGCCAAAGCGATGCTTATCGAGATCTCTTTAATTATGCATTCGAAAAGCTAATAACCAATAAATCTGTACAAGCTGCAGACCTAAATCCCAATGCTTTTTCCTATGGATATCTTGAAGCTTCAGGCATCACAAAACAACCAATGACAGCAGAGGAACTTAAGAAAGCCTTTCTTATCCGGTTACTACTCTAGACCAGTCAACTATGAACGTCTTGATAGAGCATCTGAAAGACGTGTAGAGCCCCATCTCAAAACCAAAAAGAGAGCCTGCAGATTAATTTCTGCCAGCTCTCTTTTTGATTGAATATTTTTCTGACTCTGAACTCATCAGTCAAGGCACAATCCCTTATCTACTCACCACAAACATGAGTAGCGAGATAGTCTTGTAAAATGGCCATACTTTCCTGGACCGATCCCTGATTTTCAATAATCTGGTAACGAAGGCCCAATTGGTCATAGAGTTTAAACGTTGTATCTCGAATAATTCGGTAAAAAGCAATCAATTCATCAATCTGTTCTGGCTTGATTTTTTCAGTAACACGTTGCCGAAACATATCCCAATCAATGTGAATAAAAATGCAGCAGGGATCAAACACTTCTAACTGTTTTTTTAAAAGATCCGTATACAGTTGCGTGAGTTGTGGCGTTCTGGCTTCGATATACCCAATGTTACCCATATGCCACGTTTCGATCACTGGAATTTTTGAAGACTGTGCCAAAAGCGAGTCCCGTTCAATTTCACGCCGCATCACTTCTCGGTCAAAAGCCTCACCCGATTCAAGCGCGTTATACGTTACTTCCTCACGCACTTTCCGGCCAATTTCTGGGAAAAGAAGAAATCGATTGTCCTGTTCTGTCAATCTTTGAGACAGTGTTGATTTCCCTGCCCCATGCACACCATTAAAAACAACTATTCGTTTTTTCATTTTTCCCTCAACCCACAAAAAAACCCTCTTACCATGACCAGCTGATCAGTGTAAAAAAGGCATACAGATTCATAAAAATAATTCTGAAAAATAGAGTATACATAAAAACATGTTCCCGCTACACTTAACTCCAATTTATAACGGTTTTACGCTCATTCTATGGGGAAGCATAATGGTAAATAAAGGGATAAAAAAAAGCCGAGTTATCACCCTTTTTACGCTTTCACTCTGTTGCTTCTGTTTTACACCAACAGAGTGCTCCCGTAAAGAATTCCCCAAACTTCAAGATCGAACAGAATTATGCGGGTTCACCTCCCTCTTTTACACCCCTGATCGCGAACATTGTAAACAGGTCATCATATCTTCAATTTTTGGCAATCTAACCATCGAAGAACCTGTTTTGATTGAAGTTTTACAGCATCCACAATTCAAACGACTTTCAAAAATCAGGCAACATGGACACTGGTATTACCTCTGTCAAAATGACTCTTACACCCGCTACGAGCATTCCGTTAATGTTTTTGTAATTGTGCGTATGTTTGGTGGTTCGATCGAAGAACAGGTTTCTGCGTTGCTCCACGATATTTCACACACCGTTTTTTCCCACGTCGGCGCTTACTACTTTTCGGATCATTATCGCACCGCAGATAGTTACCAAGATGATACGCATGAATCTTTCCTTAAGGCACATGGATTTGAAGCTCTACTGAAGAAATACAATCTCACAATCGCGTCAATTCATCACCAAAACAAAACGTTTACTATCTTAGAACAGAAACTCCCTGACCTTTGTGCTGATCGGATTGAATATAATATAACGGGTGGCCTCTATAAAGGCATCATCAACAAAGAAGAAGCTCGCGCACTGATCGCAGCAATACGTTATGAAAATGGACACTGGTATTTTATCAACACAGAAGCCGCTGAACGCTTTTCAGAAATATCGCTCAAACTGACTGAATTTTTATGGGGTGGTGCTGTCGATAATCTAAGCACCCTCTGGCTTGCACAATCGCTTCGTCGTGCAGTTGCAACAGGGATCCTTACTCAAGAGATGGTCTGTAATGCGACTGATGATACGGTCTGGGAAATACTCTGCAAAAGTACCGATCCCCTTATCGTTGATCGACTTTATCGCATGAAAAACTCATGGGATTATTTTGCCTTAGACGATGCCGCCTATGACACTATTATTTATGGAAAATTCCGTGGGACAGACCCGCTTGTTCTTCACAACGATGGTTCTTTCAAGCGACTCACTGAAATTGATAGCAATTACAATACAGAGTTTGAACGGGTAAAAGCCTGTATCAAAAATGGCTGGCATATTCGCTTTACCAAAGTTTCTCAATGGGCTGCAGATAATTAAAGTGCCTCAATATACTTTGCCATAAGCTGGTAATACTCGGGTATCTTAGCACTTATCCGCTCAGCAACTTCTGCTTTATAAAGATGAGAAGTAAAATTACGGCTCGTTAACATCTCAAGCAACACTTCTGCGTCACGTTCAGAAATTATTTTCGCCTTACATGCCGCCGCAATCACTGATCGCGGCGCACTAACCTCTAATACGAGTGCATGCACCTCTTCTTCATACCGCTTTAAATACTTCCAGAAAAGTTCAATACAAAATTCAAATCGCTGAATAAGAGAGTCGCGAAGTGATCGCTCTAAGCGCTCTCGGTCAAAAGTATCTTGAAGGTCCTCTGCACGCATATGGGAAACTTTATCAAAATCTTCCAAAGCTTCACCCAACCGAACAAGCGCCATTTTAATATTTTCTTTTGCCAGTATTAGTTTTCCCATAAAACACCTTCTTTTTTTACTTCTTCTTTTAAAAGCTCTGATGCAGAAAAAAGATCAACAAGATCGACCATCAAAGGAATCGTCGTCTCATCAATATCTCCATGCAATTTTAAAATAATACTAAAATCGATGGCAGCACCGCAATCAAGAGCCAAATCAATATCAGCACCAGACTGATTTGTTCCCCGCGCACGTGAGCCAAAAAGGTATGTTTTACACTGAGGCAGCCGCCGGCGAATTATCTCAAGCAAAGTCTTTTTATAACGTAAAAAACGTTTTTGATCTTCGTTTAACTCTGGCATCATACACTTCTTTCGCGTTGCGTTTCCTTCAATACTTTTGAATTTCAGCTAAAAACTGTCTTTTATTCTAGCATGGTTTATCAAAGAACCCAGTAAAAGCCACACGCTTTATTCCCAGGCAACTTTCATAAGTTTACAAACAATCCGGGCTTACTGTTCACCAGCAGCCCGGGACTTTTTTTACTACTCAGAAGAGGTTCTTACTCAACAAAAAACTCTTTTTCCAAAAACTCAGAACCACGCACCATCATTCGAAGCCACTCGACCTTAATATCAAGCCGCTCTTCTTCAGACAACATCCATGGAAGTGAAGAGACACGAAGTCTGTTCACGAGTTCATAAAAACAGAGAGATACGCAGACCGAAACATTAAAACTTTCGGTAAAACCATACATTGGTACTGTAAAAGCACCATCTGCCTGTTCCTGCGCATAAAGCGAAACCCCACGCTCCTCTGCTCCAAACACAATTGCCGTTGGTTTATCAAGCGAAATCTCAGAAAGCTGAATACTTTTTGCATGGGGAGATGCAACTAATATTCGATACCCCTTTGACCGTAACTGAGAAAAACAGGCCTCCGTATTATTACGACCCTCTTTGCCATACTTATGGAGCGTAACCCAGTTTGAGGCTCCCTTGCTTACCCCCGTATTTACCGTATATCGATTTTGCTGTTCTATAACGTAAACGTCCTGAACCCCACAACACTCAACTGTTCGCACTGAAGCGCTTATGTTATGTGGTTGATAGATATCTTCCAACACCGGAACCACATAACGTGTCCGCTGTTGCAAAGCAGAATCTATCTTTTCACGACGCGAAGGCGTAATAAACTGCGAAAGATGCTCTACCAACTGACGCTTGATTACGATATCCATGATGCACTAAAGCCCCCTGTAATGCTGCCAAACCGTATATTTTCTCATACCGACTTGCGCTGTTTTTTTAAGAAAATTGGAAACAGTGTAAGAAGTGCCAACCCCAACAAGAGCGCCACAATCTTAAAGGTTACCAATTCACCCAATGATGCAACATTGCGGAATTCACGCCCAGAAAACACCAGCAGTAACGTTACCGGCATCATACCAAGAAACGTCGTCCAACAAAATGTTTTCAACGGAATATTCGTCAACCCCGCAAGCACATTCACCAATACAAACGGCACAGCCGGTATAAACCGCACTGCTAAAAGAAAATGTGTCCCATACACATCAACATTTTTATTAAATTCTTTAAATTTTTCGGCATAGGTCTTCTGCAAATGACGTCCAACAAAATATCGAGTCATCAAAAAAGAGAGTGTTGCCCCACAAGATGCCGCAACCGTCGTCACACAAAAAGCAATTAACGGCCCATAAAAATAACCCGCGCCAATAGTCATAAGCGACGCAATCGGCAATGCAAGTACATTGTCCACTATATAAATAAGAAAAAAGCACACAAGCGAAAGCGCATAATGATACTCAATAAAATAAGTCAGGCGCCCATTCAAAAGTTTTAACTGTACAATAATATCCCCCAAAAAGAAGGATGATATAAGAGCGGCAATACCAAGAAAAGAGAGAAAAATTATAAGGCGCAGGTGTACCGAGGAAAGTTTTTTCATTAAATACCTCAAAACCATTTATTACACATCTAGAGATAGTATAGTATGAGAGAAGACAAAGTACTATAGGGGAGGAATACCATGCAAAAAAGCCTTTATTTTTGCCTGTTTTTTAGTTTTTTTATATCCACATCGTCAGCACCATTTTTTGGGAAAAACCCGCCTGAGGGTAAAAACTATACGAATAGCAATCAAGTAGTAACCAATGTGACCATTAACACGTCAGTTGCCGCTACCTTTGTAAATGAAATAGTGAATACCTTTTGGATAAAACTAACCGAATATGCTCAAGAAGCCCGAGAAATGCTTTCGAATCTCTATGAATATGCTTCGAATGCTCCAAAAAGTATTTTTTGGCGACATAAATGGAAATTTGCCTTCGGCGCAACCGCTGGCAGCTATTCAACACTCGTTGGCACTATTTTTTATTTAAGAAAAGAATTACAACAGTCAACTCATTGGTACTTCTGGAAGCATAACCTTTCAATGGAGGAGCTCTTTTCCATCCCTCAAGAAGATCTCAGCAAAGAACTTATTTTTGAAATACAACGGCGCTACTGCAATCCAAATAAGCCTACCGATGTCTTTACGCCATTTGCACTCTTTATAAACGATATTGAATTTGAGAAAAAAGCGCTCATGACCTATCGTAAAATAGGGGATACACTCCAAAAGATCTCGGTTGCAGATTACGCTTTTTATGATAAAGATCTTAAAGAACAGTGCGAAAAATGGCTCGAACGAACCGTTTTCTTCAAATCAGTCTTCCTCCATTGGCTTGCAAACTACAAGATCGATCAATACCTTTCAAAGGAACAGCGCTGCTTGAGGTTTATTAGCCCCCTTACCTCACAAGAGGCTGATAAGTTAGACGCGTTTCTCTATCGTCCACAGTATTATTACGCTTAACAATCTTGCCTACGGCAGGATTTTCTACGACGGAATTGTCACCTTTGAAAGATAGTATTTGACGTCGTCATCGGCAAAGCGCACACCAACACCAAAGAACGCGTTCTTGTTATACCGACTGACAAAGTCATCAGCACCAAACACAACGTACAGAGTATTTGCAAAGAAGACTTTATTAAGCCATTTGAGATGCATACGGTCATCTTGGATTCTGTTTCTGCCCCCAAAGTCGAATGCTTCAAGAGAAGTAACCCAACGAACAGCATCAGATTCAAGCGGAATATCAATATCCATACCAACACCAAAGGTACTGTCAAAAAGACCACCTCTAAAGGCAAAGGCTTCATACGTTTTACCCATTTGGAGATTATAAAGATTTCTGTCCATTTTGCGCTTTTCGGTGAACTTATACGGTGCATATCTAAAGCGCTGTCCAGGATTAAGGCCGGCTCCGTCGGGATCAATCGTTTTTTGATTAAGAATACAGCCACACCCATCATGCCATGTGCGATATTTTTGCTGCCGCGCAATTGTTCCGCTGTACGACCCCACAAGACCCAACATGTAGAAGTAGTCTTCACTTGGATGAACACGAACGTTAAAGTACCCTTTAGCGTTTTCAATATTAAGATGTTCACCAAGCCCGTACATAGTCTCACCATGCACGTCAAATACAATGCCCAATTGATCGATCTTATTAAAGTAATTCTTCGCTCCATCAACAGCAATTTTGATATCGCGTCCCATCTCTTCGTCGCTCATCAATTTACCAAGAACGCCTTCACCCTTACTCAACTTCTTCATGACGTCAGAGATTGGGCCCGCTGTTTGATCAAATGTATTGACAGCACGGTTAATACCATCTCGCAACTCACGCGTGGTTTGAGGGAGTTCAGTCTTAAGATCCGCCACAAGCGAACGTGCATCTGTTAATATCGAATCCAATGAATATTGGTTGCGATCAACAACACCTTCTAACGATTGTGCAAAAATAGAGACCCGATCAGCCGCACGCGTAAAACCATCGAGTGCATTCTGAAGCCGAACTGTTCCTTCATCTCCGCCAAAAGCTTTTTTGAGCGAACCAGAAACTTCTCCAATATCACGAGAAATTACCTGCAATTCAGACAATATCTGATCGACTGAAACAGGGTCATGGCTTGGCCGCATCAAAATACCACCCGGCGCAAGAACCGGCATTCGAACATCACCCGGATTAATTTCAATAAACTTTGTCCCCAAAAGGCCATCTTGTCGAATCGAGCCAAACGCATCTACATGCAAAACGTGACTGTTAAAAATCATAATAACAGCCTTTACCTGCTGCCCATCATTTGCTAAGTCAACCGATTCAACCCAGCCAACTTTAACACCTGCAATTTGTACCTCAGCCTTTTTGCTAAGACCAGAAATATCATGAAAATAAACGGTATACTGATTATAACGAGATCGGTCAAAACGCAATACACCAATCTGAAAACTCATATAGAGAAATATGCCGATGGCGACGAGAATGAACAATCCAACTGAGGTTTCTGTTTTAATACGCAACGTCGTCCCTTTACTAACTGCTAAATCCAGTACAACCTTCTAATCACATAAAAAGCACGATTATCTTTGCCTAAGCGTCTTTGCAAAAGAGCGCAAACACCCTGACTCTGCTCTCCGAATTTTCCATAACATACCACAGAAAATGTTCGAGCTCCACCTGTCGCTCCAAAAAGTGTCATAAGTTGTGGATCTAATTGAGCGAATTTTTTCCCATAAATTGGTGCTAAAAGGGTATCCCAACTCGCAGGCCAATTCATCTTTGACTGAACTTTTTCAACAAGACCCTTTACTATTTTCGCACGCTCTTCTTTGTTTTGAGGGAACGGCTTAAATCCAAAAAGCTGCTGGAGCCCTTTTGAAATATAAAGTGGATTAACCTGCCAAATCTCTTCTGAATAAAGTGTAAAAATATCACCCAGGCAAACAGATTTTGTTTTTTGCACATCCCCTAACCGCGGGAAAAGGGTATACTCAACTGTCCCTTCTGCAAATGAAGGCGTTACCAAAAGCTCACTGAGATCATCAAGGCGTATCTTCCGCTTTTTTAAAGCCTTTTCAAGCTCCTCAATCAAAGGAAGAGCCAGCTGTTTTGAAGCTAACTTTGTCACCATAAGACTAAACGCTTTATGCTCTGGCGAATTAAAAACGTAGTTTTTTTTAGTTGCATCAAAAAAACGATTGATATTAATCTTTCCATCTTCACAACTCAAAAAAAATTGTACGGTACCATCAACACCATCAGTTTTTTGAGAAAAGCGAAGCTCACTCCACTCATTTAAGTTTGTCAAAAGCCACTCGAATTGCTCTTTCCGTATCTTTTCATCTTGTGTTGTTTCAAGCACTTCTAACCTGCTTTTGATAAGCTCAAGGCCCCCTAACGCAAGCATTTTTGCCTGTTCTCGCTCTTCAAAGAAAGTCGTCTGTTGCTCGCCCGCAAAAAGCCTATTTAAAAGATACGTCGTTATTAAAATCGTTGCTGACATAATAAAAAAGGTTAAAACTAAAATAAAACCCGATGTCCGCACTTTATCGTCACTTCTTTTTAGAAAACTTACCATATCATCGCCCTCTCCGTCGTTGCTGGCGACCACCCGAAGTCGTTAATCGTTCTGGCGCTGATTTTTTTGGTGGCTTTGGTTTCCCAGGACTGGTTGGCTTGTCTGATTTTTTAGTGGTATCAGCTTTGTCTTTTGCTAACGGTTTTTTCGCTTTTTTTTCTTGCTGCTTTTTCTCACGTTCTTTCTGCATGCGGTCTGCATGATGGGCAAACGTATACAGTTTAAAAACAAACTTAAATTCACGCATCTGCTTGCCAGAACTATCGGCATATGCACCTTCAATACCAATATATGATGGAATAAGAACACCCATCTTCTTCTTCGCCTCATCAGGCGTCCACGAAAACTCTGAGGTAATTTTTGGCTTCTCCATTTTTGCCAATTTCCCTTCCTCAGCAATTACAGGTTGTCCTTGGTTCTGAGCTTTTACAGGTTTTTTTTCTTTTTCTGGGGTAACGAGCGTCACTTTAAACCGCTTGATCCGACGTAAAAGCGTATACTCAACAACAGCGTTCTCTTCAAATTTTTTAAGTGGCATGAGAATATCAGTCGTCTGTTGTCTCACTAATGCAAACGAATCTGGATACTCTTTGTCAGGAATCAAACGATAGACAACTAGAATTCGCTCAGGGTCTCTCTGCTTAAAACGCGGCAGATGGTTAGTCGTAATAAAACTCAAAAGCATAAACTGATTATTTTTTGATTCACAAAAAAAGGCGATTGGCCGAACCTCAGGTGCCTCTTTTTCTTCAATAGCCTCAGGAGCCGGTGATTGTTTAATCTTTTTCCCCTGCGCATCAATAGTCTGAGGCGCTTCACGCTTTTTCATAGGCTCATACAAAATTTCTGGCACATAAATACCGGTTATATCGCGCTCTAATTGATCAAAAACTGTTGGTATGGTTGTCACATATTCAAGTGAAGCACCAATTGTCTTTGATGTTTTTGTTATCTGTCCAAAAAACTGAAATAAAAAAACTGAGAGCATTGATGAGATAAAAAGCCCAAGCGTAATTTCAACAAACGAAATACCGGGAACAAAGAGAAATCTTTTAGTAATCACGAATGAGTCTTTCCAGAAGATGTTCCTGTTGTTTTTACACCTGACGATTTTGCACCCGTTTGATTCTTTGTTTGAGATGCATTCTTTTCTGCAGACGGAGCAGCCTTACTTTCTGGCGGTGGCGGCACTGCAATAAAGGTCGTCATCTGAAAAACCTGCCCCTGTAGTAGCTCGTCTGGTTTTGCATCTAAACGGACGATACGTGCAGACGTAAAACTTTTCCCAATAGACTGGTCTTTAAACTGAACAATTTCTGCCGTTCTTTTAAAAGGCGGCAACTCAGTTTCAGATTCAAATCGCAAGGGCTTTACTTCTTTTTTTTCAAAAACAAACTTGCCATCCCGCTCAAGTTCAACAGGATAAGCCCGAAGTGCAAGTATCGCACAGACCGAAGTATAGGAGCGTGCAACTGATTTGAGCATAGAAAATTGCATAGAAATAATCGGCATCGCCATCAGCGCAAAAAGGAGAAGAGCTCCCGCTATTTCAATCAGGGTGAAGCCTTGGGCACGTGTACAGCTCCGCCGTTTCATACGGAACCTCCAAGAGCGTTTTCTGCAGCCTCAAAGCGCTTGAAAAACGGGTTTAGCCTAAAGGTTTGCATATGCGGTTTATCTTCGTCATCAAGCTGCAATTCAACCTCCTGCGGCACACCTCGATTATCAACAAAAAACCAAAACTGATTTGTTTTATTGCCAGCCAATTCATCCTTCTTTTCAATCAAAGCGTGACGAAAAACAAGCGGTCCTGGCAAAATAAATGATGTTTTAAGCGAACGATACCGAACCGGTTCATAAGACTGCGTCAGCAGATCTTTTATAAATCCAGGCTTTTTGGCGCGCTCAAGCGAGACGCGCCCTTTTTCAATATCAATCATAATTCGTTGAAACGTATTGGTCTCAAGGGCATCAATCCATGCCGCTTGCACAACAATATTGAGATCATCAATAAAAGCTTGGCGACGATCAACCGGACGCTTGAGCATACTTGGTAAAAAGAACGCCGCAGCTAGTGCGATCATAAAAACACCAAAAACAACCTCAAGAAGGGTTATCCCCTCAGACCGTCCAGCCACTAATCCATTCATCCTGTGGACTTCCTTCGCCTCCACGGCCCCATGAATACAGCTGATATGGTGGTTGTTGGCCTGGAGTTCTCTGATACATAATATCGTGATTCCATCCATCAATAAGAATACGGTCATCTTCTACATAAGGACCCGCCCAGCGTGCGCCAAGTTTCTGGTCAGATGGACGCACCATGAGATCTTGCACACTCGCAGGATACTGCCCCGTATGCATTTTGAATTTTTCAACTTCCATTTTTACAAAACGAAGATTTGTTTCTGTTTTCGTTCGTCTCATCTGATTAAGATAGCTATTCAGTACTGGCAAGAGCATCGAAATAATCAAGCCAAAAATAGCAATACCTATCATAATTTCAACAAACGTTATCCCCTGGGCCCGATCAGCCGGGCGGGAAAAGCGCCGATTTAGTATCATAAAAAACTCCTTCGTTTAATAATCATCTGTACACACCACTAGGTCATACCCGACAAATTTTGACTCATACCGATAACAGGGCCCATGATCGCCATCACGATAAAACCAACAACGCCTGCCATCACTACCATCATAAACGGATTGAGCCGTGCAACAAGCCCATCACTCAACTCGCTCAACTCTCCCTCATATTGCTTTGCCACTTGCGTCAACATTACATCGAGTGAGCCACTCTGCTCACCAGTATTGATCAAATAAATAGCAAGCGGAGGAAAAAGTCCTGTCTTCTTCAAGTATTCTGCCACACGTCCTTGTTTAACAATAGACTCACGAGCCTGCTTAAGTTCATCGACAAGAATACGATTATCAACAATGTTACAAACAATATCAAGAGACTCTGCAAGTCCAACACCTCCTTCAAGAAGCATGCCCAATGTTCGACTAAACTGAACAATAGCATTTGTCCGAGCAAAATACTTTACGATAGGCGTACGCAATTTGAGTGAATCGAGCGTTCGAGCACCCGAGGGCGTTGTTTTCCAATAGGCAAAAGCACCATAAATACCAGCGCAGATCATAATCAAAAAAAGATAATGATTAAGTAAAAAGTCGGACGCCCCCACTAAAAAGCGAGTCGCTGCCGGTAGTTTTTGTCCCTGCCCTTCTAGCACTCCAGAAATTTGTGGCAAAACAAAAACCAGCAGCAAAATAACAATCCCCCCAATCAGACCTAACTGAATAAGAGGGCCTGTAAGCGCGCTGCTTACTTTGCTTTGTAATTCTTGTTGTCGCTCAAGATACTCGGTAAGTCGTTGAAGTACCAGTTCAAGACGTCCACTCGCCTCACCAGCACGAATTAACTGTACATAAATTTTTTCAAAAATTTTTGGATAAGCAGCAAGACCATCAGCAAGCGAACGACCTTCATTGAGCCCATCACGCAATGCCACAACAACTGCTTTTAATTTCCCTTCGCTCTGTTCACTCAAAAGTGACAAAGCATCTGCAAGCGGAACGCCTGCTTTTAATAAAACACTTAACTGTTTTGTAAAAAATATTTTATCTTTTACCGAAACAGATCCGCCAAAAAAATTCCATGAAAACTTTTGCTTGGATGCCTCAGTAACGAGGTTTATCGAAACAATAAAAAGACCGCTCTTTGCAAGCTGATCTCGAGCACTTTTGCTCGAAGACGCATCAACTGTTCCCGAAATCTTCTTGCCATCTCTTGAAAATGCGTGGTAAACATATAAGGCCATCGTTAATACTTTCGCGCGGAGACATACATCATTTTGTACCGCCTTTGTTGCACTGTACAAAAAAAATAATACACCTGTCTATAGGAGCTGCCATGAAAGTGTATAAAACTTTTGTGTTCGCCATTCTTTTTGTAATCAGTTGTTGTTTGGCTGTAACGCCAATACAAACATCACCACCTAGTATAGCGCCAAATACCAAAGTCGACAGCCTTACCAAAGTCAACTTCACTACAGTCCTTGCTGAAAAAACGGTCGAACAGATACTCAATGAGTTTTTACGGCCCGTAGAGTTTTCAAAAACAGGGCTTTCATTGTTTTTTAAGCACTGCTTCCAAGATCCTCTTTACACAGAACGCTTTCTCCCCGCCTGTTTTGTGCATTTAACCGACTTTCTCAAATATGGGGTCAGTAATAAAAAACCTCGCAGTTTTGCAACATCTGCACTCACCCTCTTTCAACAAAAACTCAGCGCCTGTGCATGGGTAAATCCTTATGCACTGCTTTCGTTTCTTGATCAAACACCAGAATTGCTCGCACCCTATGCAACAAATGCTTCTGAAAACCAGATGGTGAAAGTTATTAAAAATCGACTTCAACAAGAACTTGCTAATCATTTCGATCTGCTTAAACGTGATCCAACGGTGTTTTTAGATCAAGCTGCGCATAAAATTTTAACCGATGTTGCCGAAATGAATGAACTTCAGAATCGTCTTGCACAACTCCTTATACTTGCCATCAGCAAACTTGTTTGGAATCCAAAAGAGAAGCTTGATGTCTGGAACCTTATGACGGCGATTGGAACACGCCTCTCTATGCTTTATGATCTTGGACTCGTCTCGCGCGATGACCTTAATCTGCTTACCTGGACACTTATTAATCGGTTTAACTATTTTATCGATTGTACAGGTTCACAACTATCAGAAGACTTTTATAAAAAAATTCAGGAAGAGGTCACTGCGGACAAATATCCGTTCATCACCCTTACTGAAAACGAGCCTGAACTCATGAGTAAAAAAGAGTTTATTCTTCAACATCTCGTGCTCAGAGGTTTAGGTAAATCGCAGGCATTCAGTATGGGCTTTCTGTCCGATCAACTTATGAATCCAAACCACTAAACAAGTCAGCTTTTGTATAAATGAGAAATATCTAGAGGGTAAGAATGCCCATTGCGCTCGACTATCAAATTCTTAAATCCTAGACCTTTTAAAATTTTAAAAAAACTCTGCATACTAAAATCTTTTTGAGCGCCAGAACGCATTGCCTGAACAATTGTAGGCGATACGCCCGCCAGTTTAGCAAGTTTTCTCACCGAAATATCATCCTGTTCCATTACAGCAAGAATGAGTTCAGAAACAACAAGATTTTTATATTCTTCATCAAATTCAAGTTTTTTCTTTGGACTCAATACGTCAACGAATTCCTCACACGTTGATGTCGCTCTTTGGACACTAATCGGTTTGTTTTTCTTAATCATAATAAATTCCCTTTCTACATCTTTGGCTATAATCATCTCTTGCTTTTAGAGCCCTCTGTTTTTCACGCGGAGGCATTTTTTCAGATTTCTTTTCATAAGCGTTAGTTATTATGATTTTTGACCCCTCCGCAAAGAAACATAAAAACCTATCAGGCGAGGGCTTAATTGCTTAAAGCTGATCCCCTTCACTCCGAAACTTCTCAATATTAAAAATTTTACCAGTAACCCCAAGAAGATAGAGCAAGTGAACCAATTTCTTTTTTTGTCCTTCTGAAAGCTCTTTGAAATATTCTAGCGCTTGGCTTTTCCCACGACTATCAAAATACCATTCTATGGTAAACTCATCACCATAATGGGCTATATAATTCTTTTTCATTAGACTCCTGGGCTGCTACACAACACCAACACTGTACCATCTTCGTGGTACAGTGTCCAGAAAATTAACACTGAAACAGAAGCGTACAAAACTATCGTTTTCTTCTTGACACATCTGCAAATATTTTCTAATATTAAATTTATAGACTTAAATAGTATTTTACCTATAGGTTTTAAGTATAAAAATTATGAACACTTTAAAACAACTACTCTTTTCGATTATCGCCATGGCAACTTTTATACATACAGCGCCCCTATCTGCAGCATACTCTTCGAGTCGCATGGTCAATCTGGTCGAACAAAACAATCTGCCAGAACTAAAAAGAATAATAAAAAACCATAAAGAGAAACAGGGAACCATCGCATATTTTCTTCCAATAACGATGGAGATTAATTGCAAAGGCGAAACACCCCTCCACCGGGCAAGTCAGCATGGATTTATTGACATCGCAGAATATCTTATTTCACAAGGTGCCGATGTCAATGCGCAAGATGAACATTTAAAAACGCCAATCTTTGATGCTCTTAATTATCCTGAGTTTGTTAAACTTCTCCTCAAGCATGGCGCCAAGATCAACGCAAAACATGAGGACGGCTCAACTCCTCTCCATTATGCGCTCACTCTCGACTCACACCCTCACGCCCCAAAACTACTTATTGACAGTGGTGCTGATATTTATGCTAGAGATAATGACGGGTACACACCGCTTTCCTGTGCATTTTTAAACAAGAAGAACAATGCGATAGTACAAATTATCATCGAAACTATGATTAAAGATGGTATTAGCCTCAACACTCTATCCACCCATGATCGACAAAAACTCGTGCAATGCATTATCCCTTTAAAACCAGAAACCATAACTAACTCCCTGGTCGTTCAAGCTTTGTTATTTGCGCTTATGCAAAAGAAACCAACAAACACTAATAAAAAAACTTTCTATACAACCATTAAATCAGCACTTTTGGCATGCTTACCACAACAACGCACACCAGACCAACTACCTGAAAACCGTATACTCATCACCGTTTTTGAGCGCGCCATCAAACAATTTAGGCAACTCCCGATTTATGAGAGAATTTTGATGACGCCGCACCTTAAAAACCGCTTTGCCCAACTAAAAATTGCTGTTGATACCTCTGACAAACCGCTTACTCGAGATATGCAGTATTTTTACAACAATTTTGATACATGCATTGCGCTTATGAAAAAATTCAAGAATAAAAACTGTAAAAAAGTACCCTCACGCGACCTAAAAATAATCTTTAAACAGAGTTAGCCAAAGAGAGATTTATTGACAACCGAGAGGCCCTTATATTAATTTTCCATCAGTTGGCGAAACTAGAAACTCTTACTTAATCAAAGAGGCCTCTTGCTATGAAAAAAAATTTTTTTATTAAAAGCACCATACTCACGGCGCTGACAATAGGCGCCTTTTTTCACTTCACCTGCTTGCAAGGTACAAATACAGCAAAAAAAACAACCCCCCTCACTCTACAAGCCAACCCCCTCTTACAATGGCAAAAAAATAGTAAGACATGGGAAACACTTACGCCTAAGAAAAAAATTCTTTTTATTGCTAAGCTTCTCACCGAAATTGAACCAAAATCCCAAAAAGAAAAACCTCTCTCCACAATCTGGAAACTCCAGAGCAAAAAAACAAAGCGAACATGGGTCGAAGATGCTTTCACAATGTTCTACCTTTTGCAATGTGGCCCACTCCTTGATACCGCAGCCTGTACTGGTTACTTCGCGCCCTTAGCCGCAAAAATAAACAAAAATCTTGCAACCACCTCAGCCGACGAACTCTTAACCTTTCTTCTCAAAAAACTGTGGGACAATATAGATAATTTTAATCGACAAAAATGGTGTAGCCACTCGTTCATTTTTTTAGAACTATTTTGGCATAAACTTCTCCCCGATGAACAGATGTTCGCATTCAGAACAACAGTCTCGCAGAAAACCTTTGGCTCAGCAAAAAAGATTCTAAGAATGCTCTCGCCAGAACAATCAAAAGAAATCGTCAACAATGCGCTTATGGGTGACATATGCTATGAATACCTAAGCACAAATTTTACTCAGCAACAAAAATTTCTTTATTGCAAAGAACTTTTAAAATGCACTGAAGACAACCTCCCTCTATCCAGCAGCTTTAACGCCTGCAGCTTCGGATACGATATTGAAGAGCTTGATAAAAACGACCTCACAACCATCATAGAATTGGTACGAAAGAGCACATTAGCACTCAAAGTAAAAGTAGAAATCTTTGATAGACGTTGTGTTTGTAGCGAACCACAAAAAAACCTTTTTTACAGCAACATCATTCTTGAACTCCTCAAACCTGAATCTGTAACGCCAGAAGAGTGCCTAAGAGTACGAAAAAGTCTTGTGTATCTCAAAGATGAATTGAACCAAAAAATAAACATTCTTATTAAGAAAAAACAACAGGAATATTCTTGTTTTCTAACCAAAATGCAATAAAAAAGGGGCCGATTTGCCCAAGCCTTTCGGCAGGCAAATCAGCCCCTTTTTGGGTAAGTTGTTACTTACTTAATTAAGAACCATGAAGGAATGCCAAGAACAACGGTTCCGTCTTGAAGCTTTTCGCCATATTTTTCAAGCATTTCTTTCTTCATTTGTGGGTCTTTGTCTGCAGCTGCTTGAAGTGCTTGTTGAATTTTTTCATGGAAATTGAGCGAATCATAAGTTTCTTTAAGTGTATTAAGAAACTTAACGGCTGTTTGATCAACTGGTTGTTCGCTTTTTGCTTCAGGTGCAACTTGATCATCAGCTCTCAAGCCACAGAACAAAACTACTGGCAATATAAGTGATAGAACCTTTTTCATTGAGACGCTCCTTACGCGTATGGTTAAACAAACTACTACTCTGTAATAATCGCCCCAAAATTACCACATACCTCTAAGAAGTGCAAGACACCCCTTGCAAAAAAACACCCCTCCCTTTACCCTCTTAAATAACCCCACATTATGTCACCGCTTTACGTTAGGAATAGATCGTGGATTTCTCACGCAATGCCGGCAGATTAGAAGTTGTCTGCGGCTCAATGTTCTCAGGAAAATCTGAAGAACTTATTCGCCGAATTCGCAGAGCAGAGTTTGCAAAACGTAAAACACAACTCTTTAAACACAGCTATGATAACCGCGTCACGCTCTGCCATGTACATGCTCACAGCGGTGATATGCTTGCTGCTTATGCGGTCAATTCACCACAAGAACTTGCCAGCTTTGTACTCGATGATACCGAAGTTATCGGAATCGATGAGGTTCAATTTTTTGATCCCGAAATAGTTTTACTCATTGATCATCTCGTTGCGAGCGGCAAGCGCGTCGTTGCCGCAGGCCTCGACCTCGACTTCCGTGGTGTTCCATTTGGTTGCATGCCTATTCTCCTCGCCATCGCAGACGAAGTACTTAAGCTCAAAGCCGTCTGCATGAAGAGTGGCAAAGATGCACACTTCACCCAACGTGTTATCAACGGTCAACCCGCAAAACATTCAGACCCCATTATCCTTATTGGCGCCCAAGAATGCTATGAGGCCCGTTCACGCGAAACGTTTGAAATAGACTATACACCACTTGCAGAATATATTGGCACTCATTTTTCATCTAAAAACGATACGCAACAAAACAGTCTATGAGCACAAAAAAAACAGTATTTGCTTGCACTGAGTGTGGTAACGAAACAGGAAAATGGTTTGGTTGCTGCCCTCAGTGCAAAGTATGGAATAGCCTCGAAGAAGTCACCGTTACCACCTCCTCTTCTAGTTCAGCCAACAAACTAGGAGCACGCGGCACAGCAGGCCCCGTAGAACTCCGTCGCCTTGATACTATTGAAAAAAAACCACAAGATCGGCTCACCTGCTCGATTAACGAGTGGGATCGTGTTCTTGGTGGTGGATTGATGCGCGGCTCTTTTATCATTTTGACCGGTGACCCTGGTATTGGAAAATCGACGCTCTTACTCCATGTTGCCCATGCACTCGCCCAAAAATATTCGGTCTTCTATTTTTCATCAGAAGAATCACTTGAACAGGTTCGTACCCGCGCAGAACGGCTTGGCTGCTTACAAAGTTCTGTACTCTTTTCTGATCAAGCACGTCTTGATGAGATTATTGCAACTGCCGAAATAAAAAAGCCTGATCTTATTATTGTTGATTCAATTCAAAACTGCCTCACCGGCGACAATGACCTTCTTCCCGGAAGCGTAGGGCAGCTTAAAGAGGCCGCTTTTCGTCTCATGCGTCTTGCCAAAGAAAGAAATATTACCGTTCTCTTAAGTGGTCACATCACTAAAGAAGGGATTATGGCAGGCCCTAAATTACTTGAACATATGGTTGATGGCGTCTTCTATCTTCAAGGAGAAGATCGCTGGCAAACACGAATATTACGTTCTATAAAAAACCGCTTCGGCACTATTAACGAGCTTGGTTTTTTTGAAATGTGTGGCGCAGGACTACAAGAAATGCCCAATATAAACGCCCATTTTCTTGAGGAACAGTCACACGCTCCTGGCTCAGCCTTGGTCAGCTCGATCGAAGGATCACGGCCACTACTCCTTGAACTCCAAGCACTTACTATTGCAAGTCAATATGGCATTCCACAACGGGTTATTTCTGGCATTGATCCCAAACAGGTTATTTTAATTGCTGCAATTTTGGAAAAATACCTACATCTTAAATTGAGCGCTTCGGATATTTTTTTCAAAATAAGCGGAAGCTTGAAAATTCGTGGCAACACCTCAGATCTTGGCATTGCACTCGCACTTCTCTCTACTTTTTTTCAACAAGCACTCCCCTCCCAATGCCTCTCAATTGGCGAAATCAGTTTGACAGGCCAAATAAAACCAATCAATTACATTGGACTCCATGTAAACGAAGCAGAAAAATTTGGCATCACTAATCTCATTGTTTCTGGAACACAAAAGATTGAGAAAACCGCCTGTTCTGTCCAACGCTTTAAACATGTAGGCGAGCTTCTCTCTCTTTTCGAGTAGCAAGGCGCGCAAAGTACTGGTAAACTTATTTCCGTTTTAAAAGCAGAGCTCACCAAAAGGAAAAACTCAATGGTCAGTACGTCACGTTTACGATTCAGTTTACTTTTTTTGTTATGCGCAACTCAGGTGAAGGCAACTATTCAATTAGCTGCAATAAAAGATACTGCCGTCTCCTTCCCCTTTGCCATCCAGCAATATGCATACAATAAAGAATCTCGTTACTTTTTTGTAGGAGCACACGAAGCTCCTGCTGAAAAATATAAGGATGCCTCCGTCTCAACTATCGGTCCAAACAATACCTATTTTGTCGGACTGACACCCGAAAAAATAACGCTTAATGCGGAAAAAGATCAAGCAAATCCGCTCTATGGTGCGGTGATTTCACAACTTTCACTTCTCGAAAGCTGCCCTTTGATAGTAACACAAGCAGAAGGGACAAAACTTTACTCAATCCGCAGCTTCAGCTCAAACAGCACCATCAATCTCATCTCATCAGAAGAACTTCTTGATGCAAATCATGAAGTATGTAATGGCATTTTTGCTCTTGCAGGCATTGCAAACCGCTCGTCATTTCTTGCAGTCGTCAAACCTCATGGTGGTAACTTTGGTCAAATAAACAGCGCATTCGTCCCTGGCTCAGTTCAAAAAACAGGCAATGACCTCGCTCCAAACTATGTTCTCAAAACAGCAGAAAGCGTACCACTCAACGTCAGCAGTGATGCATTAAAAATAGGAAATGATCTCACCTCTATTGATAATCAAACAGCCGGAATTCCAGTCACACTCTATGGCAGCGAAACGCTGGGCGTCTTTTACAGTGGCTACGCCGTGACTTCGGCAAACGACCCTATGAGCGGTGCTCGTTCTGTCATTTATGGTGCAGGCTCAAAGATTACGCCTGATGACGTTTTAGCCCCCGACTCTATCATTGGCGGCAACCCAGCCGGGGCGCAAGCTCAATTTTGCACACATCATATTGCAACCATGTCCGCATCAACAGGGCTTGATTATCTCGTTGTTGTTGGCGGAAAAGGCGATCCTACTACTACCAAACAAGATGTCTACGCACTTCCGCTTATTGGAACGGGAGAAAACGCAGGCACACTTGCCAAAAAAACAGCCATTCCTTTTAACTTCTATAACGCTACCTTAAATAACCGACTGATTGGCCGAGCTTTTGTAACTGCACCAACCGGAATAGGCGACCTCTTTTCTCCAACTGACCTTGATATTTACAAAGCAAAAGTTGGCGGTGAAGGCACCTTGCCGGGCGATATTAAAAAATTATTCGTCGAAAAAGATACGGTATTCGTCTCAGTATTTGAAGACAATATTCTTGCCCATGAGCATGGTGGTATTTTTGCTTCGCAAGCTCTTTTCCAGGCGAATGGATGCATTATGGGTTGGACAGATTGGCATCGTGTCGCCGGAAGTATGTCCCCTCAATATGGCCTTGTACTCGACAATGTACTTGGTCAGTTTACACTTTTGAACGGAGCTACAGCTGATTCGCTCACTGCCGTTGAGCGAACCCAATGGGGAACTAATACCTTTGAAAACAGCGTCAATATGCTCTCGTCGCAAGTCAAATCTGGTTTTCAATTTCTCGCCGACTTCCCTCGCTCTTTAAATGCATTTGACCAAACTCTTGGAAACCGCGTTTCGCTTGTCTGCGCAACAGGATATCGCGCTGTTGCTCTCATACAAAGTGGATATGACGATACCTATTTTGAAGCCCAAAAAAGTCTTAATCATACTGCCCTTGCAACCGATGCATCAACACGCAATGGCATCGACCTCAACACTGATAGTATTCTTTTTACCGGTGGAGTGCTCGATGATCTCAATGGCATTATCGCTGCAGAAATTATCTCAGACGCAACCCATAGTTGGCTTGTTGTTGGCGGAAATGGGGGTATTGCGGTCTTAGCTAATGAAGATGGAGCCGGGTGGGCCGTTGGACAACTTGGACCAAATTTTGAAAACCTTCCCCTCAATCTCTTCTTCCAGAAGGTTGGCTCATTTAAAAATGTACGTAAACTTATTGCACAAGACGATCAACTTTTTGTTCTCACAACCGATGCGCTCTACCGATTTACCGCTTCTGCTACGGTTTTTACAGGAGAACCAGAAGTAGAGCTGCTTGCCTCTGTACCATCACTCTCTCTTCCAACAGATACCTCTTTCTCTGATCTTGCTCTCTCGGGCAGGCTCGCTCTTTTGGCAACAAGCAGAGGTCTTTTCCGTGTTGGGAATGGCCGCTCTATCATGCACGATACTGAGCATAATTTAGCATGGACGCAGATTACATTGCCTGAAGGCGCTGGCTCAGTGGCACGCTTTTTTGTAGTCAGTCCTACGGATAAAGCAATTGATTTTGCAACAACAGAACGAGGCGGAAATATTTATATTCTCAATGCCTGTGTCAGTCTTAATCAAGCACGTGTTTATCGGCTCTCAATTTTGGGAATGCAGGACCCTATCTCAGATTATACGGCAACGCTCTTCAAGGACCATTTCTTTGAAGATGTTAACCCAACTTTTTATTATGATCGTGGTTCTTACCGAAATTATATTGCAACCGATGGCGCAATGTTTTTTATGTCACGAAGCTCATTTTATCCCGTACAGCTTAATGGAACATTCGAAGCAATCAATCCCGTAATTCACACAGGCATTATTCCTGTGGCAGGAGCTCCACGAACATTAATATCTTCACGCTCTCTCTCCATGGGGCCGCTTTTTCTAAGATCTGCAAATGGAAGCTGGATGATCGGTGGCGATCACGTTTACACCAACGATTAATAAGGAATATAATATGAAACGTTTTTTTATCTCCCTACTGAAGCACCAAAGAATACAAGTAAAACAGTTAAACCCCGCTCGCCCTGAGCCTGTCGAAGGGTCTGTACGAGCTGGCTCACAAGCCTTTTTTTTAAAACTAATACTTATAACAACAATGGTGCTCTTCTTCCCCAACGCTCTTTTTTCAATTCCACGACTCAATCTTTTCAATAGTTATGACCGTCTTTTAGCAACCAAGCAGACGGCCTGTTCTTGCTGGAACGTCGGCATTGCGCTTGAGCATGCGTTCAAACAGCATGGTTTTCAAGCAGATGAAGATGAACGAGGGAATTCAAACTGTTTTCGCAAACATGCAGACGTACTGCAACTTTTTCAGAATGAACAAGATGCAATTGCTGCACTCAAAGGAGATGCTTACGACAATACCATAAGCCAACTCGCTCAACAGTTTAATATCAACGATGATGACGGCACTCATGGTCTTTTTATCCCCACCGGCTGCTTTAAAGTTGATAACTTACTTCTGCGCGCCCAGTACTATTTACCCTACGATATTGCACTAGGGCTCTATCTTCCTTTTGTAGCCATGCAGCTTAAAAATGTAGTCTGGAGGCCTTCCCCCCGTAATACAAATACTACCTTTGAGGGCAACTTATATACTACTGATGCATTTATCAGTGAGATTGAGCGCATTGCAGCAATCAATCTGCATGGCTGGGACCGAAGTGGTGTTGGCGATTTGACGGCCTTAATAAGCTGGGAGCGTTATTTCCCCCAATCGCGTCAATTCCTAAAAAATGTCTTTTTAAATGCGCGTGTTGGCTTTATTTTCCCCACTGGAAAACCGTCTGACGAAAATAGTTTTTTTGCGCCAGCACTCGGCAATGATGCCAATTTTGGAATTTTAGGTGGTTTTAACCTTGAGCTACAGTACAGTAAAAATGCTCATCTTGGATTCGATATCGAACTTGCAAATTTGTGGGGCATACACCGGTCAAAACGTATCAAAACTGATCTGACTCAAACTGACTTGCTTTTATTGCATAAAGCAGAAGTCTTTGAAGATCCAGGCTTTTTACAGCATTTCACTCTCTATGCTGAAGCGTTCCACCTCTTTGCCAACTTTTCACTGCGCGCAGCGTACCAGTACACAAAACAAGAAGAATCTCGGCTCTATCTTGATTCAAATCACTTTAGTGTCCCCATTGCAAACAGTGCAGAGATTCAGCGGGAATGGACCACGCATAATGCGGTCTTTACGGCATCGTATGATTTCTTTTCAAAAGCAGAAAACAGTGTAAAACCGCACTTTGCACTTTCGTGTAAATATGGATTTAATGGGCAACGAGCAATTGTATTTGATACTATCACTGCGTTGCTTTCAGTTGATTTTTAGTCAGAGGGCTACGACAAGCGCAAGACTTTTTGTGGATCAAACGGACCAGTTGAAATTTCAACCAACAAGCCCTCTTTGCACATATCCTTAAGCCGCGTGCTTGTTGTTCTTGGTGTAACACTCCAGAGAGCCTGTGCTTTTTTAGGATTTATTGTTTTATGTTTTTTCAGATACTCAACGAGAGGTTTCTGCCATATTCGCTCGGTCTTTTTTTTACCTTTACCATGATACAAAGTTACTTTAAAAAATTTACCCAGTTCTTCAATCTTTGGTGCCTGAATCCCTTGCTGAATGCAAACTGAACGCATTCGTTCAAGGCCAGACCCCCATTGTTCAATAAGATCAAGTTCTCTAAAAACACGACCTATAACGCGATTTCGTAACTGAGAAATCCCGGAAAGTGCCGCTTCCATACTCAACCCAAATGGCAGTCCACCTGGATTGGTAACTTCAATTCGGTCTTCAAAAATAGCAACTTGGATCGACGCCCCCTTTATTGAATAATCTGAGTGTACAAGAGCATTGACAATAGCTTCACGAATAACAACAGCAGGATATTGTGGGATATTCTTTCGCCTCTTCGCCCCAATTTCTGCAGCCATTACCGTATGACGTCTAATAAAAGCCAAAATAGGATCAAGTGCCAAAGCAAGAGGAATTACAAGTTCTTGATGATCAAGAATCTGCGTTTTATCCCTACCTAAAAAGCGAGCCAATCGTATACATGCGTCTGGAAAGTAATTAAGGATTTGGCCAGAAAAGAGCAATACTGTTCCATTGGTTGGTTTTTCTTCAGTCTGGTAGGGAATAATCAAGCCTAGCGATCGTGCTGTTTTATCGGTAAATTTTTTAGAAACTTCAGCAAACAGCTTCTTTGCCACATCAAAATCAATCTCTGAAAGCGGGCAGTCAAGATTTGGCTGTTCATCGAAATACTTGTTTTCTTTAAGCCGCTGAATCTGCACTATCGCTTGTTGATCCGCAACTCGATTAGTAGAACCAAGGCGTACAAAAACACCTTCCGACAGGCCTTTTGATTTAACATAATAAGGCCCAATCAGGTGGGGTACAGAAATAATCAAAAGATCTCGGTTTCTCCATGTATGTAACTGAAACGCTGGTATCAACTGCGGACAAATTGAATCGGCAATAGCACTTGCCAAACGTTCCTCATCTTGCAAGATGTTTTCAAGACCAACAACTTCTTTTGTTTTGTCTTTGATACCAACAACGAGCGTGCCCCCTGCAGTATTTGCGAAGGCAACAATCGTTTGAATAATTTTTTGTAACGATGAGGTGTTTTCTTTGAACTCAAGCGTCTTGCCTTCTTCTCGGGCAAGTATTTCTTTTAACATATATTAGTCTCCTGGTTGACCAATCCAAAAACTAACCTAGAAGACAATAAAAATCAAGAATCTTCTAGGTTGATTTCTAGGTAAACCATATTTTCTAAAACCAAAACACACGAAAACCCATGCAAATACTCAAGCATCGAAAAAACTCAAAAAACATCTAACAAAAAATTAAGCTATACTAGGCTACGTTTGTAAAAATTTTCATCGATTTTCATCGATTAAGAACAGGCCAATAGACTATGAAAAAACTCACACTCTTTATCATGCCCGCTCTAAAAACACTTTTTTTTGCGCTTGCCGTAAATAGCACCATTTTATGTTCTGGCGCAGAAAAGTGCCTTGGAGCAGAAACTATCAATAGATTAATTTCTACCAAAAACTTTGGACTCATCGTCGCGCTTTTACAAGACAATAAAATAGATCCACTCACGACTCTTGATGATGAAAAGAACACCCTGATTCACTGGGTTGCAAGCACAAACGATCACGAAAACGCTCTGAAAATTGCACGTACGATTCTTGCAAAGCACGTAAACCTAAATAGTAAGAACCTCAAAGAGAATACGCCTCTGCATTGCGCAGCCGATTGCGATTCAAAGCATGAAATTACCACACTACTTCTTCAAGCAGGCGCTAACCCAAATATTCAAAATACCTACAAAAGAATACCACTGTATAACGCTTTTTATTATGTGTGCCCCAAAAACGCAGCATTATTGCTGCAAAAAGGTGGGGACCTCGATCTTAAAGATAAAGAAAAAAAAACGCCACGTAATTGGATGTATTTGGAACTTTCTCAATACAATAAAGGAGCAACAACCTTCCTTAAAACACTCATTCCATTTAAAGCATTTAATAAAAAAAATGGTAATTTTTATACACCCAAATGGCTCTTTATCCAGTTTTGCGCATACTCAATCTATAAAAAGCCAAAACCAAATATTTATCCAGCTTCAGTTGTAAAAAAAGGCTCCTACCAAGATTCTATCGCTTCAGAAAATCCAGCACTTGCAGGCCTCGGCATGAAATTTATACAATTTTACTTTGGTCCACGGAAAAAAATTATTTTCCCCAATACCGCACCAAAAAACGATGAATATCCTGCTCTCACCAAAGAAGAAGAACTTACCCGCAAAGAGCTTTTTACCAAGACTTTTTATCAACTTGCCGTCGAACGCGACCATCACGGTCTTTCAAACCGAGAGTTCAGGGTTTTTACCAATCTCGAGCAACTCACTAAAACCAATAAACTCCGTGACCTTAAGATTAACTTTTGGAAGTGAAACCATTGAAAATGGTGTTGCTACATGGTGCCATATTGTAGATATGTGTCACTAATGCCCTCCAAATGGAAACCGATGAATAAAAAACAGCGTGAAACATTACAGTTAATTTTTAAGGGCCCTATTCAGTCGAATGTAAAACGGAAAACCATCGAGTCACTATTTCAGCATCTTGGTGCTGAAATAAGCGAAGGGAATGGATCTCGAATCCGTATCATTCTAAATGACGTAAAAGCTGTTTTTCATAGGCCACATCCAAGGAAAGAGATAGACAAAGGGGCTCTCATTTCAGTACGTAGATTTTTAGAAAATGCAGGAATAAAAAATGATGAAATATAAAGGATATGCAGGAGAAGTAACCTACGATGCAGAAGGGCATATCTTCCACGGTGAAGTGCTTGGTTTAAAGGATATTATCACTTTCCAAGGCACAACTGTTGATGAGCTTGAAGAAGCATTTAAAGGCTCTATTGATGACTATCTAAACTGGTGCAAAGAACGAGGCGAAACCCCTGAAAAAGCTTTCTCTGGTAATATTCGCGTTAGACTTTCCTCTGATCTGCATGCAAAGCTTGCTCAAGCTGCCGTAATACAGGGAATAAGTTTAAACTCTTTAATTATCAACAAACTCCAGAAAAACTAAACTCCAAACGCTCTCAATTCACACTTAATTACACATTAAGAGGGAGTGCCTCAACGCTCCTCTCTTTTCTTACACTTCCCAGCCCGCTCTTACAGGGCAAAATAGATCAATCTATCAATATATATTCTTTCAAATAGAATTTTTCTTGCAAAAAGTTTTGATTATAGTATACTGGGGGTAGATAAATAATAATTGCGTATGAAATAAAGCATCTAAAATGCTATAAAAAATGGAGTTTTTTATGGAAAATAGACGAAATAGTATTCTGACTGGTATCTCTACCTTTCTCAGAAGCCTGCGTGGGAAAAAGCGACTTGTTTTGGTAATCCTTTGCGCGGGGTTTTCCCTGGCGCTCTTTGGTGCCGTTTACTCAGCAATAGTTGCTGACGAAAGCACCAATAAGCCACTTCCACGCCATGAGACAGATAAAACGCCTCAAACCACTCGTCAAAATCAACCTTCTCAACCAAATAAAACAGAGCTATCTGCACCAGAACGCATTGTTCGCAACAATCCATTTAAAGATTATGAGTTCCCACGCCAAGCAACCATTGACCCAGAAATTGAAGAATATCGCTCATCAGAAGTCGAGTGCAGAGAATGCAAAGGCCCCATTACCCAATATGCTGAAAAGCAATGGGAAAAAACTCCTGCCAAACGAGAAGATCAAGACTTAATAACACTCCCTAAAGAAGACGCTGCAAAGTCAAAAGACGAAAACACCACTTCACCAGATGATGCACGTCGTAATGCCCTTATGAACATTCCCGATGGATTCGGTTCAAATGGGTATCAATCTAATTCAGTCCCCAGATATAGAGACTCAGAACATGACGGCTATTGTGGCGCCTATTCCTCCCCAAATTATTCCTCACCAAGTCCATCACCAAGAAATAGTCAACCAACAAACAGTTCCCCCTCTCCAGAGACTCGCTATTCAGGCCCGAGCACCACAACGCCAGTTCAAAATGACACAGGGGGATCACACCCTTCTCACTTTGTTCCTTCACAAGGATTAGGAACCTCATTGTCTCACGATCCTGGAAAAGATATGAATGAAAACAAAAAAGCCGCTGCTCAAGAACAACATAAAAACAAAGAAGATGGCAGCGACGCCAAAGGCGTTGAAGAGCCAGCCAATCCTGAAAAAGAAGAATTGATATCGGGCGAAAAACTTAATAACAATCTCGAGGAAAGCAACACTGAAGAAGATTCTGACCAAAACCTTGGTAACACTGTTACAATTCAACAACTAAAAAACTTTGATGATCTAAAATTAACAAAAAACGATCTCGAAAAAATCAAAAATTTACCGCCCGAAGAACAGAGAAAAGCAATTAACAACCTAGAAGAACAAGCGAATACTATAATTATTGAAAAAACAGGTGAGACAGATCTTGAGACAGCACTTCCTAAGCTTTCGCCAGAAGATCAAAACAAATTTACAACTTTTATGAATAACTGCGAGTCTCTTAAAAACAGTATTATCCCCTTTGAACAACCCGGACTTCCAGAATATGTCTATAAATGGACTATGGATTTTATGAAAAAGAATCGTGCTGCAACGGAAATCATTCGAAATATGACGGCTGCCACAGGAACTGCACTTTTCGGTGCTCTTGGTTCAACAATGTTATTTGGCACTCCCTTTTTGCCATTCTTTTTGACAGGCGTAGGCGGAACGCTGGCAGCCTGTTTAGGATGGACTGGCCTCGAATATTTATTTGGTAAAAAGCAGGAAGAAGAGTTCGAAGATGAGGATCTAGAAAAGGTAAAATTCGAAGAGGTTGAAGACAAGGCAGAAGTTGTTGTTCAAACAATTCCTACACAAGGAAAAACCGTAGTACCAACAGCTTTCACCAAAGCTGGCGAGAAGCTGTTCGACGCCGCGTATTGGGTTAAAAGTTGGATCAATTTCTACCTCCCAAAAAAACCAACCGCATAATCTTCTAACAAAGCTGCGCCAAAACCGCAGCTTCAACCTTTGACATCTCCACATACTGCGCATCTGTCTCATGGTCATACCCAACCAAATGGCAAAGCCCATGGACCAAAAGTAGCTGAAGCCGCTCCTCAAAAAAAACATCAAGCTCGCGTGCATCAGCAAGAACCCGTTCTGCTGAAATAATAATATCTCCCAAAACCCGCTCTTCACGCACTTCTGGTTCAAAAAAAACACCCGGGACTATGTCATAAAGCGGAAAAGAGAGAATGTCAGTCGCCTTATCTTTCTGGCGAAACTGCTTATTATAATTTCGAATGGTTTTATTCGTCGTAATCCAGATCCCTACATCCCAGTTTTGATACCCGAGCAGTTTAAGAATCTTTTGGGCGGTGGCTACAACCACCGCCTTTTTTATTGGTATCGTTTTCTGAGAATTCCGCACCGTAATCATGAAAGACAGACCGTCGCACGCCAAACGCTTTCGTGCTCTTCAATAAACGAAGACCCCGCGCTCTGAGTCGCATACACAAGCTCGCGCGCCCCAGAAATCCCTTTAATCGTCGCTTCTTGTGTTTTTAAGAAATCAAGCACTTCTTGAGAAGCAATAATCACACATTCACTTAACTCTGTTTTGAGCGAAAGCTTCTTTTCACTCTTAAGCTTACGAACCCCGTCAACAACGGCTAAAAGTGATTTTACGTTAGTCTCGCTTTTTTCAAAATTAAACACCTTTTGCACGTCAGCAAATTGCGTCACATGGAGCGATTGAGCCTTAAGCCGTTCTTTAAAAAGCTCTTGATAAAGCACTTCTGTAATAAAAGGAATAAATGGGGCAAATAACTGCGTAAGCCGTGCTGTTGCATGGTACAACGTCCACCGTGTTGCAGCTACCTCTTGAGCATCAAAGAACTCTGGTTTATAAAAGCTATATTTAATCAATTCAAGATAATTATCACAAAAATCACCCCAGAAAAACTGCTCAACAACGCCCAGCGCTAAACTAAATTCACGTTGCTCAAAGTAAGCAGTGTACTGTTTATACATGCTAGACAGGCGATGCAACAACCACTCGTTAAGCGCGCCTTTTTGCTCTGGTTCTTGGAGTGGTACATCAATAAAATGCTCCTGTGCAAAACGACAGGCATTCCAAAGCTTGTTGACTAATTTATTACCGATTTTGAGTGTGTTTTCAGAAAACGCAACATCCTGCCCCAACGTTGCAGAAGCTGTCCAATAACGCACAACATCTGCAGGATACTGTGACAAAAGGCGATCCGGTTCAAGTGGATTATTCCCTTTTGATTTTGAAATTTTACTTCCCTCAGGGCTCAAGACATGCCCGGAAATAACCAGAGAATCCCATGGCCGTGTATTGCTGTGCATGAGCGTTTTCACCATCGTGTAGAATGTCCAAGTGCGAATAATATCGTGTGCATGAGGCCGCATTCCCATGGGGATAAAACCATCAACGCGAATACCTTCTTCAAAAACACCGGTGTCTCTATTTTCGTACAATGCTTTGCAAAGATAGGGTGAAAGAGATGAGGTGTTCCAGGTATCCATCACGTCAGTATCAGCAATAAGCTCAACCCCTGCAGGCACTGACCCAGGGAACGGGTCTGTTCGTGGATCGAGCGGTAAATCTTTGGCTTCTGGAAGATAGAGCGCTCCTGTTTTTTTATCGTACCAAACAGGAAACGGAATACCCGCAAAACGCTGCCGCGAAATACACCAATCCCACTGAAGATTTTCAACCCAGTCGATAAACCGAGCTTTCATGAATGCAGGGTGCCACGCAATGGTATCTGCCATCGTAAGAAGTTCCTGTTTAAACGGCAAAATTTTAACAAACCACTGCGACAACATCAAAAACTCAACTTCGCGCTTTGAGCGTTCAAAAACACTCACACTGTGACGAATTGTCTGCTGTTTAATAACCAGATTTTCACGCTTTAAAATTTCAAGCATCTCAAGCCGCGCTTCTGCTACTTTTTTACCAACCAAAGGTCCCGTTAACTCAAGCATACGTCCATCAAGACCTATCGATGGCCGATAAGGCAATTGGTGTTTTTTAAACCATTCAATATCAGTCTTATCACCAAACGTACAACACATTACCAAACCGGAGCCTTTTTCAACCTGAACTTTGTCGTCAGCAAGAATTGGCACTGCCTGTCCAAAGACTGGAACAACGGCATTTTTCCCCGCCAAATGCTTATAACGAGTATCGGTAGGATGATAAAAAAGGGCTACGCAAGAAGGCAAAAGTTCTGGACGCGTCGTACTGATTACCAGCAATTCTCCCGCTTCAGTTTTAAACTGAAGATCTGAAAAAAGAGTCTCTTTTTCAACATCTTCAAGGTCAGCCTGAGAGACCGTTGTTCTAAAAACAGGACAATAAATTGCCGGTTCTTCTTTGCGATAAACCAGCCCTTTTTTCAGAAGTAGTAAAAATGATTCTTGAGAAAGTCGCTGAGTCCAATCGCTCATCGTTGAATAGGTTTTGTTCCAATCAACCGAAAGACCTAATCGTTGCCAAAGTTGCTTAAACTCTTCTTCAGCGTGAGCCACCTCTTCGCGACAAATCGCTACAAAGTCAGAACGGCTCATAGTATATGGAGAAACTTCGCGTCTGAGCTCAACAAACCGTTCAGTCGGTAGGCCATTATCGTCAAAACCAAGCGGATAAAAAACAGGATGTCCACAAAGCCGCATGTAACGAACAACAATATCAGCATGGGTATAAGAAAAAACATGCCCAATATGAAGTTTACCTGAGACTGTAGGTGGGGGGGTGTCAACACTAAAGAGTGGGCCTGATCCCTTTTTAGTTTCAAAGATTTTTTCACGCTCCCAGAGCTCTCGAACCTGCTTTTCGGCTAACGCATGATCGACTACTTTTTCCATAACACTGTCCGTTCCACTTACAAAGATTTTTAGGTGCTTCTCAATAACACCAGTGTACCAAAACAGGTGAAAAAGGTGATCAAAGAAAATAGTTTATAAAAATAACTGACCGGCAGGCGTCAACGAACAAATGCTTATTTTCTTCCTTTTTTTTTTCGAGAAACCTCTTTATGCTGAAACTCTGATTATAAATTTTGTACGTTTTTCTAAGGATTTTCACATGACGTCGCTTTCGTCTTCTGCGCAACGCCCTGCGCATCTTCCAAGTTCAAATCTTGATACCAATGCTCGGGTCATACTCGAAAAGCGATACCTCAAGCAAGATGATGCTGGAAATACATGCGAGCAACCAGAAGATCTCTTCTGGCGTGTTGCTTGGAATGTTGCACAAGCAGAAAAAATACACGGCACTGAACAAGACGTTCAGGCTTATGCAGAGCATTTTTACACACTCATGGCCGACCTTAAATTTCTCCCCAATTCACCCTGCTTACGCGGTGCTGGAAGATCACTTCAACAGCTTTTTGCCTGTTTTGTACTTCCCATCGACGACTCGCTCGATAGCATCTTTGACACACTTAAACATATGGCCATTATTCACAAAACCGGCGGAGGCACTGGCTTTAGCTTTTCACGCCTTCGTGCAAACAATGCGCCTATCAAATCAACAGGCGGCGTGAGCAAGGGCCCCATCTCATTTATGCGAATTTTTGATGCCACCGCATGCGAAGTCACTCAAGGTGGCGTTCGTCTTGGTGCGAATATGGGTATCCTCAAAGTCAATCACCCTGACGTAGAAGCATTTATCGAATGCAAAGCCGATAATAATTCATTCAAGCACTTCAATATTTCAGTTGCGCTTGATGATGTTTTTATGCGCGCCGTTGAAGAAGACAAAGAATATAACCTCATTCACCCAGATACCGGCCTTGTCGCAGGACGCAGAAGCGCACGCGCTATTTTCGACAAAATCGTTTTTAATGCATGGAAAAACGGCGATCCTGGAGTCATTTTCATCGATAGAATAAACGAAAGCGAAAGCAATATGGTCCCGGCGCTTGGCCAAATTGAGTCTACCAATCCATGCGGAGAACAGCCTCTTTTACCCTACGAGTCATGCGTTCTTGGATCAATTAATCTTGCCAAATTTGTTGCCAATAAAGAAATTATCTGGGATGAGCTTGAAAAGACCGTCGAACTCGCCGTCCGCTTCCTTGACGATGTCATCGACATGAACCACTATGTCGTTGATCGCATCGCAGAAATGAGCAAAGGATTGCGGCGTATCGGTTTAGGGGTAATGGGATTTGCCGACATGCTCATCCAACTCGAAATACCCTACAACGGACAAAAAGCCGTCGATACCGCTGAAGCCATCATGAAGTTTGTCAACGACACTGCACGCAAAGCATCAGAGAAATTGGCTGAAGCACGGGGCGCTTTCCCTTATTTTGAAAAAAGTCTCTATTACGAACGAAACGAAAAACCAATTCGCAATGTCGCTCGAACAACCATAGCTCCAACCGGCACCATTAGCACAATCGCCGGCTGTTCTTCCGGAATTGAACCCATCTTTGCACTCATTCACCGCCGTAAATCAATCTGGACCAATGAAGGCGCAAAAGCTGATCTTTTGGTCACCTACAAATATTTTGAAGATGCTCTCAAAAAAGAAGGGCTCTACTCGGAAGAGCTCATGCAAAAAGTTGCCGATGCAGGCTCAGTCCAGGACTTGCCTGAAATACCCGCGCATTTAAAAAGCACTTTTATAACGTCGCATTCTATTCAACCAGAATGGCATATTCAGATTCAGGCCGCATTCCAACGCCACGTGAATAATGCCGTTTCAAAGACAATCAATTTCCCCAACAGTGCAACGCCTGAAGATGTGCGAAAGTCATACGTCATGGCCTATAAGTCTGGATGCAAAGGGACCACGATCTACCGCGACGGCAGCCGCTCACTTCAAGTGCTCACGGTAGGAAGCAAAAAAATAGAAGATAAAAAAGTCGTTCGCGCGGCAATACTTTCCGATATTCCTGAAAATGGGAATCAGTGTCCTGAATGTCAAGGGCAACTCGTCGCAAGCGAAGGCTGTATGAAGTGTATTTCATGTGGGAGTGGAAGATGCTCAATTTAAGACCCCTCAAGCAAGGGCTTGTACAGGTTTATACCGGTGGCGGAAAAGGGAAAACTTCCGCCGCCTTTGGCGCAGCCCTCAGGGCAGCCGGCAATGGACTTTCTGTTGCCTTTGTTCAGTTTCTCAAGCCTGGCTCAGACCAACAACTCTTGTCCCCCATTCCTCACCTAATCTATCGCGCCTTTGGCAAAAGCCACGAAATAGCAGGGTGGTATAAAAAACGCGCAGCCGAAGAGTTGCCACCTCAAGAAGTTGTTGATGGTTGGAATTACGCTCAGACGGTGCTCAAAGACCCTGATTTCGATCTGGTTATTCTAGAAGAACTTAACGTCGTTATGCTCTTTGACTTTTTACCGGTTAATCACGTTATTGATGTCCTCAAACAACGTCCCGTAACGCAAGAAGTTATTATCACGGGTCGCGGAGCTCCCCAGGAACTTATCGACTTTGCCGATCTTGTTACTGAAATGAAAGAGATAAAACACCCTTTTCAAAAAGGTATTCCGGCACGAAAGGGTATCGATTTTTAGCTGTATCAACTCACCTCGCCTTAGCTTTAGCGACGACTGGCAATGTTTTACGCCACGTCCGCTCGCCCTGGCGAATAGAAAAAACTTCGATATTAAAAGAGTCCAATATATCGATCTAGAAGGGAAAAAATACTAAATCCGCTCACCCTGAGCCTGTCGAATGGGTTGAGCGATAAACAACCTTGCAAATACTGAAATAAATTTTCTCCTCAAGAGATTTGCCCTATTTACGTGCCGCTTTACCCATTCGACAAGCTCAGGGCGAGCGGTTGGAGGCATGTCTTGAGCATATCTTGAGAGAGTTAATGAACGAAAAATTCACACCATCCGCTCATACCGAGTGTTTTTTCGCAAGAAAAAATGTATCTCGAAGAGATAGTTCACCCTGAGTGACCCCCCTCGACAAGCTCGGGATAAACTCCGGGGTTGTATCGAAGGGAAGTATACGAGCGACAAAACACACAAACTAAAGGTTTAAATATGAAAACACCAACATCAAATAAAACAGTTCTCGCTCTCGCTATAGCCATAGGCGTCATAGTAGTACGCCTTATCCCCCATCCAGTTAATTGTACGCCCATAGGGGCACTTTCGCTCTTTGCAGGATCAGTTCTTTCACCATTTTGGGCAGCAATCACCTTATTAAGTGCACTCTTTTTGGGAGATTGTTTTTGTGGCTTTCACAGCACTATTCCATTTGTCTACGGAAGTTTTTTGATCGCCCTCTTCTTTGGCAATGCACTCAAAACAAAAACGTCCTATCTCCGTCTTTTATTCGCCTCACTCAGCAGCTCACTTACTTTCTTCTTTATCACTAACTTCGGCTCCTGGCTCACGTCTGGCATGTATTCACACACACTGAATGGGCTTCTAAAAGCTTATCTATATGCAATCCCATTTTATCAAAGCTCCGCAGACCAGGTTGGCAGCCTTTTGGGAGCAACTCTTTTCTCTGATCTCTTCTTTACTATGGCTCTTTTCAGCCTCTTTTTTGGTATTGTTGCGCTCAGAAATGCAACTCCTCAAGAACAAAACTAGATTTTACACAAAAAAACCCACCCCGCCGCTCATCCCGAGTAATCAGCAGAGTTGAGTTTACCCTGAGTGTTTTCATCGAAGATGAAAAAGTATCGAAGGGAGGGAGCGCAGGGGGCTGGGGCAATGCGCTGGACATTTTCTACTAATTTGCTACAATGGAAATTAATTAAATAGATTTCAATAAACAGAAGGAGCATTCTCATGCAAATAAATTTCAAGAAAATAGCACTTGCCAGTGCGTTTATGAGCGTATTGACCCCCTTATTTTGCGCACCCTCTGCAAGAGTATCTCTACCTTTTAACTACGCTCAGCAACAAGAACAAAAAAAGAATCTCTTCGCCTCAACCCTTGCCGCCGCCAAAAAATTTGTTGCCAGCAAAACCAGACTGCAATTGGCTCTTGCTACCGGCTGGCTTGCATTCATGGGGGTTACAGTAGTATCAATGGGCTTGCTTTTGGCAGGTATTTATTATACAAAATCTGATAAAGAGTCTGATCGCCAGTTTGGGAGCAACCTTGCAGAAATCGCCGTATGGCCAATCACCATACCCGAAAACTTGTTCCTGCATCTTTATTACGGTGAGTTCAAAACAGAGGGAACGGAATATAAAAAAGCCACCTATTCTGACTTAAGTAAAGGCATAGATAATCATAATTTTGTTGACGAAAACTTTGAAGTAAAAATCGAAGAACTCTCAAAAAACCCAACTGATTTTAACTTTTCTATAAAAACAAACAAATATGGTAAACAATCTTACTGTTTTACAAGAAAAGGCTCCAATCAGAGCAAAACGGCAGTGAGTCAAGAACAGAAGGACAAAACTAAACTAAACAACGTTAATATCGTTAATACCATATTATACAACAAAAAATACGCAGAAATCACTCCTGACGACACGCTCAGAGCCCTCAAGACGCTTTTAAAAAAACCTAACATCCACACAATCATAGTTAATAAGTCAGGATTCTCGTACTGGAAAAATCGCCACGTCAAAGCTATAATCAGAACGAAACGCGAGTTTTCTAAAGATCCAGGTCGACCAAGCGAACCCTTTAGTATATTTGAAAACTCTCACAGCCCTATCAAAATTGAATTCGCAGATTCAACTCTGAAGCGAATATAATTATAGAAAAATAAGCCAGGTGAGGCTAAAGTGAATCTCCACAGAACTTCTTTAAAGTAACCCTTAAATAAAAAATAATAGAGGTAGTAGCCATGTTTAAAAATAGTTTAAAAATAGTCATGCTTGCCGGCATACTTTCTTTGAGCACCAGTGCTGCCATATGCTCTTTTTCTTCGCACATTAATACCGCAACTTGCCACACTTTATTGCCACAAAAAGCAGACTGGATACGCCACTTGCAATTTTGCCGCACAAACCTCCGCCCCGACCTTTTGGTGCGCAAGCACCCCATTATCACGCTGTGCGTTGGCCTAGGAATTTGTGGTGGAATCTATGCATGTTATTCTGGACTTTTGAGTGGTAAGCATGGTAAAAACGTAGAAGGTAAAAATACCGCTTTATCTTCCTACAAAAAAGGATTTAATACCATGAAGCACTGGCTCTATTTAGCCGCAATTTCCCTGGGATTCGCTTCACAAGAAACTCACCCTGCAGAACAAAAAAAAGAAATAAAGCCGACTATTGTTACTGAGACGAAAACAGATCAAATTTTTAACGATTTCGCTAAGGGCATGGATAAAGTTAACACTCAACCCACAGAACAAATAGAGCAAGTTAACACTCAACCCACAAAACAAATAGAGCAAGTTAACACTCAACCCACAAAACAAGAAGTAAAAACAAATCAGATTATTAAAGAAGAAGAAACCGAGATATCTTTTGTTAAAATAGAAAAACCAAAAACAAAAGAGCAAGAATTTTTAGATAAAAAACAAGAGTTGGGTACAAAAATAGAAACGGCTCTTTTAGACGACAATGCCGCGGAAGTAAAAAAACTTTTAGAAAACAACACCTGGTTTGACCCTTTTACCAAGTATCAACAAGCCCATCTCTTGGCTGTTCCTGGGGAGACGCTCTTTGAAATGGCGCTAAAAAAGAGAAAACCAGCTGTATTAAAATATCTACTTTCTGCTTATGCAGAAAAAAATAGTTTGCAAAAACTTTTCCCCAAAATCTCTTTCGACGATAGCCAAATTTTAGCCATAAACCTTTATGGATACAATGAAAAACTCAACAATCTCATTTACCCTTATTTTCCTAAAGATCCTCAGTCGATTGAACAACAGGCTTGGAACCTATACCAAAAAAGATTAAACTACGATAAAAAAGTTGCCAGACTATACGCCATTGCCGCACAAAACAAAAGCAACCCCGAAGATGTAGAATTTTTTAGCAAGAATCTCGATAAGGACATTTTATCAAAAGCGCTTTCTCAACTGCTACTTTTCAATATACACCCCTACCAAGAAACACTTTTTTATTGCGCAGTAAGAAATAAGAATATAGAGATTGCAAAAATATTACTCAGAACACAAATTGACAATGTCCGAGTTGATCCAAACCAAGCCGTCGCTGTTGATGACAAGGGTTGGACATTACCACTTCCACTCCATTGGGCAATCAAAAATAATGACCTCACTATGTTAAATTTACTTATCACCCATGGTGCAAATCCTGATTTAAAAGAAGTTTTAACATACTCTGGCGATATTGCTGTAATACAATCTCCACGAGAATTTGCAATAACTTTGTATAACGAAGACCCCTTCCCAAAACCTGAAGAACTTAAATCCAAAATTATTAAGCCAGAAGAAATTGAAGAAAAAATAGAAAAAATTGAAAAACCAAAAGTTATCCCTACCGTTCTTACAGAAGAACCGACCAAAAAAGATGAAGAAATTTTATCGTGGGGTCAAAAACTCTATTGGGCAATGGGGAATACATCTAAAGCAGATGAATTTAAGTCCCTCTGGAATGAAAAAATTAACGATAATCTCACTAAGGAACAATTCAAAACAATTGATCAACAATTTAGAAAAGAACTAAATAGCAGCTCGGCAATGTTCCACTACAATATATCACTTTTGTGTGCTGCCGCAGAGTTTCTTGGCCTCACGTATGTGACTCAGCTTCTTAAGCTTGGCGCAGATGCCGGAGAAGTGATCACAGAAGGGAACAACTATATAAATAGGACTCCACTTTATGCAGCTACAGCCTATGCGGCTCCAGATGGACTCAAAGTCGCGCAAATGCTTTTGGAAAACGGTGCAGCACCAACTATTAATAAAAAGATTAGCTGGGATCCCTCAGGCAAAAGAAACTTGACAGCATTACATAACGCTGTGTACGGCGATAAGTTTAAGCTGGTAAAATTACTTGTTGAAAATGGTGCTCGACTCGACCTCGAAGATGAAAATGGAGATACCCCACTTCACTATGCAGCAATATCACTGTATGACGATAATAATGATATTTGCCGTTATCTTTTAGAAAATGGAGCAGATGGTAATGCGCTCAACAAAGAAGGTAAAGCACCATGGCAATTAGCCTCTGCTGGTTATTACCAATCGTTTGATTCCTGGCTTGAGAACCTCTATCCAAATACACAAAAGCGCGAAAAAGCTAAACAAATAAATAAAAAAGCCATGGAAAAATTAAAAAATTAAAATATATCATTCTGTGCGTTGGCCTAGGAATTTGTGGTGGAATCTATGCATGTTATTCTGGACTTTTGAGTGGTGAGCATGGTAAAAACGTAGAAGGTAAAAATACCGCCTTATCTTCCTACAAAAAAGGATTTAATACCATGAAGCACTGGCTCTATCTAGCCGCAATTTCCCTGGGATTCGCTTCACAAGAAACTCACCCTGCAGAACAAAAAAAAGAGTTTCCGGTTTTTGATGAACTTGCCAGAGCATTTCATCAAATAACTCCAATAGAAGAAGAGTCATGGAATACAACAATCCTTCATGCCGCATATAATTTTGAACAGGAACCAGAGACTTTCAAAAAAATTTGGCTAGAGAAAATCAACAAAACAACAACAAAAGAACAATTTCAAAAAATTAACCTACAGTTTAAAAAGGACGTTCTGCCTACTACAGAAGGAGAAACCTCACTTCTTTGCCTCGCTGCTCAATATCTTCCTCTTGTTTTTGTAAAAGAGCTTCTTGATCTTGGCGCAGATGCAAGCGAGGTTATAAAATATGATGCACCTTCTGATTATGTTAATAAAAACACACCTCTTGCTGCAGCTCTCTTAAACACAACGAAGGATAGACTAGAAATAGTAACGGAATTATTAAAATATGGGGCTGCAAAAACTATTAATACTCAACTACTCGAAAACGCTACTGTCTTACATCGATCAATGTCGGTACATATAGATTACGACCCTGAACTAGTAAAACTGTTTGTTGAAAACAAGGCTGATGTCGACGCAAAAACAAGTGATGGTGACACCCCGCTGCACTATGCAGCAAAATTGTCGCCTACCGTAGGTGACGATATATGCCGTTATCTTATAGAAAATGGCGCAGATCCATCAGTAAAAAGCAACTTCAGTGGAACGCCATTCCAATTAGCTGGTTATAAAACACTTCAAGAATGGCGCGAGCATCTCTATCCAGAACTAAAGCAGCATTTTCAGGTTACTAAACACGCAGAAAGATAGCCGCTATTTCATCTCAACAGGAACAGCAAGACCAAAAAACTGCAAAATAAGCGGCGCAATATCAGCAAGTTCAGAAACGTGTTTTAAATCAACGGTTTTTTCTCCGACTACCATCAAGGGGACGGGATTGGCGGTATGGGCCGTTTTAGTCGCTTGAGCGACTTCGTCCCACATCTCTTCTGCATTGCCATGATCTGCCGTAATAAAAAGCGTCCCCTGACGCTCAAGCACAAATGCTTGATAAAGAGCCTGCAACTGAGCATCAAGACATTCTACCGCTTTAACGGCACTTTCAAAATTACCTGTATGTCCCACCATATCCGCATTGGCATAATTGATTAAGAAGAAATCAAACCGATCTTCTTCAAGTGCAGAAAGTACTTTTTTGGTAATTGTTGCTGCCGACATTTCCGGTGCATCAGCATAAGAACGTACCGGTAACGAAGGCACTAACTCTCGACACTCATGAGGTCGAATTACTTCGCGTCCGCCACTAAAAAAATAGGTAACATGCGCATATTTTTCTGTTTCTGCAATAACAAAAACTTCTTTACCTATTGCTTCAAGTTCGTCCAAAAGAGTGTGGGATACTGGCTCTTTTTCAAACAAAACCTCGTTATGAAATTCAGATGAATACCGGGTCATGCTCAAAACCCATGCACAAGAACAGGTTGCGGGGAATACCCCTGGAAAAGCCTTTTTGCGCACTTCTGGCTGGACACCCAAAAGCATGCCGGCAAGTTGCCGCATACGATCCGCCCTAAAATTAAAGAGAATCACCCCGTCAGTTTGACCAATTCTTGTTTCTGGCAACAAAACCTGCGGTACAATATATTCATCAAAAACAGCTGCAGAATATGAGCACTCAAGTATTTCTTGCCAAGGCCGCTCGTATAAACCCTTCGATACACTTTCCTGCGGAAAGCACTCAGGGCGAGCGGCACAGTGTATCGAAATATCAGTATGAACGGCTTGCATCGAGTGAGAAGCTGTCCTGCCTGCCCGCCTTAGCTTTAGCGACGGCTGGGAGCCTGTCGAAGGGGGGTCTGTACGAGCGGATTTCAAATCCCCTTTTAAACACTCAAACGCCAATAGAGTCCGGTCCCAGTTTTCATCACGATCCATGGCATAAAAACGGCCCATAATCGAAGCAATACTCCCACCGCCAAGCCGTGTGCACTCAGCGTTGAGCCGCTCTAAATAAAGCGCTGCAGACTGCGGTGGCGTATCTCGCCCATCAAGAATGGCATGAATAAAAATCTTTTTTATACCCACATGCACCGCTGCTGCAATCAGCGCATAAAGATGCCGCTCATGACTATGCACACCTCCGTCAGACAAAAGCCCAATCAAGTGTAATGTTCCATTATTTTTTTTTAAAAGCTCTAATTTTTCATGCAATAACACGTTCTGTTCAAAGTAATCTGACTCAAGAGCTTCATCAATACGCGACAAAAGCTGTTTAATCCGTCGCCCAGCGCCCATGGTCAAATGCCCTACCTCTGAGTTTCCTGCAAACCCATCGGGGAGCCCGACCGCAGGTCCAGACGCTTGCAATTGCGTCGAAGGATACTTTTTAAGCAAAGAACGATAGCAAGGAGTACGCGCCATTGCTATTGCATTAAAAAATGCGGAGTCTCGCACACCCCATCCATCAAGAATCACAAGGGCAACTGGCTGCTTTTTCACGATCAATCTCCTTACTTCTTCACAAGAGAGCGCAGGTATTCTAGTATAAAAACTACTATTCTTACTGTATCGTAAAAGGAGTTACGTTGTGAATAAAGGACCTCTAAAAGTCGCGCTGTTCTGTTTTTTCTTTTTTATAAATGCACCAATGATGGCAAAAATCAACAATCAGGAAACCGAACAGGCAGCCGAAGCAGATGAGGCCTCAGCTTTTTTTGAAGAGACGCTTCAAGAAAGAGAACAAAAACAGTCCGACAGCCATCAACCGCTCTCTCCACGCAAAGGGAAGCGTTCGAATTTAGAAAAAAAAGCACTCGCCTGGCTTGTTTGGTGTGCCGTCAAAGGTGAAAGTGCGTTACAATCAATTAGAGTTCTTAAAAATAGATTTTTAGCATGGATTTGGCATGAAAAACGAAATGCATGAGTTTGCACTCTTTTGCGAGGCACTCCCTCAGAATTCTACTCAAAAAAAGCAGCTGTCAATAACTGAACCAGAGTTAGTACACCGCATTAAAAACGTACTCCGCCTAAAACCCGAAGAGAGCCTCACGCTCTTTTCTTCAACACATCAGGTTACGGCGCGTATTTTGAGTAGTGAAAAAAAACAGATTATTGTTACATTGGAAGAGATGCGGGAGCTACAACCACTGTCACCAGCGATTCACTGGTTACTTCCGCTCCTTGACCGAGAAGCATATGAGCACTCGCTCGAACAACTTACGGTTATGGGCGCTGCATCAATTACTCCCATTATCACAGAAAAATCACGCCGTAAACCAGCTGCTGATTTTGAACGGACTCATCGACTTTTGGTCGCCGCAGCGGAACAATCAAAACAGTTTGTGATTCCGACCTACAAAACACCGATCACTTTAGCCGAGGCTCTTACACAAACCACCAGTACGCTTCTTCTCTTTTGCCATCCTGATGGAATTCCTGCGCAGAAGGCAATAGAAAAAATTCAGACGCTTAAATCCACCAGCATGACCTGTGTCATGGGGCCTGAAGGTGATTTTACTGCCGAAGAACGGCTTTTGCTCAAAAATGCTCAAGGAGTACCAGTTGCACTGACCAAAACTATCCTGCGGTCTGAGACTGCCCTTACTGTTTTTTTAGGTATCCTGCGATCTTTTATTTTGCACACTGCTTGAGATAACGAGGAAGTACAATACTGACACGCTTGGATTCATCACGCCACTGCTCAAAAGCCTGAGCTCCCATCGCCTCAAGCGAAACTGCCTCTTGCGGCAAAATTTCTACCTCAAGTCCTGCCGCTCTGAGTTGATCAAGTTCGGCTTTAAAAAGACTCACCCCCTGCCCTGCAATCTGCACGGTCAACGGGGCACAGCGCCTCAGAAGTTCTGCCATACCAGCAAACGAAAGAATCCCCGTCTCGAAAACTCCTGTTCGATTTGTACGGATTGCATAAAAAAGCTCTTGGCAAAAGGCATTAAAAATAATGACGGTATAATCAGACTGTTGAGGCGGCAGATCTTTAAAAAAAGCTTCAAATCCATCAATTTCAATAAGCGGAACACCACTTGAAAATGCAAGACCATTCGCATACGCCACAAGCGTACGAATAGTCGTAAACGGTCCGGGCCCTACGTGTACCCCCATAAAAGTAAGGTCGCGAACGGTAAGCGATTCTTTTTTTAAAAGTTCATCAAGCTGCACAAGCAACACCCCACTCATCTCTTTGCTCTCTCCGGACACTCTTTGGCAGAGTTCCCCATGCCGGAACAGACCAAGAGCAAGCGTTTTATACGTGCTCTGAAAAACGACGAAGTCTGACAATAAATTCATTTTCTCTGTTTAATTTTTTGTTGTTGGTTGAAGATGCTAAAAACGTCAAATTCAATTGTCCGTTCTTTCTTTGCAATAATATTACCACAATTGATGCATCTCCACGCCTCAAAATTAAAAAAATGATCAAAAAAAGCCTGGACTACCATCAAACCTTCACATTTTGGACACTTCATTCTACTACTCCCTCTCCCATGAAAAATCCCCCTTTTTTCACTGATGATACTATCGGGGTCCTTTTACTTTTGTCAATGAATGAGCTTATTCATTATCAAAAGTTTTCAGCGAGAATTGTTTAAAGAGAAGATAGGTATCCAAAACAAGCGCCGCTGCCACCGAATGTTCGTGCTGTTTTGCTCCTGCCACACCCCTTTTTTGAGTCTCTCTCTGCAACTGCTCCGCCTGTTTACTACTCAGCCGCTCGTCCCAGAATATAAATTTCATGTTCGGAAATTTTTTTTCCAGCACCTCTTTTTGTTTTTTAATCTGCTCAGTCTGCTTGCTCTCGCGGCCGCCTAGCGTTATCGGATACCCAACAACAACCTCTTCAATCGATTCTTGTTTAAACAGAGCGGTTAATTCTTGGTGAAGCACGTTTGTTTTCACTGTTTTAAAAGGACGCGCGAGTGTTTTGAGTGCATCAGAAATAGCAATCCCTGTCCACACGTCGCCAAGGTCGAGTGCTATAATTTTGGCCATATTTTCTTTTTCATCCGGTATGGTATCTTTGCATAGTTGAGATCCACAGTATATTCTCACACAAGGCAGTTTTTGCAACCATTTCTTACGGGGACATTTTCATGAACATAAGTTTTATCCCAGATTATCTTTGGAGTTGGCCGCTTCCGCTCTTATTTTTGATTGCAGGGGTTGCAAGCTCTTTCGCGTTCAGGTTTGTTCAATTCACCCATTTTTTCACCTCATGGCGCCTTATTCTTTTCCCTTCAAAAACTGTAGAATCTAAAGAGACACTCTCTCCTATTCAAGCGTTTTTAAGCACTCTCAGTGCTGTTATGGGCAATGGAAGTTTGGTTGGAATGGCAACCGCAATGTACGCAGGCGGTCCTGGCGCAGCATTTTGGCTCCTGATTTTTGGTCTTTTTGCTATGCCTGTTCGTTTTACTGAGGTACTCGCAAGTGCTGTATTTACGGTTAAAACAGACCGTGGAGAACGCGGTGGACCGATGATCTATTTAGCCCGAATTCCGGGTGGCTCATGGCTCCCCTACGTCTTCTCTTTTATTTGCCTCTGCTATTGCTTTGTTGCAGCAAGTCTCATGCAAAGTAACTCTATCACTGGCGGGATCACTGAAGTAACAGGAATTCAGAGCTGGATTGTCGCCCTTGTCATCTTCTTCTTTCTTATTTATATCATGTTTGGCGGCGCATCCCGTATCATCTCTTTCTCAGAAACGCTTGCACCAGTAAAAGTGATCCTCTTTGTTCTGGCCACCGGTTCAGTCATCATCTATTTCGCTCCCCAGTTTTTTGTTGCGCTCAAACTCATGATCAAAGGAGCCTTTGCAACCAAAGCATTTATGGGTGGACTCACCGGACATGTTATGTCAAATGCCCTTCGTCTCGGTATTGCCCGCGTTGTTAATGCAAGTGAAACAGGCTTGGGAAGCGCCAGTGTTATGTTTGGAGCAACCGGCGGGAAAAAACCAGCCGAAAGCAGTGTTATGTCGATGGCCCTTGTTTTCACCATTCAGATGGTCTGCTTTTTCATCATGCTCGCTTTCACCATGGCAGGAACCTGGAATAGTGGTAAAACCGCAATGCCGCTCGTCATCGCTACCTATTCAACCGTTTTTGGCACTTTAGGAGCCTGGGTTGCTGTTGCACTCGCCGTTCTTTTTGGGGTTGGCACTCTTGTAGGTTACGCCTTTATTGGACGTGAATGCTGGCTGTTTCTTACCAAAGGTCGCTGGGAATGGGTCTTTCTCGCAATTTATTGCATCATGGCTCCTATTGGCGCGCTGAGCAATGTTGAATTTGTCTGGAACATGGTCGACCTCGTCGTCGCCGGCCTTACTATTTGCAATCTCTATGGCCTTCTTTGGTTGATCCCTTCAATGCGAAAGAATTGGAATGAACTTGAAAAAACTCTGTGACACCCTTCCCGTCGCTTGTCATACGGATTTTGTGCAGAAAGGCGGAACGTTTGTTGCCATCAAAGGCATGAATTCTGACGGCGTTACGTTTATTCCGATGGCCCTTGAAAAAGGGGCTACAACAATCGTTGTCCAGCAAAACACTGTCTTAACGCCAGAAACAGAAGCGCTTATTAAAAAACATGGCGCAACTCTACTGCGTGTTGAAGATACGCGCCTTGCTCTTGCACAACTCAGTGCCATTGCTTTTGGCCATCCGGCGAAAAAACTCAAATTTATTGCTATTACCGGAACCAAAGGAAAAACAACAACCACTTTCTTAGTCGAGCATCTTCTCAAAACTGCTGGGTACAAAACAGCGCTCTTGAGTACGGTAAAAAATCGCATACAGAGAATAGAGTACGCAACAAAGCTCACCACGCAACAACCAGACTATCTCAATGCATTTTTTGACCAATGCGTAAAAGCGGGTGTTGAATGGGTGGTAATGGAAGTTGCCGCACAGGCATTTTCGCTTCATCGGGTCCATGGAATTGTGTTTGATGCGGGAATATTCACCAATTTCAGCCGTGAGCATGGTGAATTCTATCCTTCACAAGATGACTATTTTACCGCAAAAGAACAGCTTTTACACTGTTTAAAACCCGGTGCGCCGCTCGTACTTAATCAAGACGACAACAAGGTCGCTGCACTCGCAGGAAACTATAACCCTTCGCTCTTTTTCACCAGTAGTCATCCCTACACGTGTCCTCAATTGGTCGGACGTTTTAATGCCTACAATATTGCAGCCGCAACAACCTGTGTTAAGGCTCTGGGCGTTGCTGAACCCGCAATTGCCGCAGCGCTTCTCTCTTTCCCTGGTGTTGCAGGCAGATTAGATCGCGTTCAGCTTCCCAATGGCGCTATCGCTTTTATTGATTACGCCCATAACCCTGCTTCGTACCAAGCGGTACTTTCTGAACTTCGGCTTTTAACAGGCAATCTTATTGTTGTGTTTGGCGCAGGTGGAGATCGCGACCCCATCAGAAGACCACTCATGGGAGATATTGCAAGCACCATTGCTGACCGAATTGTTATCACTTCCGACAATCCGCGTTCTGAAGATCCTTCTGCTATTGCTCAGCAGATTTTGGCCGGGATAAAACAAGAAAATGCACACAAAGTCCTCGTAGAACTCGATCGCGAATCTGCAATCCGTAAGGCATATGCGCATTCAAAAGCAGGCTCTATTATTGCGCTTTTGGGCAAAGGACCTGATGAGTATCAGATCGTCAAAGGGGTTACAACACCGTTTAGTGAACGGAGTATTCTTCTTTCCCTTAAAAAATAGGGTCTCACTCCGCTCACACTGAATGTTTTGCCAAAGGCAAAACATGTCGCCGTAGGCGGCACAATGTATCTCGCAGAGATAGTTTACCCTGAGCCTGTCGAAGGGAATGTGTAAGAGCGGCACAATCATAACCATTTTACAACAGAAAGGCTCTCCCATGCAAAAACAAGAAATCAAACAACACGTACACCACGACGAATCCGTTCTCGTCGTACCCCGCACATCTCTATTTCCTCATGGTGCGTGGCAAGGGTTGCAGCGTGTTGACGAAGCGAGCATCACGCAGCTTATTCTTGAAAAAAGAACCTTTCTCCCCCGCAGTATTGCAGAGCATGACCCTGCGTTCAAACAGATTATTCCCTATCTCGTTTTTCGGTATCAAAATCAGTATTTTCTTATGCAGCGAAGAGAAACCGCCAGCGAAGCGCGTCTTAAAAATTGTTTTTCTTTTGGGATTGGTGGGCATATTCGAGCCGAAGATATGCAAACAGCATCTATTGCAGACTGGGCTCAACGAGAATTTCGGGAAGAAATTGAATATGAGGGAACCATCACTCTTTCTCTTTTAGGCGTTCTTAATGATGACTCAAATGAGGTGGGGAAGGTGCATGCTGGATTTGTCTACCTTCTTGAAGGAGATTCGTCCACTATTGCGGTAAAAGAAGAGTTAAAGTGCGGGTCGCTTTATACGCTTGCAGAGTGCGCGGAGCATTATCCCCACATGGAAAGTTGGTCGCAACTTGTCTTCGATTATCTCAAAGCGCTTTAAGAGTTTGTTAAAAACTCTTGTTATTTTTTTTGCGGTGATGTGAGCCTGAGTTCTGATACTGGTTTTTGTATAAAATCTTCGTGATAAAAGGCGCTATTATTTTTTGTCATGTCATAGACCAATGGAGCCCAGGAGGGTTTATTTGACCTGTTGTCTCCATCTCCCATCAGATATGAGACGTGTGGATAATATATTTCGTCAACAGCGACATTATAACGAGGGAGCACGCGCTCAAAATCTTTTTTTGATCCCGTATAACGAACACTCTTACACAGAAAATCAACCACCGCTTGAGCATGTTCTTTTCCCCACATTGGGTAAAAAACAAAGACAGGAATAATATCGGAAATATCAATAGCATGAGAAAAGCTTGTTGAAAATTTAAAATATGCTATATGTTTTAAAAACTCGGGATTTTTCAATAAAACTAAAATATCTTGAAACATAATCTCTGCTTCCTCCAGATCTGCCTGCATCCAGACCTTGTTTTTTGATTTTCCTGCTGTATTGAGTTTCGGCATAACATGGATTTTATAAGAACCGCTTAATACGTCTTTCCCCGTTAGTTGTAACGGATTTTCGACCTCAGGATGATCTTTTTTTACTAGATCTATAAAATATTGATTAAGATCCAGCTTCTTTACGCGGAGGCTCATTAAGTATCGTTCCATATGCTCACAAGCCTTCTGAGAAGCAACTGTTTTTTGATAATCTTTAGGAAGATAAAAACGGTAGTCCCCCATAATTACCCCATAGTAAGAATGTAGAAAATTAGTTTTTACTGTATCCAAAAATATCTGATGAAATAAGGCTTTGCTCTTAGGATTTTTTTTATCAAGAGAATGTAGGACAATTTTTTTAGAACTAAGCCCGGTGAATTGTATCAATTTATCCGAAAATTTGATTATTTTTTCATGATGTTGCATCCACTCATCTCCGTTAGTTTCAGCGGAAATGGTTTGTTCTTCTGTAACAATCTCTTTAAAAAAGTCATGCGCCAGATTCTCAGCTTCTTTCTTAACATTTTCGTCAACAATAAATTCTTTGAGTTCTTTCTCAACAACCTTTTCTTCTTTTTCTTCCGGCTGAACTACTTTTGTCTTCACTGGCTCATTTATTTTATCAAGCACTGTAGCTAATTCTTCCATCTCATGAGGCGTGATAGTAAAAATAGTTGAAAGCCCACAAAAAAGCATAACCTTATTTACCCAAAACTTTGCCGTCATTATCCTTTTTTTGTAGAAGGGCATCTGCTCTTTTTTAATCTCTCCTGTTTTATCACCAGAGCAACTAAAAAGTCCAGAATAATAACCCGTTATCAAAAAAGTTGTCAGTCCAAGTGCTCCAAGCGTCAAAACAGGATGTTTGCGCACAAAACATTCTGATGTATCAAGAGACCATCTAACAAGAGTTGTAAAACTTGATTGAAGAGCCTGAGATTGTTTTGTAACAGAAGAAGACCGTGAACTCACATTTTTAAGATAGTTCATTGAACAAAGCTCTGCGGGTGCAAGACTCAATGCAACAAACATGCCGATTGCGGCTATTTTTATATTATTTTTAAACACTATTACTTCTCCATAATTCTTTGTTGATTTATAAATTGAATTATTTTAAAGTATACACCCGATACGATTTTCGTCAATTGACCAATAGAGTGCTCGCCTCGCCAGCTCAACGGAAGTTTTAGAAAGAAGTTGAATATGATAGAAACTTTCAGCGGCTCAAAGCGCTTTAAGAATCAGTAAACAAAGATATCTGGTTTGTATCGGGTTTTGAAAAGCTGCGGATGCATCTAGATCAATACGTGCTAGATGCTTGGCTGCAAGAAGATCTTCTGTTGCTATTGTTAACCAACGTTCAGTCTCGTGCATAAAGCACCTCTCCCTGTTGCTGGATTTTAAAACAGAGGGAAGAGGGGTGCTCGGCCGAATCAGAAAATTCTTTTTTTGTTAAAACCAAAAGATCCTTGGAAATATTAAGCCCAAAAAGCGCACGGTGCCCAGACATAGACCGTTTAAAACTCTTCTCTTCAGAACTATCAACAATAACCAAAAGATCCAGATCGCTATCTTCACTCGGAGAGCCCCAAGCATACGATCCAAACAGATAAATCTTCAACGGATCATAGGTTTTGACGAGTCTATTCTTAACCTCGTCTATAACTTCTCGTTCAATCACGATTAAACCCCTTTACGCTTTTTCACTCAGACCAATTTAGTGTATCTCAAAAAATAAACAGCGAACAGAAGATACTTCAGGGCACACAGGCAGCGCAACCAATTCGCCCTTTTTTTGGTTTCTAATTAAATTTCAGCCTTCGGGCTTAAGCGAACCACAAAACGCATCTCCATGGAAATTTGGAGCTCTTTTGAAAACCGCGCTATTATTTTTATAATTGAATTTATTTACTTTCGCTTGGTACGCAGCATAGACTAAGAAGTGTAAAGAAATGAGGGGAGCAATACTGAGCTCTTTTTAAAAATGGAGAAGTAGATGAAAAAAGCGTTACTCAAAATATTTGGTTCAATGGCGGTTATCATTGTAAGCCTTGTCTCACTTGCATCGACTATGATTCCTCCTACGGCACCGCTCTTTAGTACTTTTACGATCATTCAAAGAAGGCTAGAAGAACTCAAAAAAGCAGATCCTTCCACCAAACAACAGATAAAAAATGAAATTGACTTGCTCTTGGGTAATGAATTGCAACGAGACCCAAATATTCTGACCGCTATCGGTCCTCATGGGCTTACCCCTGCTCACTACCTGCTTCTGCAATACCTTATGTTCACACGAGGGCTTCACTTTCAGGGCATTGACTTATGGAATGGTCAAAGCGAAACCTACAAGGAGCTATTTGAGTATGCCTTTTCCAAGCTCTTAACACCCAAAGCTGTTGTCGTACAAGAAACAGGGCAAAATGGCCTAGATATGTCTTATCTCAAAAGCAGTGGCATCACAAAAAAACCAATGACTGCAACCGAGTTACGAGACTCATTTATGCTTTCTGGAACAAAACCTGTTCCAACACAAATTGCTCTCCCTCTGGTAAAGGGCTAAAAATTAAACTACCGACCGAGAGGGCGAGTCTAAGAATTATTTTTTAGACTCGCCCTCTCGACTTTTCTTTGCAGGTAATGGAGGTAATGGAGGTAATGGAGGTTATGGAGGTTATGCGGGAATTACTGCAGTCTTAAACGCTGCAAATACCTGGTCCATTGGCTGTGCCGCCGAAATTTCGGTTATTTCAACACCCTGCGATTTGAAGAAAGCGAGTATCTCCGCCTCAGTTTTCATATAATCAGTGTACCGCTTTCTCACGACTTCTTCTGTGTCATCTTTGCGTTTAATCAGCTTGCCACCGCACACATCGCAAATTCCTGCAACTTTTGGCGGCAGCGATTTGAGTGAGTAGACCTTTTGGCAGACTTTATTGCTGCAAACAACGCGGTAAGCAATGCGATCAACAACTTCTTTTTCAGAGACCGTAAAGCGAACAACGCGTAGATGATAAGCCGCATTCTTTGGGTCCTTAAGCATAGCAATCAATGCTTGCGCTTGGCCAATCGTACGGGGATACCCATCGAGAATAATCGGTTGTGTACCAGTTGCCTGTTGTATCAGCCAATCCTGCACCATGTCATTGATGAGGGTATCGGGAACAAGTTCCCCTTTTTCCATAATTGGTTTTGCTTTTTTGCCAAGATCAGTCTCTTGACCTACATTCTGCCGCAACACATCGCCGGTCGAAACAGTAATAAACCCAAGAATATCTTTAGCTTTATTTGCAACAGTACCCTTTCCGCACGCAGCGGGACCTGCCAAAACAACCAGCTCTCGCTGAGCACTCTTATTTTCATTTTTTGGCGCATCAGCCACTTTTTTAGAAGAACAGCCACTCAAGAAGGCAATAACTACCAAACTCAAGGCGCTTCTTTTTAACATAACAACACTGTCCATAAAACCCTTTCTCGTTTTACCCGTAGCTTGAAAAATCGAATAACACAATCCTGTTATTTCAGTTTAACAGACTTTTTTACATATCCCTAGACTGCGCAAGACATGCACGGCCTTGCAAAACAATAAAATTCTATTAGAATGAGAATGTTGAAAAAAGTTGTTTATTCAAAACAAAATAGAGGTTATATAAACATGTTTAAAAAGATTTTCACACTTTTGGTCATCGGAACAGGGCTCTGCTCTTTCCAACCAAGCCAAGCAGAAATGACAGTACGGTCAAATCTTCTCTATAAAGTAGCGTTTCCGGCTATAAACAGCCGCATTGGAACGTGCATCGATATTGCTACCTCATTTACGCCATTCTTGGCACTCAATAGAAACAAAAACATGAGTACTCTTGAGAAGGTTTGTAGTTGCACTATTTTAGGTGCAATTCCTGTGTTTTTAAAGTTTCTTCCAAGCCTCCCTCTACTAAAAGAAAAGCTAGGGAGACAAGGAAAATTAAAACTACTCGGCTCATTCAACGCCGCTTATGCAGGTATAGATTTAGCCACCATCTTACTACTTAATGATCAAAAAATATCGCGTCCTATATTCTGGTCTTTATTCGCTTCTGCAGGATGGAACGCCGTATCTGCAGGACTTCGCTTTTACCGAGCCGCACATATTAGAAACAAAGATAAAGAAGATAAGAAAATCGAAAAAGCAAATAAACTGAAAGTCGAAAACAAAAAAGAAGACGAAGAATCGAAAACTCCAAAACAACCTGTAACGCCACAAATCGCAATTTTGATTGATCCTAAAACGCAAGAAGTAAGCGAAGAAAAAAAGAAGATTTTGGACAAATTTCATGAAATATTAAGAGAATTAGAAAGCAATATTTCATACACCGCTAGAAACACACTCGATGGTAATCTTTGCGCTAAAGACGGCGTAGAAAAAGCATGCGCAGATTTGTGCACAGATTTAAACAAATTCTTTGTTTTCTTTGATGAAAAACCATCTATAAAAAGCCTTACTGATGAAGACGCAATCAATAAAATTGATTATGAATTGTTCGAAAAATGGGCAGAGAATAAAGACATCGAGACGCTTAAGACAAAACTTCAGGAGCTCATAGAACTGGCTGTAAAAACGGGGCTAGAACGCGGAATTATTGCCTCAATTTGATTCGGGCTGCATTCGAGTTACTAACAAAGCCATCTGCTCATAAAAAGCCGGTATTTTGGTGCTCAAAATATCAGCAAATTCTTCTTGGTACATATGAGATGTAATGTTCCGCGCATCAATCATTTCAAAAAAAATCTTTGCCTCGTTTTCGTTTAATAATCCTAAAGCAAATGCTTCTTTAAAAACAGGCTTTGGCGCTGGCAGAGGATTCGCCCCATATACTTCTTGCATATAAGTTCTTAGGACTTTCCATAAAAGATCGGTACTGTACTCAAATCGCTGAATTAATGAATCACGATACTGACGATAAAGCTTTTCATCATATGATTCACTCTTTTTTTTATCTGCCACCGACTCTTGTAAAGTCGAAAGCGCTTTTTGCAAAACAACTATTTTTTGAACTAACTTCTCCATACAATTCCCTCTTTTACGATTGTCTCCTGAAACGCTTTGGGGAGATCATAAAAATCAGACAGATCAATTTTCATCGGCACATTCAACTCTTCTTCAAGTTCTAACCGCAAAAGAGCGAGACTCCCATCAGTAATTCGAGCGCCTGCATCAATCGTAAGATCAATATCAGAACCAGGACGTGCATGCCCCGTTGCCCGAGATCCAAAAAGAATCACTTTCCCTTCGGGCACAAAAGACTTAATCATTTCAAGAATCATTTTTTTATACTCTGGAGCAACTTGCTCTTTTCTCTCAACAATAATCACACTGATACCCTTTTTACGGATTCTGTCGCAGGCCAAAAAGCGACGCCCGGATCGCATCACGATTCCGTCGATTAAAAAGCACATCCCGTGAAGAATCAAATCGACGCCACTCCGAAAGCATCTTTTCTGCCCACCGCGAAAGAAGTTCATACACTTCCTCTGCATGCTCACAATAATCAATTTCTGTTTCCGCCTCAAATACCCGCGCCTTTTTTATAAAGTTCGTTTTTGGTTTTTTTGCCATTGGATAATCAAGGCACTGAGAAAAAGCAACCCAACATTGTTTGTCGTTGGATTTTAGATTAATAAGCGCATGGGTACAAATAGGATGCTGCTCAAGCGATGCTAGAATTTGAGGAGTGAGCGTCACCAAAGGAAGCGGGTCCATCCAACAAAAAAGCGGGTTTGCTCTTCCACAAAGCCACATATTGGTATGACAAACACAACACTCATCACCCTCTACCGATAAACGAACATCACAACGTGTACAACCAGGGTGTTTTTCCATAATTTTTTTTAAATTAGTAACATCACTCATCCGAATATAACTCTGATGCGCAGCCGTAGAAAAAAAGTCCCGCCGCTGCACACTATCTCCCCATGAATACCCTAACGCTATATGCCTAAAGAGCGGTGAAGAAATATAGGGAGCCGTCTCAACCTGCATAGGCGTTCCATACATAAACAGAGAATCTATTTCCAGCCGTTTTTGCTGTTCAAGCTCTCCTTGTGCCACGTAAAGAGCAACATTACCTCCATGGCTATGCGCAACAATACGAATTACCGGAATTACTTTATACATTTTTTTTATACGGTCTCGATAGTCAACCAGTGCTTCATACAACTGAACGCCAGCGTCACGCCGCGCACGATTACTCAAAAGCCCCGTCCACCCAAAAAGCGCATACTCTTGCACATCACATGTTTTCTCAAAAAGACGCGACATCTCATCATAGGCAGGAATTAAATAGGTTGACGCAAGAAGCGGGTCACCTTTGCAGGTATTCAGTATATAAAAACCCTCTTCTCCAAGAAGCTGATCAAATCCCATCGCAGGATGACTCCGATAACGCCGTAAAGCACGAACGCTAAAAGTATCTTCATCTGCACGGTCATGGTATCCCACAAAAGGATTAAATAGATTAAAAGAAGAGCCGACGGTCCCATGAATGAATACCGTCAGCCCAACACTTTTCTTAGTAGGTCCGGGGAGGATAAAAGCAGGTTTTTCAACGAGTTGCGTCGTTTGTATCATGTGACGCTGCGGCTGAATCTCACCTTTATCCCAAGGAGTTCGAATCAAATACACTAATCCACTCGAAAGTATAACGGCTAATGCACCGAGCACCCACGACTGTCTTTTCATGATTCTTACCCCCCAAACCACTTTTTATTCGTATATTTCAGTATCCGTTAATGACGGACAAAACGTTCTCCACGATCGCTCTGCTCGGAACGGTCACTGCGTTCTGCATGGTCGCCACCGCGACCACCAAACCGTGATCTTCCACCACCAAAGCCACCGAACCGTGATCCACCACGATCTCCACGATCGCCGCCACGTTCGCTCCGTTCACCACGATCGCCACGATCGCTGCGTTCAGAACGTTCAGCATTGTCACGACCGCCAAACCGTGATCTTCCACCAAAGCCTGAGCCGGATGAAGAGAACCGTGATCCACGATCTCCACGATCGCCACCGCGTTCACCGCGATCACTACGACCGCCGCCCATTCTTCCGTTTCCACCACGTGAGAAGCCGCCACGGCGCTCAAATGGTTGAGCTTCAACAACACGACCCAACATCTTTATACCAGAAAGGGAGGTGTTTTTGATTACTTTCAACAAATCAGGAGCCGCTTCGCCTGCCACTTGAACAAACGTCCGTTTCTTTATCATTCGTATTTTAACAATTATATCTTGGCTGATGGAACCATTTTGAATTAAATGATCAAGAACGTCCTTATCAGAAAGACCATCGTCGGTACCTATAAAGAACTCTAATTCTTGAACAGAAGGCATATCCGAAGCTTCAGATCCACGACTAAAATTCGGTTGAGAATCAATCTTGCTATCTTGAAGCATTGGCGCTACAAATTTTTCGTGCACCAAATATGCCATCATTTTGCTCAACTGTTCAGCATCAAACTGACTTACCAATTTCCCAGCCGTCTGTTTGTCTTGCTCACTCATCTCTTTTGTTTTGAGTTCAGTAAGGTAGGCCTCTGCTTTGAGCAAACACCCTTCAAGAATTTTTTCGCGACTTGGAACATCAATTTGTTCAATCTTTAGATTAAACTTACGTTCAATTTGCTTAATTTCACGCACTTGATTACGTCCTAAAAAGGTAATTGCTGTTCCTTCTTTACCAGCACGACCAGTACGACCGGTACGGTGTACATAGCTTTCATAATCATCAGGAAGTGAGAAGTTAACAACATGGGTAAGCCCCTGAATATCAATTCCTCGGCCCGCGACGTCAGTTGCAACAACAATTGAGTAGTCACGTTCTTTAAATTTTCTTACGACAGCATTACGTTGCCCTTGGCTCATGTCACCATGAAGCGCACCGACACTATAACCACGACGAACGAGCTGCTCGGCAACTTCACTCGTTAAGATTTTTGTTTGGCAAAAGATAAAGCCATAAAATTCAGGCGCTGCTTCAATAAAACGACAGGTTGCTTCAATTCTATGAGACATAGGAATAGTGCAATAATATTGTTTTGTGGTTGAAACACCAACATGAGACCGACTCACCGAAACAGAAACAGGATCTTTCATGTGCTGACGCATCAACGTCTGAATACAAGGCTTAACCGTTGCTGAGAAAAGCCAGATTTCACGCTCTTGTGGAGCAAAGTTTAAAATTTCATCAATTTCTTCACGGAAACCCATATCAAGCATAATGTCAGCTTCGTCAAGAACTAACGTCTTAAGACTGCTCAAAACTAATGTCTTACGCTTAAGATGGTCATTAAGACGACCTGGCGTTCCGACAACAATGTGTGTTCCACGACGCAAAGACCGCATCTGATCTTCCATCGAAGCACCACCACAAACAACACAGGTAGAAATACCCATTGATTGTGCAAATGGTTTAATGCTTTCCATAATCTGGAGCGCAAGCTCACGTGTTGGAGCAACAACTAATGATTGTGTAGTTTTGAGATTAGCATCTATCCGATGCAAAAGAGGGAGACCAAATGCAAGCGTTTTCCCGGTTCCCGTTTGAGCTTGACCATGAAAGTCAACGCGATCCTTTTCCAAAAGGGCAGGAATCGCACGTGATTGAATTTCGGTAGCTTCTGTAAAACCCATTCCCGCCAGTACTTGTTGTACTTGAGGTGAAAGGGGAAGGGCATCAAAGTTTTGTTTATTCATAACAAATAACTTCTTTCTAAATTAGTATGATGTAACTGCAGTGATATACGTCTCTCGACTTCCTGCAGTCAGTAATCAAAATAATTCGAAAAAGCCTTTGTTCACCGAATAATACGCCGCAAGGCACAGGAAGTTAAAGAGGCACGGCTATTAGGTTTTATAAAAGCAATAGTTCGTGCATGTACTAGTAGTTTTACATTTTTTTCACACTTTGTCAAAAATAAATAACACACAGGGATAAACAGAGGATTCAGTAAAAATAAGCGCACCTATCACCCCTCCGTAAAAATACAACTAGATAATCGGCTTGCAAAAAAAGATATCTCTGCTATGCTGTAAAAAAATAGAGATTTCAATTTTAAGAACTAAATAATGTAAACAGCTCTATAAATAACAGTATTTGTATCAGGGGGTTTTTTCTCATGTCTATCACTATAAAGCATTTTTTTCTTGCCGCATTGGGCGTCATAAACACATCGTCACTCTGGGGAATGAATGAGTTCAATAATATGGGGACCACTAATAATGGCACCCCAGAAATAGAATCGAAGATTCTTAGTTTTGACATGAAAGCGGCACCTGAAGAATTTAAAAAGTTTAACCTTGACACTCTAAATAATCTAACCAAAAAACAAGATTTTATGTGCCACGAACTCATACAAGAAGCGCTTGAAAAAGACTCAATTGAAGCCATAGAAGAACTCATGGAAGAGAATCCTAAAATTACTCCGTTTACTCGGCTCCCTTTTTATCTAAAAGATATTGACTACCGTTCAGATAGATATAATCTCTTTGAACGTGCCGCTCGCATTGAAGACGGATCGATTTTATCAAAATTACTGACAACGTATGCTGATTCTAGTAAACATTCAGTCGGCGATATTTTCAACAAAGATGAGTTATTTTACCACTTGACTAATATCAAGAACAAAGAAATTTTTAAACAAATAGAACCATTCTGTAAAACACGAGATGAACAAATAACTTTCTCTAACGTGCGTGAAAAACTCGATAAAGATCTTGCAATAGAAACACTCTTTGAACTAGCCCAAAAACAGACCTGTACCAACCAAGAGATCGACAACTTTAAGAAAATTATTAAAAAATACACCGGCATTAAGAACGCAATGGATGGCAATACCGGCAACTCACTTTTATTCGTTGCGATCGAATCTCAAAACTGTGAAATTGCACAAATTCTTCTAAATAGGGGCGTCACACCAGACGATAAAGATCTCAAATTCGCTCAAGAAAACTACCCAAACAAACCAATCACTCTGCTTTTGCAGGGGAAGAATTTGCCATCGGAAGATAAAAATTCTCCAAATCCATCGTCCACCGTGCCCACTGCGCATACTCTGCCAACTACCGAAGAACTGGAAAACAAGTGGTATAAAGACTTGCATCAAAAACCTACAGATTCGCAGTTTTTAGAACTCCCGGCTAAGATAGATGTTCTTGGTTTTAAAGCAGTCAATAAAAAATACATAGACCTCAATAATACATCGCTTATCTGTGACGCAGCCCTAAACTGCAGCGCTAAGAGCGTTCAAGAACTGCTTGAGATCGGCGCAGATGTTAATGAACGAGTTAAAATTAATGGTACGGTAGTAAACACCCCACTATATGCTGCAGTTCTTAATTTTACTGGCACAGATACATGTATGTATAATAAGTGTAGCGCACGAGATTACAGCATTGCTCTAGTAAAACTGCTTATAGAAAAAGGCGCCAAGGCTACTATTAATACACCGGTAGAAAAAGAAATGACAACACCATTAATTGCAGCAATTGCTCGCTACCCACAGTGCTCTTGCCAAAATCTTGAACTTGTCACAATACTTATTAAAAACGGTGCTCATGTCTCATTGCAAGACTCAAATGGCGATAGCCCCTTGCACCACGCAGCAAAAAATTTAAAGGATTCTGTACAAACATTCAGTGAATCCTCAAATCAAGCTATCTGTCGATTTCTTTTATTTTCAGGCGCAAATCTTGAACTCAAAAATAAAAATGGTCTTCAGCCGTATCAAATTGCTGGATGTATTTCAAAAGAAGAATGGATCAAGCAACTTTATCCTGATGAAAATGACATACCCAAATCACTCAAACAAATAACGCTACCAACCGAAGAAGAACAAAAACAAGAATCTACTATTAACGGCAAGTCACCGCTTAACCCTACCCTCTATTTTGGTTTATCAAAAAACCAGCTTATTGGTGCTGGCGCTGTAGTTGTTTCTCTCGGAGCAGTTGCAACATGGTACCTCTACACCCGCATCACGCATCAGCCATTTGTTCCACGCTTCTTGAATTCAATATCATCTCGCACTAAACTATGGTGGAAATGGGCAACAACGCGGTCTCAGCATAGACTCACGACACCAACGCCGTTCCAGTTCTCGTAATTAATGTATTAAATAAGTAGGAGCTAAAAATGATAAATTTGTGCAAAAAAAATATTTCTCTTATTCTCTGCCTCAGTGCATTCTCTCTTGTTGCATTTACAATTGAGGGCATGAATGGAACGGAAGACATCAAACAAGTTTCGCCATCAGAACTGAACACTATGTGGATAAAAAATCTTTCTTCCAAAAAAACTTTCCCTCAAAAATATAAGGTCATGGAATTCTGTCTTAAGAATGGACTCAATCCCAATTCGCTCAGCACCCCCAACACGATATCTTGTAGCTTTACACCTCTCACTTCAGCTTTTGCCTACTTATATGAAGATAGTGGTGATAGTTTGCAAAATCCAGATAACAAAGTAAAAAAATTCACAGAAACTCCGTGCTTTAAAACAGGACAGATTATTCAAGTGCTTGCACTTCTTTTACAAAATGGTGCAAAGCTCAACCTTCCCGACAACTCGGGGCAAACTGCACTGCGTAGAGCGATTAAAAAAGGCGATCAAGAAATTGTCGATTATTTAATTCAATGTAAAGCCTTGGTAAGCGATCAAGATGAGATGTTTGCTTCGGCGAACAAATTACAACTCTTCTCAACACGCTCACTCATTAAAGAGAGCGAACTATTTATCATCTAAAAAACTATAAACCCATTATAAAAATTATAAGATTGGAATGTAAAATGTTAATAAAACGCCTATTTTCTCTCACCGTACTTGCATGTTGTCTTCTTGGCCATCAGAGTCTTTTTTGCGGAGAAACTACTGTAATCGAGAATAAGCGGCTCACGATAAGCGACTACCCCAACGCTTCTGTCAAACATGTCATCTTAAAAAACACAAAGTATCCCGCGAAGACACTCATCAAACTTCTAACGTTCTGTCGACATCTTACAACACTCACTCTTGCCGACGACGCAAATATTACAAACCCAGAAGGGCTTGTGCTTAATAAAAATGACTTACGACCAACTTATTTCGATTCGATCACTGACCTCGTAGTATCTTCACAAAAAATAACGACAGCCACACTCTTAAAATTACTTCCTCGTCTTAGAAAGCTAAAAAGGCTTGATCTTACCGGGTCCACCATCTCACCAGACGACCAGCTTACAATCACACAAGCATGCCCTCAAGGGATCATATTAACTAAGAACGATGGGAATATACAGGTAGTTCCTCAATCCCAAAAGCCTGCGCCTGGAAACAAGAACCCCATCACAATCAACTATAAGAAAAAGAAGACACCACCGCCATCTGCAAAAACACCAGAAACAAAACAAGCCCCTGCGCCCGAAAGACAACAACCCCCTGTAGTAGTCGCACAACAGCCTAACCAACCGACTATTCCGCTCGAAGAAGGGTCTGAAATGCATTTTACTTTTGAATATGGTTATTTACAGCTCGCAAGCTGTGCGGGCAACGAAGATTTAAAAATGGCACTTTCTAAAAATCCAAAAGCCTTGGACATGTCGTTTAATACGAGAATCAAGTTTGATGATAAAACTTTTGAGTGGGCCAGCAGTCCACAACTTATAGAGCTTCATCTTGATTCTACTAATATCACAGCTGTTGTATTGAAGAAGATTCTTAGTGCTTGTCCCAATTTAAAATACTTGAATCTTCCGTATTGTACGAAGATCAATTTTGATGATGAAGCCCTTGATTGGACTCAGTGTCCTCAACTTACAAGTCTTGATCTTGAGTATACTAAAATCACAGTTGCTAAATTGAAGAAGATTCTTAGTGCTTGTCCTGATCTAAAATACTTGAATCTTCTTCATTGTAAAAATCTTGATAAACAAGACCAAAACATGTTTTATAAAGACGCAATAGAGCAACTGAGAAAACAGCTTGCTATAGAAGAGCCTGTCTCCGAAAACATTCCAGAGCTAAAAGCCACTATTAAACCCAGTCCTACCAATCAAGAAAACCAGATCGCAAATCAGCCTGTAACAGAAAAACCCAACTTTCAAAATGTAATATTTGAAGCGGGTAAACCACGTGTCTGTTGGTATAAAAATCCTTGGGTTTGGGCAGGAATTGGTGCTGCAGGACTTGCAGCTGCATGGGGTGTTTACACCTACTTGCACAAGAAGCCGTTTATGCCTGCTGTGTTTACACGCACTATTTTGCAGCTTAAGAGGCGTTTAGCACCACGGTTTTCTGCCGCTCTTACCCATTCGAGACAGCCTAACGGCCTCCTCAGGGTGAGCGGAGAAAGTTGATTTTACCACCACTCTCCCTCGATACATTTTTCTTCGAAAAACACTCGGGATGAGCGGGGTTGTACTGATCCTTCGATACATTTTTGCTTACGCAAAAACACTCAGGGTGAGCGGAGGGGTCGAGCAGGCGGGATGAACGGGGTTCAGGAATATGGATCCGACAGGCTCACCACGAGCGGATCGTATCAAAGTATGTAACAACCAGTGAAAAATAATATAATGTGGAGAAAGTAACATGAATAAATTCCGTATAATCGCAGGCTTACTGCTCTGTCTCGCCCCCGCATTGGTTAGTGCTAGTTCCACTGAGCCAAAAGAAGAAATAAAAGAAGTGTCTGCACAAATGTCTGAAAAAGAGGCTCAAAACCGCTTGATTGCCCTTGTCTGGTTGTTGTGCGCTCAAGAAGATAAAACAAAAAAAGCAGCTGCAATCAACGAGGCTCAAAAAATATATCAAGACCTAACAAATGAAAGTCTTAAAAAACAGCTTAAACTCATTGTACAAGCATTTCCAACAAATGCCTTAGAGTTATTAAAGAAATATCTAGCCAATTCCTTTTCTATAAAGCTTTTCGAGGACTCTGATGACTATATCGTTAGTACATCCAGCGTAATTCGTGAACTGCTTGAAGCAGGATGTGATCCAATGATTTTGCTGAACAACTCATACTTTTTTACCAAAGCATATCCATCCGAAGATAGTATTAAAAACAGATCTTACGGAAGTAGTTATTGGGGAGACTCTGAGCCGTCAGATAATAACGTCAAAAGACACTTAGAACTTTTTGCTAAACATCGTCCTATTGTCATACAAGCATTGAGCAATTCAGTCAAAATACTCCTCCCCACCATTATCAAAACTAGTGATGAAAATAAGTTTGTTGAAATTCGAAACCATCTCTCCCGCATAAATTTTACCGAAGAAGAGTGTCAAAACTTTCTAAAAATTCCCACCACTAGTGAAATGATTAAAAGATGGTTGCCTTATGTTATCCCAACACAAGAGAATAAAAAGCAGTGGGAACTTACTGAAAAATGGCGGAATCTTACCGATATCAACAACATAAAGACAACCCGAGAATTCTGGGGTAAAAATAAAGAATCGAAAGGCTTTAATGCCTTATTTGAACAGCTCAAACAGTGCGTAGAAGAGGGGCTTAACCTCAACCAAATCTTAGCTCTTACCTGGGGCGTACTTGAAGAAACACCTTTAACTCTAGCAATACAGAACCAGTACTTAACGGATGAAGATCGACTCGTACTTATACAATACCTTCTCGATAAAGGAGCTCGGCTCGATTATGTTTCCCCTTTTGCAATAAGCTCGCAACTTCATACAGTAGCCTGCGTCTGCTCCAGAGAAATTTTTAAATTTTTGCTCAAAAAAGGCGCTCAATTAGACAAAGACGCAAAGAAAAGAGCTGAACAACGATATGGGAAAGGCTGTTGCGAGAAGATGCTCAAAGAGCCACTTATGAGTGCTACTGAAAAAATCCCTGCAAAGATGCACCTTCTTACACTTCTGCACTATAAACAAAAGCTTGAGTCCGAAAAAACCAAGCCTCAATTCAATTTCGATCCAAACGAACTTAAAAACAATAGCGTACCCAAAAAGCTCGCGCCATTTTACGAAAAAATGACCGAGATTAAAATTGATAACGAACTTAAAGCATGGGTAGAAACGTACCCTGATGCCGCAGAATCAATTTTAAACAACGACCCAAAGTGGGATGGTACGTATTGCCCTTTTCAAGACAAAGGAAACAGTTATAACATCACCATTAAGCATCGAGCTTTGTTCACATGGCTCCTCCAGGCCGGAACAAGCCCCTTTGCACTCTTAAATCACCCTAACCTATGGGAACATCTTACTAACCTTAAATATAACCATACACTCTCAACACTAGCCACGTTGACAGATAAATCCCTTTATACCCATTTACTTAAAGCAATCAAAGAAAACGATCTTGAATTAGCAAAAAAAGCACTTAAGCACTATCCGCATAGGATCTATATCACCAGAACACAGATTAAATTCGCTCTTTTAACCGTAACGAGCTCAACCAACCCCGAGCTTATTAAATTACTTAAAAATGAACCACAAAAACGAAGATTGGAGGCTATTGATGAGGTCTGGCAGAACCTTAAGTATTTTTCAGCAAATGCTAAAAAAAATAACAAAGTTTATATATCTAACAATCCACTCGTCCCTCAGTTTAAAAACGGCTCTTTTGTTCAAGTTGCTCATTGGTGCCTATTAAATGGCCTCGACCCACACACATCAACAAGAACCCGTACAACTCCTTTAGGTGAGATAGTTTGTTGTGGATTAAATTTCGCATTAGGAACCGAACCAACCGAAGACGAAGTCATATCGATAATAGAACTGCTTCTCAAATATAAAATTGACCTTAATGCTAAAGGCCTTGATGGACGGACTGCGCTTGAATGCGCTATTGCTGCAAACAGATATAAAGTCTGTACATTTCTTGTAAAAAATGGTGCACAAATAACCGATAAGGCAAAAATTTTGCTTCAAGAGCATGGTCGCACAGAAGCGTTTGAAAAGATCCAGCCCGTAGGGGTGGGTACACCACGCGGCCATTGGTATAGAAACCCCTGGATTTGGACAGGAATTGCCTGCGGCGCAGGACTTGCAGCTGCATGGGGTGTTTACACCTACATGCATAAAAAGCCGTTTATTCCTGCTGCGTTTACGCGTACAATTTTGCAGCTCAAGAAGCGGTTAGCACCACGGTTTTCTGCCGCTCTTACCCATTCGAGACGGCCTAACGGCCTCCTCAGGGTGAGCGGAGAAAGTTGATTTTACCACCACTCTCCCTCGATACATTTTTCTTCGAAAAACACTCGGGATGAGCGGGGTTGGGCCCCACACCCAGGCATACTGATCCCTCGATACATTTTCCTGCGGAAAACACTCAGGGTGAACGGGGTTGGCGCATTTCACTATAAGCGGAAAGAACTTTTACCCTCCAAAGCCCCGCACCCAGGCATACTGATCCCTCGATACATTTTTCTTCGAAAAACACTCGGGATGAGCGGAGGGGGCGAGCAGGCGGGATGAGCGGGGTTCAGGCATATGGATTCGACAGGCTCACCACGAGCGGATCGTATCAAAGTATGAAACAATTTTGAATCACCCCACGCCGTAATTCAGAGCAGACGTGACATTTAAAAAATTTCTGCTATACTTTAATAGATAATAGTTTTTATAATAAAATGTTGCACAAAGTGGTGATTTATGGCGCTTTTCAAACTACATGCTCCGTTTCCTCCTGCAGGCGATCAGGTCAAAGCAATTGACACACTTGTCAAAGCACGACCAGGCCGCTCTACCCTTCTTGGTGTCACCGGGTCGGGGAAGACCTATACCATTGCGCAAGTGATTGCGCAGCAGTCCAAACCGGTACTGATTCTTTCGCCCAATAAAACACTTGCGGCACAGCTTTATGAAGAGTTTTCGCTCTTTTTCCCTGAAAACAAAGTCTGCTATTTTGTCAGTTATTACGATTATTACCAACCGGAATCGTATCTTCCAGCACAAGACATTTATATTCCAAAAGAAACGCGTATCAATAGTGAAATAGAACGCTTACGCGTTGAATCAACGGCTTCAATTATCAATCGGCCCGATACTATTGTCGTTGCCTCAGTTTCGTGCATCTATTCGCTTGGAAACCCAACTGATTACCGAAATCTTGCATTCTCGCTTAAAAAAGGACAACAAATTTCACGCGCTGACCTTTTGCGGCAGCTTATTTTTATTCAATATACCCGTAACGATATGGAACGGAGCGCTGGCACCTTTCAAGTTTCGGGGCCAACTGTTGAAGTCCAACTTCCGTACCAAAAGGAAAAATTACGCATTGAGCTTGAGGGGAACGAGATTGAAGGACTCTATTGGGTCCATAAACAGACCAATGAAGTTCTCTTGGCTCTCGATAATGTACTTATTTTCCCTGCGAAACATTTTGTCACGACTCAAGAACGTAAAGATGCTGCGCTCAAAAGTATAAAAGCAGAGCTTGATGCATACGTCCCTACCGTGCAAAATCCACTTTACCGAGAACGCATTAAAACAAGAATTGAGCACGATCTTGAGTTGATTGAAGAAATTGGATACTGCTCTGGTATTGAAAACTATTCGGTGCACTTTGACGGGCGTGCGTCAGGTGAACCGCCATTCTGCCTTTTCGACTTTTTTGAAGATTTTTTGCTCGTTATTGATGAGTCCCACATTGCAATACCGCAATTACGTGGCATGTATGCCGGCGATGCTGCACGCAAAAAGTCGCTTATCGATTTTGGATTTAGGCTCCCTTCTTCTTACGATAATCGGCCGCTTAAATTTGCAGAAATTGAAAAACATTTTAAAGACGTCATTTTTGTCTCCGCAACACCAAGCCCCTATGAACTTGAATCCAGTTCGGTTGTTGCAGAACAGATTATTCGCCCAACGGGACTTATTGACCCACCTATCGAGCTCCACAAGCGAGAAGGGCAGCTTGCCCATCTTATTGAAGAAATTAGAAAAGCATCGGCACAGAATTTTAGAACACTCGTCACCGTACTCACCAAAAAACAGGCTGAAGAATTGGCACGGTACCTCCAAGAGCAACATCTCAAAGTCTGCTATCTTCACCACGACCTTAAAACACCTCAAAGAACCGAGTTGCTGCACAAATTACGCAATGGTGTTTTTGAGTGTTTAGTCGGCGTTAACCTTTTGCGTGAAGGGCTCGATCTCCCTGAAGTAGCGCTCGTCGCGATTATGGATGCGGATATCGAAAGCTTCTTACGCGACAAACGGTCGCTCATCCAGACCATTGGGCGTGCTGCACGTAACACGGCATCAAAAGTTATTTTTTATGGTGACAGTATCACGGAGTCAATGCAGGCTGCAATTGATGAGACAAATCGTCGACGCACACTCCAGATAGCTTACAATACAGAACATGGCATCACACCACGGTCAGTTTCACGGGATGTTACCAAGAGTATTTCAAAGATGCAAGAAGCCATTGCCGCCGCACAAAAGGGACGTAAAAAACAAAAGGATTCAGCTTCGACAGAGACGGCAGAAGCAGCATTGCACGCGCTTATTACCCGCATCTCGGGCTTAGAAGAACAGATGCAGGCTACAGCAAATGCATTTGATTTTGAAAAGGCTATTGAACTTCGTAAAGAATGGCGAGAATTGCAGACTCAGCTTGCTGAGACGACACGCCCTATAAATAAGTAAATTTAAAGGAAAACCATTATGAAAAATAGATTTATTACGCCACTTACAAGCGGATTAGCACTCACGCTCCTCTGCAGCATCGCCTACACCGCTTTCGGCGCAGAGAATATTCAAGAAAAGTACCAGGATAAAGATCTCAAAACTATCGTTGAAGCCTACTATACAGAGTATCTTAATGATATGGATAAAGAGTGTTCAAAAACCCAAGAAGAGATCGAGAAAGAATGTTTACAAAAACCAGAAGGTGAAAATCTCGATAAAACCGTTCTGAATACACTCGAAAAGCTGATGATCAAAAAATGCGTCACAGGTTTAACAAAAGGATTTGTTCCCAAAAGTGATAAAGAGGAATTCGAAAAACTCTGCCTTCGCGACTATGATAGCAATACAATTTTTAAAACAGGCATGAAACTGTTTGAAGAAATAAACAGTCTCATGCCTGAAAACTGTAACCATTCCCTCAGGCTTCTCCCAAACCCAATCAAACTTCACTCATTAGAGTATGAACTCGGCAGCGCATTTGGCTTCAGCCCCGATGGAACAAAAATTGCGATCAGCACACCTAAAGAGCTTAAAATTTACGATGTTCAAACGGGGACATTGGACAGAGAGGTAAAATTTACATTTCACCCCGAAGGGCATGGTTATCTCATTTTTGGCGACAATAGAATAATAAGTATGTATGGGAAATGGCTAAGAACTTTTAGCTTAAAAAAGCAGGAGGAAAATCTACCACAAATCAAAAAATACAATGCTGATCTGCTCAATATTTCTTACCTTCCAAAAAAAGACACCATCACTACAGTCACCACAAAGGGATCAGTTGAAGTTTGGAATTTGAATACAAACAAGACCACAACAGAAAAACAACTCCAACTACCCGACACAACAGACAGCGATACACCACCACAACTGAGTAGCGATAGAAAACACCTGGTGACGAGCGAAGATAATACACTTTTAATAGGTGATCTCAATAATCCAATACTCAATACCAACAACGGAACTACCTGGAACAAAAAAATCGACCTGCCCAAGAAAATAAATACCCTTGCCTTTAGCCCCGATGGAAAATTCTTAGCCGTAGGTGCAACAGATTCTGTTTATGTCTACAACACAGAAAATTTTGATACCGGATCTAAAATAGATCTCCCTCTTGCGGCATATCCCAAAAGCTTGATTGAATCGTTGGTATTTAGTCCAGATAGCAGGTTTATCAAAATCATGTCCATCAACTTGTCAAAAGAATCCAGCAGATCTCCTGATGAGATAACCAGAACAGACTGTCACTTTATATTTGATCGTTTTACAAAAACACTAACGACCTTGGCGCCCACTACTGGATGTCTCAGCACTGTTTTTAGTAGCGACAATCAGTTTTATGCAGAAGACGGTTTTTGTCTTGATATTTATCAACAGCAAGCACCACTTTCTCTTACCCAATATGCATTGGTCGAAGCACTTGAGATAGATACGCAACACAAAATGGATCTCAACAAAGACGCAAACATCAAAAAACTTTACGACTCGCTCCCCCAGAATATCAAAAAACACTATCCCCTAGAGCAAAAAAAGATGTCACTGACCAATCGAATATTGATTATTGGAGCTGTAGCCATAGCGGCTGGTATAGGACTTTATATTGGCTACAAGGCAGCCCCTTATATTAACACACAGTCACTCAGGCAACTTTTTAACCGATTCTTTAAAAAACAACCCCATCAAATAAAAGATCCGCTAAAAAACATATTCTCTGTGAACAGCAAGACGACATCTTTGCAGAAAATGTTCCATTCGGCGTAAGAAGTAGGATAAAAATAGGGTCGTATCGAGTTGTTTCATACTTCGATACGACCAGCTTCTAAAAAAGCAGAGTTTATCCGATTAAAACGAGACTCTCTTTACCTTTAAATGCAATACCAAGCTTGATAATATTTTTGAGCCCTCGCGCACGCAACTCAGTCTCATAATCTCTCTCTTCAATTTGATTAAGAGCTTTCTGTGAAGCAGTTTCCAATGTCTCTTTTTTCTTCACATCTACTTTTTTAAACTCCAGTATAATGCCCGGTTTTGAAAGATCTTTTGGAATAAGTGAAACATCATACCGCCCCAATCCACTTTCACGGTTTGAGCGGACCTCGTGGCTCCCCTGTAACGCCACAAACATCCCTATCGTTAATGCATGATAAAGACGCTCAGGCTCACGTCCCGTAATATCAAAACTGCTAAGCGCTTCGTAAGAAAAAAGTTCAAACATACGCTTAAATTCAGCAGCATCACCATGAGTCAAACAGGTAAGCATGCGCAGATAGTCCTGACTAATCCCTTTTTCTTTAAACCAAGAAAGCACGGTCGTTTCATAAAGTGATGCTATCTCTTCATTCGGTATCTTGAGATCCGCAACAACAAGAAATTCCAGAGAGCATTTTCATCATGATCAATATCAAGAAGTGTAAGATTCTCATTAATTAACGTATGCAACGACTCCCCATGCATAAGTTTTTCGACATCTTCTTTTATGTACGGCTGACTCTTCTTAAGAATATCGCGCACCAAAAGATTATCACTCGTATTAACCCAATAGGCCTGTATTACCCCTTTATTGCCGGCCAAATTGATAATAGACCAGGGGTTATATACTTTGTAAGAACCACTCTGATAGCCGTTATACCAGCGCCTCACCTCATCAAGCTTGTTTTCTAACTCAAAATAGGCGAGCATCGCTGCAACTTCATCTTCAAGAAAACCAAACTGATTGGCATAACTCTCCTGCACGAGCGTACAGACTCGTAGGTTATTAATACCACTAAAGATGCTTTCTTTAGCAACACGTAAGATGCCGGTCAATACACCAAAATTGAGGGAATTATTACCTTTTAACCCGGCACCCATAAACACACGTATAAAATCAATTATTTCGCTGTAGTAGCCGTTAAGGTAGCCTGCATGGATAGGAGCATCATATTCATCAATAAGAATCATAACTTTGGCTTTATACACATGTTCTAAATAGCGTGAAAGATCAAGCAACGCATGCATATAATCGGCCAAATCTCCTTCACCCATTCTTATTTTTTCAAATTGCTCTCTTTCTGGTGAAGAAAGATTTTCACCAAGCCAACTGTGACGGGCAAATTCACCTGAAATTTGCTTACGCAACAAATGGTAACACTCTGCCCAATTTCTACTTTTAACATCTTTAAAAGTAAGCCAAATTACCGGGTATTGCCCTTGGTGCTTCATGCAATCGGCATATTGTTCAATTTTGAGGCCGTTAAAAAAATGGCGATAGGACGAACCACTCTCCCTCGATACATCCGTGCACCCTGAGTGTTTTCCCGGAGGGAAAATGTATCGAAGGGTCGGGATGAGCGGGTTTTTTTGAGCTTCAGTGTGAGCGGATGTATCAAGGGAAAAGGGTCTGTAAGAACGGTCATCAACTACTTTTTCAAAAAAATAGCGAAGCATAGAAAGGTTCAATGTCTTACCAAAACGCCGTGGGCGGGGAAGAAGTGTTACCTTTGCTCCGGAATCAAGCAGCTCTTTTATCAGCAAACTCTTGTCAGCAAAATAATAATTCTGCTCCACAAGCTCTTTAAAATCATCTATCCCGATAGGAATAAGCTTTTTCTTCTTTTGCTCAGTCATAACACCCTTTATCTCTCTGTAATTTTTCACCTTTTTCTTAGTTTAACATATTTTCTTGCCCACTCTCTCGTAAAAAAATACTTCACTATCACACTCCATCCTCGGTAGACTGTAATAAAGGCAGTAACTCTCATCCATAAAGACTGAGTGCGCTTCGGTGTGCCCTTTATAAAAGCAGGTATTAAACGTTTATGAAAAAAACAGCTCTCTTCTCCGCGTTTCTGATCGTCTCTTTAAGCAGCGCGCAGAACCTACACTCTTACCAAACCATTGACCAGAAACTCGACCACTTTATTAAAAAGTTTGAAGTCGAAAAAAAAAGCTGGCAGGGCGGCGTTATCGCCATTATCCAAAATGGTCACGTCATATACCAATCCGCATTTGGCCACACAAAAGGAAGACGAGGAGCATTAATAACCACCGAAACACTTTTCCCTCTCGCTTCTATTTCAAAATTTCTTTCGGCAGCCGCCGTTATGCTACAAGTAGACCGCGGGTACCTTCAACTCGATGAACCATTTCAGTTTTCTTGCCTCAAATATCCCGTAACACTCAAGAATATTTTGAGCCATACGACCGGCTACCAGTTCCCCGGAAACTGTGAGATTGAAAAAGGTGTAAGCCGCGCTCAACTGCTCAAAATACTCAAACACCAAAAACCTACACGTCGACCCGGCCATGGTTACCGTTATAGCAATACTCTTTTTAGTCTTATTCAAGATATTCTCACCTTCAAAGGTATATCGTTCCAAGAAGCTATCCAAGATCTTGCCTACACACTCAATACACTTGGCATTCAAACCCTACCTCTTCCATCAGACCTTACGGTTGCACACCCACACCTTAAAATAGACCCCTATGGCACTTTTAAAACACTCCCGCTTCCCCGATTCTATCCACAAACCGTCCCCGCAGCCGCCGGCGTCTTTGCCTCTCTTGACGGCATGATCGCTTTCTTTAAATTTTGCTTTGGATACCGCCCTGATCTTATTTCTACAGTAACCGTTAACAAACTCTTCAACCCAATAGCCCAAAATAGAGACATCGAACGATGGAGCAATATCCCCTGGCCTTGCCCTCGAAATAAAATTCAATCAAATTATGGGCTTGGATGTCGTATTCTTACTGCACTCCCCTATCCAAACGAAAAACTCATTTGCCATAGTGGCTATCTTTCAGGAATATCAACCTTTATCGGCTTTATCCCTTCAAAGGATATCGGTATCATTGTCTTGGCCAACCAAAATTCTGGCATAAGCCTCAAGAAGGGTATTGAATTCTGGACAACTGTTATAAAAGAAACTACGCATCCCTATCTTAGAAGACGCCTGCGCACAAAAAAGCATCATTCCCCTCAAAAACGGTGTAGATAATACCCCCGCTTGAAAAAGTCTGATTTTCCGTCACACTTAATACTTGTTTTATAACCATAGTCGCACATGGCCACAATGGGCGCATACTTTTTTGGAGTTTAAGCATGAAAAAAAGCTTAGCGACTCGCATTTTAACAACAAGCTTAGCTATCTTTGCTATGCTCTTTGGCGCAGGTAATCTTATCTTCCCACTGCGCATTGGCGTTCAATCAGGAGGCCACGTTTTTATTGGCTTCTTCGGCTTTGCACTCACCGGTATTTTACTGCCTGTCCTTGGACTCATGGCAATCGTTACCTTCCAGGGCAACTACGAAGCTTTTTTTGGCCGCCTTGGCAAATGGCTTGGTGGAATTTCAATTTTTCTCTCAATGATGATTCTTGGTCCACTCATTGCCATGCCACGGATCATGAGCCTTTCTTATGAAATGCTCAAAGCATTTCTGCCTGGTGTCCCTTTATATGTCTTTACCGCATTCTTTGCTTTCCTCGCCTTTTTGACCACCTACCGCATGAGCCGTCTTCTTGATATTATTGGTAAATACCTCAGTCCCGCAAAAGTAATCAGTATTGTAACGGTCATTGTTGCTGGCCTTGTGACAAGCCATTATGCCGGCACACAGCCCATTGATAAAGGCACCTTTTTTTGGGAATCACTGATTAGAGGATATGGAACACTCGACCTCATTGGCGCTATCTTTTTTGGGTCAATTGTCGTTCGCCTTCTTGCAGAATACTCTGGAAAATCCGAAGCCATTGATATTCAAAAAGCCGTTAAAATTACCGGCACCTCAGGTCTTTTTGCAGGGCTTCTTCTTGGGATCGTTTACCTCGGCATTACGTGCCTTGGCGCCTTCCATGGAAGCGGACTTGCGCACCTTAATGAAGGTGAAATTTTTAGCACCATTGCTTACACTATTTTGGGCAATCTTGGTGCCGCTATTATTGGTCTTGTTGTCTTTCTTGCAGGACTTACCACCATGGTCTCAATCACAGCGGTTGTTGGTGAATATATAACACGAATTTCAAGGCAAAAAGTTTCCTATTCGGTCGCTGTTGGCAGTGTACTAACACTCTGTGCCATAGTTGCAAGTTCTGGTCTCAGTGCATTAATTGCATACACAACACCCTTTATTAATTTTTTCTACCCAACGATCATCACGCTCACCGTCTGTAATATACTCTACAAAGTTTATGGCTTCAGCTGGGTTAAAATTCCAGTCGTATTAACAGCGCTATTTTCTGCATGGTTTATCTTAGTTCCGCTCTTTTGGTAAGCGGTAGAATAAGGAGATTTCTTCCATGAGTTACGACTTCCATTCCATTGAAAAAAAATGGCAAAATAAATGGCAAACAGAGCCGGATGGTCAAACAAAACCAACCGGAAGTGGCAAAAAGTATTATTGTCTCGACATGTTCCCTTATCCGTCAGGAGCTGGGCTCCATGTTGGGCACTGGCGTGGGTATGTGCTTTCTGATGTCTACGCACGCATTAAGTGGATGCAAGGAAACAATGTTTTGCATCCTATGGGTTGGGATGCCTTTGGGCTTCCCGCAGAAGTTTATGCTATCCAAATGGGTGTCCATCCTGCAATAAGTACTGCAAAAAATATCGCCACTTTTAAGCGACAACTTTCTGAAGTCGGCGCGATCTACGACTGGAGTAAAGAGGTAAATACGACTGATCCTGAGTTTTATAAATGGACACAGTGGATCTTTCTCCAGATGTACAAGGCAGGACTTGCTTACGAATCGCAAATGGAGATGAACTGGTGCCCTGTTCTCAAAACAGTTATTGCCAACGAAGAGGTCATTGACGGCAGATGTGAGCGTTCTGGCGCACTGGTTGAAAAAAAACTTGTTCGCCAATGGATGCTTCGCATTACCAAATATGCCGATAAGCTCCTTGAAGGACTCGACCGACTTGAATGGCCCGAAAAAGTCAAAGCCATGCAACGCAATTGGATTGGGAAGAGCGAAGGCGTTGTCCTTGAATTTGATATCGCAAGCACCGCGCCTCAAGCTCCTCAAAAAATAGCGGTGTTCACCACCCGACCAGACACCCTCTTTGGTGTCTCTTTTCTCGTCATGGCGCCCGACCACGATCTCGTTGACACACTCACAACAGAAGCCGAAAAAGGCTCTATTGAAGCCTATCGCCAAACATTCAAAAATGAAGTTGGCGGCGCATGGAATTACGAAAAAAAAGGTGTTTTCACGGGATCATATGCCGTCAATCCGATTAATCATGAACAGATTCCTATCTACCTTGCAAACTTTGTCCTTAAAAACTACGGGACTGGTGTTGTTATGTCTGTGCCCGGCCATGATAAACGGGATTACGAATTTGCACGTCTTTACAACTTACCAATCAAAAAAGTAATTCAAGGCAATGAGATAGAATCTGACGGAGCCTACGAAGGTGATGGTGTTCTTATTAATAGTGGACCGTTTGACGGGCTTCCTGCGTTTTCTGAAGGTAGAAAGCGAATTACTGCTTTTCTAGAAGAACGGAATCGCGCACAAAAACAGACTCGCTATGCGCTTCGTGACTGGATTTTTTCACGACAACGCTATTGGGGAGAACCAATACCCCTCATTCATTGTCCAAAATGTGGAATTGTTCCCGTCCCAGAAGACCAACTCCCCGTTCTTTTGCCAGAAGTCGAAAAATACGAACCAACCGGAACTGCAGAGTCTCCACTTGCAGGAATTGAATGGTGGGTCAACACCAGCTGCCCAACCTGCGGCGCCCCTGCAAAAAGAGAAACAAATACTATGCCTCAATGGGCAGGATCGAGCTGGTATTTTCTCCGTTATCCAAACCCACATCTTACCGACAAGCCATTTGATCAAAAAGACATGAAATATTGGCTGCCTGTTGATCTCTATGTGGGCGGTATTGAACATGCCATTCTGCATCTTCTCTATGCGCGTTTTTATACAAAAGTCTTATATGACCTCGGACATCTTTCTTTTGATGAACCATTCAAGTTTCTTTTTAATCAGGGCATGGTAAACCGTTACTCAGAAAAAACAGGCCTCGTCGAAAAGATGTCAAAATCAAAGGGCAATGTTGTCAATCCCGACGATATTGTCAAAGAGTATGGCTCCGATGTTTTACGTATGTATATTCTCTTTATGGGACCACCAGAACTTGATTGCGAGTGGCAAGACACGGGCATTGATGGCGTACGTAGATTCTTGAATCGCTTTTGGGCGTTCATGGCAGACCCACAACTCATCGTACCTGCAAAAGACGAATCTCTTGAAACAAAGCAACAAGTCCACTGTCTTATTAAGGCGGTACAAGAACGACTCGATCTCTTTAAGCCAAACACCGCACTTTCAGCGTTTATGGAATGGCTTAATGATGCCATTGCACAAAAGCGCACTTTGTCTGCAGAGAATGCAGAACGTATCTTGGCTCTTATTTCTGTAATGGCACCACATATGGCAAGTGAATTGCTTGAACAGCTCTTTAAAAAAACACTGGCAAACTGTGTCTGGCCTACGTACGATCCTACCTTAACCGTTAAAAGCAATGTTGTTGTTACAATTCAAGTAAACGGAAAAATGCGTGGCACCATAACAGTACCCACGGGATCTGACGAAGATGTGGTAAAAGAAAAGGCAAAAAAAGAAATTGCTAAATGGCTTCTCGACCAGACCGTTGTTAAAGTTATTTTGGTACAAAATAAACTTATCAATTTTGTCGTGCGCACATAAACTTTGCAAGCTCTTTAAGATTCTGTTATACCTATCCCCGGATTATTTTTCGGGGATTTTTTTAGGGAACTTAAATGAAGCTAGTAAAATTATTCATACTCTTCGGTCTTGTTTTATCGATACAAAACACCAATTGTGCAGAAACAAGTAAAAAACAAACCTCATCCTCCACTACCTCCATAACCTCCAACCCACTTCTCACAATAACCACCTTAACACAGGGCGCTTTTACGACTACTCAGTCGCCTCAAAAACTAATTAATTTTAACAACGCACTCTCATCCCTCATCAAAAAGAGTGACCTGCATGCATGGGCGCAAGCACTTTTTCATGGCACAGCATTTTCTGCAAGCACTCTTGCAATGGCGTCAATGATTCTTTATGTCGCTTTTTTAACCTGCAAAAAAGATACTCGTTTTTCACAATTGGGCACACTAATTTTTTCTCTCGCCATGCTTCCTTCAGCCTGCTTTCTTGATGAAGAAAATAGCATCTTTGGAGTATTGTGGGCTTCTCTATTTGGCGGCTTAATCGCTTATCAATACACACAAATGCTCAAACACAACAAGAACCTAGCTCAAGACGACGATAGCCATCTTTTATAGTTTCTAGAAAGCTATAGAAAATCAGGCTAAAAGAATGTTTTTACTAACATACTAATTAATTGTCTTGCCAGCAGCTTTTTTCAGAACAGGTTCCTGATCGCTCACCCTGAGCTTGTCGAATGGGTAAAGCGACACATAAACAAGGTTGTCTATCCAAGTAGAAACACCATCTATTCCCGTATTTGTAAGATTACTTACCGCTCAGCCCATTCGACAAGCTCAGGGTGAGCGGATTAATTGAAAACTGTTGTAATATCCTAACCTCTCTGAGAGCCTGTTCTTCAATTTCAGCAATTTCATACTTATTGAGGCGTTCCTCAAGATATGTCTGGAAATGCTGTAATTTCATACTTATTTACCTTTGTTATAAAACAACTAACAGACAACCTCAAAGTAGCCCAAAATACCATCACTTATCATACAAAACACAAGCAATCCGATAATATCCATCAGCGTGGCAAGAAGCGGCCCTGCTGAGTGAGCAGGGTCAATATTAAGACCTTTGAGCGCAAGCGGAATAATACTGCCAAGAAGCATCGAAATCATCACAATAGCTGCAAGTGAAATACTTACGGCGAGAGCACCCCATAAATTTTGATGCCAAAGATAGACCCGCACAAAAGAAAAAACACTCAGAACAATACCCAAAACAAATGACATAGAAAATTCACGCTTAATAAAACGGGTATAGTTTTGAGTATCTATCTCACCTGTAGCAAGACCCTTAATCGCCAATGCAGAAGTCTGACTACTTGTGTTACCGCCTGTACTAATCAACATGGTGGTAAAAAGCATCAAAAAACTCGCAAGCACCGTCTGGTAATGAGTCACAATCGAAGTCGAAATAGACTGTACAAAAAGAAGCAAAATTAAAATCGAACTTCTCTGGCCAAAAAGTTTCCAAAAAGAGGTCTCAAAGTACGACTCTTTAATGGGACTCATAGTCGCCATACGATAAATATCTTCGCTCGATTCTTTCTCAATAATATCGACAAGCTCTTCTGCCGGAATTATTCCCAAAAAAAGACCGTTCGGACCAATAACCGGCGCAATAAAGGTATTATATCGCACCATTTTGAGCGCAACAGCCTCTCGATCTTCATCAGAATGAACGACGAGATCATTTTTTCTCAAAAACGCACTTAATCGATCAGAAGGTAATTTAAGCACTAAATCTTCAAGCAGAATATACCCCTGCAAAATACCATCGCGATCGGTAACAAAAATACGACGATGAAGCTCTTGGTCAGGCTGCAGTCGTCGTATCAATTGAATACTGTTTTCAACGGTAAAATCACTCATCAAGGCAAGCACACTCACATCCATGTGCCGACCAGCAGACTCGGGCTCAAATTGCAACACCGAGACAATCTGCTCGCGGTCTTTCTTCTGGAGAAGTTTGAGATAACGCTCAAGCTCAACATCAGAGAGCTCATCAAAAAATTCGGTCAATTCATCAACCGAAAGCCGCATTAATATAAAATGGAGCTGCTTGTCATCTAAATACGAAAGATAGAGCGCTTTGCGTGAATCTGAAAGCTCTTTAAAAACATCAAGCCGAAGCTCAGACGGAAAAGCCATAAATAAGGCTTTTGCACTCTCATCATCTAATTCAGCAAGAAAATCAGCTATATCGGCAGGATGAAGTACCTCAAGCTCACGCCATAAAACTTTTCCCCGCTCGGTGAGACGCCCTATCACCTCATCAAAATGCTCCGAAATTGTCGAGAACAAATCTTCCCGTTCCATGGTGCACCCCCCTTAATGTCAATGCCACAACCTATTTGACATTCATCTTATTCGCTTTACCCTAAGAAAGAAAATATATAAAAGATAAGAAGTATTGAAAAGCATGACAGACAAATTTTTATTTTATGTTCCCGAAGAATCGCGAGGTATGCGCCTCGATCGATTTTTAGTTTTACAACTCGCTACACTACCAATTCCACCTTCACGCACCACCGTCCAAAAGATGATCGAAGCAGATCTCGTCACTATTAACGGTATAAAAGCAAAAAAACTGGGAGAAGTTGTTGTGGTTGGGTCGTGCATAGAAGTTGCACCTCAAAAAGAATCGATTCGCGCCATTTCACTTGAAGAACATACTGACTTTTTTTCTCAAACACGCGTTTTTGAACATGAACACTTTCTCATTATCAATAAACCAGCGGGCATACTCACACACCCGGTAAACCAAAACAATCCGCAAGTCGCTCTTTCAGATATTTTTATTCACGACTACCCTTCAGCGGCAAGCGTAGGAGAAAGAGAGCGACCTGGAATCGTCCACCGACTCGACAAATATACCTCTGGACTCATTGTTTTGGCAAAAACAACGTACGGATATGAAGCTTTTAAAACTCTTTTCGCCAATCGCGCAATACAAAAAACATATACCACCCTGGTTGAAGGGAATCCGCCTGCAAAGGGCTGTATTGTCAATGCAATTATGCGAGATCCCATTGATCCTTGCCGCATGACCTGCTGCGCAGCAAGCAGTGGCAAACCTGCACGTACCAATTTTGAGGTAGTGACCGCTTTCCAAGACTGCACACTCGTAAAAGCGTTTCCGTTAACCGGAAGAACACATCAGATACGGGTCCATTTTTCCTGCTTTGGATATCCAGTCATGGGCGATACGCTGTATGGGGCTAAAAAACCCTGCGCGCTCAAAAGATATGTGCTCCATGCATCTGAACTTTTGTTTGAATTTGACGGCGTTCCCTATCAATTCACCGCTGACCTGCCCCAAGATTTTAAGGCTTTTTTGGAAACACTCATGCCGCTAAAAGGTGATATATAATGAAACATAATAGAGCAAATCCGCTCACCCTGAGTGTTTTGACGTTAGTCAAAATGTATCTCGAAGAGATAGTTTACCCTGAGTGGCCCGGAGGGTTGTATCGAAGGGAATGGGTAAAGCGGTAATTTGACACAGTAATTCGAAAGATATTAATGACTCCTTTTGATCTCTTATATATTTTTGGCGGTTATGCGATCTTTGCAAGCGCCACAACACTCAACAAACTTATCCTCTTCCATCTATCACCACTGTTCTATGTTGGAATCCGCATGGTCGCATCAGGCGTCCTCATTATTGCGTATCATCTGGTAAAGTCATCACGTATGAAAGTCTGCTATCTCCTCCCCGACATCAAAACACTTTTATTGATTAGCGCTTTTACTACCTTTATTCCCTCGGTTTTAAAAGCCTTTGCGCTTAAAAATCTTATTTCTTCGAAAGCCACCCTTATCGCAAGTCTCGACCCGTTTGTCACCGCTATTTATGCCTATTTTCTCTGGAATGAGCGCATGCGCCCCAAACAATTAATTGGCATGGCAATCAGCTTTATCGGTATCGCTATTCTCATCTGGCCTACAAGCCCATTAGATAATCAATTTGGCTCAATCTGGATCTTCTCTCTTGCTGAAATCTCCGCTTTTGTGTCCATGATTATCGCACGCTACGGTTGGATCCGCGCCCAAACGATTATTAGAAGTGAACGATATACCCCTTCTGAACTCAATGGACTTATTATGCTCATAGGCGGGTCATACGCCTTAATCACCTCTGCATTCACGGGTGAGTTTAATCTCAGCTCAATACCAATGACCTGGAACTTCTGGCTTGTGTTTTTATACTCAGTCACTATCGCAAATATTTTGGGCTACTCAATCTATGGGTCGTTACTCAAAAAATATCCGATCACTCTCACGTCACTGTGCGGTATGTCGATTCCACTTTTTGTACATCTCTATGGGCCACTGGTCCTTGGAGAGCCGCTTTCCGCGCTCTTCTTCGTCTCTCTCGCTTTTGTCGCACTTGGAATTTTTCTATTTGTAAAAAACAAACCCGCAAAAGCGCTGGCCGTTTAGGGCTTTTACGGTTGCATTTTTTTGCAATTTTGTTATATTAAAAACACAATTGGCATCTAAAAAAGTTTTTTAAAATGGAGAAAAAAATGAATCTAAAAAAACTAAGTCTCTTGGGGCTCTTACTCTGCGTTCTTTTACCAACCAACACCTGGACGGTTAAAGAAGATAAAAAAGACTCAAAACAAGAGTCTTTCTGGGACAAGCATGCGATTTCTATTAGGAATAGCATGTATTTTATCGGTGGCGCCTTGTACACAGGAGCGCGTGTTTTTTTCGACCCATCAGAACCAACTCTTAATGGATTTTTAAAATCATCAGGTAAACGTGCACTCGGTGTAGCGGCAGGTTCATTTTTAGGCTCTTATTCCATGTCATCGGCAATTCAGTCTGTTGCAAAATCAGAAGAACTCCTTACCAATAAAGTCCCATCCAAATCTTTTAAAGATTCTCTAGCCAATATGCCTTTTTTCTTTAAGGCAGCTTTTACCAATCCAAACACCTATAAAAATATACTAGCGCATGCAGCATACCGAGAGGCTTTCTTTCACCGTGCGAGCCATCCCGCATCATTTTCTAGTGGTCTTCTCTGGGGAATATTAACTATGTATTATAGTGATCAAGAAAAAATCAACGGCTATTCTCCCTATTCTATGTTTTGCAATGGAAAACTCTTCGGCGCGCTTTTTGGCGTTGGGTTACGCTATCGTCACGAACTCGGCTCTGGATTAAAATTGACCTCGCATTCGTTAAAACAGACCTCACTTTCGTTAGCCGCATTTGTTCGCTCAGCCGTAAAGTATGGTTTAGAAAAATATCGTGCGCGCACAATGGCTGCATAAAAATTCTTTAAGGAAAAAAATGAATCTAAAAAAGCTAAGTTTTTTGGGGTTTTTACTCTGTACCATTCTACCAACCACCACATGGACAATGATAGAAAATGATGGGGAGATAACATATCAAGCTCAAAACGAGAACAAACAAGAATCTTTTTGGAGAAAGTATACCCCTTTTTTTGGTCAATGCTTCTGGTTTGGCGTAGGCGCTTTGTACACGGGAACACGTGTCTTCCTTGACAAATCGGAACCAACTCTTAAAGGGTTTTTAAGCTCATCAAAAGATCGTGTTTTATGGAGATCAATCGGAACAGCATCTGCATTCTTGTTTCACACTGCAATGACTTCTGCATTAAAATCTATAGGACGTCGTGTAGATATCGATCAAGAAACGCGGGATAATTTAAACTCCTTAGACCAATTTTTTCCAATTAAAAGATTCTTATATCTTAATACCTATAAAAATATACTTGCTCATGCCGCGTATCGTGAAGCATTTTTTCACCGCGCAAGCCCTCTGTTCTCTTTTGCCAGTGGATTCTTTTGGGCAGGCATGCTAGAAGCAAGTGGTTCCGCCTTTTTTAACGGAAAACTCTTTGGCTCACTTTTAGGCGTTGGATTACGCTATCGTCACGAACTCGGCCCTAAATTAAAACAGACCTCACAGCCAGTCGCTATATTTGTTCGCTCAGCCGTAAAGTATGGTTTAGATAAATATCGTGCACGCACAATGGCCGCATAGCTTCTACTGATTGGTGTTCATCTACCAATCTTACCCGTTCGATACAGCCGCTCATACTGATTATCCACATCTTCTTGGTAAAAAATTTAAAAAAAGCTCCTCCATCCGTTCATCCCGAGTATTTTCATCCAAAGATGAAAATGTATCGAGGGAGAATGCGGTACGAGTTTTTTGTACGCCCATAAAGATTAGAGGCAAAGTACATATGTTCTTTGTTTTTGAGTGTTTTCAAAATCATTTTACCACCTGTCTCCCTCGATACAACGCTTTGGGTCACTCGGGATGAGCGGTGGGTGATAAACTCAACCCCCTCATGGCGCCTGTCCGCCTTAGATTTAGCGACGACTAAAAGTGTTTTTCGTAGAAAAATGTATCGAAGTATCAGGGTGATCATGGTAAGACAAACTCACCATAAGCAGCAAAAAGACCTGTTCACCGCCGAGCGCTATCCCACCATTCACCAACAGCTTGTTTCTTGTGCTCGTAAATAACCTGTTTCCCACTCGCTTTCACAATCCAAACCGGCAGGCCAAGACTCCGTGTGTCCGCATCAAACGTAAGTGAAAATCCTGCAAACGGATACGCTTTAAGCCCTTCAAAGAACGTAATAACTTTTTCTTTGGTGAAGGGCATTTTTATATTTTTAAGCGCCTCAATCAACAAAGCCCCTGCCATATACCCTTCCAAAGAATTAACATCTTTTACCACACCATACCGATCCATTGCTTCTGAGTAATCTCGCAAAAATTGCGTGTCTTCAGCTTGTGGATCAGGAGTAGTGTACGAAAGCAAGAAGTTAATCCCCCTACTCTTACAATACCGCCTCGTTGCTTCGCTCATCATAAAAGAAATACCAAAGGGAATCCGTCCTATAAAAAAATTAGGGCCCAGCATTTCCAAAAACTCACGCACAGGAGCATGTGCAGAAAAAAAGATACCAACCGCTTCTGCCGATGCCATTTTTAGCTTTTTTACAATATCGGTGTACGATGCTTGCTCACGAGAGTAGGGAATATCAACCCACTTTGTAATACCGCGCTTAACCAGCGCCTTATGCGCAGCCTCTGCAAGAGGAGTCCCGAAAGAATCGTTTTGATACACAAAAGCAAACGAACGAACTTTATACTCTTTGAACACAAAATCAATCAATGCTTCCGCTTCTTCATCATAAGATGCTCTAAAATGAACAATATTTTTCATAAGTCCCGTTCTAAAAATAATTGCGCCCGAACGAGGAAATAAAACAGCCAATTCACCAGATTTTACATGCTCAATATAAGTGTTAAGTTGCTCTGTACCTTGTGGTATTACAAAAAGATCTGTACCATAAACCCTTTTGAGCTTTTCTGCATTTGCAAGGGCAAGCCGAGGAGAATTTTCATCATCCAAAACAATCGGCTTAATAAGGCACCCCTGCACGCCACCTTTATCATTAATTTGTAAAATTGCTCCCTCTAACCCATGCGCAAGAGACATCCCCGCTGCACCAAATCCTCCAAAAAATGCGACTGTTGAACCAATGGCAAAAACAGGCTGATGCTGCACACGTTCAAGGTCTTTTTGTGTCGCACAGCCAATCCCCATACTCAAGTCAAATAACTTTTCTTCGTATGACTTTTGAGTGCGGACCTCCCGTTGATGCAAGGTGAGCGATGACAATCGCCACGACACTCCTGCTAACAAGGTCACAAAAGCATCATACTTAAAATTAATAAAATCTTGGTAGGTTTGCGTTGGGCACGAAATCAGAGACCAATGAGCCGCCCCGTTTGTAAATTTGAGGAAATCAAGACCCGTCGGTGCCTTAAATAACTGCTTTCTCTGCTCTCCCACAATAAAAGCTTGTACATTAACTTCTTTTAAAAGAGCTGGCGGGAGAGAAGAAGCGGTACAATAAACAACCTCATTTGGCCTCCCTTGAATTACAAGAGACACCACAAGCGGCAACGTGTTAAAAAAATCATTAATGCTATCTTTAAGCCCTATGTGATCACTCAAAGGAATGCTCTTCCAATGCGCCCATAATTTGAGCGGATCACTCATTGCAAAAGAACTTTCCCAGACCTTATCCCGCTCCTGATTACCACAAATATAAATCACCTGCTCTGGATTTTTTTTTATCAATAAAGCAATAAGCTCAAGCGTTTGATATGAATAAGCAGAACGATTAATCGCATCACCCAGAAAAATTACAAAGTCATTTTTATTCAAAAGTGTTAACTGTTCGCTTAAAAGTCCAAGCCGCTTCCATTCACGAAGATCACGTAATAAAGAATGTAATGCCCCATGAATATCGCCCAAAAGGAGAGTACGGCTTCCTGGAACAATCTCGAGCCGACGCGCTGTTGCAATAACCCCACTCATCTTTTTTTTCGCTCGCTGAGTCAGCTCTTTTAAAAGAGGCTCAAGTCGAGTAAAATTCCAAAAATCGGTACGCATTCCCAATGCTATTTCAACACTTTTAAAATAGGTTGGTCGATAGCGTTCAAAGAATGAGTTAAATTGTGGATCGAGAAGATATTGATTATTAAAGGGCGGATATTCAGGCACCAAAGCCGCAAAGGTCTCCCACTCACTCAAGGTATCAAAAACAGCCTGAATACTTACGCTAGACAGCAAACAGAGTAAAAAAAGTTTTCTTAGCATGTTTTCACCACTGATCAGTAGGTTTTGTCGGTTTTATTGCTTTTGACTGCAAAGTTTCTTCCGCAATAATCCATTTATCATCTTCCGTTCTAATCCATACCGGCAAGCCAATTGTTCTTGTTAAACGGTCAAAGGTCCCTGCAAAAAAGTTTTTTATGAGCGGCTCTTTCATCGACTCGAGGTATGCCATAAGACGACTTCCCGTAAACGGCGGACCTATTTTTTTAAGCGCTTCAATAAAATACGTTGCCGCAATATATCCCTCAAGCGAATTGCTATCGGGAGTTAAATTCTTTTTACTTAACTCCTCACGATACTCCTTGACCACGTTGTAATTACTTAATCGTGGATCAGGGACAGAAAAAGAGAATGAACAACGAATCCCCGTTGATTCAAGGAAAAGTCTAAAAAGTTTATCCTCCAAAAATGAAACAGCCGCTAAATGTTTTCCTATAAAAAAAGCTGTTCCCACTGCACTTAAGAAGTTTCGTGCCATCGTACTGGACGTAAAGAAGAATCCGATTCCTTCAGGATTTGTTGCAATCAATTTTTCTATCTGATCCTTAAAATCTGTCTGTTCACGATAATAGGAAATATCAGTAATAGCTTTTTCTTTTATCCCTAGCTTTTCGAGTGTTTCATGCGCAACCCGCATAAATTGCAGGCCAAGGCTATCATCTGCATAGATAAGCGCAAATTGCTTTACCTTGAATTCTTTCACCAAGTAGTTCATCAACGCTCGAATCTCATACTGATAAGAGAGACGATGATGTACTAGATTTAAAAGCTCAGGACTTCTAAATTGCTCACCACCTGTAGAAGGGAAAAAAGCATAAACAGTGCCGTCACGAATCAAATTGAGATAGGCATCGAGCGTCGGTGTTCCTTGTGGGCAAACAAGTGTTGATATACCAAATTCCTGTAATAAAAGATCGACATTAGTACGAGCCATGCGTGGAATATACTGGTCATCAAAAATAATTGGCTTGATAAAATAATCGTAAACACCGCCCTTCTCATTTTGTCTCATAAAAGCTGCTTCAATCCCTTGGCGAAGTCCTCGGCCTACGGCACGCACCCCACCAGACAAAGCCATTGTAGAACCAAAAGAGACCACCTTTTTTTTCGTACGCTTTTCATCTTTTTGTAACTTTAAACCAAGCCCTGCGTAATAACGCTCTTCAAGAAATGGCTCTTTTGTACGCGTATCACGAGAGAAAAAGGAAAAGAGGCTGTCTGCAAATAACCCATCAATAGTCAATAAAACAAAATTGTCGTAATTAAAGCCAAAATGATCTCGATAGGTTCGATTTGGACATGATATGAGTGACCATTCAGCAGCGCATCCATTGAACCCTATAAAGGCAAGACCACGCGTAGGCCATAAAACATCTGCACGCCGCTCTCCAACCAAAACCACTGAAGTCTTTGGGTCCCTCAAAACCTCATCTGGTACCGATAACGCAGCGCAGTACATTTTGTCGGATGGCTTTCCCTGATACTCAAGACAAAGCATATCAGGCAATGCATCAAAAAAAGCATTTAATTCATTCTCAAGAGGCAATACTTCATTCATCAAATTTTGAGAAGATCCGGTCATCAACTCCAACGGATAACGCATGACGTTAAAATCTTTCCAATGGCCACTACGCTCCTGGTCCCCCCTCAGATAAATTATCTGCCCTGGATTCTTTTCCATGATTGAAAGAACTAATTTTAATAGATGATACGAATAAGGGGATATAGTGATTACCCCACCCAAAAAAACAAGATAATTTGATTTGCTCGTAAATTTAAACTGCTCGTCAATAAATCCGTCTCTCTTTAACTGTCCTAAATTCCGTAACAATGAACGGAATGAACCATATAAGGGACCACAAAAAGCAATTTTCTCATTTTTAACGGCAAGAGCCTGCGTCCACGGATGCTCTTTTTTTGTTGCTGTAAGCTGCCGCGTTACCGTCTTTAAAAGCGTTTTCAGATACGAAAAATCCCAATCATTACTCCCCAGATGCAACTTATAACCAATCTTTTTAAAAAAAGAGGGCTGCATCGAATCATAAAAAGAGTTAAAAACTGGATCTAGCCAGCTTTTATCATCACCTACGGGAAAATCGGGAAAACGATCTGCTGTCTCCCAAGCAGCTGTAAACGAATTAAAACGCTCACTTGCACTACAAGCAACCACACAAAATAGACCTAAACAAACGGTAAAAAACTTCATAACCGCCCTCTCTTTTTTTAAACAGTAAGGGCAAACGTAAGCACCACCACAAGTTCAAGCACTATTGCTATCACATATTTGACCATTACCGAAAGATAGCCACTAAAAATGTTAGCAAAAAAGATAACACAGCAGGCAATAAGGAACATCAAAAAAATATAATCAGAAGACATAAAATACCCAACAGGCGGAGCCATATTCTCAATGACAAACCGGTAGGCAATTAATGCCGTTATGGCTGTATAAGAAAGAGAGATGACCTGCGTCGCAAATTTTCCCGCCGGATCAAGTGAGAAAGAGAAAAGCGCTATATAAAAAATAAGCAATAACGGAATAAAAATAGAAATAATATGTCGCGATCCAATTCGCTCAAAATCAACCGAAAAAACAACTTTTGGATAGAGTGTTTCTTGTCTTCCGTTATCTCTTGTTTCAAGCTGCTCTTCTGCAAATCCTGTTGCCACTCGCCGATCAATGGGGCGCCATCCAGGGATATTGATATCTGCATTCACAACGAAATTAGAACGGGCAGAGGTGAAATTAACCTCTGCGGGAGATAAGAAGTAATGCACCAATGTAAAATTGAGACGATGTCCATCAAATGGAAAGTCTTGGTAGTTAAATGACATGGTAAAACGCAAACGCATATCATAACGAACAAAAAGTGTGTTACCCGACACGCGAACATAGGGCTCCGTCTTTCCTAGAATTTCAGCTCGCTCAAAAGCAAAATTACCAACTCGCTCAACTGAGATGAGACGAGGGTCAAAAAGAAACCAGACCGTTGCATCAACCAAAAAAGTACCACGAATAGCATCAAATTGAGGAATATCACGGATAAACATACCAACAGTCACATCCGCAGGCGTTCCTCCAAAATCCGCCAATTTCTGAGGTGTCATTGTCTGAACCGGAGTATATTGATCTCGGATTTTTACCTCATTCCCTGCACGATAAAACAAGAATAGTATGATTGTTGTCATTATTATAATACCAACGAGCAAAAAACGTGGTGACACATACGACTGATTCTCGCTACTTTGAACGCCGCCATCCATAAATATTTCCCCTTTTTTTAGTCTCAATCACCTCAATTTACCCACTCTTTATACCACTAGCCTAGCGCTAGAATCTATAAAAAAGCGAGAGTTGAAAGCGTAGATTATCAACATGGCAAATCTGGTTAACAGCACCGCAATCGTCAAGATCCCCATACCAAGCACGGCTCCAGTCAACTTCAGCACCAATATCGAGCACCCCTTTATGGACCCATAGTCGCGGTGCACATTTTACAAACGTTCCAATATCGACCGCATCGCCATAGGTTATTAATGTATTGGTTGTGGCATCACGATACAAAGGCTTTCCCGCACCCAAATTCCGTGCAAATCCCACTAAACAGCCAGGCATACAATCATTTTCTGGAAAAACGTCAACATCAAACCAGCAGGAGATAGAACGAAGCGGAGTAAATGTTTGGCATTTTGTGTCTACATTATAAGATTCAACCGCATAACCACTGATGTAGCCAAGCTCATGTCCATCTTGTAAAAAAGTCACTTTCCCTCGCAAAACAAGACAGTCAGATTTAAGTTGCCCATACATTGCTGCATGCGCTTCCATAAATGCTGTACCTCGTTGGTCGTAATACACTCCATCAGCGTCTGGTGATACTGTTTTTAAAAGGGGGCGAAGTCTTTGTTCTTCAAGGCACAGACCAATAAAACAGTCTTTATTGATATAGTGCCGCCACTGCAGATGCACAATCGGCACTAATGCGTTCCGCAACGCCTGCGCTGAAGACCCATTGGGCGTCTGAAAACGAGTTATGCGCCCATGACTCCCAATTGCCACCGTTAGACGATCTGCCGGGTCAGCCCACTGTGAATTAAGATCTTGCACCAAGCGAATTTGTGGACAGAAAGTCCAGGTATCCAGAGGACCAGACTTTGCATACGCAACCGTATTGGGCCCGCAATCATCAATTGCAAGCGGATAAAAGGTCTGCCCAATAAGAAGGTCTGTTTTTGGCCAATCAAAAAGAATATATGACTCCCGCAGCCGAAAAAGATTGATTGTCTGATCATCAACACCCCTAAAGTCTGCAGCTACAACTGCATATGTTTTATCAGTACAAAAGATCGGCTCACCCTCTATGCGAAATTTAGCACGTGCATTAATAGGAAAAATAGAATATGACGCCTGATGATTAACGTCACGCCAAGGCTCTCCTTTATCATTACAGCAAGCAGCGCAATCCCATTTTTTGGGATATAAAAACTCATGACCTTCACGTTTTGATACCGTTTGGCGTGTATCAAAACAATTATCAATACAGACAAAACCTGCCGTACTGATCACCGGTTTTTCCTTACCAATTAACGATAACCCTAGACTTCCGAGAAGAAAAAGCAGGGAGATGCGCTTTATGAAAACCTGACTCATTATACATCCTTTGAAAACTACTCTTTTTGTAAAACCACAAAAGGTTGTATACTAAGCTTTTGTGGTGTAGGCAATCCATAACTTGCAGGTAGCACTCTATGAAATCGATGCAGATTCGTCAAAAGTTCTTCAATTTTTATATCAGACACAATCATTCAAAAGTCCCCAGTTCATCGCTTATTCCGGCCAACGACCCCACGCTTCTCTTTGCCAATGCGGGCATGAACCAATTCAAAGATATTTTTTTAGGTAAAGAAAAACGCAATTATACTCGTGCAGTGACCATTCAGAAGTGTATGCGAGCGGGCGGGAAGCATAATGATCTCGACAATGTCGGAAGAACTTCTCGGCACCTTACTTTTTTTGAAATGCTGGGAAACTTCTCATTTGGGGATTACTTTAAAGAGGATGCAATTCGCTTTGCATGGGATTTTCTTACCCGCGAATTAGAGCTTCCTGCAGAAAAGCTCTACATCAGCGTCTATGAAGCAGATGATGAAGCTTATCAGATTTGGCACAAACATATTGGACTTCCTACAGACCATATCATTCGACTCGGTCGTCGTGATAACTTCTGGCAGATGGGTGACACAGGACCATGTGGACCATGCTCAGAGATCTATTTTGACCGTGGTGCAAAAAATGAGGCTGAACAAAGCCTTAAACCTGGTGATGAATGTGAACGCTTTTTAGAAATCTGGAATCTCGTCTTTATGCAGTTCGATCGGCAAGCAGACGGAAGAGAGCTTCCTTTAGAATCAAAAGGCATTGACACAGGTATGGGTCTCGAACGACTCTGCACCGTACTTCAGTCTACCGATTCTGTCTTTGAAACCGACATTTTTGCGGGGATACTACGTCACCTTGAAAAGCTTTCGGGTAAACAGTACGCCACCGCTCAAAATAAAATCAAAACCGCATTTCGCGTACTTGCAGATCATATACGGTCAACAAGCCTCGCAATCGCAGATGGTGGCATGCCCTCAAATGAAGGTCGTGGCTACGTCCTACGTAAAATCATCCGTCGCGCAGCCCTTTTTTCACAAAAACTGGGTAATGTCATGTTCTTTGCTCAACTTGCACCAGTATTTATTGATGAAATGGGACAAATATACCCTGAGTTACAGGCTAATCGTCAACTTATTATCAGCACACTCACGAGCGAAATCGAAAAGTTTATGAACAATCTTGTTCAAGGACAGGCTATTGTTGAAAAATATCTTCAAGATAATCTCGAAACAAAGCGTATTTCTGGAGAGCAAGCTTTTAAACTTTATGATACTTTTGGCTTTCCCCTCGAACTCACCGTACTCATTGCATCTGAAAAAGGATACTCTGTTGACGAAGGCGGGTTTGAGCAAGCTATGAACGAACAACGAGAACAGTCAGGGAAGAAACAGGAAGAAACCGAGAAAATCAATCTCGATCCGTCACTAACAACAGAATTTGTCGGCTATGAAACAACCTCTCTACACACAACACTTTCTGCTATCATTATTGATGGGCAACCAGTAATGCAGGTTAATCGTGGAACGGCTTGTCTTGTCGTAACAAAACAGAGCCCTTTTTACACTGAAGGGGGCGGTCAGGTTTCTGACACAGGTATTTTAACAACAGTACACGAAACTTCATCACTTATCCGATCAGTAAAAAGAGTCAATAAAGCATTTGTTCTTGAACTTGATGCTCCAGAAAAAATGGTTGTTGGAGACAAAGTCACCCTTACGGTTGATATGCAAGCGCGTAAAAACACCGCGCGGAATCACACCTCGACACACTTACTCCAAGCTGCTCTCATCTCACTTCTTGGTACTCATATAAAGCAAGCAGGGTCACTCGTCAGTCCAGATTATCTTCGTTTTGATTTTACCCATCACGAAAACATCTCAGAAGATACTGTTAATAAAATTGAAGCAATAGTTAACAAAACTATTCTTGAAAACATCCCTGTTAAAACACACGTTACTACCTACAAGGAAGCTGTCGAAAAAGGGGTTATCGCCTTTTTTGGTGAAAAATATAATCCAGAATCAGTACGCGTTGTCGAGGTAATCGGAACTTCGGCAGAACTCTGTGGAGGAACACACGTGCATGCAACCGGAGAAATAGGACTCTTTAAAATCACCTCAATTTCTTCGCTTTCTGTCGGAGTAAAACGCATTACTGCGGTTACGGGTACCGCAGGCCAAGAACTTTTTGATGAAACATTCGCTACGGTAAAAAATTTAGCGCAACATTTTAAAGTACAATCACACGAAGTGGTTAATGCTGTTGAAAAACTACATAATGAGCTCAAGAATACTGAACTTGCACTACAAGAAGCGCGACAAAAACTTATTGCAGCAAAAATACCTGAATGGACTGAAAAAACAACGCTGCTGCAAGGGATGCCGTTCGGGCTTATTATTGTTGAAGGGCTCGGTACCAAAGAGTTGCGTGAACTTGCACAAATGCTTCTCAAGAAAAAACCTGGATTTTATTTTATCTTCTCTGCAAATGTCAGCTCAATAGCCTTCTTTGCAACACGTGCACCGCAATTTGCACAACAGATAGATCTACGCACCTGTGCGGCATGGCTTATGACTCTTGGATTTAAAGGTGGAAGCACAAATGACAGTATTCAGGGTGGTGTGACAGGCATTCCTGATAACTTCCAGGCACAGTTACAGCAGTGGCTTGAAAAAAACAGCAAAGTATAAAAAAACACGCTTGCAAAAAGGTTTTTTAATGTTCAAAAACAGACTATTTATTTTTGCGCTCATATTCGCCTGCTTTGTAAATAATCATAAAACAATTGCCTCTCATAACAGCTCTCTTGAAGAAAGAGAGCTTGTTTGTGCTATCCACAAAAAGAGTCTTGAAAATGTGCAGAAATGGAGCGGTTTTATACAGGACATTAATAAACCTATTGAAGGATTTACACCACTACAGTTTGCCTGCTGGAAAGGATGCTCCGATATTGTTCAGTTTTTGGTTGAAGAAAAGAAAGCAACAATAGACCTCGAAACAGAGAGGTTTCCCTGGCCACCTTTTTATTTAGCCTGTCTCTATGGGCACAGTACAATAATAGAGTATCTTTTTTCAAAAACTGATCAAAAACTTACCCTATGGGAACTTTTTAATAAATACGCACAAGAAGATGCCTTGTTTGAAAAATAACCTTACTTAAAAGAAAGAACTGTATGCTCAGGAAAACCCTTGCTATTACTGCGCTCGCTCTCATGGGACTTGCAAACAGCCACTTTTGTACCGCAACAAAAATTTTTGTACTAAATTCTTCTAATCGGCAGTTTGAACAAGCACAAATTGTTTATTTTGAAACATCAATTCTTCACAACATTAGCAATGATAGTACTAACAACATTTTCTGGGCAATTGCCAAAGATAATTTTGATGAAGTAAAAACACTCTGCACTGCGATCAAAAATATCAACAAACTCTTTGTTAATAATATTAACCCCCTCCAACTTGCTTGCCGCAACGGCTGGCTTGATATCGTCAAATATCTTGTTGAAGTATGCAAAGCAGACGTCAATTATCAAAGTGAACAAGCCAACAAAACTCCTCTGAGCTGGGCATGTTCGCAAGGACACAAAGAAATTGTAAAATATCTCTTAGACCACAATGCAGATCCTTCCAAAGGGAATAAACAAACCAAACCCATTCACGAAGTGCTCTGTAGCTCTACTGAAAATCACTTTGCCTGTCTTCAACTTCTTGTAAAAACAAAAAAAATCAATATCGATGCACCGGGAAATCGAGATCGGACCGCCTTACAAAAGGCCTGTTCTCAAGGGTATATTAAAATCGTTGAATATCTTCTTAAAAATGGTGCTAACCAAAATATCAAGGATGAATTTGATCGAACTGCTTGGGACTTTGCAAATCAATGTTTTAACGAGGAAGCTAGGCTTTCGATACTCACGCTTTTAAATCTCTATAAAGCACCTTATTTCTGCAAAAATCTCGCTCAATGTGCCATTTTAGCAACTCAATTTTCTGGCGAAAAGCTTTTACAGAAACAAAAACAATCAAAGCCCCATGAACTGTTCTATGACATGAAAATCAAATTCACCAAAGAGATATAGCAATCCTGTTTTACAAACCATCCACCGAAAGAAATTGTATGGAATTTTTACAAAAGCTCTGTCTCACACTTACACTGACAACCACCATTTGCATATGCTCAACAAGTATCTGTTCTTCTCAAGAACATGTGGATAAACCTAAGTACGCCCTTAAAAAAACATTCTCTTTCTTAGAAAAAACAATTACGCGTTCTCAAAAATCCGCGACTTTCTGGCAAAGTGTATTTAATCAGCCGCCCAAAAAAGATATAATTCCCCCAATCCGCCTCCCTTTTTTATTTTATGGCCTAGACGGAAAACCCGATTATAAAAGTTACCATGAACAGGTAATGGAGTACTCGTGGAGAAGATCATGCGAAAAACGCTCCCTAAAAAGAGCTAATTAATACAACATCGAATAGCTGAGAGATTCTCCAATCTCTCAGCTACGTATCTTTTGATACAGGTCACCTGCCGATTTCCAGCTCACTACCTCAGCTTGCTTCCAGCTCTGATTTTCAGAGCCCCCATAGATAAGATATGACTTTTCATTTGGCATATTCACAGTCTTTTGCCAAAAACTTAATTCTTTAAAAAAATCAGAGACAACTGTTTTACCTGCTTTCACTTCAACCGGAACTGGTCTTGATCCAATGTCGATAATACAATCCACTTCATGCCCCTGTTGGTCACGCCAAAAATAAAGGCCTGGTTGTTGATCAAGATTATAGTGCTGTTTCAATAGATCAGAAATAATAAGCGACTCAACCAATCCCCCTCGAAGATAGTGTGCATTAAGCTCTTCGGCCGATCGTATTTTTAAAAGCGAACAGGCAATTCCCGTATCCACAAAATAGAGTTTTGGCGCTTTAATAAGACGCTTACCAAAGTTGTTAAAATAGGGATGCAAAAGGAAAACAACATAACTCGCTTCTAATAAAGAGATCCAGGATTTTGCAGTATTATGATTAATGCCACAATCGTTACCCAAAGAAGAAAGGTTAAGCACTTGCCCAATGCGTCCTGCGCATAATCGCATAAATGTCTGAAAAGTGTTCAAATCCTCAACTGTTTTAATTTGCCGAACATCCCGTTCTACATACAACCGTAAATAGTTACTATAAAGCCGATCAACCGAAACTTTCTCTGCATGTGCACGGGGATAAAACCCCTTATAAACCAGCGTTTCTATTTTATCCGGCAGAAGCCCTGCATCATTCAGTTCACTGAGAGAAAGAGGTAAAAGCGTCAAAACTGCCATTCTTCCGGCCAACGTCTGTGTTATTGCCTCATCAACCAAAAAATTTTGCGACCCCGTAACAATAAAAAAACCCTTCTTTTTTTCACGATCAACAATAGTCTGCATATACGAAAGAAGCTCTGGGGCGTGCTGAATTTCATCCAAAATCAATCCGGATGAAGAGGGATATTCAGTCAAAAACTTTCTTGGATCTTGTTGAGCAAGCGCACGAATATCAAAGTCCTCTAAAGAAACATATTTGTGCTCCGGGAAAAGTGTCTGCGCAACAGTTGTTTTACCAGATTGTCGGGGCCCGACAATCGCCAAAACTGGATATTCTTGTGCAGCTTCTCGCACTTGTGCTTCCAAAGATCGTTTTATAAACATTACAGCCCCCTATTAAAACACCAAATTCTTTGAGAGATTGTTAATCCAATTCTCAATCTCTCAAAGAATCATAGCGCAATCTTAGGTGAAAAAGCAAGTATTAAAAGGAGTTTTTATAACAACTTGAGAGATTGTTAATTCGATTCTCAATCTCTCAAGTTTTATATACTAAATGCTCTGAGCGGGGCAACCCACAAGCACACTCTCATTGTTTTTTTTTACGCAGACTGCTTCAACCTGCTCTACCGCTTTATCGATAAGCGATTGAACAAGAGTCGCATCTTCAGAAAATATCTTCAAAACAAAATCGGAGACAGATTCATGCTCTGGAGGACGTCCAACTCCACATCGAACCCGATGGAAACCTTCACCAACAGTGCTGATGATTGAGCGTAGTCCATTATGGCCACGGGCACTCCCGCCTAAGCGTTCGGTCACTTTACCAAATGGAAGTTCAAGTTCATCATGAACCACAAGTATTTCATCTGGTTTTATGCCTTGCTTAGTCAGAAAACTCAATGCACGCCCTGATGCATTCATAAATGTTTGGGGTTTTAAAAGTATAATTTTTTGGCCATCAATAAGAATATCAACAAACTCTATTTCACCACGCAAATGCCAATCGCCCTCATACTTTTTTGCAAGAGCATCAAGCACGCGAAATCCAATATTATGTCGTGTTTTTATGAATTGGTTTCCTGGATTTCCCAACCCAACAACCGCTTTTATGGTCATATGTAGCTCCTCATCATCAGTTACCTTTTTATGTTGCAATAACCCTGCCATACAATATGCTATCGGTCGGGAAAGTTGTACACAAAAAAAGAGAATTATTATGAACCATACAAACTTTATAAAACAAGCGACTGAGCTTGCAATTAAAAATGTTCAAAATCACAACGGTGGCCCTTTTGGCGCAATCATCGTCAAAGATGGAGAAGTTATCGCAGAAGGAGTAAACCTTGTCACCGCAACCAATGACCCCACTGCCCACGCAGAAATTGTTGCACTTCGAGCTGCCTGCAAAAAACTTGCCTCGTTTCAACTCACTGGATGCACACTTTATTCATCATGCGAACCATGCCCTATGTGCTTCGGTGCTATCTATTGGGCCCGCCCAGACGCGCTCTATTTTTCTGCAACAAAAGAAAACGCGGCAGCCGTTGGTTTTGATGATTCTTTCATTTACGAAGAACTCTCAAAATCATTCGACTACCGCGCCATTACTACCAAAAGAATTCCAACAGATCTCATGCTCAAAGCATTTGACCTCTGGAAGAGTAGTTTAGAGAAAAGAGATTATTGAATCAAGCTCTCATTCTCAACTTTTCTTCACTGCTTTTACCGCAGGCTTTGCTTTTGCGCCATTAGATGCTGTTTTTGGAGCAGGTGCTTTTGCGCCATTAGTCTTTGGTGCAACCTTCGCCCCACCATTACCTCCATTAACTCCACTTACTCCATTACCCGCTTGTGGTTTTGCAAATTTTGCTTTTGCTTTTTTCTGGGCATAGAGATCATTCATTTTTTTGAGGACAATGTCAGAAATGTTGCATTTTTCAGCTACGTAGAAGAATTTTGGAACAACCATATCAAAGTTTTGTTTCTTAGCCACTTTTTCGACGGCTTCTTGGAATGCAACAAACATCTCTTCTTGCAACTGACGCTGACGACCTTCAGCTTCCATCTGTAAATCACGCTCATCAATTTCTAAGTTGTTACGTTTTTTTGCAAGATCAGCAGGACTCACCTTATTTTCAACGCGTTGTTTTTCAAGATCTTCGTACTCTTTTTTAAGACGCTCTGCACGCTCACGAAGTTCTTTTTGAACAACAGTTGCTTTGTCACGGAATTCGTCTGCTGAGGTAATAACCTTTTCAACTTCAACACTTCCAATACGTGCTGATACAGCAACGCTTTCTTTCTTTATTGATGGTGCTGTTTCTTTTTTCTCCGCAACTGGCTGTACCGGCTCTTGTGTTACAACGGGCGTTACAACAGGCGCAACCTCAGGAAGTGCTGTTTCTTCATCAATAAAACCGGTAGATACTTCTGCTCCTGGCGCCATTGCTACTGGTTCAACAGGTGCTTCAACCACTGGCTCAACAGCAGGCTCTTTTTCTGCTTGCAAGGCAGTATCTGGAGTGGCTCCAGGAAGTACTGGAGAAGTAACCATTTGAGAAGAACCGGCTGCCGATAGAAGAGCACCTGTCTGAACCAAAAGCATGGTTAAGAGGAGAAAACGAATCTGCTTCATAAAAAATCCTTATATAAAGGGGTTTATCAACTTGTATCTCGCACTATACAATCTGCCCTTTAGTATAACAAAAAGACCGCCACCGCAAAGTGATTAAATTCCTTATGTTGTCAATGCGAGGAGAGAGTCTTTGACATCCTCATGAAATCCCACCATTTTTGCAACAGCATAGAGTGGATAAGAATGAATTCTTTCGCATACCGAATAGTTATTGGTAGAAAATCGTACCCCATAGGGGCTATCTTGATGGCTATTTAAAAAACTCTGAATGCTTCTCAGTGTACGTCCTTTGCCACTCTTAACTTCAATCGGAATAATCTCTCTTCCGTACTGTATGAGATAATCGACTTCTGCTGAATTTCCAGACGCATCACGCTTCCAATAATATAATTGCGCCTTTTTCATAGGATGTTCATAGGCGACCAACTCTTGGCCAACAAAAGACTCAACCATCATTCCTTTATTTATAAATGCTTCCAATGGGTTGAGAAGCCAATCTCCCGTTTTAAAGTCAAGAATGAATTGGCTTAAACCTATATCGAGAAAAAGTAATTTAAATGCCATTGTATCTGCCTGTGCTCCTAAAGGAAGACCTTGGGCATCTGTGTACATCACTCGATGAAGGATTCCGGCCGTCACCATAAGATCAACACAAGGGTCGAGCTCTCTCTTTCTAAAATCGCCTATCTGACTGTATTTAAAAACTTTCCCCAATTGCTGCGGAATACGAGAAAAAAGCAAATCAAGATATTTAACCTGATGGCTTTTCCCATATTTTATAAAGTCGTATTGATACGCAGACACGAGCGTTTGCGGTATCTGAGAGCAGGCATGCAGGTTAAGCATATTTCTCCAGCAGACAACCGCCTGTGGCATACCACCAACCGCAAGATAATTTCCTAACAATTCGAACATTTTGTTATGAATCGCTTCAGAAATCTCTTCCTCCACAGGGTGAGTCAAAATTTCTTTAATAATCAAAAAGTGTCCAAGTGCATTTAAAAACTCAATAAATGATAATGGATACATATACAAAAACTGCACTCTCCCTACTGGCACTCCAACTTGCTGCAAAGCAAAATCAAGCAACGACCCCGCTGCAATCACATGGAGCTCAGGCAAGATTTCGTAAAAATATCGTAAGGCCAAAATTCCCTCGGGAACAGCCTGAATTTCATCAAAAAACAAAAGCGTCTTTCCTGGCTCAATCTCAATACCAGTTAAGGTAGAAATTTCCCGCAAAATTCTTTTTGGATCAAGATCACGATCAAAAATAGTCCTCGCTTGCTTGTTTAATTCAAAATTTATCTCCACAAATGAAGAAAATGTTTTGCCCAACGCCCGAACTGCATATGTTTTCCCTACCTGGCGAGCTCCTCTTAATAAAAGAGGTTGGCGCAACGGACTATCTTTCCACTTCCGCAAATGATGGTCAATTAAACGCTTCATCGATCTCTCCTTAAAATAGTCTTAATGATAAAAAATAACCATGTATGGTTGAAATATAACACTATTTTAACCATACATGGTTGAAAACTAACAATAAAACTCTGTTGAATTTAAAATATCTTGAGATATTTGCACAAGATCCAGGCCCCAATAACCAACGCCGTGGTTATTGCAGGACGAGCGATTTCAGTTATCACCTTATTGGTAGTCGTCGGCTGACTACTTTTGAGACCATCAACAGATTGCTCAACAGGACCGAATGAACCCGAAATTGCATCAAGAATATTATTGTTCATGCCTGATAAAACTTGAAGTAAACTGTTCGCATCAAGTGATGTTGTTTGTAATTTGCCAATAATATCGGTCACATCTCCCGTACCAAACTGTTTTGTTTGATCCTGAAAATACCCCAATCCTGAGCGAGACTCAGATTTTTGAGATCCACCACTAAAAACGGATAATAATGTTTTTTTCTTTTTGTGAGAAAGCTTTCCAAACCCATAGACATTCATAAGAACTGGCGCAGGCAGAGCTATATTTTGAGGCCTATATTGAGGACGTAGAATAGGTTTTCCTGTTGGAAGTGGCTTAATAGATTCTTCATCAAAGGGACGTTCTTGCGTATCGTCACTTTCTGTAAGAATAATAGGTTTTTCGTTAAGCGGTTCGATTTTCTCAATTCGCTTATTCAACGATCCACAGTTTATTTTTGTTTCGACTTTTTTTTCTGGTCCGTTAGGCTCTGAAGACCCTGAATTTTCATTCATGCACTCCATGCTTTCAAATGAAAGCAATCCACCAAAAAATAGTAATGTAATCGTATACTTCATCCAACACCCCCCTTATCACTCGCCTATCCCTTTTAATCCTGTCTTGAGTGTAAGAAAAAACCCCTCTGCAAAACAATAGTTTGCAAAAGGGGTAGAAATTCAGCTCTCATACTTCGCTCGTTTAAACCCCCATTCGACAGGCTCAGGACATGCTTCGAGACGTTTTGCTAGAGGCAAAACCCTCAGGGCGAGCGGAGATATGTCATAAAAATATCTGGTGGAGGCGATGGGAATCGAACCCATGTCCGTATGTCATCAAATGCTAAGCACTCCATGCTCAGCCTCTACTTATACAAGGTTACACCCATAGAGACATGGTAATGTAACAAAGTCCTTTATAGCAATCGAACAAGCTCCTACAAAGAAAAAATCTTGCTTGTTGTTTCATCTTGATAATACGATTCTAAGCAACTGGTGAACACGTCACTTAAAAAAGGTCGTAACTTAAGCTACAGCGAAAGCTGTTTGCTCATCTTTGCGGCGGAAAGCACCCAAGAGTGCAAACATACCGGCAAAAAGGGCAAGCATTAAGTTACTGGCAGGAACTGTTGTTTCTGCACTTATTGTTGTGGTCATTTGTTTAGCGAGCACAAAACCAAAGCTCGGCATGCTCTCAGTCAATCAACAATACACGTCGAAGCCAGTACGCCCCCAGATATTTCAAAGATCTTAACTTTGGTTTAATTCTAATAGAAAAGCGGAGGCGTGTCAACTTTTTTTAAAGAAATTTGTCTGTTTTCTTTTTCTTATGTTAAAAAAAGAGAGTGAGAATAATAAACGCTTTCTGTTGTTACTAAAAAGGACTCCCCATGAACTACCGAGTTTTTATTACACTAGCCGCTCTTACAGGCGCCTATAGCCATGCGGCTGAATCACAATCGACACAATTACCCTTCTCCCTCTCTTCAGATATTGAGCTTTTTGAGCAAAATCCATCACAAGAAGCCTGTTCTCTCCTTTTTAGCACCGCACTCGAAAACCTAAAAAAGTTGCCTGGGGAACTGGTTAAAGAGACGTTGATTATTCCGTTGTCAAAGGTTGCTAAAACACATACCGAACTTGTCATTGACTGGGTTAATAATATACTTTTTATCAAGGCACCAGAGCGCAATGGCTTTTTAGCTGCTGTTTTTCTCGCAGCAGATCTTCCACAGCATGCACGATTGCTCCTTGATAATACACAGGAGTTCACCCAGCTTCTAGGCTTTTCACAAGAACGTACCAACTTGCTCATTCTCGTTCTCATCACCCAAATTACTCTCTATGACTTCAAGATGGCGCATCAAGCGGTATCCCTCCTCTCACGTGGCGACCCAAACTTTTTCATCAAGAAGGGGCCTTGGGGAAACATCCTCCATCTCATAACACAACTTGCAATGGGCCCAGGTGACCAACAAGAAGAAGATCCTGAAATAGCAATTCTCCAAGCCGTTTTTAAAACAGCTGAATTGATCTGTATTCATGCAAAAATATACGCACCAACCTTTTTTCAAGAAACCGATGCTCAAGGTAATACCCCTGCTCAAGTTGCAGCAATAGCTCAAGAAAGTTGTTCAGAGAATCGGAATAAGACGCGGGCATTGTTAAAAGAAATTGAATTTATGCTTCAGTAACCTCGATCGCTCATACTGAGTGTTTTTCCAAAGGAAAAATGTATCGAAGTATCAAAGTGTACGGGATCTGCTTCAGTAGTCATACTTGCCACGAAGCTCGCGACGCGTTTCGCGTTGAATATCACGCTCACGCATCTCTTCTTTGCGCTCATAGGACTTCTTATGCTTACAAAGACCGACTTTAACTTTTACCTTACCACGCTCATTGAAATAGAGCGCAAGCGGAATAAGCGTAAGACCACCTCGAGAAATTTCACCAATAAGGCGATGAATTTCACGCCGATGCATCAATAAAGCTCGGGTTCGCTTAGTAATCTGATCGTCATTTCCCTTTGTGTAGGCGTGAGAATAGGGAGCTATGTATGAATTGATCATCGTGAGCACACCATCGTGTGACACAATAAACGCACCCACTAAATTTGCCATACCAGATCGGAGAGATTTTACCTCATCACCCGTAAGGGCTATACCTGCTTCAAAGGTATCGAGCACTGCATAGTCAAACAGAGCTTTTTTGTTTTGTGTAATAATTTTCATCTTCGCACCTTCGTTTTATCGACTCTTTAAGCATTACAAGAAACGAAGCAATAGTCCACTATTCGGCCAGATAGAATTTTTTGATTAAAAAAATTATTTACTCTACGCTTTATCAAAGAATCCGTAATAATTACCCAACTAGAGGGCACTATAAATGCACTATATTATCAGAACATTGATCATCTCAATCTCTTTAAGTAGTTTCTTTCTCAATGCAACTAATAGCACTACCCTACCTCTCCACGCGGCAATAGAAAAGAACGACATTGAAACGTTTACTACCCTGTTAAAAAACCCAGAGATTGATATAAACCAACGAAACTCGAGTGGCAACTCTGCGCTTTATAGCGCCGTTCAAAATAACAATACCATTGCAGTAGAACTTCTTCTTGAAGCTGGTGTTGAAGTTGATTTAGTCAACGCTGAACTCAGTACGCCGCTCCAACGTGCTGCACTTGTTGGAAATTACGAAATTGTCGAACTGCTTCTACGCTATAACGCAGACCCGAACAAAACAAACAAAATCGGCAACACAGCTCTGCACTGCGCAGCAAAATTATGCAAATTTCTTAATTTTCCTGATCCAAAGGCCTTAGAAAAATACGATGAAAATAGCAAATGGGAATCGCTTGAAGATATTATCAAATGCAACGTCACCAAAGAAATAATCGAAATATTCACAAAAAACGCTCAGGAGAAATTAAAAATCGTACAACTTCTTTTAGAATATGACGCCAATAAAGTTATAAAAAATGAAGTTCCCTGCCAACCTACCGGCTACCTTCTTGCTAACAAAGGCACTAAAACGCTTGATGGTCAAACTGCCGCTGACATCGCCATGACTCAAGAAATAAAAGATTTTCTCAACTCAACAACCCCAGAAAAAAAACGATGTTACAAGAAGGTATTTTTTGTAACAAAACAAGACTGCAAAGAAAAACCACTCGAGCCAAAAAAGGAACTGACTGAAGAACTCCATCCAGGCTCAAGAATACTTTATTTCACTGTCGGGGCATGCATTGGCACACTTGCAGGTATCACACTATCGGTCTGCTGCTGGCATCTATACAAAAGAATCATAGCACCGCGATTTCTCATTAAACACTTAACTCAGAAAAAACTCTCTTTTATTGCTGAGCGGCCGCTGATTGAGGCGCTGCAGAAAGTCCTTTAAGATATATTTTTTTGATAATTGGATAGGTCACACATCCTGCAACAAGCGCAATAATATTCCCCCCAATGAGATACGGCCATAAATTGATCTGTTCAATGCCTGTATAGGGGGTGAGATATGAGGTTAATTTATGATTAAACCAGCCCATCCAAGCAGGCTCATATGCTGTCATATCGATGCTAAAAATACGAAAAACCCACATGCCAAAGAAATAGTCCATAAGAAGAATAGGCAGCATCGTCCAGGGGTTATTAATCGCATAAAGGACCGTAAAAACAACCGCTGTCTTTGCGCGCAATACAAAAGCAAGCACAAACATTAAAATAGTTTGAATGCCTAAAAAAGGCGAAAATGCCAAATAAACCCCTAGTGCAGAAGACCATGCCAACTTATGGGGTGATACACCCTGCTTCACAAACCGATCAATTAATTTCTTCCCAAACGAATTCATACATCCCCCGTAATTAAGAACCGACTCTGTTATTATAAAAAAACGATGTTGCTTTGAAAAAAGAGTTTTTTACGCTATCTTTACTCTCAGTATAGTAAGAAAGGGTATCTGTATGAAACGATTTACAACTCTCATTGTTTGCGGCATAACTATTTTAAGCGTATTTTACCCTCAATGCATCGATTGCAAAGGGTTTTTACCCTATGCAATTAATCTTCAACTACCATATACAAATGCCAACATTCCCGGTTACTACAAAGGATTTAAACTCCCTTTAAATGAGGGTCGCGCACTTTTACCTGAGTGTAAATCTCCGCTTGTTTTTTCTTTGGTTATCACCACAAAACTCTCTTTTAGTATGCGAGATCGAACCGTTTCGAGTCTTATAAGAAACCTTAATACCCCCTGTGCCTGGTACGATATTACACTCGTTTTTAAGACTGAAAACAATGACGATGGCGATGAAGAAACGCACCGCGAATATTCATGGATTATTGAGAAAAAATCGCTCGACGATGTTCCAAAGCGACTTCCTATACACGCTATTGTCCTTCTCATCGACCCTCAATTTATTGAAGACGTTGTTGATAAAGAGACTACACACACCCCAGACATTATCAACTTGCCTACAATTGTTTTCAAAGAGCTCACCACTAAACAGTTGGTCAATGACTTTGAAAATGCTCTCGTTGTAGCCGCAATGAACGGGCTTGATCTTGATGCTATTCACTCCAAAGAGCGCCCTGCTTGTTTTGCAAACTCTTCTGCGATCACCACAATTTTATGAGCACTACATCTCATCTTATTTTAGGGATTGAGACATCATGCGATGAAACAGCCGCCGCAGTCTATCAAACAGGATTTGGCGTACGCTCATCTCTCCTCTTCACCCAAATTGAACTACACCGGCCCTATGGTGGTGTTATGCCCGAGGTTGCCTCGCGTTCCCATATCGAAAAAATTCACCTCATAGTTGAACAAGCCCTCTCAAACGCATCCACTACACTTGCAGAAATAGATGCCATTGCCGTTGCTACAGGACCTGGTCTTCCCGGATCACTCTTAGTCGGATCATGCTTTGCAAAAGCTCTCGCCTACGAGTCAAAAAAACCACTCATTGCGGTCAATCATATTGAAGCTCACGTATTCTCTCCACTAATCGAAAACACCACTGTCCCCTTCCCACATCTCTGTCTTACTGCGTCTGGAGGACACACTGCTCTCTTTTATGTTGAAGATTTTGGAAAATATTCTCGCATAGGAACAACACTTGATGACTCAGCTGGAGAAGCATTTGACAAGGTTGCAAAACTCATTGGGCTTTCTTATCCTGGCGGTCCCCTTATCGAACAACTCGCTCGCCAAGAGCATTTTAAAGATAGTCTTCACTACCCACGGCTCAAAAAAAAGTCTCTCAATTTTAGCTTTTCTGGTCTCAAAACAGCCGTTCTGTATGATCTCATAGAACGAGGCGCATTTGACTTAAAAACAAAAACATTTCTTGCTACCGATGACCCTACGCTTATTCGCATGGTTGCTAGTTCATTTTTAGTATGCGTTGGGGATATCTTTGTTGATCGCATCGCCCACGCACTAACTCTTTTTCCTGATTGCAAAGCGATTACTTTCGCAGGTGGCGTTTCGTGTAATCGATATCTTAATGACCGCATCGCACAGATAGCCCACAACCACCGAATATCTTTCTTTTCTCCCGCCAAACACTATTGCACTGACAATGCAGCTATGGTAGCTTTTGTTGGAAGTTTTAAAATGCAACAGGGCTGTTTTTCGCCCCTATCTGTGGATATAAAACCACAAGGAGATTAGAGCATGGACACTTTCTACGACCATCAACTTGCACAACTCATTGAACAAGAAGAACATCGTCAATACACCACTCTTAATCTCATTGCTTCAGAAAATTATGCACCCGCGGCCATTCGGGCTATCTCCGGGTCTGTGCTCACCAACAAATACGCAGAAGGAACTCCAGGAAAGCGCTTTTATAGTGGCTGTCGTATTATCGACGAAATTGAAACGCTTGCCATAACCCGCTGCAAAAAATTATTCGAATGCGAATATGCAAACGTTCAAGCTCACTCAGGAGCTCAGGCAAATATGGCCGCTTATTGCGCGTTTCTCAAACCCGGCGACACGGTACTGAGTATGGATTTTTCTGCAGGCGGGCATATCTCACATGGATACTCCGCAAATCTTTCGAGTCAACTTTATAAATTTACCTTCTATACCGTTGACCCAGAAACAGAGCGTATCGATTACCAAAAAGTTGACTCTCTTGCTCAACAACACCGCCCAAAGCTTATTATTGCCGGCGCTTCATCATATTCAAGAATCATCGACTTTGAAAAATTCTCTGCCATCGCTCGTTCAATAAACGCATTTCTCCTTACCGACATTGCACATATTGCGGGACTCGTAGCTGCAAAAATTCACCCTTCACCCGTACCTTTTGCAGACTGCGTAACCGGCACACTACACAAAACATTGCGTGGCCCTCGTGGCGGTTTTATTCTCTGCAAAGAGGCGTATGGACATCTCGTTGACCGTGCTACAATGCCTGGAATACAAGGTGGTCCTTTGATGCAGCAAATAGCTGCAAAAGCACTCTGTTTTGAACTGGCACTTCATGACGAATTTAAAAAATACCAACAACAATTAGTCAGCAATACAGCAACACTTGCATGCGAGCTCCAATCCCGCGGGTACCGTATTGTGTCTGGAGGAACCGACAATCATCTCTTTGTTATTGATTTAACAGAAAAAGGTATTACCGGAGTTGAAGCAGAACGCACACTCGAAAAGGCAGGAATTTTAGCGACGCGCAGCAGCATTCCTTTTGAGACAAAGCGACCTATGATCTGTTCAGGAATTCGACTTGGCGCTGCAGCTGTTTCAACGCGTGGCGTGGGGGACGCTGAAATGCTTATTATTGCAAACTATATTGATGAAGCACTCAAAAAAAAATCTGACGATACTAGTCTTGCTCTCTTAAAAGATGAAGTTGCTGCTTTTTTAGAGCAGTTTCCGGTTGAGTAGTGTTGTTGCACCGCGCTCCCTCGATACAACCGCTCATCCCAAGTGTTTCCGAAGCAGGAGGAAACGTATCGAGGAAGACGGGTGGCAAAGGGAGACAGATACAACCGCTCATCCCGAGTGTTTCCGACGCAGGAGGAAACGTATCGAGGAAGACGGGTAGGCAAAGGGAGACAGATACAACCGCTCATCCCGAGTGTTTCCGAAGCAGGAGAAAACGTATCGAGGAAGACGGGTAGGCAAAGGGAGACAGATACAACCGCTCATCCCGAGTGTTTCCGACGCAGGAGGAAACGTATCGAGGGAGACGGGTAGGCAAAGGGAGACAGATACAACCGCTCATCCCGAGTGTTTCCGACGCAGGAGGAAACGTATCGAGGGAGACGGGTAGTAAAGGGAGACGGGTGGTAAAATGATCTTAAAAACCCTTAAACAAAATCACCAACCAACATTAATTTTCAGGTCTTCAAATGGCCGCCGTGCATACTCATTCTGATTCAAAACACTCTTTTTAAGGTTGTTCAAATAATAAATGCTCAAAACGGGAATAGAAAATTTTCCACAAAGCAACTTCTCTTTTACCGACAACTCCCGCAGATAGTCTTTTTTACTCGAACCACTCTCTTTATAGAAAAAGAATTTTAGGTACTGCAAGATCAGAAGTGAACACTGTTGTATTTCGGGAAAATTGCAATTTTTTTTAAAATCGGAAACAACAAGGCCCGCAAGCTTGGTCTCTTGCGTACGCGTTAATTCCAAAAAATAGTGCGCACAAGCCCCTTTTTGCAACAAGTGGCTCGTAATATTCGTAAGCAAATCTATGGCAGCAATTTCAGCAACAACAGAAGACAATCCCAAGATTTCTTTCGTCAACGCCTGCCGCATTTCAACGCATATTTTATTTGGAAATGAGGGAAGTCCACCTTCCGTCCAGGCAAATGGCATTAACGACATACAATAGACCATAACATCTTTGTATTTTTTTCTTGCAGCGAGAGTGAATGCGTTATCACACATACAATCATTTTCTAAAACAACGTCCATTATTGCGCCACTTTTTTGCAGTCTTTTTAAAATATCTAAATTGCCGTGCAGCGCTGCAATATGAACTGGACGCCACTTATCTTTTGTTGGTTTATTAACATCAAAATTATGTTCTTTTATCAAGTAATTCACCAGCTTCTGCATGCCGTTTTTAACTGCATAATGAAGAGGAGTCCACCCATTTGAATCAACATCAGTAAAGTTTGCTTGTTTTTGCTCAATGAGCCAGAATGCATGTTTTTCGTTATTTTTACATGCCGCCGTCAACAATTCATTCTTTGTGCCCTCAAGCAGCAATGTAAACAAAAGTGGCATCAAAAAAAGAGCTCTTTTCGCTCTTATTTGTAGATTGCTCATAAATTTCCTCAATAAAATTTTTTAATTCTTTTCAATACCTAGTAAAAACAAATCATTAACTCTTGTAAAGATTCAGTTTTTTTAAAAAAAAACAAATATTTGCACAAAAACACTCTCATTAGCTCATCTTAAAAAGGTGTTCGGATCTTATCCTATCACCATTTCACCTAGCAACACGCTTAATCTTATGGTAGATTTCCCTAGATAGAAATTGGTTATTATCCCCGTTTAGGAGATTGTTTTGATGAAACGTTTTACTCTTCTTCTTCTTGCATTGCTTGCATTTGCACCTGCTTGTAAAAAGAAACCTACCGCTCAACACCCTACTAAAGAAGTTTCGGTAGTCGTACAAGATGAATTAACAAATAAAGCATCTGATGCCGACAGCAAAAAAAACATCTTTATGGAAGATGACATTGAACAATTTATGCTCAAAGAAGAAGACGCCGCTGACACTTTTGCACCATCCACAGACAACCAAGAGTCAAAAAGCGAAATCGTCACCGAAGAAGTAGGCGATCGCAAATGGGAAAGCAAACGTGCAGATCAGTCAAAATACGGCCTTGGAATGGTATTCTTTGAGTATGACGTCTATAAAATCAACAAAGGCCAAATGCCTGCGCTTGAACACAATCTCAATGCCATTAAAAAACTTCTTACTGATGCAAGTAAACGTATTGTTATCGAAGGGCACTCCTGCCACTTTGCAGGCTCAGAAGCTTACAACATGATGCTCTCAGAAAAACGCGCACAAGAAGTAGCAAATTATCTCATAAAAAATGGTATTCCAGCTGAGCGCATTTCGGTTACCGGACGCGGCGACAAACAGCCTCTCGTTCCAAATGGCGACATGCAACAACAAAGCCCAAATCGCCGTGTTGAATTTTATCCCTGGATCGCATAAATGGTCATAGAACAAGATCTTATACGATTAGGTTCAGAGGCGCGTCTTTTTAAAGGACGCGCCTTTTCTTTTCGGTCAAAGCATGCCATTGGAGCAGCAGTGCTCACCGCATCAGATGATATTTTTGGTGGATGCAATATAGAAAGTATTATCTCAGGACTCGGCTCATGCGCCGAGCAAAGTGCAATTAACCATGCAGTGCTCCATGGGCAGAGCTGTTTTCGCGCACTAGCAACGTTCGATAAAAAACAGAACTTCCCCTGCGGAGTCTGCCTCCAATATCTTTTGCAATTCGCACAGATTGACGAAACTGATATTGAAATTATTGCATTTGATGAAGCTGGCGCATACACAAAAACAACACTCTCTGCGTTACTCCCAAAGGGCTACCGCACAGAGCACAATCTTACTGCGCTTAGAGAATATGCGGGTCAAAAACGATAGATATTTATCTGCCCTTTTGGATTGCTGCCGCATAGTTAAAGTCGTAAAAGTAGTTGTACCAAAATTCATAGCTAGTCCCATACTCATTATCGTACATAAAAAAATCGACTAGACACTCACGCGCACGCAAAATCTCTTTAAGACGTTTTTTATTTTTAGGGTCCATGACAGTAAAATCGATCAACTCAAGTGCACGGAATAAAGCTTGCTGGCTATGCTCAAGATCCCCTTGTTTTTTATAGCGTGCCGCTCGATCAACGTCAGTCCCCACATTTGCAAGCTGTTCCATTAAAGTAAACCTAAACCACCGGCCAGAAGCCAGTGTTTGCTTATGAATAATCATTGATGCACCAGACTCAGTACAATCTTTTTTATCACTTCTTGAATATGAAGATGTTTTTTTAGATATCTGATTTATTTTTGACAACAAAATATCTTCATCAACAATTTGCATACAACCAACCCCTTAATATTTATTCCATGTATGAGCGGTTGTATCGAACCATCAAGGTGAGCGGAGAGGACACATTTTATTTTTCGCTAAAAAAATTGATCTTTCCGCCATAATCTGTATAATTATTTCATGATGTAATTATTACAACTTAATTCAAAAGCACATTGCTTACAAAAAATGATTAAAGTATCTCGTCTGCTTATCTGGAGGAAAATATAATGCAGAAACAAACTCTACGCTCTTTTATTGGGCTTTCTATTATTGCCTTTGTCGGCTTCACTAATATCTCTCACGCAGCAACATCTACCAACACATCGTTATCTCTCAAAAGCCCTATTTCCAGCACACTTGAACGTTTGAAGACTATGCGGATCACTGGCCAACAATATTTCACCAGATTTACAAAACCTATCTGGACAAATACGCGCGCATTATTGTCGCACTCATTCACTCATTTTTATAGCCATCGCTATGCCTATGGAATAGGCCTCGGATCGCTTATTATAGGCAGCGGAATTGTATGGGGAATAAGAAAGATATATAGTCTCCAGTCTGAACTTGAGAAGCGCAATACTGAATTTGATCAATACACTCTTCGCCACACAAAGCGCATTAGCGAAATACAAAAAGAGTCAGATAGCAAGTATAATGAGCTTTTAATCACTGAAAAACTCGCAATCAAAAAATATGAACTTCTTCAACAGCTCCATAGAGAAACTCTTCAAAAGAATCTTGCTAATAAAATAACAGTTGAAATTAAAGTAAAAAAACCACAAAAGAATCTCAACAAACCTGTCGAACAAATTGAAGAAGAAATACGTGAAAAAGAAATCGTTGAAAAAGAGAACATTGAAATAGTATCAGAAGAATTGCTTCCTCCACCACCGCCATCATTTGAAGATTTTCAAAATTCTATAAAAGAGATAGACGAAAACATCAAAGAAATAGAAGACAACACTACCGGCATCAAAGAAGATCTCCAACAAGCACACGATAAAACTAAAGACGGCTCAAAAGATGAAGTTGAACAAGCAATTAGAGCTGTTTTCCAAAAATATCCTCTCATCAAAAACACTGCTCCAAAATTACTTATAGATGAGGCTAAAAGAGCTATTATGCAAGATCTTTCAAGCTCTGTTAATGGTATAAACACAAGTCTTTTTAAGGATAATTTTGGTGAAGACTTAATTATCTCTATCGCCCAACGTCTCCAGCAAAATAAGACTATTGAGCTCAAAGACGATTTAGCAGGAAAAGAAGATCAAGTAAAAATATGTATTCAAAAAATCGCTCGCTTTATCATCAGATTTTTCAGTAGCAAAACCTTGACTGCAGACATCAAGAAAACCGCGCAAGACCAAAAAACAAAACTTAAGCTTGATTCTATTAACGCAATGGACTTGAAAAATGTTCATCTCAAACAACTTCCTCCACTCCCTCCTAAGCCTGAAAACTTTAATAACGAACTTAAGAAAAGAGTTGCTTCTCGCGCGCCATTAAAATCGCATGAACTTGAAGAGCTTAATAAGAAAAACAGCTTAGAAAAAGTAGAAAAGTTGAAAAAAGATCTACAAATCGAAGAACATAAAGACGGCATACTTGGCGACATCGAAAGATTTAATAAAAAGAACCTCAAAAAAGTAGCTCAAGCGGTAGTAAAAAAAGTGAGCAACTCACTCTTTGACGAATTGCTCATTAAGTTTAAGAATACAAACATAGATGATGAAAACGAAGACTCCGACTCTGACAATGAAGAAGAGTAGGTAAACTATCTCTACCGAGAACAAGTTCCTTTACCGCTCTTACCCATTCGAGACGGCCTAACGGCCTCCTCAGGGTGAGCGGAGGAAAACTATTTTTAGCCTACTTCAATCAAACCGGCAGTTTGTAGATCTTAAATGGCCGCTCTTTTTTGTCACCATTTTTTGAAATAAACACAAGCGGCTTGTCTTCGCGATAGAGCTTTACCACGTCCTTACAATTAGTTACTCCACCAAAGCGCTTTTGAATCGGCGTCCTGCAAACCGCACCATATCCTGGCGAATAACTTTCTGCGGCAATAATAGAATTATCATCCGAGAACATCATGACGTGCCCTGCAATCCATAAAAAATCTCCTGGCGCAAATTCTTCATTTTTACCCAAAAGAGATAGTGTTTCTGGAATCGTCGACGTAGTCCGACAAAAATAGGGAATTTTGCAAATCTGTGCAGCCCGCGCTGCAAGCATCGAGCAATCAAACCCCGCAATACGTTTTTGTGCGGAACGCATCCAATACCCAATTTTTGTTGAGATCTTATTTTCATCATAAACAAGATCTATTTTTTTTGAAAAATCATTTTGTGGAACACGATCAAGATAACTCGCACCACCCCACACATACGGAATAACATCTTCTTGATTGTTGGCCGTCCATTTTTTCAGAAGAGCTACAAATAAAGACCGCTGCAGGTCCTTCTTTTTACAATCCTGAGCCTTTACACAAATATTTTGTGGAGCAATACACGATGAAAGAATTTTTGTTTTTGATCCTTCATCTCCCTCATACTGAAGCAATTTAACGGGAAGAAATATTTTTGAAACAGACTCAGAAGGACAAACAAAACGAGTTCCTGCCGAATATGTTTTGTTTGTCGTAACATCGGTCCATGGTTCAGAAAGCGTTACCACATTGTCCGCATCAAGAGAGGATGGGTTTTTGTACGAAACCGGCTCTGGAAGGCAATCAAGCTCTTTTTGTTCAAGATCTTCTGTGTACATAATATCAGACTTTTTTGCCCAATAGGTGCTTTGCGTAGCTTTAAAAGAGTTGAGAGTGTTTGTCACATAAAAAACTGGTGATAATTCTACACAAATATCATCTGTCTTGTCGCTCATTTCTTTGACTATAACCTGCTCATTAAAAAGCCCCTGCATCGTACGGATACACCCATTAGGTTCTGGAGAATAGGTCTTTACAAATCCACTCAAAATTCCTGCTTTTGAAAGTGATTGCGAAGTCAAATCGGTAACCGGTTCTTTAAATACCGCTTCACCCTTTTTTTTATTTGAAGCCTGACAACTACCCACAATGAGCATTGCGCAAATAGCACTCGTTACTATTTTTTTTATATTCATAAATAATCCTTAAATACACTGTTTTTATTGAGCCATGTATAAAAAACAAGGTAAAAAAACATCGAATATGCTGATTTTCCAAGGTTGACAGGTGTTTATGTGATCTGGAGAGCTTTCCCAATATACTCCAGATCACATAAACTGTTTTTTACTTTGTTTTACTGACTACTGGTTCTGCAAAAACTTTAAGGCCATAATCCGCAAGTTTTCTTGCATCAACACCAGTAGGCGCCTGCATCATCGGGTCAGCTGCACTCTGCGTCTTAGGGAACGCAATTACTTCCCTAATGCTTGCACAACCCAAAAGAAGCATAACAAAACGATCAAGCCCAATAGCAAGACCGCCATGAGGAGGAAAACCGAGCTCTTGAGCTTCGAGCAAGAAGCCAAAATGCCGCTTCATATCATCGCTATCAATATCAATCATCTTAAAAACTTTTGCCTGCAACTCTGGATTGTGAATCCGGATCGAACCACCACCAAGCTCAACACCGTTCAAAACAATATCATAGGCACGTGCCTTGATTTCTCCATGAGACTGACTCTCCCAATCACCCTTTGGTGAAGTAAATGGATGATGCATCGCCGCCCAGCGACCAGAATCTTCGTTATACTCAAACATCGGAAAATCGGTTACCCACAAAAGCTCATCTCTGCTTTTATCGATTAACTGGAGTAAATCGCCAAGCTGTAAACGAAGACGTCCAAGTTGCGTCCAGGTCTCTTTCAAAGCACCAGCCATAATAAAGAGCGTGTCTCCCGCCTTAAACGACGGTATCAAAACTTTAATACGTTCAGCAAAATCTTCCGGTAAGAACTTTGCAACGGGTGCTTCGATTTTTCCTTCATTGTTCAGACGAATCCATAAAAGCCCCTTTGCCCCATTTAAAAGCGCACGATTCACCCAACTCTCAAGCTCAGAGCGAGAAAAATGATGTTGCGGAATATGAAGACAGCCAAGAGCACCACCTTTGGTGACCACTGATTTCAAAAATGCAATTTCAGTATCTTTAAAAAGCGCAGCACAATCGATAATTGGAAGTCCAAAGCGAAGATCTGGTTTATCACATCCGTACGTTCCAAAAGCCTCATCAAACGGCATCCGTCTAAATGGAGCCGTAATTTTTTTACCTGCAACATCAAATGCTTTAACAATTAATTTTTCAACAATTGCCATAATGTCTTCTTCGTTTATAAAAGACATTTCAAGGTCTAATTGTGTAAATTCTGGTTGGCGGTCGGCACGCGTATCTTCATCTCTAAAACAACGAGCAACTTGGAAGTAACGCTCAAGACCACCCGCCATCAAAAGCTGTTTATAAACTTGCGGCGATTGTGGAAGAGCGTAAAATAAACCTTTTTGGACTCGTGATGGAACAATATATTCACGCGCACCTTCAGCAGTATTTTTAGTAAGAATCGGTGTTTCTATTTCATAAAAACCCTGTTCGTCCAAAACCTGTCGCATTGCAAAAATAATTTTATGCCGAAGCGCAATCCGATCACGCATTTCAGGCCGTCGAAGATCAAGATAACGGTACGTTAAACGCAACTCTTCATCAACCTGATGCGCTTCATCAAGCGTAAAAGGAAGAACTTTGGCACGATTATGGATAGTAAGCACACTCGCTTGCATTTCCCACTTGCCGGTTGGAAGATCTTCATTTACCGTTGTCGCTGTACGCTCAACGACTTTTCCCGTAACTGAAATCACACACTCAGATCGTAACGCATGTGCTTGCTCATGAACGTCGGCAGCAACTTTGGCATCAAAAACAACCTGCATGAGTCCGCTCCGATCTCGAAGATCAATGAAAATTAATCCTCCATGATCACGCCGTTTATTAACCCATCCACAGAGCGTGAGCTCCTTGCCAAGGTGTTGAGCAGCTACTTCGCCACAAAAAACCGAACGTTCAAATCTTTTCATGCTGCACCTAACTATTGGTATAAAAAAGACCGTTGTATTATTTAAAAGCAGCGTACCACGCCGCTCAAAAAACTCAATTTACAAAATCGATACAAGCACCAAGCGAGCGTAATTTTTCATCAAGTCCTTCATATCCTCTGAAGAGATGATGTGTTCCCGTCATCGATGTCTCGCCTTGGGCTACAAGACCTGCAATAATCAATGCCGCTGCAGAGCGAATATCGGTCGCAACAACCGGCGCACCACACAGCTCTTTAACGCCCGTAATAGTGGCCCGGTCACCACTCACCACAATATTCGCACCCATTTTCTGGAGCTCAGGCACATGCATGAGCCGGTTTTCAAAAACTGTTTCGTGGACACTACTCGTACCCCGAGCAAGCGCCATAAGAACGGTCATAGGAGCTTGTAAATCAGTTGGGAACCCTGGATAAGGCATTGTTTTAAATGAGATTGGCTTCATCTCGCGTGTCGCCACCAACGTAACACCTCTTCCCTGTGAACCAACGGTAATTAAGTGACCCATGTCTTCTAATTTAACCAAAACAAGCTCAAGCGCTGAAACAGGAGCATCCGGAATAGAAATTGACCCACCCGTTGCAGCCGCCGCCATCAAAAGCGTTCCCGCTTCAAGTCGATCACGCATAATACAATAGGTTGTTGCCCGAAGCCGCGCATCACCTTGCACGACAATAGTCGCAGGGAATGTAAAATCAATCTGCGCGCCCATACTCTTTAATAATTCAATAAAATCCAAAACTTCTGGTTCAAGAGCTGCATTCACAATTTCGGTAATACCATGAGCTCCAAGAGCCGCCATAATAATATTTTCAGTAGCGCCCACACTTGGATAATCAAGCACAATGCGACACCCTTTTAATTGGCCATTAACACGCGCTTCAAGAAAATCCCCATCTTGAATGAGCACAGCTCCCATTTTTACAAATGCACGAAGATGAAGATCAACCGGACGCGTCCCAATGGAACAACCACCAGGCAGCGCAATCCGCGCCGATCCACAGCGAGCCAAAAGCGGCCCCATTAAAAGAATTGAAGCACGCATCGACTTCATAATTTCTGGCGACACCGTCACCCCAGAAACCGTTGTAGCATCAACCACAAGCTCATGGGTACGTTCATCAAATGACGCCGCTATACCAAGCTCTCCAAGCGCTTTAACCATCTGGTACACATCATGTGATGCAGGAACTTTTGTGAGCCGAGATAATCCATCAGCAAGGATAAGCGAAGCGATCGATACCAAAACAGCGTTTTTAGCACCTTCCAAAGTAACTTCACCCGATAACGGACCTGCATTACGAATCAACAAACAATCACGAGACATAACACCGCACCTCATTTTCTTGAATCCAAAATTATTGAGCACCCCCAAAAACCCCTAGTCAAAAAGGCTTTTTTATAGTATAATGCCTAACAAGATAATTGTCTCCGGCTCTGCCAAAAAATGTTCAATTAACGGCAACTAAGAGACTTTTAATAACAGATGTATTTCTTGAGAAACGGAGGTCTTCCCATGAATAAATTAAGAATGACTACTTATAAAAATTCTTTATTTGTATTATTGCTTTCAGGTGCACTTTTAACAGGTTCACATACGATGTTTTGTGCCAATCAAACGGCAAAACCAACATCGCCAATCGAATCTACCCTCAAAAAAACATTTAATTTTCTCACCTGGCCTATTCGCAAGACATTAGAATTTAAAAATAAAGTTTTGGGCGACGATAAAGAAAAGGCGACTTTAAAAAGCCAAATAGCATCTAAAAAAAACACGCTTAACGAATTAAGAAATCAACTCAGCAGCTATGTTCCAAAAGGAGATGTTGATCTTTATGCAAAATTGCTTCTTAAAAAAAAAATCCTCTCTCGTCGCGAGAAAAGCTTAAATAAAGTTTTAAATAAAAGAAAAAGCACGCTTAAAGAAATTCAAAATGCTCTTGCTCTTCTACAAACTACGCCTTCTTCATTACTTGCGCGCGGGGGCGGCATTATTGGGGGTGCTTTGGTAGGATATACAACGGTAAAATTTATTTCTGACCGTCTCTTTGAAACCGGAAATGCACAACTTGCAGAACTTCTTAAAGAACAGCTGGTTGTCGTTCAAAAAGCTCAAGCACTTAAAGCAGAGCTCAACAAGCTCTCTGAAGAAAAGACTCAAAAAGAAGCTGCTTTACAAGCTTTAACAACTCCTGCAATTCCAACGCCTATTCAAACAACACCAACCATTGAGACTCAAGCAGCGCAGACGGCAGAGCAGGTGACCATACAAAGGGCGGAACTCCTGCAAGCATTAACTCGAATTCAAGAAGAAATTAATCAAAAAACAGATGCGCTTGAGCCGCTTAAACGTGCGTACGAGCTTTTGAACGAAAAAATCATTACCCCACACAATAGTGGTACCCTTGTTTCGATTATTAAAACCTGTGCCCCTTGGGTGGGCGCTGCGCTTGGTGCACTTATTGGCTACAAGATTGCGAATAAACTCTTTGTTCCCGTCGCCCGTACACTTTCTGCATCCGAGCAAGAAAGAGTTTTAGAACTTCAAAAAGCGCTTAACGATGCTCAAAAAGCTTTTGATACTATTTCGGGTAAATATAACGATGTCGCCGGGACAGTCCAGTCATTAGAAAATATTCCCAACAACGTACAATCGGCGCTTTCAGATTATTTGATGCTCAAAGAACAAGTGAGAGAAGCTGAAGAATATCTTAAGAAAAGTGATTTTGCAGAGATTCTCGGACTTTAAAAAAGCCAAAAAAAGTTAATAATGGGGATGTTTTTTATGAATAAAATAATGAAAAGAGTATGCGTATTTGTCTTGTTAAGTGGCTTAGGCTTTACGTGCAACGAGGTCGCTGCAAATGGAAAAGCAAAAGGACTGAGTAGCCTGGGCAAAAGAGACCCGATCTGGCAGATCATACTTGCGACAAAAAAAATTGCAACGCCCTATATTACACAAGCAACCAAACAAGTACCACAACTAAAAAATCGTTGTCTATTGGGCTTTGTTGGGCTCTCTGCACTCGTGGGGATCTGTGCCTGTCGTAAGCAGATTGAGCAAAAGGCAAAGCTGGGGTGGGACTACATAAAATCTGGCTACAACAAACTACCGCTTCCTTTTCAAGTACTAGTCTCCGCTCCGATAGCTATTACGGCTGGAACTTTGGCAGCCCATTATACTTCTGTAGTTGCACCGGACAAATCAACCGCTGAATTTCTTAAAAAGACCGCGTTTACGTTTACAACAGGGTTTGTTATTAATAAGATGACTAATATCAAAAAGCTCTTTTCCGAAGAACAAAATCCAACAGACGATTTAATAAGTAAGCCTGTTTTTGAAATGCTCGATTCAAACGAAAATTCTGATGCAATCAGTTATGAAGAACTTTCTGCGAGTTGCGGAGAACCCCAATTACAAGTATTTTTAAACGATCTTGCAAACAGAAAATGCAAAAATATTCTTCTTTTTGGTCAGTCAAATACTGGTAAAACAACAACTGCAAAAGACATATGCGCCGCCCTCCATATTGATGGCATGGTAGTTAATGCCTCTGATCTTGGAGCAGAACTCTATGTTGGATCCGCTCCGAAAAAAATTAATGCGGTACTTGAAAAAATGCCTAGCCTCTCTAAAGGGTCTGTAATAGTCATAGATGAAGCAGATGCCTTACTAAAAGAAAGCGCTGATTTTGGACAAAACAATCATCAAATAAGCGTTAATAAAAAAATAATGGATGTGCTCAATCTTGCACATAAAAATGGTCTTTGTATCATTATGATAACCAATATTCGTAATCCAAAAGAGATTCCTGCTACTATCGTCAACCGCTTCACCCGAATCACAGGACAATCGCAAGGTGGGTACATCATTGAGAAACAGCTTCCAACCTTGCTTGGACGTATAACTATTTGTCAAAGAACCGTTAGAGAAACGCTTAAAAACACAAGCGACCAAACATATCTCTTCCCTGACCTCGGAGCCTTTTGTCTTCATATTGCAAAATTTACTGACGGTTGCAATAACGGTGAAATTGCTAGCATAGTCCAAAAAATTATTGAGCGTCATGGGAGGTTCGCACAAAATTACCAAACCGCCATTGTAAGCATAAAGACACCTTACAGCCTCAGTATTATTAATAGAGTAATTAACGAAAACAATTTTGAAGGTCTTGATCAAATGATCGATTTTCTGGGCAGTTTAGAACGAGCAACAACAGACCAAAAAGAAAAAGAGCGTATCAAAAAAACAAAAGAAAATTATGAAGAAAGACTTGAACAGAGCACTAAACTACGTTCAAACCTCATGCTGAATGATTATTCTATACGTATGCAAGATATTCTCGCCTTGGAAAAAGATCCTGAATCAATAATTGAAGCGCTTGAGACTTCAATGTTGACTGATCTAGAAAATGCTCTCAACCCTCATAAAAAACGTATTGAACAGTTGGGGAAAGCTCAACTTAAGGGCTACGAGCAAATAGTAGCCGCTCACAAAAAACTTAAAGAATGCATGCCAGCTCTCCTTGAAAGTTTAGAAGCTATCAAAAAGGCATATCCGAAAGAAAGCTTCAAAGATCTTCATGAGAATATAGAAAAATTTGAAAAAGAAATTGATGAATATATTAAAGACACTACTGCAACAAAACGAGCTGCTATTTATAGATTAGATATATTTATCAAAGGTAAGATTTCAAAAATTCTCGAAGCAACGTTTAATGCTTCTTTCTCTGTCTTTATTGTTCATGGCATCGCTTATGAAACCTGCGTGGCGGAACAAGGAAATGGGGATACAACTCGTATCAATCTTGAAAAACAACAAGCTGACTTAGAGGCCACCCACAAGAATCCTGCCGCAATTTTAGATATTCTTAAAAATACAAAGATGCCTGCCGAGGATAAAGTCAAAGCGCTCAAGAAAATTATTAAAGAAGCAGATATGCATGGTTCAAATAATAGTGCGGATGCCTACAAAGCTGTTTGCAGACGTTATAAGCATGTTAAATATTACTACGAAACATACCGCTATCACCTCCCCAAAATGAGTCGCGATGACCTCCTGCAAGTTGCTCAAAGCGTTAACCATAAACTTGCTTTCGAAACCATCACAGACAGTGATATTCAGCAACAAAATTTCGAAAACATTATCCTCACTGAACTTGGTATAGGGCCAAAGGCTACCTCCCTTGGAGGAACTCTTAAGAGTGCTGCAATCAAAACAATCATGACAACCTGGAGTTGTCTAAAATACCCATTCACCTCACCAAAACAACGTCTCACGTTTGCCGGAAAAATCAGTAAAAAGATTGCACGACATGGGCTCGACGGTGATCTTGATGCACTTGAGCTCGTCAAAAAAGTAAGCACCGACCCACTCAAGAGCAAAGAGATCATCAACAGAGAAATCGTTTCTGCTTTCTTAAAAAAATACGATTTCACGCCAAGCACAGATGCCACGGCGCTCACAAATATCTTTAGCGCAAAACCAAAAGATCTTTACATAAGAAAAGGCCGAGACAATATTCTGGAAGTCAGTGCCGATGGAAAAGAGTTCATCTCTCTAAACACGATACGCAAAGAATATGAAAAACACCAAATTATAGAAGAAGACAAAAAAATCGAGACAAGCACAGAAGTATAAAACTTCTGTTTATAGTATAAAAAGTGAGACGGGGGAGTTGAGATTTGTGTCTCACCTCCCCCGTCTCACTTTTGTTCTTCCTTTTTTATTTCTTTACCTGCTGTGCCGCCATCGCTTTTTCAAGCTGTGCAGCAAGACCTGGGTAGCCATTGGTACGTGCAATATCAATAGCCCGTTGTGAAACAGGTAACTTCAATTCATTTACCAAGAAATTCACAACCCCACTGTCTCCAGCGCCTGAAGCATAATAAAGCAGCGCCCCGTCACCAGCGCGTAGATTTGCACCATATTTATTAAAAAGCTCAACAATACCAAGTTTATTACCCGCATAATAGAAAGGCAGCATGCCATCTTTTGCCGGTTGATCTTTAGCTGCAGGGTAGTTTTTCAACAACCTTTCGACAAGCACTTTATCCCCAGCTCTTACAGCTGCCGCCATTAAGTCTGGTGCATTAGCCGCCTGCGCTGCGCGATTAGATTCAAGATATGTGGCCAATTCGTTGTTGCGATTTTCACGGGCTAGATCAATGGCACTTTGAGGAATTGGAAGACCGCGATTAATAAGATATTCAATAACCGGCCTACTACTAGCTCCTGTAGCAAAGTAATAAAGAACACCATCATCAGCACCGATATCAGAACCATTCTTATCAAAAATCTCAACAATGTTTTTATTGAGTCCCGCATAAAAGACGGGGAGCATCCCACTTTCGTCGCGCATTTCAACTATTTCATGTTGCGTATTGAGAAGATTCACCACCGAAGAAAGACTGCCCGCCTTGATAGCTGCGATCAGTTCTTTCAAGCGTGCCTGAGCAATCGTACGACGCTGCTCAAGGTAGCCCGCCAGGGATTCTTTTCCATTTTGACGAGCAATGTCGATTGCCAATTGTGGTATTGCAATTCCTGCTCTCAAGAGAACATCGATGGTATTTTTCTCTCCCATCTCAGCCGCCTTCATCATGAGAAGGTTGTTATCTCCATCAAGTTTAACGCCCTTTTCCCACATTTTAATAACAATTGCAGGTGATTTATATGCATAGGCGACAGGCGAAAGTCCCATTTCATCATGCTGGCCAAGCGCCGCAGGATTTGCTGCAAGAATAGTATCAAGAGAAGCCACATCACCCTTCTTGATCGCTTCAAAAATATCATCGGTACGAGCAAGTAAAGGTGAAACAAACGGAGCACTTGGAACACTTAAATTCTTAAAGAGTGCTTTTTGCGCAATATCAACGAGAGCTGTTGCTATGTGTTGTATACTTCCAACCGGATCCTTAATGTTAAATTCACCAAGATCTTGTGTTATATCAGTACCAAGAAGAGTCACATCAACCTTGGCACTTGGGAGTGTACCTTTTGTCACATCTGTCACCGAGCCACTCCAGTAAACTTTGCGGACAATGACCATATTAGCAATCTGATTAAAGACCATTTTACCCTGGTCAATAACACCAATGCCAAGTGTTCCCAACGTTTTAAGGGTATCAGCAGCAAGTTTTGTTACACCAAGTTTATTGAGCATATCAAAAAGTGCCTGGCCAACAACCGTCTCTTCCAATCCTTTTTTCAATTTTAACAAATTCAGTGTTGTAATCTCTTTTTGAACATCTAATTCTCGAAGCACGGATAAAGCAGGGTCCTTAAAGAAAAGAACACGGCGTCCTTCAGCCTCTTTAACCCGCTGTTCTTGCGCTTGAATATCTGCCATACTTGCACGACGTTTAAGCTGCTCGAGCGTATTGTCTATATCCTGCTTAAGAGTCCCTTGTATTCGATTAAATTCAGCATTAATTGACTTATTTAAGGCGTCGGTCAATGTATTGGTGAATTCAATAGTAAGAGCAAGATTATCCAGTTTAAGCTGTTCCGCTAGTTTTGAAGTATCTTTAAACGAAAGGTCAACCGCTTTAATGCGAGCTAAAATCCCTGCTTCTTTTGGCCCAATCGTAGTTTCTGTATCAAAAGCAAGACCTTTTGTAGAAGCAAGTATTTTTGTCTTTGTATTGATCAACTCACCTATTTTTATACGGCCATCAAGCTCTAAATTAAATCCTTGTTGCAGATGAATGGTAATATCAAGAAGAGGCCCTTTCCCTGAGTCGTCAGCGTTCGTAATTTCAATGTCGCCTATTTTGATCGCATCCATACTGCCGCGCAGAATAAGGCCATTCGTCGATAATTCGAGCGCACAGCCAACTGTTTTTCCTAAAACTTTGACATAGACACTACCACCAACACCCGCATTGAACGAGATATTGCCAATCCGCATGGCAATAGGAACTATCTTGAGACTTGCGGAATCAACATAGCAAGGAATTACTTTGAATAGGTCAGGCGGTAGCTGCAAATTAATCATCTCAAAGAGGCTCATGGTAAGATCAGCAAGCGTTGATAGATTTTCAATTTTTGCATCAATAAACATGCTGCTTAAATCAACACCGACACCAAACGCCAGTTTTGCATGCAATGGTTTTTGCTTACCAATCGCACCTTCTCCAGACATTGCAAAAAGCTCTGGAACAAGAAGTGATGCACCTGCTGATTCTATTGCCGCGGAGATCGCCGCATAAGTTTCATAAAACTTAACCCCTAAATTACCAAACTCAATATTGGTTACACCAATTTTGCTAATATTAAGCGGATCTTTCCAAATACCCTTCATGCTCAAGTCGCAACCAATCCCCATGGCTGTTAATCCAAGTTCCCCCGCAAAAAGAAGTGGTTCTTGACCTGGTCCCGGAATAAATTGGAATGAACCTTCAAAAGCAAGACTTGGTTCACCACGGACCACGAGATAAAGTGCTGCCGCTTTAAAGGTTGCCGGTGGAATCACAATTGAAAAATCACCCGTTGCAAGACCCATCTTGAGAGACATTATCTTCAAGTTTGTGATATCAATGTTTCCGATAAGACGAAGCCCCACGCCTTTGTTGCCTGTTTTTTTGATAATGCCATCGAGCGCTTTGAGTGCTAAATTTTCTGCTGCGCCAGAAATCGAAACTCCAGCAGAAAGAGTGCAACCCGCATCAGTTCCTGCAAGTTTATCTGCCGATGTACTAATCTGTAACCGCGCATCATCAAGCTTAATAAGATCGACAGCTTCACTAATAACCGTTTTTGGTACAAAAAGTTCTGGGAAGCTTTGTGAGAGTTTCCAGCCTTTTGGCAATTCAACAATAAACGTCATCCCTGCGCCTGATGATCCTAAGAATGCTCGCGCCGTAAGTGCAGCCTCTGTATTGATAATATTTGCTTTACCACGAATATAAAAAGCCCCCGCAAATACCGTATCCTTTGCAAGTGCTTTTCTTGTTCCTTCAGCCGCCTCACCGTTAAGAGCTACTCCCTGTTTGCCAGGAATTGTTGGCTGGGCAGAACCCGTTCCAAACACGCCTGCTTCAAACCCAACGCCAACATCATAAATAGACACATCTTTGAGAATAGATAGCCCAGGAACATCTTTCGGTAAAAGATCAAACGGCTTCCATTTTGGAGAACCCATACCGATACCAATCATGAACCGAGCCGATGGCGATGCGCCAAAATCAAATGAGAGATTAGACTCTAATACAAGTCCCAATGCTTCAACTTGGCCGTGTATAGTACCTGTTTTTTTACCAGTATCAAGCCTGAGTTTTCCTGACTCTTTAAACTTTATACCCGCAACAAAAAGGCCCTTCTCTTTGTCAGAACTCTTTACCGAACCATCAAGAACAATGCCATCTACATTAGAAATAAGAAGCTTACCTTCAAAAATAAGCGCATCCATAAAGGTGTCTTTAAGCTCTTTGATAATATCGCCAAGCATCATATTCTTAATCTCTAGAGAGGTAGATACTATCGTCTTAGGAGCTTTTTCTACACCAAACTGCTTTAATTTTTTCGTATTTGGACCAATACTTCCTTCAAGAATTACCGGTTTGCCTTGAAAAGCCGCTGAAAGCTTAACTTTCGCCGCTCGCCCAATACCAAAAGAAGCGCTCACTGTTTCGAGTGCTACTTTTAGACCCGGCAAAATTTCTAGATCAACACGTTTTCCTTTTCCATCACTAATAAGACCTGCGAGAGAGAATCCACCAAGAGGAGAAAAAGTTCCAAATCCCGACATAAAGACATTAGAAAAAGGAGTGCTCTCAAGTCCAGGGAAGACCTCTTTAAGAGCCCGCGGTTCAAACTCTACCTTTCCCGAAAGATCTTGAGCCGTAAGATCAAGAATGATTGAAAACTTTGTTTTCTGTCCAAAAATTTCAACAGAAAAATCGAGAGACGACTGATCAAAAAGATTTAAAACCAGATCGCACGTCCGTACGCGGAGTGTTTTTCCTGGAATAAAATTGAAAAGAACCCCATCACCCTCGACTCGCACCCCAAATGTAATTGACTTCACCAAGCGTAAATCATATTCACCTTCGCCGGTATGAAGCTTTGGAATAATAAGATCTTCTTCACGTATAAACTTGGACATTTTATCTTTTAATGACGAAATAGATTCAGCAGGCCCCTCACCAAAAACATAATTTTTCCATGGAGCAACAGCAAGGTCATATTTTAAAAGTTTTGCCGCAGAAAGCGCTTCTTTTCGATCTTTATATTCATCTTCTGTCATTAATTCAATAGATTTGATACCAACGACGGCAGGTTTCCCAAGAATGGTTGCCTTACCTTCATACCCAATGGTGCCTTCAGGTTTAAAAAGAAACTCTCCCGTTTCCAAGGTAATCACGCCCAAATTTAACTTTTTAGCCTTTGTTGGAAATTGGATCGCAAAAATACCCTCTTCACCCTTTTCAGTCGCTTCTGCTTTAAGCGCGTATTTCTCTGGGACAAATGGAATATAAAGAGCAATTTTCATTTTTTGTGGTTCAATTTTTTCATCTGGAGCAACAAAATCAAACTTTGAATCATCATCAATAGATGACAATTCATCTATTGAGGGAACCTCTTCAGATTCTGTTCCCGTTTGAACAGCAGTTTGCTGCGCATATAGATAAAAAAGTGTTGTTGGCGCTAGAACAAGGATAAAAACCCAAGCCCATAGGTAACGCCCAGAAAAATACTTCATACTCCCCCCTAAACATAACCAACCCCCTTAAAGTTGGCTACACCCTCTCTAACCCCAATTTTACTCCCATTTCCCCTCCATTTGCAATAGATTATATTAATCAAGAAAATGAAGCTTAATTCCAAACAAACGACGTGTTTTATACATTACAAGTGCAACCACAAGACAAAGCGGTCCAACCCAAAACCAATACCAAAGCTTCCATAAAAGTGCAAGAGCAAGTGGTCCTGGCAAAAACGAAATCAACAAATAGCAAGCCATATACAAGGCCCACAAAAGCGCCGCCATACAAGCAAACTGCAAAACCGATTTTTGTAAAAAAGCCCACAAGGCATAGCCATAATAGACAAAGTGAAAACGCCGTCTTAACCACCACAAACAGAGTGCTATCTTTACTCCCGTTGCAATAACCGTCGACAAAACAATCCCATATAACCCTAACGTAGATAAGAATGCCAAACTCAGCGCCGTGTTTACCACAGCACTTACCAATGCGGCAAAAACAGGAAGAATGGTCTCGTGTTGTGCATAAAACATATTGAGCACAATTTTGTCGAGAGAAAGAAAAAAGAGTCCCACAATAAAAATACTCAAAAGTATGCTTAATTGCTGTGTATTTTCAAGGGTCATTCGCCCTGCAAACACTAAGGTATAAAATATTTTATATGAGAATGTAATCATCAATAACGTTGCTGGTACCGTCACCCACCAGATTAATTTTGTTGCTTCAAACAGATAAAAACTCAATCGCCGAGGAGCATACCCCCCAATACGTGAAAAATGGGGCAATAAAACCGAAGCAAATGTTGTCGCAAAAATACCCAACGGTATCCGCGTGAACGCATACGTTTGCCGCAAAAGCGTCACCGCACCAACAGGGAGAAATGAGGCAATTTGGCCATCAATAATAAGGTTTATTTCCAAAACACCAAGCCCAACTGCGCAGGGAATAAATTTATAAAGAATCTGCTTCATAGAAACAATCGATTCTTTATCAGGCCTACAAAATGCAAAGCCTACTCTAAAATAATACCAAACCGTCAGACCCAACATTGCAATGCTATTGAAAAGAATACACCATGCTAGAACTTCAATAGGAAGGTCATATTTCCAACAAAGCCATAATTCACAAACCATCAGAATATTTGTACCAACCTGCGTTACAATTGGAACAGAAAACAGGTTTGCCGTCTGTAATGCACCCGCAAGCAGAGCCCCAGATGATGTCGTCATGATAAAAAAGATTAAAATATGAAAACAACGCGCAGCCATAAGGCTTTTTTCAGTAACCTCACTTCCCCAACCAGGCGCAAAAAAGTGCGTTACTTTTACTGCAAAAATAGACGCTACAATACAGCCAACCATTAAAAAGACTTGTGTCACCAAAAAGAGTAATGAAAGCACTTTGCTTACTTGCTCTTTCCCACCTTTTCGCGCAACTGCTGTCAAAGTAGGCACTGCCGCAGCACTCAACGCTCCTTCTGCAAAAATTTTCCTCAAAGAACTGGGGAGTCGAAATGCAACATGGAAAGCATCAGAAACTGCACTTACTCCCATGTAACGGCTCATTAATGTCTCGCGGACAAGCCCTACTACTTTACTTGCTACTGTAATAAATCCAAGCTGGACAGTTTTTTTGACAATAGAACCACGTGTTAAACGTATCGCCATCGCTCAGTATCCCCTCATAGACCTTAATACAAAACTACCATGGATAAGGCCTGGTATATTCAGTATTTTTTTGTTTCATTTTACCATATTTTTGATATAATTTCACCGACTATGCTTTTCACGTTACCACACCATTTCTCATGCCTTCTTTCTAGGGAATAGGACCCGTTCTTATTAGATCATGATCACTCATATTAAAAGTTCTTCTCTTGCCCCAAAAGTCATTGTTTTTGGGGGTATTATGTGCGACATATACCTCAATTGCACTAACGAAACCTTTGCACAAATTTCTTCCGAAGAATATCCTGACTCTCTCTCGTTAGAAGAAGGAACAAAGATTGACCTATCTTCTATTAAGTACGCGGTTGGAGGAGGGGGTGCTAATGTTGCCTGTGGAATTGCTCATCTCGGCTTACCCACCACCATTTTTGCTAAAATCGGTTCTGATCATCTCGGAAATTTTGTCTTCAACACACTCTCCCAAAAGCAGATAGATCTTAGTCTGTGTATAACCTCAAAAACAATAGAAACGGGTACTTCGCTTATTTTGCCGTCAGAAAAAGGGAATCATCCTATTTTGGTTTTTCGCGGCGCAAATGCCTCAGTTCAAGAAGCTGAACTGCCACTCTCTATTCTCGATCAATTTAAAGGAGTGTATATTGCTTCACTTGCAGGAGATTTTGCAAAACTTCTGCCCAAAATAGCTGTACGAGCAAAAGCAACAGGCTCTCTCGTTATGCACAATCCAAGCAAGAGTCAGCTTACCAACACGCAAGACGCTTTTTTAGAAGCACTCCCCTCTCTAGATATTTTGATCGTGAACCTATCGGAAGCAAAGGCTTTATTCACCACCCTCATTTCTTCACAAAAAAAATTCTCCCTCCAGTTATTGTATAAACATCTCTCCCCAAAAGGCCCCCATACCCTTATTATGACCTCGGGTAAAGATGGTGCTTACTGCGTAACTAAACAAAAAACCATTCACCAACCAAGTATTCCCACACCCGTTGTGAACACTGTTGGCGCTGGGGATATTTTTGGCGCAACTTTTTTTGGCACCGTCATGCTTGGCTCTACCTATGAAGAAGCACTCTTACTAGCTGCACACAACAGTGCACACGCCCTCGCATCTTCTGATCAAGAAACAAGGCTTCTTACACTCAATGAGCTTATATCGCTCTCAAAATCATAATTTTTGATTTGCCTTTAGATACCGAAAATGGTAATTAAAAAGAAAAACTTACCAAAACAAGAGATGATGTTTTATGGCAAGCGCCCCGATCTTTGTTGCAAACTGGAAGTCTTATCTTTCCAATAATAGCGCGAAAAGTTGGATAGACACCTATCAAAAACAACTTGTGGAAATGGCTTTAAAAAACAATATCTCCATCTGCCCTGATGCCACTTGTCTCGCTTATGCTGTTGAAAAATTATCACCTGCAGTACGCATTGGCGGGCAAAACTGTTCAGCACATCAACCGGGTGCTCACACAGGAGAAATTTCTGCACAATCCCTTAAAGAAGTAGGAGCGCAACTCTGTATCATTGGTCACTCAGAAACACGAAAAAACAACGGTGACACAGCTGCTTTAATAGCACAAAAGGCACTACGACTCGTAGAAGAAGCTATTACTCCGCTCATCTGTATCGGCGAAGATTATCAGAATGACCTGCTCACCATTCTTCCAGCTCTAAAAAAAACGACTCGGCCAATTTCTTCTTGTTTTTTTGCATTTGAACCTGAAAGCGCTATCGGCACCAACACCCTTCTTCCAGAACAATTACTCAAAGATGCCATGATTGCAATAGAATCGATCATAAAAGCAACTCTTTTTGATACAAAAATTACTCTTTTTTATGGGGGAAGTGTCAGCAGCACAACGATACAATCACTCAGAAAGATTTCTGAAATCGATGGTTTTTTACTCGGACGCGCAAGTCTCGATTTTCAAGAGCTTGAAAATATAGTAATATGTTCCCAACAGTGCTAAATCTTACGGAGAAACAGTATGTTGTATGGATTATTGTTAACATTATATATTCTTATTTGCTTCCTTTTGATGATCTTAATCTTGATACAAAAAAGCAAAGGCAGTCTTGGTCTAGGAACTACTGGCGGCGGCATGCAAATGCTGTTTGGTGGATCGGGAGGACAGTCATTTTTTCAAAAAGCGACATGGGTTTTGGGCGCTCTATTTATGCTCTCATCGCTCGGACTTGCTATTATTAAATCACGCACAACAGCACAATCGCGCTTTTTAACACCAGCGACACAAACAGAAAGACCAGCACCACAGCCTACAAGAACACCTTTGGCACCAACTCAGGCTCCCGTTCAAACAGCAGAAGAAAAAAGCGGCCCAGCCGAAGCGCAGTGATGCCTTATGATCATCCCGTTTCTTAATGCCCTTGGCAAAGGAACATTGATCTTTTGCGACCGTATTGGAAGCTTTATCCTATTTTTCTTTAAGATAGTAGCAACACTCTTTACTACAAAACTTAAAGTGCGACAGGTTATCGCCCAGATGTATATGATTGGCGTTGGGTCATCAACGATTGTCTTCTTGACAGGATCGTTTACCGGGCTTGCGTTTGCATTACAAAGCTATATCGGCTTCAGTCGCGTTGGCACTGAAGAACTTATAGGACTTGTGGTCACTCTTGGTATGACGCGTGAACTCGGTCCTGTTCTTACAGGATTGATGGTTACTGGTCGTTGTGGCTCTGCTATTGCTGCTGAGATTGGTTCTATGCGTACTACTGAACAGATCGATGCTCTAAAAACATTATGTATTGATCCTTTTCAATATTTAATTGTTCCCAGAGTTCTTGCAAGCACTATTATAATGCCATTTCTTACAGTCTTTTCTATGATTTGTGGCATCATTGGTGGCTATTTACTCTGCACTTATTCCATAGGGCTCAACCCAGAAACCTATATCAATGTTATTCGCGAGCGCGTTGAGCTTTCTGACGTTACAGGTGGACTTATAAAAGCAGCTTTTTTTGGGCTCTTTTTTTCGTGGGTTGGAACATATCAAGGTTATTACACATCAGGCGGCGCTCAAGGAATTGGTCTCGCAACAACAAGAAGCGTTGTTTATGGATCAATTATTATTTTGATCGCAAACTACTTCTTAAGTTCCCTACTTTTCCAGACAGGCATAGCATGATTGAGCTTATTGAAGTCCGCAAGCGCTTTGGTGACGACCAGAGATGGGTCACAGATGGTATCAACTTAGTTATTCCATCTGGCCAAATGACCTGCATCATTGGACAGTCAGGTGAAGGAAAATCGGTTCTTCTCAAACAGATTATTGGTCTTATAAAACCAACCTCAGGCTCCATTTTGATTGATGGGCAGGATATTACCAAGATGTCTGAACATGAACAAGAATTAATTTTTAAAAAATGTGGATACGTTTTTCAATTCGCAGCGCTGCTCGACTCTCTTAATGTTTTTGAAAACATTGGACTCAGTCTCATAGAAAAAGGCACTCCAATTGCGGACGTACTCCCCATCGTTAAAGAAAAACTAGCACTCGTTAATCTCAAACCAGAAATACTCTATAAATATCCTTCAGAGCTCTCTGGTGGAATGAAAAAACGCGTCGGTCTTGCACGCACGCTCATCACCAATCCATCGATCATCCTTTACGACGAGCCAACGACGGGGCTCGATCCTATTACCGCGCGCGTTGTTCATGAGCTCATGCACAACATGCAAAAACAGCTCGGCATTACCTCTGCTATTATTTCTCACGATGTTGAAATTTTTAAATACGTTGACAACATAGCTCTTTTACATCGTGGGAAAATACGATTTTTTGGGGCAGCTCAAACCATTTGGGATTCAACAAATCCGTATATTTATCAATTTATTCGCGGACTTTCCGAAGGCCCCATTCAAACAACAGAATTTAGTCACAAAGAATAGATGGACACCTACCTATGGAAACAGAAAAATTATCTCCCAACTCTACACAAGAACACCAAATTATTTTTTTAAAGCAGGCTATTCAAGAACAGAGTCTTTTGTTTCAACAAATCAGAACCGAAATAAAACATGTTATTATCGGCCATGAAGAGACAATTAACCTTATACTGATGTCAATTTTATGCGACGGCCATGTATTGTTAGAAGGGCTTCCTGGTGTTGCAAAAACAACACTCGTAAAAACAGTTGCTGAAATTTTGGGGCTCAATTTTAAGCGTATTCAATTCACACCTGATCTTCTGCCTGCAGATCTCATCGGCACTATGGTGTACAATCAAAAGACAACTGATTTTGAAGCGCGCAAAGGACCACTTTTTGCACACATTATTCTTGCTGATGAAATTAATCGTGCCCCTGCAAAAGTGCAATCCGCTCTTCTTGAAGCTATGCAAGAACAGCAAGTGACTATCGGATCAACGACCTACGCTCTTCAAAAACCTTTTCTTGTTTTCGCTACGCAAAATCCTATTGAACAAGAGGGAACTTACACGCTCCCAGAAGCTCAAGTTGATCGATTTCTTTTTAAATTGCAAATGCCCTATCCAACGCGCGAGCAAGAAAAACAGCTGCTCTTTGCGCTACAAACAAATAAAGTGTGTTGTCAACCAATCTCTCCAGAAACACTCGCCAAAAGTAGAGAGCTTATGGCAAGTATTTATGTTGACCCACTCATTGTTGACTATATAACACGTCTTGTTGATGCAACACGCAATCCAGAAAATTATAATCTCATGCATCTTAAAGGGTATATTCAGCACGGAGCTTCTCCACGAGCAACGCTTGGACTCTTTGCAGCAGCACGTGCCGCTGCATTTTTGGCTCAACGACATTTTGTTATTCCTGATGACATCAAACGCGTTGCATGCGTAATTTTACAACATCGCATAAAACTTTCTTTTGAAGCCGAGGCAGAAGGCTTACAGCCTCATACCATCGCATTACAAATCTTAGAACAGGTTAAAACACCATGAACGATCTTGACAAAATGTCTCCAAAACGCAAATATGGTAAAAAAATTCTCCCCCTTTTACCAGGCAAGGGAAATAATCCATGACGAGTCCTTTATGGATATTGAACAGTTCATTGACTCTCATGTGTATCCTTTCTAGCTTTTTTATGATCTTTATGAGAACGGATGTACCTCGTCGTACAACATTAACTACGTCCGTGCCTACCGTTCAAATTGAAAGCGATGTGTCAAAAGTAAATCCCGCAATTATTTATGAGCATGATCTTTTCGGAACATTTATTTATCAGACAGCACCTGAAAAACCTGCACACGAAGAGATCATTATTCCCGTTCCACCAAGCATTGAAGAAGCTCCTGCATACAAACGAGCAGAGGCAGATTTCCTACCACCACTCCAGATAAAACTCAAAGGGATTCTGCTTAATTCAAACGCACTTTATAGTCGCGCAATTATTGCCAACACAAAGACAAAAAGCGAAAAACTCTACAAAATCGGTGATCTTGTAGAAGATGCGACGATCATTCATATTTACAAAAACAAGATTGCACTCGTTCGCTCAAATGGGCAGCAAGAAGTCCTCTTTTTAAATGAAGAAATGGCCCAATCTGATCCGATTTATCAAGGAGATCGTATTTGGGCAACTCTCATAACCCAAACAGGTAATTCTACATTTAGTATTGATTCACGCGGATTTAAAAAGAAAATTCAGAGTGTTGCACAAATTCTTGAATTGCTCGATATAACCACAGCATTTGACAAAGGAAAGTGTATCGGTTGTCGTGTTGGTCAAATAAACCAAGGTTCATTCGGCTCTCTTATGGGGCTGCAATATGAAGATATTATCACATTGGTCAACGGTATCGAGACAACCAATCCAAACAATCGCGTCAAAATTTACCAGGTGATTAGAAATGCAGGCGGAAACCAGACAATCGACGTAGAAATCATGCGCAATGGCGAATCCAAAAAGCTCTCTTATAAAGCCCACCAAATAACGGATGACGCTGACGATGATGTTCTTGATGAAGAACCAATAAAGAATAACTATCCCGCAGGCACATTAATTCATAGCAATGGTAAAAGTCCTCAGCAAACACGCCCCATTTCTAAGCCAGAAGATTTCCCCGAATTACCCGTAAAAATGCCTGGAAGGCTAAGAACTACTGATTCAGCTTCTCGAGAAATAGCCCAAACGAGTGATAATAATATTACGCAAATGTTTAAGAAAAAAGATCAGCAATCCATGCTAGACTTTGGAAGTCGGAATGCCTTTTTACAACGTTAGAGTCCTATGAAAAAAGAGATTTTTAAAATCACGCTTATCTCGCTTTTCGTCCCCTGGTTCGGCACATTGTTTAGTTCAAAACCAATAAGCGAGATGATTTTTCCTTCATCTGAAAGCGAAGCTGCTGCAGCACAAAAAACGCCGATTATTCCTAAAGAGTTAACACCTTGGGATAATGGCGACCCTCAAGAATTGGTTGAGTTTAATTTTGAAGATGCAGAGCTGTCTACCATTATTAGTTATATCGAAACACGTTTTAATATAACCTTCATTCTTGATACAGTACTTAATCCGCTCCCCCCACAAGGGAAAAATATTGCTGGAATTAAACTCTCATTCAAAACAAACAAACCACTTTCCAAAAAAGAAGCTTGGGGCCTTTTTATCAAATTTCTTGATATGGCTGGTCTTGCTGTTGTTCCTGGGCCAGCAGATCGAGTTTTCCGTATCACTACGACCGATGACAAATCACCTCTTAGTGCAAATAAAGAACGCCTTCCAACACTTATTGGAACTAATCCCAAATTACTTCCCGAAGATTCATCGTGGATACGTTATATTTATTTTGCACGGAACACCAGTCTTGATATGGTCAAAAATCTTTTCAATGCAATGAAAAGTCAAGCGTCACCACGTACAGTCGATTTTCCCGAGCTGCGCGCAATCATGATTACCGATAAATCCATCAATATTAAATCCATCATCAATATTATCGATGAACTTGATAAAGCGAGTGAACCAGAGACTATTTCTATTGTAAAACTCCAGCATACTGATGCGGGGAAAATTGCAAAATTTTATTCATCACTCCTTGAAGAAAATGACCAACAAGGACTTGCTTCCCGTCTTGCCATAGGTAAACGGCAGACGCTTTCTTATTTTCCTGTCGGAGTAAGGGTTATCCCTGAGCCTCGAACAAACACACTCATTCTGCTGGGTGCGGCTGAAGGGATTACAAAAGTAGAAGAATTTATTATTAACACTCTCGATAAGCAGTCAAACTTAACCCACCGCTTTACCAAGGTAATTCCCCTTAAACATATTCAAGCCAGCGCTGCAGAATCTATTTTAAGCAAGGTAATTCAATTTAAATCTGAGACGGAAGCTGCTCAACAGGGGGGAGTCCGCGACGGTGATAAATATTTCAAACCTCTTTCGCTTGTCGCCGAAGACTCTGGCAACCGCCTCATTCTTACGGGAGATTATGAAGATATCCTTAAAATTGAGGGGATCCTTCAGCAGATCGATGTCGAACCACCCATGGTCGCACTTCAGGTCTTTATTGTTAATACTGACACCACTAAATTAAAAGATTTCGGCACACAAATTCGCAACAAAATACCAGGACCTACTGGGCTTATTGGGAACAATGTAAATTTTCAAACATCGGGACTTGGTCTTACGGGCACTATTGTCGAAAATACAACTGAAACATCCGGGTCATTCCGTCTGCTTGGTAATTTGGTGCAACTCGCTCTTGGTGGAGCTGTTGGATCGACCTATGTCACCTTAGGAAATGATTCGTGGGGTGTTTGGGGAATGCTTCGTATGCTTGAAAAATATACCAATGCAACCATCGTACAAAACCCATTTATTACCGTAGTTAATAATTATCCTGCGGTCTTTACGCACGGTACTACCCGGCTTGTACAAAGTGGTACTACTTACAGCACAACAGGTCCAACCTCTAACTTAAAAGACTTAAAAGCAGAACTTGAGCTCAATATCACACCACGCATCAGCTATGAAGGATATATTACTCTCGATGTCTCTATCACTGACTGCCAGTTTACCGACTTAACTGACACATCAAACGGTAATCGAATCACTAAGGTTGTTAAATCATCTCTCATTCTTGCTGATGGAGAAACGGTAGTATTGGGCGGCCTTATTAGAAATTATGATACCGAAGATGAAATGCTTGGATCACCACTTGGTAAGATTCCAATTATTGGATGGTTCCTTGGCAAAAATAAGGAAAAAAGCAGTGAAAAATCAAGTCTCTTGATTTTCATTACCCCAAAAATTATTCCACCAGAATCAACTGAAGAAGCGCGCAAATTTACCAAAGATAAATTTGATGATGTAACAAAAACACTCTCTCTTTCAACTGACAATTATCAGCTTAAAGACCCAATCCATCGTTGGTATTTTGACGATCTCCATGAAGGAAAAGAGTCTCTCTTAAGTTTTGCAAAAGGAGAAGGCTCATTTATTTACCCAAGCCAGAAAGAGCAACTCGGTAAAGCAGCTTCAGGAAAACCTTTAAGTTCGTATCTCTCATGATAAAAAATCTTTTTTTCCCTTCTCGATTTGGCCGTTCGTATCTATTTTCACAACGCATCGTTGCTTTTGATTTAAATTCGGATAGTGTCCGTGCAACCTGTGTCTATGCACATCGGTCTCTCTCAACCATTACACATTGTCTTGAAGAGCCCTACACGCCAGGATCTGAAGACTCATTAATTCAGGCACTCACAAAATTAAAAACCTCTCTTGGGACTTGGAACAAAAGTATTATCGTACTTCCAAGCAACAAGGCAGCTTTCAAACAGCTACACCTCCCTTTTTCTAATAAAGCAAAGATCAAACTAATTCTCCCCTTTGAGCTTGAATCAGTTCTTCCATACCCAGTTCCAGAAGCAGCACTTGATCTTATCATCACAAAAGAAGGTTCTGACTCCGAAAATGCAACTGTCTTTGTAGCAACAATGAAACAGACACTGCTTGCAATGCTTGTCCAGCCATTTTTAGATGTTGGCATCATTCCGGATCGTGTAACATTTGGAGGCATCGAGCTCTATGGCTTTTTACATTTACTTAATGATCCAAAAGCTTCTCAAAATCTCGTTGTAGCGCTTGATATTGACACAACAACCACTGACATTCTTATGCTTGTTCAGGGGAAGCTACAATCAATCCGAACCATTTCGCGTGGTATTTCGTCAACACTTGCTAAACTCGACGTCTCAACACTTACCGTAGAGCAGAAGAGCGAACTTCAGGCGCTCATGAATGAAATACGATTTACGATTCAAGCACTGATACGAAATGAACAGATTACAGAGCCTATTCAGCAGGTACTTCTTTTAGGAGCTGCCTGTTCAATGGAAGGCCTTACCGAGTTTCTCAGTCAAGCACTATCACTCCCCGTTGCAGCTATTCCAACTCACGCAATTGTTCGACAATCAACTATCAATACTGATCTTCAAAGTATGATTCCAAACCAAAACCTTAAAAGCCTTGCTGCCGCACTCCCTTGGAGTATTTCAGAATCATTTAATATTGGACAAGCGCTTCGCGAAGAGCGCGATGCTCGACAATTTACCGCTCAAATCATTACTGCAGGATCTTTGGTAGGATTGCTTCTTTTTTCTTTTATGCTTTTCAGTTTTTTCTCAATCAGAAAGCTCAATAATGAGCTTGAAGCATCGCGGCAAGAGGTTTCTCAGCGCATCACCAAAGAATTTAACCTGACTTCCCAAGCTTCGCGATCAAGTTCTGCTTCAAAGAGAACAAGTCCTCTCACGCAATTGTTTGATGCTGCACAACAAAAACTTACAAAAAATGAAAGCCTCTGGTCATCATTTACTGCAAATCGTTATGCATTTCTACGGTATCTAGAAGCGTTAAGCTCTCATATAAATCGAAAAGAGCTTGGGCTTGAGCTTAAAACACTGAGGCTCAGCCGAGACAACCAGTCTGCGGAAGATCGTATTATGCTTGAAGGTTCTGTAAAGGATTGGGACGCTCTTAGAAAATTTGAAACAGCTCTTATCGACACACAACTTTTTACCATGGTTCCTCGGCTCGAAGAAACAAAGTTCTCAAACCTTATCCTCACAATCAATAAAAAAGGAGAGGGACTTCGATGATTACAGTACTCCGTATTAAACATTTTTTTGATGAACTTGATGAGAAAAAACTTACTCAATATCTTTTTATTCTCATTGGAGGACTCACCCTCGTTCTTGGTGGTATTACTTATTACACACAATACCGCATAAAAACACTCAAAAATGAAATTAGAAAAGTAAATGCTATACGTGAAAAAGCACGCGATCTTCTTTCAAAAAACGCCGTAGTTAATATGCAACGAGATGAAGTCGATACTATTTTAGCTCAAGATAACCAGTTCAAAATAAAAGAGTTTTTTGTTGAACTGGTTGCAAATTTAAACCTTACCGCACAAAGTTCAAAAGAGACAGAGCTCTCAAACCCACAAGACCTGGATAATGGATATAGCGAAACAAAGCTTGATGCAAGTTTTTCGGGTATTTCCATGCAAAGGCTCTGCGAACTTTTGCTTCAACTCGAAAAAAATCGTAGAATCTTTCTTAAGGAAGTTGTAATTACTAAGTCTTCACAAAGCAATGCTATTGATGTGTCACTGGTTATTGCAACACTTCAACAAAAAATAAGCACTTAAGAGACCCTGGAGTCCTCATTATGACAGAACAACGTTTTCTTATACTCCTGGCCACATACAGCTTATGCACAGTATTTCCCATGACACTCTCAAGCACCGCAACTTCTACTGCCCCAGATACAAAAATCGCAACCTCTCAATTACCTCCATTACCTCAATTACCTCCATTACCTCAATTACCTCCATTACCTCCTTCGCCTCAATCAACTACACCAACCCAATCGTCCACCTTACCTCCATTACCTGCACCAGCTCAACAGGCTCTCCCAACTCAAACACCAGCACCAGTATTAACTCAGCAGCCAGCGCCCGCACTCTCATCATTGCCTCAACTACCCCAATTACCATTTTTAACAGCGCCCGCAGCACAGACACCACCACAGCAAATCGCAACTCAAAAATCACAAACTTCCATATTACCAGTTCCTGTTACTGCATTACCAACACCACAAGTAACAGCACAAACACTACCTCTTGCACAAGCAGCCCCAAAACCTGCCACACCAAAACGCAAAGTTCCTCGTAAACAACGCGCCCCAACGGAAAAACAATTAGCTATTTCATCTAAAGATCTTGAAGAAGCCGCTATTCCCATAGAAGATATTCGCGAAGAAATAATCGAGCCAGATGGAGTCTCCTCAATTTTTGAAAAAGAAGAAGGAGAAAACGAATTTACAGACATTGAAGAAGTTGTGCCTGAAAAAACTAAACCAACTGGACGCGATCCTATGTTTGTCATCAAGAAAACCGACAAACTCGCCTCTTTAGTTGAACGACTCGCAGCACGAAAAGGATTTAATGTTATCTTACCCCATGGCGCTGAACTTTTAAAAGAAACCATTAATTTACCCAAAAGCCTGCGCATGCCACTTTCAGAAGCAGAAAAATATATTCACATGCTTCTCGAGCTTGCCGGTTATTCACTCAGGCCATCGGGTGCATTTTTTAAAGTCACCAAGCTGAATGAAAACAACTTCGCAACCGAACCTTTAAAACTCTATGTTGATCCAAAAACACTCCCAAAAACAGATGAGCACATTAAAGCTATCTATTTTCTGTCTAACTTTAAAGTTCCCCAAACAAATCAGGGTAATGAACCAATTAATTTACTCATGAAGGATCTCTTAGGCTCACAAAAAGTATATTTTTTTGATCAGAAAACTAATGCCGTTATTCTTATTGGGTCTGCACAAAAAATAGCCGCGACTATGGATGTTGTTAGAAAACTTGATGCTATCGGATCTCCTGAAAAACTCGGAATTATTCAGCTCTTTAATGCTTCAGCAAATGTTGTTGCTGAACTCTTAAATAAACAGATCATCGCAACGACTAATCATGCTACACGGCCTACACTTAAAACACATGAAGATCTCTATTTTGCCCCTAACACAAGGGTTATTCCTGATATTTCTTCAAATTCTCTTATTGTTTTGGGCCAAGAATCAGCAATAAATAGAATTCGAGACCTTGTGAGCGATTATCTCGATTTACCTCTTGAATCAGGAAATTCAATTCTCCACGTTTATGATCTCCAATACCTTAATTCAAGAGAATTTGCCCCTATTCTTTCTCGTATTGTAACTCCAGGCGGATCCGAACAATCAAGGAAAGATCAGGGAAGCCATGATCGTCTTTTTGATGGGGTTATTATAGTCGCTGAAGAAGAAAGCAAAGTAGAATCAGCAGGCTCCTCAAAAACAAGTGGCTCACTAACCATTGGTGGAAACCGACTCATAATCGCAGCGAATCAATATGATTGGAAACAGATTAAGCGCCTGATTGAACAGCTCGATAAACCAGTACTACAAGTTATTTTTGAAATCTATATTATGGATCTAACTCTTTCAGCGACAAAAGATCTCCGTGCACAGCTGCATAACCTGGCCTCCGGATGGGGTCTCCATCATGGCGTTGAGGCACAATTTGCAGGAATATCGACTCAATTGTTAGATGGCACAACTGCTGCAACAGCAACAACCCTCGATTCAGATTTATTGCAACTCAATAATCTCATCCCACCAAGCTCTCTTGCCGCACAATCTCCAGCAGGGTCAATGATTATTTCACTCCGCGACCCAGCACGTGATAATATCTGGAGTGTCCTCCGAACACTCGACAATTGGAACGAACAACATGTTATTTCTCAGTTCTTTATTCTTACTAAAAACAACTCGACTGGCGTTGGTGAAAGTGACGAAATGAGACGTAAACAAGGGGAAGCTTCATCAGGGCCAAGCGGTGTTACAACCATTCCTGATGTCGACTATACCGCAAAAATCAAGATCGAAATCACCCCACGAATCAGTTCTCTTGATCGCCTCTCGTTTAAAACTCATATTGATATTCAAGACTTCTTATCAGCACAAGATTTTACCCGTTCAGCACGTTCTATTGATACAAGTGCTATTCTAAGCTCTGGCCAAATTCTCGTTATGGGAGGGCTTACAAAAATTAATGATACTGAATCTGAAGTAGGAGTTCCTCTTCTTTCACACATTCCAATTATTGGGAATTTCTTCAAAGGATCAGGTAAGAAGAAAGAACGAAGCAATCTTGCAATCTTTATACATCCTACAATCATTGATCCAAAGCTACGTTCCGGTCTCAATTTATACACAGGTAATAAAGTCGCCACCGCCGAAGAAACCATAAACTCAACAGACCTCTTTAGCTCACTTAAAGACCCAATCACCCGATTCTACTTCAAAGACAAACCAGGCGAACGAAGCATTGATCTCTTTAATAAATATTACGATGATTCAAAGCGTTTTGTCCGAGACAACCGCGATGAAATCGTGATATCAGACACTCAGGTAAATAGCCAAGAATCTGCTAAACTCAAAGAACTTCTCAAAGATGAGAAGAATCCCTTTGAAGAGAAAAATTAACAGTTTAGATGAGGCACAGAATGATTTTTTTTCCATTGCAGGGCCGGTAAACCCAACAAAGCATTATTGCCTACCTTTGGCTACTCGGCTCAATGAACACGAGTTGCGTGAACTTATTGCTCAAGAAAAATACTTTATTCTCCATGCCCCACGGTAGTCTATGCGTTGCTCAATTTCAGCTAGCTTTAAACTTAATACGCAGATCGCTAAACTTATTATACTTATTGACCTGATCTTTGTGGCAAGCAGCCTGCGCGATTAAACGCATAAGCAAGCGATTATGGAAATCTTCTACAGACTTAAAGCCATGGTTTTTTATCTCAAATTCAACCAATACCCCAATAAGCTTTTTAAAGCTCTTTCGACTGTCTATTACAACCGGAATAAGCGGAAAACTAACTTTTGCTCGAGTTAGCTCCCCTTTGAACGGCAGGGTATCTTTCTCAAAATAATTCTGGAAAATCTTCTCAAGAATATGCATACGAATTTGATCTTCACCCGTAACAAGAAGATTTTCTATGGATTCACTTTTTTGCGGTAAAACAAGCGGGATTGCGGCATTTTTAAATCGCCGAGCAATTTCTCGAACCCCTGAATTAATAAAAGCTTTTTCATTGGCGTCTGTTTCCGAATCGCCTGTTTCTTTATTTAAAGAGATAGGGAGAAGAGATGTAAAAAGCGGAACAAGCTCCTCTTCAAATGCCCATCCCTGCAGAAAACTCCGAGCCGTTCTTCTGTTCTGTTCTTGTAAATCAAAGTTTGCTCCGTTTTGAATAAAAAGCTTTACGAGCTCGGCATACTTTTTATAACAGGCAATATGAAATCCTGTTTCCTTAAACCTATTCTGCAAATCAATAGTGCTACCAGCTTTAATAAGAGATTGCACTAGCTTAACGTCGTTATTTTTGCAAGCCAAATGAAGAATAGTCTCGTCAGAAATGGCTTTTAAATTTGGATCTGCTCCAGCTTGAATGAGCAATTTTACTGTTTCAAAACACTTGCTCTTATAAGACAAATAGAGCGCAGTACATTTATTGCAACACAAATTAAGGTTTGCGCCGGCTTTTATAAGCTGCTTTGCCAAACATTCTTTTTTTTCTCGAAGAGTTATATTTTCCTTCTCATCAGGATGAAGACAACAAGCACAATGAAGAGCTGCAAAACCAATCTTATCTGTTATGTCAAGTTTTGCGCCGGCTTTAATAAGGAGCTCTCCTATTTCTGAGTATCCCTCTTCACAAGCTATAATAAGCGGAGTTTCTTTTAAGAGATTTTGAGCATTGACAACTTCTTTCCCTCTGCCTTCTAATAGTTTTTTGACTGCTTTCGTTTTGCCTTTTTCCGTTAATTTAATCAATTTTTTACTTGTTATTGAAAGGACTATTGGATTTATCAATGATTTAATAAACTCGCTCGCCTGCACCGGAAAAGCAACGGTAAAAAGAATGGTAAATGAAAATAATAAAACCTTTAGATTCTTCATAATAGCGACCTCTTAATATTCAATTAAAACTATTTGTTTTTACATGCCAGTAAACACAATATTTTCTTATTTTATCACGTTTGGATCAAACTTGAGTTAATCGAATAAAAAAGAGTGGTAACTCCTAAAAGCTACCACTCTTTTTTAAAAAGTATCGTATTAAGAATACTGAGGAAGTAATTTCCTTAATTCTTCATAATAGGCTCGATATTCTGGTACAAACTTACAGAGAAGTTCTAAGCCTTTGGCTTCAAACCGAGCATGGTCACCAGACTGTTCATCCTCTTTTGTAAGAACTTCAAGCTCTTTTTTATATTCATCAGAATTTGTTGTTATATATAACACCTTGTCTGTTATTCCCTCATACTTTTCGTTAAGAGCTTTAAAGGCCTCTCTGATCTTTACAACAGAATCATAATCCTGCTTAGCACCCAGTCTTCCAAGAGACGCGCCTTTTGCAAAAGCATATTCTTCATAGCTTTGAGTTAGCTTCTCCTGAGCAGGCGCTTCTGGTTGTTTCGGCGTTATAATGAGTGACTTACCATCGGTTGTTAGTTTAACCAGCGACCCTTCACTCATATTAAGCAGTTCAAGAATCGCCTTATCCAAAATAAGTGCGTTGCTGTTACCAAGTTTAACGATTTTTTTTAACATAAAAATCTCTTACTAAAAGTTTTGTATAGTGAAATATGATATACATCTGTGCACGTGATGTTATTACCATGTTAATACACTATAATTACTATTGCAAGTGGTTTTGTTAAAAACGTTACAATTTAGCCTGTTTTTTTGGATGCCGACTATCAAAACTTAACGTGAAGCTAATAATCGGCACCTCGCTATCTCTGTAGCTCTAAATTCGTTAATCACCGATTAAAACAAGACTTTCTTTGCCCTTAAACCCGATGCCGAGTTTTAAAATCCTTGTTAAGCCCAGGGTCTGCAACTCTGTTTCGTAGTGCCTATCTTCAATTTGTTTGAGTGCATCTTGAGCGGCCTCTTCGAGACTTTCTTTCTCATCTTTATCCAGAGCTTTGAATTCAATCACCGCTCCTGGTTTTGATCGGTCGTTGGGGATGACCATTACGTCATATCGCCCCCATCCACTTTCTCGATTTGACCGAACTTGGTGTGTTTGCATAAGACTTACGAGCATTCCAAGAACCAGAGCATGATAAAAGTTTTCCGGCGTATCGCCTTGCATGTCGAAGTAGCTAAGGCTTTCGCGGGAAAAACGTTCAAAGATTTTTTTAAATTGCGCAGGATCTCCCGCAACGAGTGTTTCGAGCATTCTCGTATAGTGGCGCATCCCAGAACCTTCAGCAAACCAGGTATTAAATGAAATTTTATAGGTTGTGCCAACCTCGACATTAGGAATCAAAAGTTCTGCATAGTGAGCATCCACAACCAATCGATAGTTTTCAAAGGTCAAATATCCCGAAAAAAGCAGAAAATTCCACAACACTGCATCGTTTTTTTCGATATCGAGCATGATAATATTTTCTTGTATAGCTTTCGTTACCTTGCCACCTTTAACGATAACCTCGAGATCTTCTTTCATTTCCGGGGTGCATCGTTTGAGCAGATCTTTTATAAGGGCATTATCACTCGTATTGACCCAATAAGGTTGTAATTCACCGCGGTTTTTAACGAAATTGATAATTGACCATGGATTATAAACTTTGTAGGGCCCACTCTGGTAACCATCGTACCAGCGTCGTACGTCATCAAGATTATTATCAAGCCCAAAATAGCTGAATAGGGCGACTACATCGTCTTCCAAAAAACCAAACTTATCAGAATAAGCGTGCTGCAAAAAAGTGCGTACTTCAAGATGATTGATGCCGCTGAAGATGCTTTCTTTGGCGACGCGCAAAATGCCAGTCATAACGCCCAAATTAAGCGCATTGTTTCCTTTTAGACCTGCGCCGAAAAAGCCCCGCATAAAGCCAATAACTTCATTATAATATCCATTGAGATAGGCAGTATGAATTGGGGCATCATACTCGTCAATGAGAATGACAACTTTTGTTTTATAAGCTCGCTCAAGATACCGAGAAAGATCCATAAGCGAATTTTCATATAAAGCCTGTGAAGCGGTACCTGCAATAATGTCTTGTACTTGCCGAGTTTCCAAATCACTCAAAGAACTACTTATTGCATCAAAATGCCGCTGAAATTCAGTGCTAATTACTCTGCATGTTTTTTCGTAACAAGGCTCCCACGTACCCATTTTTACATCTTTAAAAGTCAACCAAATTACCGGGTACTGCCCTTGGCGCTCCATGCAGTCAGAATATTGCTCAATCTTGAGCCCATTAAATAAATGCCGACGAGACTGATCAACCTTCTCAAAGAAATATCGCAACATCGACATATTTAATGTCTTACCAAACCGTCGTGAACGAGAAAGAAGCGTTACCGCTGCTCCGGAATCAAGCACCTCTTTTATAAGCAAACTTTTATCAGTAAAATAATAATTACCCTCTACAAGTCTCTCAAAATCATCTATCCCAATAGGAACAAACTTTTTAGTCTCAGTCATGTTATATTTCCCTGATAAAAGTTCTTCTCAACGGCGCTTTTTTTTACGCCGATCAGCTCGTGACATTTGCTCTTCATCATCAGTAGCAGCATCATCAGTTCCCGCCATTTTTATCTCTTCAAGCTCGCGCACACGCCGCGTTTCGATCGCCGCACGGTTAAACTGATCAAGATCAAGATGGAAAATGTGGTGCACAATTTCTGAACGAATAGACCGCATCATATCAGTAAAAAGATCATAGGCTTCGCGCTTATACTCAATAAGAGGGTTCTTGTTGCCCCAGCCACGTAATCCAATGCCTTCTTTTAGCCCTTCTAAGTTCACCATATGCTGTTTCCAGGCCTGATCAATAGACTCAAGTAAGAGCCATTTTTGAGCATCATTTAAGAGAGCTTCACGAATAACTTTATCATCGGCTAAAGTGGCCAATTTTGCTGTATCTAGATAATATTCATAACGGAGAAGAAGATAATCAATAATATCTTTTTTCAAGATCTCGCTGTTGCCTTTATTAAATGGCTGTTTTAAAAGCTCATCAACCGGAACATTAATAAGCTGCGCAACAGCCAGGAGAATGCCCTGGTAATTTTCTAGAGTAACCGTGCGCTTAACCGTATATGCATTCACAATATCCGCAACACACTCAGTAATTAAGTCGCGCACCAACGCCGCAATCTCTTCAGCACCCTCAAGCACGCTTCGACGATACGAATAGATCACAATACGTTGCTGGTTTAAAACATCGTCATATTCAAGGACGTTCTTACGAATATCAAAATTTCTCCGCTCTACCATTTCTTGAGAACGTTCAATATTCTTGGAAATAAACTTCGATTCAATGACCTCATCTTCGGTCATACCGACCATCTTCATGCGTCGCTGAATCGTATCTCCTGCAAAAATACGAATAAGTTCATCTTCAAGCGAAATATAAAAGCGAGATTCGCCCGGGTCTCCTTGACGCCCAGCCCGTCCACGCAACTGATTGTCAATACGACGACTCTCATGCCGTTCAGTACCCAAAATATAGAGGCCCCCCGCGACCCGAGACTCATCGGTCAATTTAATATCAGTACCACGACCGGCCATGTTAGTTGCAATCGTTACACTACCCGGTTCACCCGCATGCGCAACAATATCAGCCTCACGCGCATGCTGTTTTGCATTCAAGACAGAATGGGGAATTCCCGCAGCTGACAAAAGAGTCCCTAGATACTCAGATGTTTCAACCGCGATCGTACCAATCAAAACAGGCTGCCCTTTTTTATGGCGCTCCTTAACATCAGTAATAATCGCATTGTATTTACCCTTACGCCCCAAAAAGATAAGATCTGGCTGATCTATACGAATGCAGGGACGATTGGTTGGAATACTCAAAACTTCAAGCTTATAAATTCTATGAAATTCTTCAGCTTCTGTTGATGCCGTACCCGTCATCCCAGCAAGCTTTTTATAAAGACGGAAATAGTTTTGTAAGGTGATCGAAGCAAGCGTCTGACTCTCTTCTTGAACCGGCGCTCCTTCTTTTGCCTCAAGCGCCTGGTGTAACCCGTCACTATAGCGCCGCCCAGAAAGCACCCGTCCCGTAAATTCATCAACAATCAAAACCTGATCTTCAGTCACAATATAATCAATATCACGCCGGAAAAGAGCGTGAGCTCGCAATGCCTGATTAACATGATGAAGCAATTTAATGTTTTCAATTGCAAACAAATTCTTAATCGAAAACGCCTCTTCAACTTTATCAATACCAACTTCTGTTAAAGTCACATGCCGATCTTTTTCATCAACATCATAGTCAGTAGTTTTTTGCAGCCTTTTAATAATTAAATCAGTCTCAACATACAGACGACTACTTTCATCTGTAGCACCTGAAATAATGAGTGGAGTACGCGCTTCGTCGATCAAGATTGAGTCAACCTCATCAACAATAGCGAAATTAAGCTCCCGTTGAACGTAATCAGAAAGACGGAATTTCATATTATCGCGTAAATAGTCAAAGCCAAGTTCATTATTAGTCGCATACAAAATATCGCGCTGATAAATCTCCTTACGATCAGAATCAGGAGTGCTATTCTGCAAGATTCCAACAGTCAGACCAAGCATCTCAAACACTGGAGCCATCCATTGAGCATCACGACGGGCGAGATAATCGTTCACCGTAACAAGATGCGCTCCTTTTCCCGACAAAGCATTTAAGTAAAGAGGAAGCGTTGCAACCAACGTCTTACCTTCACCCGTCTTCATCTCAGCGATTCGACCCTGATGCAAAGCAATACCACCAATAAGCTGAACATCATAATGACGCTCGCCCAATTTACGGCGGGCAGCCTCTCTTACCAAAGCGTAAGCCTCTGGTAAAATATCATCCAACGATCGACCTTTGCTTATTTGAGCGCGAAATTCATTCGTCTTCGCCGCCATCTCTATTTCAGAGAGAGATTTCATGGCAGGCTCAAAGTCATTGATCATCTGGACGAGCGGTTTGATGCGCTTTAACGTCCGTTCATTTTGAGTTCCTAATAGCTTTGCAATAAGTCCTGCAATCATCGCTCTATCCTTGTCTATAATTTGTGGTATACAGTATCAGTAGAAATAGTATATTTGAAACCTTCCTTCTCGTTAAGAATACCATCGGGAAGGTGGCTTTCGCAAGCAAGCGTTTTGTATGCTAAGAGTAGACAACCATGAGGTCGTTTAACCAAGGGAGTAAATAGTCTTTATGAGACAGGTATGGAGAGAAAGCCAAACAGGCTTTCATCGATTAAAAGATCGATTTAAAACATTTGCATTACGTGGTTCAATTATTGACCTTGCTGTTGGCGAAATGTTTATGGCCATTATTTATTCACTTGTTGCCCACATATTACTACCCATACTCAGTTTAACAGTCTTTGGTTTTGACCTCTCAACACTCACCATTACCCTTAAAGATGCCGTTGTGAGTGATAATGGTAATATCGTTAAAGAGGCTATAACACTACAAATAGGAGACTTTCTTAGAACGATTATAAACTTTTTTCTGATCGCTCTCCCCTGTTTTGTTGCTGCTCAGATCTTTTTAACCTCAAATGGAGATAATACTCCCCTCAACGAAGAATACAAAATCCCTCCCAGTAGGCAGCCTCAACAAAATCAAGATCAAAATACAGTAAACAACTTACCCCAAACCATCATTACCCCTCAAACACCAGACTCATCCCAATTTAATCACCCTTCGCAAAACACCCAGTTCCACAAAAAAAAGCGTCATCAAGAAAAAAGCGAAGAAGAGTTATTACTCGAAATTCGTGATCTTCTTCGCCAACTTAATAAAGTAAAGAAGGCTTCCTAGTGTTTTTTATCAATACTCCAACAACCTCTACAGAGAATTAGCTCAGTCTCTTTCCGGTCCGTAAACTCTTCTCGCGCCTGTAATTCAGGAGAGAGAAGATCTTTCTTTCCCGGTTTTCCAACAACAATCATCGCTTCAACAGTATAATCATCGGGGATCTGCAAGACTTTATGCGCTTTTTCATAATCAAAACCCTCTATCGCATGCGCCACTAAGCCCTGCGCATACCCTTGCAAAGTTAATGTCTGGGTTGCAGCACCTGTGTCAAACGAGTGAGTACGAGAAGGTTTTCCGTTATACTCAAACAATATATGCGAAACAACAACAATAAGTACTGCCGCCCGCTGCGCCCACTCTTGATTGAATGGAATCATAAGATCAAAAAACATTTGCCAGTCAGGTGTATCGCGCAACGCATACAAAAAACGCCATGGCTGATTATTAAACGAAGATTGCGCCCAGCGAGCCGCCTCTATAAGAAGCATAAACTCATGCTCTGTAATCGATTCCCCCGAAAGAGCCCTCGACGACCAACGATTAAGAATTATTGGTTCGATAGGAAAGCGTGCAACACGTGTCTTCATGAGATTTTCCTTTTAAAAATGCCATAGTTATCTGTCTGCCAGATAAGTCTCCATCACGACGATAAGACCAATAATTCGTATTGGTAATCGTATCCCCACTGTAAGCCAAAAAACAATTGCATGACAAGATTCCCGCAAATTCTAACTGCCGCTGATTCATGCGTACCATATTAAAGTGAGGAGCCGAAGATCCTCTTTGCTCCAAAACAGAATCCCGATAGGGTGAGTTTTGTAGTGCGGCACGCAGTTCTGGTGATGCTTCATACGACTCTACGTGCGCGCAAGGACCAAAAAAAGCAAAAATCTTTTGAGGAGCACACCCATAGGTATTTTTAAGATGCTCAACAGCGGCCGCAGCAACATTCAAAACCGTACCACGCCATCCCGCATGCACCACGGCTACGGCATTTTTTTGAGGTGAGTAGAGAATGATCGGCAGACAATCAGCCGTCATCACCCCAATACCCACATTTTCAAGCCCCGTACTCACGATATCCGCTTCTTTGTGCCCTGAAAAAGCCTTCTCAATACTCTGCTTATCCGTAAGCGCAAGAGCATGTATGCCGTGAACCTGCCGAGGGAATACCAACGCAGAAAGATTGTTTTCTTTAGAAAGACTCGTAAATGGCTCTAAAACCATAACCTCACTCAGTTTTTGAGTTGTCTTCAAAACATCCGCTGCGCACGATAATTTCTTATCACCAAATACAAAAGAAAGATTCTGGAACGCGAGCATATATTCACCCCTTTTAATCAGCTAAAAAGACCTAGAAATCAGATAGTTCTGGTTAGTTTACCAAATTCCATGAGAGAGAAGTAAGAGGGCTGTGATTTTCCTCTACCTGTTTGTTTTAAAAAAAGGTAAACTAAGAATTATCGATGTGGAATTAAGAGGCCAATAAAGGTCAGATTCTAAGAGAAAGAGTACCATGATAGACGCGACGGATTGTAAAAAAGGGGCCAAACTCCTCTATCGTGGAGAGCCTCATGTTGTTGTTGAATACCAACACATGAAACCAGGCAAAGGCGCAGCCTTTGTACGCCTAAAACTTCGTAATCTCATTTCACGGTCAATGTTTGAACAGACCTTCAGAACTGAAGAGAAGTTTGAAGATCCGGGTTTAGATTACCGAACAATGCAATATCTGTATCACGATGGAGATAAATATGTCTTCATGGATCAGGAATCTTACGAAGAAGTTGCCATTGAACCTGAATTGCTTGAAGAAGTAAAAGATTATCTCAAAGAACAACTCGAATATTTGATGCTTTACTGGAATAACCGACTTTTGGCAGTTACGCCACCTATGCATCTTGCATTAAAAGTAGTTGACACGCCACCAGGAGTCAGGGGTGATACAGCACAAGGTTCTGGCACAAAACCTGCAACATTAGAAACAGGACTCGTAATACAAGTCCCTCTTTTTGTTAATATTGATGATACCATCAAGGTTGATACTCGCGATGGGAAATATATAGAACGCATTCTAAAATAAAAAAGAGCGAACTAACTAACATGAGTGAACAGACCCCAGAAAAACAATATCCGATGCCGGTTTCTTGCAATGATTTAACGTTGCGAGACCAGCGTGCGCTTATTTTTCATCTCCTTTATTCTGCAGATTCGTTTGATTATGAGGTAAGCCTCGAAGCTATTGCAGAAAATATTAGTCGTGAGTATGGGTATATTATCCTTCCGCAAGATTTTGTTTTCACCGCAGCATCAGCAGTCGTATCCAATCGCACTGAGCTTGATCAGGCAATATTGCCTTTTCTTGCAAACTGGCGATTTGAAAGGCTTGGCGTCATAACCAAACTGATTCTCCGCTACGCATTCTGGGAATTTTTACACACAGAAACACCACCTTTTGTTATTATCAACGAAGCCGTGGAACTCACAAAGTGTTTTGCAGAAATAAATGCTTTTCGCTTTGTAAATGGTGTACTTGATGAATGGGTTACTAAAAATCGCCCTGAGGCACGTCGCCCCGATGTTATGGAAGCAACAGATGCTCCAGAAGCACCAGAGTCTGACGACACTTCAAAATAGATATTTATTAAGAGAGAGCCTAAAAACTCTCTCTTATTCAAAAAAACCTAACGCTTGCCTTACTTTGCATTCTTTTGCTAGCTTTGAGTATGAACAAATCCACCAATCTATTGTTCATATAAAAAGGAGCCTTTCGCATGCGCACTTCACCTCTAAAAAAAATATATATTTTCCTCTACCTTTTTTTTCCAGCAACGCTTTTCTGTGATGATATTTTTGTTGATTTTGCACGAGCGCTCGAAGTGGCAGGTGAACCGATATCTCCAATTGTTATCGAACATGAAGCGACCAAAGATCCTGTTAATCCCCCTTTTGAAACAACAAAACAATCTCATATTGTTATCGATTTCGGCAATGTCAGCAAAATGATCCCTAAAAACAGACAAAATCTCATTAATGCAATAGCAGAACAGAAGATTGAGGCCCCGTGGGATTTACAACTTAAAGCCTCTGATAAAGACTTTAAAAAAACGCTAGGAAAATGGTTGCAAGAAACGGGCAACAAAAAAAGTCCTCAAGATCTTGAACACTCATGGGAAAAAGCTCGCCTAGAAAAACCAAAAGATGCCCCGACAAAGGATGCTGTAGAAAAAAAGCTACAAGAAACCCTTCACCAAATACGTAACATTGTCAGAGAAGATGCTTTTAATGTTGTTCCACCAATAAAAAATCCTGCAGAACTTAAAGGCGACGTAGCACTCTTTGCACTCTCGTTTGATCAGATGGCTAAAAACATTAACACCGCAACACCAGATGATCTTCGTAAAATCGATTATTATATTGAGCAATCAAAAGAAACAATAAACAAAGCTAAAAACAGCAAGGCGTATAATGACGTTTCCAACGCTACAAAAAGTTTATTAAACCTCAAAAAAGAGGAGCAAGAATCAGTAAAGGCGAACTATAAAACAATCAGCGACAACATTGACCAAAACTCACTCGAAAAACTCGATACTCAGATCAAAGAATCACTCGAGAACTATATCAAGTCAGGGATATCGGTAGAGAGGATTAAAGAGCTTACTGAAGCTCTTCCAGCAAAATTTTCCCATAAAAAGATTATTATCCAACAAGCAGAAACAGAAATAAAGGGCAATCCAGACCTGCTTTTAACAAGCACGATAGAATGGCCCATTGAAGAAAATGAATACAATACCCTCATTGAAAAACTAAAAAATAGTAAAAAACATCCATTTAAAGAGAATAACTTTAAAAAACTTACCGCAACACTCAATTCTGCCCAAGAAACTCTTATTACCCAATCGGGCCTTAACTTTACGGATAAGCCCACCGAGAAAATAAAATCCATAGATAACTGGCTTAGCAAAACAAAAGATGGAGTTATCGCATGGCATAGTGATACCTGGGGACCCATGGTACAGAAATTAATTTTTATTACTAACGATATAGAAAAACTAATTGAAGCTGAAAAGCGCGTATGGCGCAGAAAAGAAATGATCCCTTCTCTTTATTGTCTTGGTGTGCCACGGCTAGGTTTAATCATCTCTGCTCGGACTGAAGAACTCAATACAACATTTGAAACATCGTTTAAAGATGTTTATACAACACTCAAGACTGATTTAATAACCTTGTTAACAAACATCAGCTCCGAATACAATAAAAAACGGCTCAATGCTCTTCTCAGCTATGAGTTCAAAGACGACCCAAAACCCAAAATTTCGGTCAAGCCAGACTTGAAAACCGAACTTACTCGCTTTGCAAAAATTGACAAGCAATTTACAGACAAACTGCAACAAGATTGGAATACGCTTCAAAAAACAAAAGAAGCCATGGACAAGTGGGTAGAGAGAAAAGGTCCAGAAAGCGAAAAACCTCAACCAGTTGAAAATAAACTTAAAGACATAGAAAAAGAAAGAGAGACCGAATGGTCAACGTATTATTACAATGAACTAAAAACTAAGACTAATAATAACATCTCAGAACAAACACTTGTTAGTAACTACTCTCCTAATACAGATCTCTTAGAGGAAGAACACAAAACTTTTGTAAAAAATATAGTAACTATTGGAAATAACCTAGATCCAATAATTTGGAACATCAACGAAAAATATGCACTTACACTTCGAGAAATTTTAAAATCACTCAAGGACACTAATAAAGTTATATCCAAAGAGGCATGGCAAAAACAACTCGAGTTTCTTCCCTTTATCTTTATTGCAGCCTGCTTAGACCCATCACTTCTAGTCGACGAAATTCCAGCTCTTCTTGACCGCCTCTTTGCTCTCAAAGAAGATGACATCATAGACTACAGCACCAAGCGACTCAGATATTTAATTGCACTTGATAAAACAAGTAAAGAGGATCAAAAACCTGCAGTCCTTAAAAATCTTGATAAAGAACTCACCTATTTCTTTGATCTCATGAGAGAAAAAAAATACAGCTCACAAGCAATAGAAGATATTCTTACTGAACCTGCCTAATCGATCCTGTCAAAAAATAGTGGATTGAGTATACTGTTTGGTGAAAGGAATTATCTTCCATGATTCACCAAACAACCGTTACTGAGTTTTTAAAAAAGCGGCTCCAGTGCCCCGTATTTGACGTACGGTCCCCCGCAGAGTATGCGCACGCACATATTCCCAGCGCCTTCAATATTCCTCTTTTTTCTGATGAAGAACGGGCCATTGTCGGAACCATCTACAAACAAAAAGGACGTGAAGACGCCATCCGCGCGGGCCTTGAAATAATCGGTCCGCACATGACCCGCTTAGTCGACTCTGTCAAAGCAATCACTGACCAAAAAGAACTTATTTTTTATTGCTGGCGCGGCGGCATGCGTAGTAGAAGTGTCGCCATGCTTCTCGACTTTGCTGGATATAAAGTTCATCTTTTAACCGGTGGTTACAAAGCATTCAAAGCTTTTATAAGAGCTGAGTCAATGCAACCGCGTCGTTTTGTCATGCTTGGCGGAAAAACAGGTTCAGGAAAAACCGCAATTCTCTCGGCACTTGCCGCACAAGGCGAACAGGTCATCGATCTTGAAGGTATTGCACACCACAAAGGATCAGGATTTGGTGCTTTGGGTCAAGAGAAACAGCAATCCCAAGAGCAATTTATTATCGATATACTTTTACCCCTTGCCTATTTTTCTCAAGAAAAACCAGTCTGGCTTGAGCATGAAGGTCGTCGACTCGGCGATGTGAATATCCCTGAGGAACTCTGGGTTCATATGGAACAAGCGCCCCTTCTTTTAACCGACCTGCCACGCGAATATCGCGCAAAACGGCTTTTACAAGAATATGGTCAGTTTTCCCAAAATGAAATACTCGCTTGCGTGCAACTTCTTGAAAAGCGGCTCGGTGGAGCAGATACAAAACAGGTAAGTGCCGCCATACAAAACAACGACACACAAACAGCGCTCACTATTTTGATGCAACACTACGACAATTCTTATTCATTCAATAAAAAGAATAAGATCGACAATACGATTATACCAATCACACTTACCGGCACATCCCCGGAAGAACATGCACACGAAATTCGTATTTTCTTCTCAAACAACCAGGTCTTCAAAAAATCAGGATCTCTTTAATGTACGCAACCGTGCAACTGCTCAATGGGTTTCAACAGACGCTCACGTATAAAATTCCTGATCAATGGGACCATACAACTCTTTTTGGCGCTCTCGTAACCGTGCCACTCCAACGTCGCCGCGAAAAAGCCGTGGTTATCGAGATTTGTGACCACACTCCAAAAAATTCCACATTTACTATTCGAGAACTTCTCACACGCGATCCTTTTCCAAAAGACACTCATTTTCAACCATTCCTTGAATCATTGGCGCACTACTACCAACTCCCCTCTTTTATTTTTTATCGACGGCTACGCTCATTTTTAAATCAAAAAAGCAAAGGGTTTGAAGCGCCTCAGCATGAAGAACCGCGTGCCCTGCAACAGGTTATTCTGACAGCTGAACAAGAAACTATTGTTGATGCACTTACCCCTTCTATTGTTGCTGGTGGCTTTGAAGCATCGCTCATTCATGGCGTTACCGGCTCAGGGAAAACAGAGGTCTACAAACATCTTATTCTTGCTGCTCTCAAAAATAAAAAAAGTGTTATTTTACTCCTTCCTGAAGTCTCTCTTGCCGTGCGTTTTGGGCACTATTTCCGCGAAGCATTTAAGACAAACTATCCCGTTTTTGGATTCCATTCTGCGACGGGTGCTTTAGAAAAAAAAGCGCTCTGGATGCATCTTATGCGTCAGCAACCGGTGCTTATTATTGGGGTACACCTTCCCATTCTTCTTCCTTTAGAAAATCTAGGGCTTATTGTTATTGATGAAGAACATGAGAGTGGCTATCAAGAAAAAAAACATCCTAAGTTTAATTCAAAAGAGATTGCACTGATGCGTGCACAAAAATATGCTATTCCTATTGTTTTGGGTTCAGCAACACCATCACTGCAATCGCTCTACAACACTCATCACAAAAATTGGCGCCTTTTTTCACTTACCAAACGCTTTGCCGGAGCGTTCCCAAAAGTAGAACATATTCTTCTCAAAAACGATGATAAACGGGCTTCTTTTTGGTTGAGTAAAGAACTTGAAAAAGCAATTGAAAATCGTCTCGAAAAGCGAGAGCAGAGTATCATTTTTCTTAATCGACGCGGTTTTTCTTTTTTTATACAATGCGCTGATTGTGGGCACATTTTTCAGTGTCACTCCTGCTCAGTGAGTTTAACGCTTCATTTTTCTCAAACACAAGAAGCGTCGCTTCGCTGTCACTACTGTGGGCATCAAGAACCAGAGCCTCAAAAATGTCCTCAGTGTGGGCCTCGCTCAAAATTACTCAAAAAGGGAATTGGGACACAACAGGTTGTTTCGCTTCTTCAAAAACGCTTTCCGCACGCGCGCATTGCTCGAGCTGACATGGATACAACGGTTGACCGAAAAGAATGGGAATCAACACTGACACAGTTTACTCAACGAGAAATTGACATCATGGTTGGCACTCAGACTATCACCAAAGGATATCATTTCCCTCACGTTACACTCGTAGGGATCTTGTGGGGCGATATCAATCTCTCCATTCCCTTTTTTAATGCAGCAGAAGTAGCGCTGCAACAATTAATTCAAGTAGCAGGACGTGCGGGCAGACAGAGCGCTGAAAGCCTCGTTATCGTTCAAACACTCACCAAGCATCCTATTTTTACGTTTATCAACGAACAAGACTATCTCTCATTTTGTGAATACGAAAAAAACTTTAGGGAAAAGCTTAATTACCCTCCCTTTGTACGCTTTGCAGAGATTGAGCTTCGCAATACCGACGAAGCAGTTTTAATGCGTGATGCGCAGGCGTGCAGTCTCCTTTTACGAAACCTCATTGCGCAAGAAATAAACTCGCTTGTCATACTTGGCCCTGCTGAACCACCAGTGTATAAAGTTAAAAATATTTTCATACGCAAAATCTATCTCAAATCATCTTCTTTTGCGTTGATTCATAAAGCGTATCAAGAGCTTAAAAAACAAAAGCTCGATTCGAATATGTTTTATACCCCCAACCCGGTTAGTTAATGGGGCTAAGTATCGCTCTTTTTATGAGAGGCCATCTACCGCTCTTATCCATTCCCTTCGATATGCTTCGCTACTCTGGGTAAACTATCTCTTCGAAATACAACCGCTCATGGTGATACTTCGATACATTTTCCCTTTGGGAAAACACTCAGTATGAGCGGTTGTATCGAACCATCCGGGTGAACGGAGAAATGAACAACTCTACTCCGCTCAATGAGCGGTTGTATCGAACCATCAGGGTGAATGGAGAAACTCTACTCCGCTCAATGAGCGGTTGTATCGAACCATCAGGGTGAATGGAGAAATGGACAACTCTACTCCGCTCAATGAGCGGTTGTATCGAACCATCAGGGTGAACGGAGAAATGAACAACTCTACTCCGCTCAATGAGCGGTTGTATCGAACCATCAGGGTGAACGGAGAAATGAACAACTCTACTCCGCTCATCCCGAGTATTTTTTGAAAAAAAATGTATCGAGGGAGAAGAGCGGTAAATAATTTTTAGTAACTTGCTATACTGCTTTGAGTAAAAGCAGTGTTTTCTTTTTCCAAAAAGGGTTTGTCTATGAACAGAGGTCTTTGGCTCATTATTTCTATTTTAACCTTCTCAACAGCGGCGTTGTGGTTCCGTCAACTCTATAGGCAACGGCTCCCCGAAATACCAGAAACAATTATCATTGGCACCAGCGCCGATTTTCCTCCTTTTTGTTTTAAAGAAAACGGAGAATTTGTTGGCTTTGATATTGATATAGCAAAAGAGGTTTGTGCTCGGCTCAATAAGCAATATAAAATCCAAAACATGCCTTTTGAGCTACTTATCCCACAATTACAAAATGGATCAATCCATCTTGCTGCTGCAGGTATAACCGCAACTCCAGAGCGTATGCAACGCGCATTCTTTACGACGCCTTATCTTGCAAAAGATCCGCTCGTCGCGCTCTCTCTCGCAACAGAGCAAAAAATAAAAAATATTGATGAACTTAAAGAAGCAACGCTTGTTGTCAACCAAGGGTACAATGCCGATGTTTTCATGACAAAACTTGGTATTAAAAACATTATCCGTCTCCCCTCCCTCAATGATGCACTCAATGCGCTACAAGCGCATAAAGCAAATGTATTTGTAACATCACTCAATACACTTAAGCCAATTTTTGACCTTCTGGGAGAATCAACATTCACAATTTTCATCATCAACGATGCCAATGAATCAACGTCACTCGCGATCTCTCCGCTTTACCAAAAATTTGGCAGTCGCGTAGATGCCATTATAAATCAGATGATCAATGATGGAACTATTGAGAAATTCAAGCAAAAGTGGCACGTGCAATAAACCACGCTCGATAGCTCGTCTTACAGACTCTTGACAGCCTTCCTGAGCGATGATAAAGTCGAACAGATTAAAAATAAGAGAGTCCCTAAACGAACAATACTTATGTATTGTTCACCCCCCTAACCCTTCAGCTTTCCCCAAAGTTGAAGGGCTTTTTTACACTCAATTTTACGCCAGAATTCCGCGTTTTAAATAATCTTCTATCGTTAGTAGACGATTGTATTTAGAAAGCCGCTCACTTCGATTTAGCCCACCGGTTTTAATCTGTCCTGCATTAGAACCAACAGCCAAATCAGCAATAAACGAATCTTCTGTTTCGCCAGAACGATGTGAAACAACAGTCGCAAATCCACGCTCACGTGCATACTGAATCGCTTGTAATGTTTCCGTAACCGTTCCAATCTGATCCGGTTTAATCAAAACAGCATTTGCCGCTTTTTCAGAAACACCCTGTTCAATACGTTCAAGACGCGTCGTAAAAAGGTCATCCCCCACAATCTGAACACGATCACCAAGTCTTGCTGTAAATAATTTCCAACCATCCCAATCATCTTCTGCAAAGCCATCTTCAATCGAACAGATAGGGTACTTAGTAATCAACGACTCATAGTAATCGACCAACTGCGCCGAAGAGAAAACATTTTTTGTAAATGTATACGTTTGTTGTAATGGATCATAAAGGCGAGATGCTGCAACATCAAGTGCGCAGAGTGCCTTAAAGCCATAGTGTGCATAAACACGAATAAGTACTTCACTTATAAGCTCAAGCACTTCTTCATCATCATCAAAAGAAGGCGCATATCCACCCTCGTCACCAAGAAAAAGAGTTTTATTTTTCTGTTTGAGCGCTGAGCCAATTTCCTGGAAAATAACAACACCAACTTCCATTGATGTCTGAAAATCAGGTGTTTCAGCAGGAATTACCAAAAATTCTTGTATGGTCAAATTGTTATGCGCATGCATTCCACCGTTAATCATATTAAAAAGAGGAAATGGTAAAGCCACCGATTCAGAACCACACACATGTCCAATAAATTCAAACAGTTCGACTTTTTCGACATATGCATGCGCGCGATACAGAGCCTCACTCACCGCAATCATAGTATTTGCGCCAATATTTGATTTATCGGTTGTTCCATCAAGTTCAATTAACTGTAAGTCCATGGTGATGGCATGTGGCGGTTTGCCCACAAGAAGTGGTGCTATCTGTTTTTCGATAAGCTCAACTGCATTTCGAACGCCACGTCCCCAGAGTCGCGCTCCTCCATCATGCATCGTCTTAGCTTCATAACTTCCTCGAGATAATCCTGTTGGAACTGATGCGCTTACACGGTGCCCATCTTCAAGCTCAATTTCACAAGCAACGGTTGGCCACCCACGTGAGTTGTAGACTTCTCGAGCCAAAATGCGCTTGATATTCATATCATCATCCCCTTCCCCTTAATAAGCTGGCTATTGAATTATAGTTACAAATTCAATAGCCAGCTTATGTCTTCTCTGGCTCTTCTACAAGCTCAACACACGTTCTTTACACCAATTTGTGATATGCTTTTAAGAAATCAACCCACCGGTTATGTTGAGCAAATTCTGTATACTGGTACGACTCATGATGTGGGTTATTGATGCGATATTCAGGGAAGTAGATCGAAAGACCATGTGCTCCCGCAAGATTTGCACCACACACATTTGCCATAATTAAATGTGACATACAGACAAGCCCATCAGTAAGCGCCTGCAATATTCTTTGCTTCATTTCTTCAGCATTAGACTTAAAACGCATCTGACTAACACGATCTCGCAGATTGAGGTAGAAATGACCCAAATCAATGTAGCTTGGTTCATCAAAATAAGTACATGCATAACGGCTCCGTGAAGCTTTAATCGCATTACGTACCGACTGTTCTTCTTGTTGTGTCAATGCCGTCATTAAAAGCTGTGCAAGTGCATCAATGTTATCATTTAATGCATTGAATTCGCTCAATCTAAAAGCAGAATGCGTATAATCTCCCGTTACCTTTCCATAAACAACTTCATAGTCAGAAACAATTTTTTTCACCATTGATTCAGGGTCCATATCATTCCGTGCCAACAATCCCGCCACCAATTTATAATTATATCCTGGACCAAGAACCACTTCTTCGGACGCAACCATATAATCTGCAAAATGGCTCATAATACAGGCTGTTCCCGTCCCTGCCATCAAACAGGCGTCAAAAAGTATGATATCAATATTTTTACCACCACGAGCTCTACAAATACGCTTTAATCCGCGCATTAATTTTCCATCATCAAGATATGAGTGATAGGTTTCATCAAAACAGATGCCTCGATCAGGATCGCATGCGCATATTGGTTCACCTTGCTCATCTTTGCTCAAGAGATCAACAAAATCCATAAAGGCGATGCTCCGGTCAAGACGCACCATTCCTGTCTCTGGATCGTAACGGAATAAGAATGCAGGATTAATAGTTTTGCGAAGTCGAGGGTTCAGATCGCCCGAGCCATGATTCCAGAAATCAATAACGAGGTGTTCGGAAGGAAAGTCATTTATAGCCCACAGGCCAGCGCTCACCAGCGTCTCTTCACTGCCACTATCAAGGCACATATCAGGCCCAATTTGCATGATCTGGTTTTTCTTTACCAATAAGCGTTTGGTAACCTTGGATTTTCCAGGAACTTTTATATCAAGATGCACAAGAATAGTAAGATTTTCGTTTGACCCGATCTCTTTAAGTTGTGCAAGATTTTGGCTTGCAAAAGGGAAAAGATCGTTATCTGCAGCCATGTAGACGAGGAATGTCCATTTCTTTACTACTTTTTCCTTTGGTTTTGCTCGCTCGTCAAAAACACTTTGATCAAGCCCTGCCGTTACGCCGACTGCTCGCGCCAAAGATGTATTACTGAAGCCTTCCCCGCTCTTCGCTTCCACAAAACCGACAAAAAATCCAACCAAGAAGAAAATCTTCTTCAAAAAAAACTTCATATCCCTCAACTCCCCCTAAACCCCACAAAATACTATCCCCTCTTTGTTTACTGTAACGAGAGGGGACTTTTGAAATCAAGGGTTTAATTTGATGAAATTGAGCTATAGTAAATGGTGAAAAATAAACAATGAACACCAATTGTTAATCAGAGGATTGCAACAATGAAAGCTATCGAATTCATTGCAAATGCACAGGATGGCACTATTAAAATTCCAAAAAAATATTGGAAAGATCTCGAACATAACCTTAGAGTAATTATCTTGGTTGAGGAGACCGATACTGAAACAAAGCAAAAAAAGACTGGAAAACAACGTCTCAAAGCTATGAGTGTAAAGACTAAAGGGCTTTCATTTGATAGAGATGACGCAAATGAGCGGTGATAAAAAAGTATTTATTGATACTAATATTCTTATCTACGCTTATTCATCCTCAGTCCATTTACAAAACAATAACAATGGCAAGGTAAACTCTCCATCACCCATATCTTTATCGATAGAAACAGTTTTAATAGAAAATTAGCCTACTCCGCTCTTATCCATTCCCTTCGATACGCTTCGCTACTCAGGGTAAACTATCTCTTCGAGATACATTTTTTCTTCGAAAAAACACTCTGGATGAGCGGAAAGAGCAAACTTACCATCCTAAATCCATTTACAGACGAATAACAACGCCTCAACTCCCCCTAAACCCCACAAAATACTATCCCCTCTCATTTACGGTAAATGAGAGGGGATTTTTGAAAGCAAAGTCTTAAAAAGAGGTGACTCTATTTTTTAACAGACTTGTCTTGTTCTGGCTTTAGTTTCTTTTGGTCAACACCAAGATCTTTGAACCACGCCTCTTTGGTTGGGAACCCTAAAACTTCCCACTCAGAGAGATATGGCGCATCATCTTCATATGTTTTTCTGTAGTTCTTCTTCCCATACTCAGCGCCATGCTCAATGAGTAATTTGATAGTAGCTTTAACTAAACCACCAAATTTTTTGCCTCCGGGGACAATTTGTGTATCACTCTTGCCTTCTATTAGCCACTTAAGATGGACGACTCGCTCATACAACACGGAGCCAATATTAGGATTAGCACCAGCAGCGAGAAGAAGTTTAACTAAATCCTCATCATTATTATGGGCAGCCACTCTAAGAGGCGTTTCTGACTCCGAAGATTTGACAGCAACATTAAGTGTCTTTGGCATGTTTTTTGTTTTCTGCAAAAGCGTTTTTACCAAAACAATATTCTGCTTTTTACATGCTTCAAATAAAGGTGTGTAACCGTCCACTTCAACATCAAAGTCGACACCTTTATTAAGCAGTTTCTGAATATGATCAAAATCAAGATTCCATACAGCATTAACTAAAAGCGGCATTTTAGAGTCAGTAGTTTTAAGCGTAAGGGCATTTTCTTTTGTTATCTGATTAAACTTCTTTTCAAACTCATCTTGTGTAAGAAAGCTTTGATTACTAACCTTTCCAGAATGGTAATAGTTATCAATCGCGTCCACAGGGTTCATGAGTTCAACTAATATTTTCATGTATTGTTTTTTGTTTTCAGGATCGGATTCGTCTTCAACAAGCTTTTCAACTACATTAAGCTTAGCACCATATGTAATCAACTCTTTTGCAAATTCAACGCTGTTTTTTTTGACTGCATCTTTTAAAAGATCATTCTCATTAACCAACTCTTTTTTAAGCAACAAGCGGAGGAGTTCATAATCCTGATTTTCAAAAGCTTTCTGTATTAGTTGTCCAATATTTACAATATCATATTGAGTGAGTCCCCGTTTATTAATTTCAGAAAACATATCCAGCTCTTGTTGTGTTGCTTTTTTCCCTGCATTGACTATCTTTAGAAACTGTTTTAATGCTTTTTCAAAAGATTTGTATCTGTATTTTCCAGCAAATGCTATCCCAGATTTATTCTGATCAGGGTCTAGATATTTTTCATCAACACCAATAAATTTAAACCACTCTTCTTTGTTCTCAAATCCCGCAAATTCCCATTCATAAAGCAATGGCGGTGTCTTCAAATTTATTGTCTCAAGTGTGATTAACTTATATTTCTCACCATAATTGGCACCAGCCTTAAGAAGTAGTTGGCTGATTTCTATATAGTTTTTTAGGTTGTTTTGATCAATAATGGCCTGTTTTAATTTTTTTGATATTATTACTAGAGGCGACCACAATGAGCACTTACAGTTAGGGTCAGCGTTTTTGTTGAGCAGATACTCGACCATAGCAACAGCGGACAGATTACTCTCAACATTTTCAACAGCAAGACAAAGCGCCTTTTCTTTACTAACACCTTTTTCTATTAAAGCCTCAAGAAGAGTTCGTGCAGAATACTTAATAGCTCCCGCTAGCAATGTTTTGACTTTTTTCTTCAGGTCTTTATCTTGCTGCACTAATTTCATGTCAAGGAAACTGTTTTTTAAAGCATTGATCTCATCAGGGAGTACGCCTACTTTATCCTTAATTCTTTGAATGCATAAATCTAAATTCTTCTCAAAAAGTTTTTTATCTTCAGGCAAGAGTGCTTCTATTTTTTCCAATTTTTGCTCTATCTTTAGCTCTGGTTTTTTTACTGGCTGTTTGATTTCAGACCCAGTAAAATACTTGCTATCCGAGGTACTTTCAAAGTGTTTCGAGAGAACTTTTTTAACATGTTCATTTGCACCAGAAACAAGTTCTTTTTTTTCAGAGTCGCTCATCAAATCCCAAAAAAAAATCAACCAATCGAAACTGGTCCTTTCCTTCCATTCATCAATAAGCTGGTCTTTTATCGATGGAAAAATCGTATCCAATTGAGCTTTTTCTCCGTATTTTTCATAGAACTTTTGGAAGTGTGTTTCCTGTTTTTTTATAAAGTAGTATTCAAAGACATTACGACTTGCTTCTTTGCCCTTATATTTTGCCTTAATTGACGTCAAGGGGTCGATATTTTCTGCCTTCAAATACCATGCAATTTGCCACGGGCTGTTTTTATCAATCGCATCAAAAACGCTCTCGACCGCCTGGTTTTTATCGGCCTCGCCAGTCAATTTCTGTTTTAGCGCAAAAGCTTTCTTAAGAATATTTTCATCGTGTTCAACAGCATCTTGTATGTTATCTTGTTGCTGAGGATCAAGAAGCAGTGTTTCTAAGTAATCATCTTTACTGTTTGCTACAAGCCATTCAAAAATAGACACTTTATCTTTACCAATTTTAAGACGCTCACTTTGAACAAATGGATCGTAATACCAATTTTGAAAAACACTAAGCACCGCATTGCGATTTATTAGCTCTGTTTCTTTTTTCCAACGCAAAAGAAGTTCGTAAATCTCATCCCTTTCTTCTCCCGTTGTTTGGTGTGAGTAAGCATACTCAAGCGGACTCTCAGAATCATTAACAACAAGCGCCGGATCTGCACCCTTTTCCAACAGCGCTCGTACTGCTTGAATATCTTTATTTGCAATTGCAAAATGCAGGGCAAGTGGTTTTTCTTCATCCCCAATAACCGTATTAACACCATTTGACAACGTCAAGGAAAGGCTTTGTGCAATTTCTGGTTTATTATTTACAAGTGCCTGATAATAAAGTGGCCCATAAATCAAATCTCTGTAATTTTTCAATTCTGGTTTTTCTTTGGACAATTTCTTTGTAGCGCTTTCTCCAAAAGAAAGCATTGCGTTAAACATTTTAGCTTTATCAAAGGGCTCTGCATTGAGCGCCTTAAGAAATGGTCCTGAAAAGCTTTCAAATTCTGGAGGTACGGTGAACTTGAACGTGGTCGTTGCGGTTGCTGGTTCGGTCATTTTATAAAATACTCGAGCAAGCTCAGTAAAGACATTAGACCCAAAGGCAGTAACAGTTTGAAGCGAATAAAGAATCGCCAATTTAATTTTCCATTGATTCGTCACATCTTCCCCTTTTTTGTAGAATGACACCTGTTCTTTTTTAGTCTTTTCTGTTTTATCACCAGAGCCACTAAAAAGTCCAGAATAATACCCAACTACGCCAAGAGAAACTAACCCAAGCGCTCCAAGAGCCAAAGCTGTTTGATGTCTACGCACAAAAAATTTTGATTTATCAAAAGACCGTCCAACAAGAGTTGAAAATCTTGATCGAAAAGACTGCGATTGCTTTGCAACAGAAGGAGACCGTGAGTTCACGACTTCAAGATAATGCATCGAACAAAGCTCAATGCAAGAAGCAAGCCTATTACCGCTATTTTATATTATCTTTAAACATTATTACTTCCATTATTGCTTTATATGTTTTTAAATAGCCTGATATGCGGAGGTATCAGCTATTTGAATGAATCTAATCTCTTCTTCAACTGCTTAACAAACTCAGATGCTGTAATAACTTTTGTTCCATCAGAACTGAAGTATAGGTTCTTGCCTTTTGGCAACTTAAATGACTTTGGATCGAGAGACCAGTTGTGCCATTTTTCCGCCGTGTCTTTGAATTTTTTACTTGCCATAAACAACGGCGTGGCGCCATGGCTCCAGAGAACATTAATAATAGCTTTCTCATCCACGCCTTTGTTTTCTGGATGTCTTCTATTAGATCCATTAAGAAAGAGATGATACCCCAACGAACTCACTGTTTCGGTTCCTGGGTTGCAGCACTCACAACGAGAATCAAGCGGCCCATACGTTGCTTTAAAATCAAGTTGATCCGTTGATAAAAGAAGATTTAATGCATCTAAATATCCATAGAGAAACAGAGTTGTAAAGAGAGAAAAACTACCAGCTTGCCCGTACTCTTTAACATCAGTAGGGAATGGATGCCAATTCTCCTCCCTTGACATATCATCAGCCCACATGATTTGATTAACAAACAACTTCAATTGCTCTTTGTCAGATTCATATTCTTTCAGATTAAACAAGATGTATTTAATGTAATCCTCTTCGCTATCACGAGCACTCCATTCATACCCAGGCCGTAGGGTAGAAGTTTTATAAGCTGCTAGTGATTTCTTGTGCACTTTAAGCTTTGGTTCTTCTTTTGGCGCATATGTTGCTATAAGTTGTTTAAGATCCGCTTTAGCTTTTTCATCGGGCGTTTTCTCAACTTTTTTCTCTTCTATTTTTTCTTCTACTATTTTTTCTTCTACTATTTTCTCTGCCTTTTTCTCTACCGACTCAGTCATTTTATAAAATACTCGAGCAAGCTCAGTAAAGACATTAGACCCAAAGGCAGTGACAGTTTGAAGCGAGTAAAGAATCGCCAATTTAATTTTCCATTGATTTGTCACATCTTCCCCTTTTTTGCAGACTGGCACCTGTGCTTTTTTAGTCTTTTCTGTTTTATCACCAGAGCCACTAAAAAGTCCAGAATAGTACCCAACTACGCCAAGAGAAACCAACCCAAGCGCTCCAAGCGTCAAAATTGGATGCTCACGCACAAAAAATTTTGATTTATCAAAAGACCGTCCAACAAAAGTTGAAAATCTTGATCGAAGAGCCTGCGATTGTTTTGCAACAGAAGGAGACCGTGAGTTCACGACTTCAAGATAGTTCATCGAACAAAGCTCTGCAGGCACAAGGCTTAATGCAACAAACAGGCCTATTACGGCTATTTTTATATTATTTTTAAACATTATTATTTCCCCAACAAAGCACTATTATTTTTTTAATTGCTTCTGAAATCTATCTTCCAACTGCTTAACAAACTCAGATTCTGTAATAACTTTTGTGCCGTCAGAGCTAAAATACAGCTTGTTTGGCGATGGAATAACTGTGGATAAAATTATTTTTTTCTCCCAAAGTTCATCGCCATCCCCAAATGACTTTGCGCCATGACTACCCAAAACAATGGTTATGTTTTTCTGAACATCCTCTTCGGTTCTTGCGTATTCTTTTTCTATACTCTCATTATCAAGAGTAAACTTGCCACTACCTTTATGGATTACTAATAGAGCTCCCAGAAAGCTGTTTTTTAGTTCGGCCGCCGCATTGGTTTTAGTATTGCGTACTTCACCATATGTACTTGTAAAATCGACCGCCCCTGTTGATAACAAGAGATTTAATGCATCAAAATAATGGTAAAGAAGCATGCTAGAAAAGAAAGACATTGATGCACCAGCGCCACCTTTTTGGGGAATTGGATAATGAGGATCACACCTCGTTGATAAGGAACTCCAATCCGGTGTATTAACAAATGACTTTAATTCAGCATCTTTGCCTTTAAATTTTTTCAGATTAAACAAGATATAGGAAATATAATTATCTTGAGCATCAACCTTATCTTCAAACCCACAGGATGGGTTTCTGGTAGGAACTAATTCTTCTTTTGGCGCACATGTTTCTATAAGTTGATCAAGATCCGCTTTAGCTTTTTCATCGGGTGTTTGCTCAACTTTTTTCTCTTCTATTTTCTCAACAATCTTTTTTTCTTCTACTACATTCTGTTTTTGCTTTTTCTCGGTAATTTCTTCTTTGTTTACCATTGTATCAAATGCTTCAGCCAAATTCTTCATCTCATCAGAAGGCTTAATATCAAAAAACGGCGAAAACGAACACAAGACCGCAATCTTATTTATCCACTGCTTTGTCATCACTACCCCTTTTTTGTAGAATGGCACCTGTGTTTTTTTAGTATTTTCTGTTTTATCACCAGAGCCACTAAAAAGTCCAGAATAATACCCAGTCACCAAAAAAACTGTTAACCCAACCGCACTATGCGTCAAAATAGGATGCTCACACACAAGCTTGTACACAAAAGATTTTGATTTATCAAAAGACCGTCCAACAAGAGACCGTCCAACAAGATTTGAAAATCTTGATCGAAGAGCCTGCGATTGTTTTGCAACAGAAGAAAACCGTGAATTCACGACTTCAAGATAATGTATTGAATGGAGCTCTGTAGGCACAAGGCTTAATGCGACAAACAGGCTAATTACCACTATTTTTATATTATTTTTAAACATCAAAAACTCCATACACAATTATTAATTTATAAATTGAATCATTTTAAGTATACACTTTAGGCAATTTTCGTCAATTGACCGATTTGACAGAAAGCGGTGTTTTCTGGCTCCGTTTAAGCGCATTAAGCCATGCAAGAACACCTGTTAACAAAAAACTTAATTGAAAATCTAAGAAAAAAAGTTGCAATGGGTTCACAAGGAGTACTAAGAAGCAGGTCAATACCAAAAGATAAAGAGCGTGAATCTGAAGCCGCATTATCACACAAATTGAGTAAAGAAACGAGAGAATTGCTGCGCGCAAAAACGAGATGCTTGCCCACGAAACAAGCAAATAAACAAGCAATAATAAAATTACTAACATATTGCGAATACCATAGGGAATCGGGAAAAACGAAAGCACTTTATTAAGAAGCATTACCAAAATCATAAGATGGAGCCCTGAGCGCGCCAAGTAATGCAAAATTCCCCAGGGTCTGAATTGATCGCGAATTGAGCTCATATCTCCAGCATCAACAGTCTTTTTTCCCAAAAAAACTGAAGCAAAAAGCGTAAACGTTAATGGTTCAAGATGCGGACGTACCCCATCAATGATGGCATTGCGTCGCTCAAATAAAAAACGTCTCCATGACCATTGTGGATGAGACAAGAGCGAAATCTCTGCGTAAGAATACTGTATCTGACCAACCAATCTCTCTTTGACAAGATAGGTTCTGTAACCACCCTCAGGCGGAGGGCGAAAGTAGAGTGTTTTAATCAAAAGAATATCGCCAGGTTCTGGAAGTTTTTTACCCCCAACGAGTGCATCATTTTTCAGCGAAAACTGGAAACTATAGGGATGTGCCAAATGAATGAGTTTTTTGCCGTCATCAAGCTTTTGTACTGCAAGCGTCAACAAACAATACCCCTCACGTCGATAATCTGGCTCTAGATCTTTTACCTCTGCAGTCACAATACATTTTTTGTAGAGTACACTTCTAAAAAACTGATCAAATGCCGCTTCTTCTTGTTGCACGCGAAGTGCGCCCAGGGCAAAAAAACCCAAAGCAGCAAAAAGAGAAACAATTTTTAATCCTCGCCCCAATTGTGTTTGAAACTTTGCACCAAACAAAAGAGTAAGCGCAAAAATAATCAAAAACAAAAAGCTCCAATACCCACTCTGTTGCCAGATAATACCAAACATAAACGCAAGGGTAAAAAGGTAGAGCGGATGGAGAGGAATCGCAACAAAAGAGCTACGCAGCGCTGAAAAGTTCATACGATAAACCTATAGAATTTGCACGTTTATTTTATATTTACAGGATTAAGCTCGGTCGAAAAAAACTTTTTAAAATTATCCCAAAAATTTGCTTGCTTTTCACTAACCAGAATGTCTTTTTGAAGAGAAAAATAGTTAGCAAATTGAGAGGCAATTGTTCGAGTTATTGATTCAGTCTGCTCTTTATTGAGCTTTTTATTATTCTGTTCAAAATCACTGAGCTGCTTCTGTAGCTTTTTTACGTCATCAATTAATTTTTTATTTGCTTCACTTAATTTTTTAAATTGTGGATCAAAATGCTTTTTCAAACCCGATTCTATTTTGTCTACCTGCTTGCTCAGAGTATTAAATTTTTCATTAAGACTGCGCAAAATGCTATTAAACCACGGTTCTAGTTTTACGCTTACTTTATCTGCCGTTTCATTAGCAAGCACTTCAAGTTTTGCTTGAACCGCCTTCAAACGTTCTTTAATCTCTTGCAGATCTTTTTTGACCTCTATCTGATAAAAGAACCATGCGACTACTGAAGTAACACCCGCAAATGCAGCTCCTGCAAAAAAACTCCGCTGCCGAATGCCAAAATAAGAACACCCTGCATACGTTGCAATTCCTGCAGCAGTACCCGCCAATAAAGGCACTTGATATCGCTGAGCGACCGAACAAACGGACCTCAAGGCAGTAGCTAAAACAAACGCAGAAATTTTATACGTCCAACTGTTTTGAACATACTGCGTTGCACCAAGAAATGGCTGCACAACAGGGGTAAAAAAATTGTTTTGTATTTTGTTTGTTTTGTTATCGCCCGGTATCGCTTCTTTTTTATCCGACCCTAAACAGGCCTGACTAACAAAGAGCACTATCGTCAATAAAATACCACAGAGCACACGGCTCGCTATTTTTGTTTCCATGATAACCATCCATTTTTTTATCTTGAAATCTAAAAAACTATAAAGTCTTACTTATTTTTTATATACTATTCGAGAAAATTTGTCAACCCAAGGGACCCCTCTTGGGAGCCTTCTCGTGAGAGCCTTTCTCCAGATTTTAAGGATAGCCACTGTGATTGAAAAAATCTTTAAACACGTTCTGAAAAACGGGCTTACCGTGCTTATTATGCCGCGTCATCAGGTACCAAAAGTTTCCCTTCAACTCTGGTACAATGTTGGCTCAAAAGATGAAGAATCTGGAGCGCGCGGGTTAGCTCACTTAATAGAACATATGATCTTTAAGGGAACCGAGAAACTCTCAGAGACAGATATTAATATTATTACCAACAAATTATCGGGCGTTTGTAACGCTTTTACATCAAATGACTATACGGGGTATCTTTTTGACGTTCCATCGCAGCATTGGCTCGAGGTTCTTCCGGTGATGGCCGATTGCATGAAAAATTGTACCTTCAAGAAAGAATTTCTCAACTCTGAGCTTAAGGCGATTATTCAAGAGTTGAAAATGTACAATGATGACTATCTTTCGACACTTATCGAAAAAATGGTTACCTCAATGTTCCCTGACCATCCTTACCATTATCCAGTCATTGGGTTTAAGCAAGATCTCTGGAATGTCTCACGCGCACAAATTCTTTCGTTTTACCGACGTTTTTATGGACCAAATAATGCAGTCCTCGTTATTGTCGGCGACGTCGATATTGAGGAAGCTTTTGATAATATTGAAAAGGCCTTTGGTTCAATAGAGCCCCTCAAAACAATCCCCAAAAAAGCTACCTATCATACGTTTGATATCACCAACCAAAACGTCACGATTTACCGCGAAGTACAGCAGCCGCTTATGCTCTTTGCATGGACTATCCCTGGCGTGAGCGAAAAAAAAGAATATTTACTCGATCTCATGTCATGGCTTGTTGGTGCGGGGCGTGGTGCGCGACTCTACAATAGGCTCGTCACTGAACTTGGTATTGCAACAGAACTGCAAAGCTTTGTGTACGATCTTTTTGATTGCGGCATTTTCTTTATCTATGCCCAACCAAGAACGCTCGAAGACATGCCACGCATAAAAGAGGTCATTCTCGAAGAGATTGAAAAACTACGCAAGGGCGAAATCTCTGACAAAGAAATTGCGCGTGCTCGTCGCAAAACTGACATGGATCTTCTTTCCCTACCTGAAAACAACCAAAAACTCGCCTACATGCTTGGTAAATATTATCTCGCAACGGGAGATGATGGCTTTCTTAACCAGTATGCTTCGTACCCACAAGAAAACATCAAAGCAGATCTTAAAGAGCTCTTTGAGCGCTATTTTTCTCCGGCACTTGCATCCTCTGGAACCATGCTCCCTCTCTCTGAGCAAGATCGTGATCTATGGCTTTTACAACAAGAGACTTCTGATGCAGAAGATGCCCGTATTTTAGAGGGTAAAAAAAGAAAAGCTCCTATCGAAGGGCCACGTTACTCAGAAAATATTACGATTGCTCCGCCAAAGAAATTCGCCTACCCCCGCGCCCAGACATTTACTCTTTCTAATGGATTAAAAGTATTCGCTTTAGACCGTCCTGGATCAGGAAAAATCGACCTTATTCTCGATTTAAAAGCTAAGCATTTTTACGATTCTGTTGAAGAACAGGGGTTGAGCATGCTTATGACCGACCTCTTACAAGAAGGCACGACAAAACATTCTGCTCAAGAACTTGCTGAAGAGATCGAATCTCTTGGCATGGAGCTTAACACCTTCCCTGGCCAAATGAGCATTACCATGCTCACAGAAGACGCAGATAAAGGGCTTGAGCTACTTGCTGAAGTGCTTATGCAACCCGCATTTGACAAAGAATCGATTGAGCGCGTTCGCTCACAAATGATCTCAGAGCTTAAGCTTTTCTGGGATAATCCCACCGACTTTTTTGGACAGATTGCCCGTCAAAAAATTTACGGCACGCACCCCTATTCACACAATATGATGGGGACCGAAAAAACAGTCGCGTCTTTAGGCAAAAAAGATATTAAACGAGTCTATGAGCGCTCGATTACCCCAAACGGAGGCAGAATTGCAATAGTCGGTGATTTTGGGAAAACAGATCCTAAAACACTCCTACAAAAACATCTTGGTGAATGGACGGGTGCACCGGTCAAAGACTTTGATTTCCCAAGCATTGCACCGGTCAAACATGACATTGTCTCCTACCCTTTTAATCGTGATCAATTGGTGCTTGGCTATGGAGGCCTTTCGGTTAAAAGACTTCACGAAGATTTTGATGCGCTTCTTCTCTTTGACCAGACGTTTACCGGTGGAGTTTTAGGCTCTATGGGGTCTCGGCTTTTTGAACTTCGAGAACAATCAGGCCTCTTTTACACAATTGGTGGGTCAATTCTTGCAGGATCTGCACTCCAACCCGGCATGATATTTATCAAGGCATTAGTGTCGAGCGACCGCCTTTTTGAAGCAGAAAAAGCAATTGAAGGCGTTATCAAAAAAGGCGCACAAGACCTTACCGACAATGAACTTGAAGAAGCACGCAACGCACTCATCAACTCACTCGTCGACCACTTTGCTGCTCAAAAACAGATCGCTGCAACATTTTTAAGCCTTGATACCTATGGATTCCCGACAGACTACTTTGATACGCGCCCAGAAAGACTTTTGAGCATTAAAAAAGAGACAGTTCAAGCTGCTGCTGCACGGCTTCTTGATCCTCAGAAACTGGTTAAGTTTAGAGTGGGGCGAATACCGGCATAAACCGCTCGCACAAACCCCCATTCGATACAACCCTGCGGGTCACTCAGGGCATGCTTCGAGACGTTTTGCTTACAGCAAAACCCTCAGGGCGAGCGGTCATACCAAGACCAAATTAATATGGATAAAAAATTTAAAAAACAAAGTTTTTGTAAAACTCCGCTCGCCCTGAGGAAGCCGCAAGGCTGTCTCGAGGGGTTTGTACGAGCGGAGCAACAAGAAAGCGTTGAGCTGTTCCGGACCCTTATTTGGGAATTTTATGGCAAAAACAGTAGGGATTTCGTCTGGCGACAAACCACCGATCCCTACCAGATTTTTGTGTCAGAAGTCATGTTGCAACAGACTCAAACAAGCAGAGTTGCGCAAAAGTTCCCCTGCTTCATCGAGACATTCCCAGACTTTAAAACGCTTGCAAACGCATCATGTGCTGACGTTATTTGTGCCTGGCAAGGACTTGGTTACAATCGCCGCGCTTTGGCACTCCACCAAGCTGCAAAAAATATCCAAGACCGTTTTAATGGAACGCTCCCACAAGACCCGCTTCTTCTTGATGAACTTCCAGGAATTGGCCCCGCAACAGCCGCTTCTATCTGCGCATTTGCATTCAATATGCCAACTGTTTTTATAGAAACAAACATTAGAACGGTTTTTATTGCCCATTTTTTCCCGCAAGACAAAGTCGTTTCTGACCAAGAAATCATGCCGTTGGTCGCCCAAACAGTCGATAAACTTGAACCACGACACTGGTATTATGCGCTCATGGATTATGGGGTCTATCTTAAAAAAGAGCTTGGAAACGCCTCGCAAAAAAGTAAGCATTATGCAAAACAATCAACGTTTGAAGGTTCTGAACGACAAATTAGAGGCATGATTTTAAAAGCACTCGCAAAACGAACACAAATCACTTTAGACGAATTTTACACTCTTATTGACCGTGAGCCTTCGCGCATACAGAAAAATCTCGCTGAACTCTGTTTTGAGGGTTTTTTGGATAACTATGCGGGGGTGTATTCTCTACGAAAGTAGGTACATTAGAAATTCCGCCCAGCTCAAAAACTTCTTTGCTCACATCTTTATCGAGATAAATAATTTTACCCCGCTCATCCAGACTATCCATTACCCACATCTTTTTAGAAACAATTTAGGGTTGCCAAACTTGTAAGTATTTGTATTTGGCAATCATCCGAAGGTTGGGAAAATATCTGGTTATATCAATTCAATAGGGCATTCGCCCACGCCGCTCGCCCTGAGGGTTTTGCTGTAAGCAAAATGTCTCGAAGGGTCTATACGAGCGGAAATCTGTCATTATTTAGCAGGCCGTTTTGCCAGAAAATGCCCTTAGCGTATAAAAATAAAACATAATCAACCTATCTTGATAAAAACTATCGCTCGTACAGACCCTTCGAGACGATCCTACGGATCCCTCAGGGCGAGCGAGCACGCCAATCTGCCTATTTTTATCGCCAAACTCAACTTAATTTCAAGGATAAGAGCGGTAGATTTATCCATACCCCCACTTCAATCTTCTCAAAAAAACCCGGACTTCAAACTCTTTTTGCCATTTTATTGCTTTTTGAATTTATTTTAATGTACGATAAGAGATGAGCCTACAACAAATGGGCTCCAGAAAACACTAAAAGTAAACCATAATAAAAGGAGTATTTCTCATGAAAAAACTTTCACTTTCACTCTTGTTGAGTGCCGCAACCATAGGTTCTGCATTCGCAACAGTTATCCCTGCTCGCCGTGGTGTGCCAACAAATGCAAATACCGTCAAAACTATTCCCCCTGTTATTCCAACCACAGAGATAAAAACTGTTGAATTAGTAACAGAAGGCCCATTGGTAACCTACACTCCAACAGAGATGACAACGACAGAGATAAAAACGACAGAGCCAACAACTGCACCCATAGTACCTGTAGACACAAATGCACCTGTTGAAGTTGCAATAGCTCCCGTTAAAGAAACAACCCCAATGGCCAAACCAACAACCACTGCCCCAATGGTAGTTGAAGAGGCGCCTGGTCTTGTTACAGCTCCGCCAACAGTTCCTTTAATGGCTCCTGTAATTGCAAGTGCAGCTACTGTCGTTCCTGTTGTTGAACAGCCAGAACCAATTACCGTCAAACCTGCTAACAACATACAAGGGGCCGCTGTTATAACTGATGATAAGGTGCCTGCTAAAGAAGCAAAGGCGAAGACCCCAGAGGAGCTTGAAAAAGCCTTCCAAAAAGGTTTCGACAAAATTAAAGATCGTGCCGACAAAGCAATTGATGACTTCAGAGCTAAGTTGATGGCTGATTATCCTACTCCAGAAGACCGTGTTAAAGCGCTTCAAGAGAAAAAAGAGACTCTTATAAAGCGTTACAACGAGAGCCTCAGAAAACTCGCAGAAAAACATAAACTTGCGGGTGCTTCCCATGATGAAACAGCTTCGGCTAATTTTGCTGAATTTTTTGACAAGAAGATTCAAGACGCAATAGCAAAACTTCGTTAATAATCCAAACAATCTGTGAGAGGAGGGGTTAAACCCTCTTCTCACAGATTAAAAAAAGGAAAAAACATGAAAAAACTTTTACTTTCACTCTTATTGAGTGCCACAGCCATAAGCTCAACATTCACAGCCCCAATCCCTGATCGTCGTGGCGTCGCTACAGATGCCAATGAAAGAAAACAGAGAGAGGAAGAGCAAAAGCAGTGGGCGGCTGAAATCCAAAAAATGAGAGACGAACAGAATGCCAAAACTGCAGCAAAACTCGGAACAACACCTGAAATGCTCAAAAAAGCTGATGATGAAATGAATACAGTTGCTGAAAATCTTGGCAAAATGTTGCAGCAGAAAGAACTTGACCCTGGAACGATCAGTACTTTTGTTCAGGGTTTTTTTGGGTTTCTTATAAATCCAGAATCAATGAAAACCGAATTTGATAACTGGAAGAAGTCTATGAGCATTGTAGCTGATTTCTTCAATAGTAATCAGGCTCTATTCGCTTCAAGTCTTAATACAATACTTTCTTCACCAACCATCCAGAGCATTATAAAAAGTGCAATGAAAAAATATGGTGTTGGCGACATGGAAATCGCAATGATTATTGCGGGCTTAACAACACTACCTACAAAAGTCCCTGAGGTAACTGCTGGATTTAAAAAGTTTGCGGATGCGGTAAATACTCACATTAAATACGCTTAATCACGCAGACACAACACCAATTTAAAGAGACCCTTTGCCCCAAAACGGGGAACTAGGGTCTCTTTTTTTGTATGATTTCCCTGAAATTAATTTTACTAAGTGTAACGTCGTTTTTACACTATCCAACTAAAACAAAGCTTTCTTTGCCTTTAAACGAAATACCTAGCTTGATAATATCTTTGAGCCCTCGCGCACGCAATTCAGTCTCATAATCCCTCTCTTTAATTTGATTGAGAGCATTTTGCGCCGCAGTTTTCAATGTCTCTTTTCTTTTGATATTAACCTTCTTGAACTCAAGTATAATTCCCGGTTTTGAAAGATCTTTTGGAATAAGTGAGACATCATAGCGTCCGTAGCCGCTTTCACGATTTGAGCGTACTTCATGGGTTGATGCTAACGTTGCAAGCATGCCCAATACAAGCGCATGATAGAAACGCTCTGGTTCATCACCATGCACATCAAAAATGCTTAATGTATCTCGTGTAAATTTCATAAAATAATCTTGAAAAGACTCCATCTCTCCTGCAACAAGGCCTTCAAGCATTTTGGTATAATTGCGCATACCAGAGCCTTCAGCAAACCACGTACTAAACGAGTTTTTATACGTGGTACCAACCTCAATATTAGGAATCAAAAGATCTGCGTAGTTGGTATCCTCAACTAATCGATAGTTTTCAAAAGTTAGGTATCCTGAAAAAAGCAAAAAATTCCACAACACTGCGTCGTTTTTTTCAATATCAAGCATAATAATATTTTCTTGAATAGCCTTAGTTACCTTACCACCTTTGATGACAATTTCGAGATCTTCTTTCATTTCGGGAGTGCAGCGTTTAAGCAGATCTTTAATAAGCGCATTATCGCTAGTATTAACCCAGTAGGCCTGTATTACCCCTTTATTGCCAGCCAAATTGATAATAGACCAGGGATTATATACTTTGTAAGATCCACTCTGATAACCGTTATACCAGCGTTTCACCTCATCGAGCTTGTTTTCTAACTCAAAATAAGCGAGCATCACTCTTACTTCATCTTCAAGAAATCCAAACTGATTGGCATAACTATCTTGAATCAGTGTGCAAACTCGTAGGTTGTTAATCCCACTAAAAATACTTTCTTTAGCTACCCGTAAAATACCAGTCAATACCCCAAAATTGAGCGCATTATTGCCTTTAAGTCCTGCACCCAAAAATCCACGCATAAAACCAATAACCTCATTATAGTACCCATTGAGATATGCCGCATGAATTGGAGCATCGTACTCATCGATAAGAATTACTACTTTGGCTTTATAGGCACATTCAAGATAGCGGGAAAGATCCATAAGAGAATTTTCGTAAGAAGCCTGGGATGCTGTTTCTGCAATAATGTCTTGTACTTGCCGAAGCTCCTGTTTACTTAAAAAACCTCTTATTGCGTCAAAGTGTCGCTTGAATTCAGCGCTAATTACTTTGCGTATTTTTTCGTAACAGACTTCCCATCGATCCGTTTTAACATCTTTGAAGGTCAACCAGATCACCGGATATCGCCCCTGGTGTTCCATGCAATCGGCATGTTGCTCAATCTTGAGGCCATTAAATAGGTGCCGGCGAGACAAACCACTCTCCCTCGATACATTGGTCTCCAAAGGGAGCCCAATACTCGGGATGAGCGGGGCTACTTTTTCAAAAAAATAACGAAGCATCGAAAGATTCAACGTTTTTCCAAAACGACGTGGGCGAGGGAGAAGTGTTACGGCTGCGCCAGAATCAAGCAGCTCTTTTATCAACAAACTCTTGTCTGCAAAATAATAATTGCCCTCTAAAAGCCGCTCAAAATCATCTATCCCTATGGGAATTAGTTTTTTCTTCTTTTGCTCAGTCATTTACTTACCCTCTTGTCTGTTTGGCAACCCAATATTTATTAGATTAACAAACTTTACCCTAACCAACCAGCATACTCCAAGGCACGTTAAAAACTCCTGTAAAATATTCCTATTTGAAATCTTGCCATCCCCCTATTCACTCTGCTATGCTTAGAATAAGGCGGAATTACCGCCATTGTTTCATAACCCATATAATTAAAAGGAAAGAACAATGAAGCAGTATTTTAAAATAGCCCTACTGGGATTTGTGGCCGCTGCTATCTTAGGAATACAAGCATCACCCGTAGACTTACAGAAAGCGTTAAGATCAGGGGATGTTGATGCACTAAAAAGCAGAATTGAGGAAGATCCTCAATTCATTACTAGGATACCTAGACATGTACTCATTGCAGAAAAATATCCCGCACTCCTTGAAATAGATCCAAGGGAACTTGCTCAAAAAAGTTCAAACGATGTTATTGCTTATCTTGCAGCAACATTAATTGCCTCAGACGACTATAAAAAGCTACTTATTGAAATTAAAAACAATGATTTTCAAAATCTGATTGTTGCAATTAATGAGCAAAATCTAGAGACCGTCAAAAAGTTAATAGAAAAACATCCCCAATTTCTTACCAACTATGCAGTAACAGAGTATGGTATTATTCCTGATGAAATTTACAAAAGCGCGTGGGGAAATGCATGGAAACCTACGGATACCTATCTCGAGGATGCCAATCAAGACAATCCAATTTTCAAATATCTTGCCCGTGAAAAAAAACTACGCCCTACTCTTAAAGCAGCAGAAGATCTCACTAGGATTGTGGTTAAAAGAATCGGTGATACCGACCATAGCTCAGGATCGCAGCTTGAATATGTCTTTCTAAAGACACCAGGCATTGATGAATTCGATGAAAGATTGTTTCATCTAGCCGTAAGTCTTGGCTGGGAGGGGGAATGGCCGTGGCCGGGACGGTAAGATTAATAGCGGGGCTAGCTTGATAAACTTCAACTGGCCCCCTATTTTTACCCCCCCAAACCCAGCTTTAAAGACGAGAGCGGACTTTTTCAAAAAAATCTAGTTTAGCATATTTTTTCTTGGCGCTGCGATTGCACAGTTTCTTCTTTTTTTGCTTTTTGAAGATGCTTACTAAGACACTGAGACTCTTTTTTAAGAATCTCAAATTCTTGGGAATATCTAGTCGCAACCGCATCACTCATGACAATCACTACATTCTCGCGATTATGATGCGATGCCGTAGGGGTAAAGTTAAACGATCCCGTCCAAACAATCATGCCCCCCGTAAACTCAGACTGATGACAAATTAAGAACTTATTATGCATAATCGAAAAACGACTCGTCACCTGAAAATCCGGGTCGGGATAAACGTAAACAGGAACCCCCACTGAATGGAGCCGTAAAATTTGATTCTGTCGCGTATCAAGCCCGCTCGAATCCGCAACGACTTCAACCTCTACCCCTCTTTTATGGGCTTCAATAAGCGCATTGCCAATATCGGTATCGGTGAATTTAAACGTCGCCATCTGTAACGCCAATTTTTCCGCATTAATAAGTCCAATTAAAACCGATTTTAAGTCATCGCGTGGCGCAAACAACTCACAGACTTGACAGGTAACTCCCGTGTCAGAAAGAAATGTACCCGCTGACTTAACTGTTTTTTCAGAACAAAAGGACTCTTTAGTATTTTTGCGCGATTTTTTAAAAATCTTTTCAGATTTCTTTGTTTTCTCACTTTTACATGACTCAGCGCAGGCCTCTTGAGTATCTTGTCGCGTTGAAAAAGACTGACGCGAAGCCACTGTAATACCAATTGCAATGACTGCTATAAAAAAAAGGGGGAGAAATTCAGTCCGTCTCATTAACAAAAAATCCTACTACTGCTATGCTTTGTTCTATGAAGAAAATCTAACTTCCCCTCAAACTTAGTGTGAAAATAATGAAAAGAAAAGAACAAAAAGAACAGACGGGCGTTTATATCTACGGAATACACCCTATTATCGAACTGCTTACCGCACGCCGCAGGCAATTAACGCGTCTTTATACTACCGATCCAGTGCCCAAGGCTTTTAATCAAATCAGAGCGCTTTTACCTAATCACGTGCCAATTTCCTTTGTAAAACGAGAAGTATTAAATACATTTGCTGATACAACTGATCATCAAGGTTTTGTTGGAATCACTTCTCCTTTCCAGTTTCGTAAAAAGCCATTTTCTCCAGAAAAATCTCCTTTTCTTGTGCTTATTGATAGCGTGCAAGATACACGAAACCTAGGCGGCATCATACGCTCAGTTCACTGTACTGGTGCACATGGGCTTGTCCTTGCAGGCCGGCAATCTGCCCCCATTAATAATTCAACCGCAAAAGCTTCTGCGGGGCTTATTGAACATCTTGAAATTTATCTTGCTCCAACAGCTTATATTGCTGCACAAGAACTCAAAAATGCTGGCTATAATCTCTACCTTGGTGCGCTTAATGGGAAAGATGCAACAACTGTTGATTTCAAACCACCTTTTTGCATTGTTATTGGCAGTGAAGGCAAGGGAATTTCTCCCGAAGTACTCAGACTTGGAGAGAAAGTGACCCTCGGCCAAAAAACAGCTGATATCTCATATAACGCTTCGGTTGCCGCCGGAATTCTTCTTTTTCTTGCTGCCACAAAAAATCGTTTTATTTGAGATCTCTTGACCCCACAGAGTTCCCCGTATTATAAATTAGAATAGGGATTCAGGGATACGTGACGCGGGGGGTGTCATGAAGAGAACATTTTTACTACTCTTTTCCGCTCTTTACTGTACATACAGTCTAAAGGCGGAATTGTTTATACAAGCACCAGACCCGTTTTTAAACGATGCCATGCAAAAACGAATCTATTCACTTGTATCATCAGGGCTTTCTCAAAAAAAATCACTCAAAACAGTTCTCGAGAATGCAAAAAAAGAACTTCCTTCTGCGCACACACTTTTGGTCAAAAAAAACAATACACACCGACATACCTACTTTCAAGTCAAACATGAATACCCATGGCTACGCATCCTTTGCGAAAATCAATCACCAATCTTAGTTTCAAAAACAGGCGATTTCGTACCCGCCTCCTGCTATCGCCCCGACACCATAGAAAATCTACCAACACTAACGATAAAAAATTCTCAATGGCCTGAATCTATTGATGAACAAAAAAAACTTCTTTTTTCCTGGGCATGCAAACAATCATCAAGCTTCTTCGATCGCTTTTCAGTTACCTGGACAACTCCCTATACCCTCTCTCTGTTCGACAAAAAAAATCAGCTCGTACTGCTTATCGCAACCACGAATACTCAATTTAATAAAAAAACCGATCAGTTACTTGATCAACTCTACCAATACATTGCTCAAAAAGAGACTGATAAACCAAAACTCTGGACCGTTGATCTTAGATTTAAGGGACAGTTAGTGCTTTCGCACAACACCCCCAAAAAGGAAGCGAAATGAAAAAAAGATTAACCCCATCAAACACTTTAGTCGCCATCGATATTGGGACTACAAAAATCTGCGTTCTTGTTGCCAAAAAGATAGATCAGCATAATTGTGAAGTTATCGGAATTGGACGTGCTGTTTCACATGGACTGGCGCGGGGTGTTGTGGTTGATGTTGCGCCTGCCGTTCATGCTATCAAAGCCGCGCTGCAAGAGGCAGAGCTTATGGCGGGTTGTTCAATTGAATCTGCCTATATTGGCATTTCTGGATCGCATATTTCAGCACATCAATCAACAGGAATGGTGCCTATTAAACAGGGTGTCATTCGCGAACATGATGTAGCACGTGTTGTATCGGCGGCCCGTGCGATTCCGTTGCCTGAAGATGAGCAGATTCTTCATGCTGTTCCACAGCAGTTTATTATTGATGGAAAGCATCTTGTAAACGATCCACTCAATATGCATGGCGTACGGCTTGAGTGCAAAGCGCATATTATTACGGGGAATGTCACACTCGTAAAAAACTTGATCATGTGTTGCCAAGCGGCAGGGGTCAAAGCACGAGATGTTATTTTGGAACCAATTGCTTCTGCAGAAGCTGTTTTGAGTGAGGATGAACAAGAGCTTGGAATAGGGATTTTGGATATTGGGGGCGGGACCTCTGATTTTGCCATTTATCAACGCGGTAGCATCAGACATACAAAAATTTTCCCCATTGCTGGCAATCTCTTTACCAATGACATAGCTCTCTGTTTGCGAACAACCCGTGACGATGCAGAGCGAATCAAGAAAGAGTATGGAGCAACAATTCTCTCAAAAGAGCCTCATGACATTTCAATCAAAACAATCGATAATAGTGACTCACGTCTTGTTTCGACCAGTGAACTCTCATTTATCTTGAATGCACGTGGGGATGAGCTTCTTCGCGCACTCAACAAAGAGATTATTGACCATAATCTCGCGGCAACAATGCCAGCTGGTTTAGTAATCACAGGTGGTGGTGCGCTGTTGGAGGGTTTTATTCAACAAGCGCAAAAAACGATTGGACTCCCAACTCGGTTGGGGAATCCGCGAACAACATTAGCGTTTAAACAGGAACTTTCACATCCATTGTATGCGACTGGATATGGGCTGCTTCTTTATGCACTTAAGCAGGAAACATTGTCCCACCGAGTAGATGGAGCAACGTTCCCGCTTAATCGTATCTTCTGGAAGATGAAATCGTGGATTGCAGAAGTTTTTTAATCCGCTACAACTCTTGATAATGCTTTGGAAAAATCAGGAAAGAGATTTTCAATTTTTTTAATCTCTTCTTCAAGCGCATTTTTTAATGCATTAAGATTAAGATTTTCTTTGTTTGAGTAGTCAGCTCTTATTTTTTGGAGAATATTTACACAATCATCAAAATCCAACTTCTGCAAACTCGGCACACTAGAAACAATTCTATAAAGTCCATCTTCGTTAATAAGAGTATTTTTAAGTGATAAATCTGTAAGATTTTTCTGCTTTTTCCAAACATCTACATCTAATATTGCGGTAGACTGGAAGTCAATATTCTTACATCCGTCCAAATTCAATTTCTGCAAACTCGGCACATTGGCTATAATTCTACCAAGACCAATATCATTAATATCGGTATCTTTGAGTGATAAATCTAAAAGATTTTTCTGCTTTACCCAGGTATCCGCACTCAATACGAACAAGCCATCAAATTTAACCTTATTACATCCATCC
>LCEG01000003.1:286213-307418 GCA_000996275.1 candidate division TM6 bacterium GW2011_GWE2_42_60
AACTTCTGCAAGCTCGGCACATTGGCTATAATTCTATTAAGGCCGATATCATCAATAATTGTATCTTTGAGTGATAAATCTAAAAGATTTTTCTGCTTTTTCCAGCTGTCTTCATCTAACCACGTATCCAACTTAATCGTCTTGCATCCTGCTAAATTAAGCTTCTTGAGACTCTTTACATTCTCCACAATGTAATAAAGTCCTTTAGCAGTAACCTCTGTATCTTGAAGATTTAAATCTTCAAGTGCCGTCTGCTTTTCCCAGCTTTTTTCATCTAACCACGTCTCCCACTTAATCGTCTTGCATCCTGCTAAATTAAGCTTCTTGAGACTCTTTACATTCTTCACAATATCATAAAGCCCTTTAGCAGTAACCTCTGTATCTTGAAGATTTAAATCTTCAAGTGCCGTCTGCTTTTCCCAGCTGTCTTCATCTAACCACGTATCCCACTTAATCGTCTTGCATCCTGCTAAATTAAGCTTCTTGAGACTCTTTACATTCTTCACAATGTAATAAAGTCCTTTAGCAATAACCTCTGTATCTTGAAGATTTAAATCTTCAAGTGCCGTCTGCATTTCCCAGCTTTTTTCATCTAACCATGTAGAATCCCACTTAATCGTCTTGCATCCTGCTAAATTAAGCTTCTTGAGACTCTTTACATTCCTCAAAATATCATAAAGCCCTTGGGCAGTGATCTCTGTGGATTGAAGATCAATTTCTGTGGGCTGATCTTCAATCCACTTATCTATCTGCTCCTTAGTAATCTCCGTTGCCATGCAAGACAATCCAAATAACATCAAGAAACACACAACCCAATACGTATACTTCATCTTCTCAACCTCTTTTGTAATAAAAACAAAATTTTGCACCCCCATACTACCTTTTTATTATCCAAAAGTTCAATCTTTCTAAAGAAGCATTGCCTCTTTTATTACTTTCATGCTACGGTTTCTTCCAGAAAACTATTATCAAGGAGAGTTTTATGATTGATTTTGTTGAAAGACCAGAAAACCCCGTCATGCCCATCGCGCGGATTAAAGTTATTGGTATTGGAGGAGCTGGTGGCAATACCATTAATAGTATGATCGCTTCTGGCTTTGAGCACGTCGAGTTTATCGCAGCAAATACCGATTCTCAGGCTCTTGAACAATCAAAAGCAAAACATATCATCAAACTTGGTTCAAAACTTACAAAAGGGCTTGGAAGTGGTGCAAACCCAGAGGTCGGACGCCGTGCGACCGAAGAAGACCTTGACGCTATTTGTGAACATTTAGACGATGCTGATGTTGTCTTTTTGACCGCTGGTCTTGGCGGAGGGACAGGATCTGGAGGGCTTCCTGTGGTCGCTCGAGCACTCCGTGAGCGCAATATTCTTTCAATAGCCGTTGTTACAAAACCATTTGGCTTTGAAGGAAAACGACGGATGAAGATAGCAGAAGATGCACTTCAACAGATCCGCTCTTCGGTCGACTCACTGATTGTCATTCCCAATCAAAAACTGCTCGATTTTGCCACCGAGAAACTCTCGCTTATTAATGCCTTTGAAAAAATTAACACCTTCATGACCCAATTCATCCGTGGCATCTCTGACATTATCACAAAACATGGACATATTAACGTTGACTTTGCCGATCTACAAACCATCATGCGCATCTCTGGTTCAGCGGTAATGGGCTCTGGACGTGCTTCTGGTGTAAACAGAGCAGAAGAAGCAACACTCCAAGCAATAACTTCGCCATTTTTGGAAGAGCAGGGCGTTCAGGGTGCACGAGGGGTTCTCATCAATATCACTGGCAACAGCGAACTTGGATTGCATGAAGTAAGCATGGCCGCTCAACTTATTTATGACCAGGCAGATGAAAATGCCAATATTGTACTTGGATCTGTTATTGACGACTCTATAGGCGACGATGTTATCGTCACCATCATTGCAACCGGATTTGGCCCACAACCAGAAGTCGCGCAACCACTCCCAAAGGTTCCTAGTGCTCCACAAGCAACAGTTCAAGTAAAACCAACAGTCATCGATCCAGTAAAAGTTGATCAAGCAAAAAATATCCCAGAAAAACCAATTACCATAATCCCAGAGCCTGAAGCACATGTTTTCAGAGAGCCAGAAATTACTTCTCCCAAAATAGAGGCTCTGCCACAACAAATCGCCCCCCTGCACAACCAAGACGATATAGATATTCCTGCTATTTTACGGAAAATCTCACAAGAACAACAAAAAAATACCTGACTTTCCCATTTACACATAAAAATCCCCATTTCTCTCTTGTTTTGAGAAATGGGGATTTTTAGTTATTAATCTTGACAAATATAAAATATAATCTAAAATAGTAGTATAATCTATGTACTAAATTTTAAATTTAAAAAAAGAGAATATGATGAAGAATATAAGAAAAATCTTTCACACACTCCTTTTTATAGGATCACTAGCAAATGTTTTCAATAATGTTTGCTCAGAAAATGGCTCTCTGTTTGATAACACCACTTTTTATTTCAATCGCCTGGGGAAACAATTTTTAAAATGTCTTGGACCTGTAAACAATTTCAATAGTTTTTTTATTCAAAATGCAGAAGAGAATGATGCAAATCAACAAAATCCGCTACAAAACCAAGCAATTAAGGAAGTTAAAGTCATTTTAGAACCCCAACCCTCGGTTCAAAATCCTAAAGTTAATGTAGAAAAAGCAAAGAAAAAGCAACGTTTTTATGGTTTTATAAACTTAGGCAACAACTGTTACTTTAATGCTACACTCTCGCTTATTCTGCAAAATGACGAAATACGCAAAGAGCTCTTACTCCAAAAACACAATTTAAAAGAGACTTCCTTTTTAGCAAAGCTAATAGAATGTGCCAAAGAAATAGAATCTGGAAAACAGCTACGAGCTTATAATCCAGAAAGCCTTTTGAAAACTTACTATGAAGAAATACTTAATCAAAAAGGCTTTGATATCGAAAATATCACTCAAGAAGATGCGAGCGAAACAGTACGCCATTGTATCGCGGAGATAGAAAAAATTAACACCATGTTTACTTTTTACACCCAAAACTACAAAACCTGTAGCGCCTGTAAAAAAACCGCCTTTATTTGGCAAGATATAAAACAGAGCATGCTCAGCTTAAATCTTAAGGCAAGCCTTGAAAAAAGCTTATTCTCCTATGGCTTTACCAATAAATCTACCGGCAAAATAGGTCTCGATTTTATCCCGACTAACAACAAAAATAAATGTAGACTAGCTCTTGCAGAAATCTATAGCGGCCCTACTGAAGAAATTGCTGAAGAAGCAACCTGCTCCGTATCTCCAGAATGTAACAAGCTCAAAGTAGCCTTAAACAAGCATTATACACTTACCACTCTTCCACAACACCTTACCCTCTCATTTAACAGAACCTCGTACGATAAAAACTGGAATCAAATAAAAAAGACTGATGCAATAAAAATTCCTATGGAGATCGACATGGCACCATTCTGCACAAAAGAATGTGGCACCCAGGGAACACTTTTTTCACTAGCTGGATTTATTGTCCACGACGAAATAAGTAATGATATCGGTCATTACTTCTCCTATGTTAAAAAAGGCGAAGATTGGTGGGTTTTTAATGATGGAAAGGCAAAAGTAGTCTCCACACAGAAAATAGCGAATCTTACCAATGGAGCACCTTATACAACCAATGAAACACCTGTTATCTTTCTCTACAATAGGGTAAAAAAGAGCTAATAATTTGATATAAAAAAAGCCCTCGGTTTTAAAGGAAAAATCTTTTTAAAACCGAGGGCTTTTTTTATACTTTTTTACATAAAGAGAGACAGGGTTTTACCCCTGTCTCCCAACCTCCACTCCCCGTCGCGTACTGGGAATATGGGCGATGCATCAAGCATGGCTCTTGACGCATCTTACTTCTTCATCTTTTTATGCTTCTTCATCTTTTTTATGCATTGTCTCACTAATCATCTATCAATATTTAATACTATCTTAACTCAATTTTAAAATTACGCAAGCTTTTTATTCCATTTCTGAAATATTTTTTTATAAACTAAGATTGCTGAAATAAACAAACTGTTATTGATTTAAATAAAGGACCATTCTATGCAACTCCATAACACGCTTTTAAAAAGAGTTATTCTTTTATTCTCCTTACTTTTCACGGCGCTTCCTTGTTATTCGATGTTTGATAAAAAATTTAATGAAAATGCAACAGTTAACTTTCTGCTACAAGTCGCCCAAGACACTCCGGAATATTTACCCTGGCAAGATGTTTTTAAATACATGAAAGTCAAAAATAAGCAAAAATTTTCAGCCCTTGCTTTAGTTCAGGCGGCTATGGAGGCCCCAGTTGCTGACCTCATTCAACAGGCAGCCCTTGTCTATGCAGCCGAAAAAAGTAAAAAGACACCTCAAGAATTTTTTTCTAATATATTTGCAGGTATATACCTTAAAAAAGGGAAAAATCGGACACAAAAATTTATGTGTGCACTCCCAACGATTGCACATAAAATACCGCATGAAGAGCTATTTTACTTTGCAGTACCCGCCTTTTCTCATCCATCAAAACTCCTTGCAAGTGCAAACACCGACACCGCATCACTCTACTGCACCAAGACGGGGGATATCGTAAAAAAGTTTAAATTGGCAAAAAAACCAAGCAAGCTTTATTTCGATTCGGAGTCCTATAACCTGCACGCAAAAGATAGTGAAGGAAATCTTTTTAAAACACCCCTCAAGGGGCTTCCCGAAAAGTTTATTTTTAATTCAGATACTATCGTGCATTATATCTCTCCCTCAAGCGGCATAACCCGCAATTCTGTCAATCAAATCAATCCTATCCCCTCAGTATTATCTGGAGATGGCAGTTATCGAATCGTCTCATCAAAAGAAGCACGGACTATTTGGGACACCAATCTTGATATGCCTATCACCAACTACCCCGCATGGGAAACATCACTCCTCCAAGTAAACCAGGCTTTAAATAAAGCCGCATTGAGCAAAGATGGAAAGCTGGGTGTCACGATAAATCATGCGGCAATAACGATCTGGGATCTTTACAGAATGCTGAGTCCTGCTCAATTCCTCGCTGTGGAAACAATACGACGTAGAATGTTACCAAGTCAGCCTCTTCTTATCCCCAAAGATAGCTGGGCTGGTGAAGCTCTAAAACAACTTGATTCCCCCGCACGGCTCAACCTTGAAATGCGCTGGAAAGCATCAGTGATATAAACGACAGTGGGTGGGGTGCCCAAAAATTGCTATACTCATACACACCCACTCCAAATCCCCTTTTTTAACAAAAGACCCATGGTGAAAGCAGAAAATAAAAATTTAGAAAAAGAAGTGCTTCTCAAAAATCTCTACGCACCGCACAGAGATTTTAAAAACTCCCCCCTTTTTATCCCGGGAGAATGCACCTCTATTGTTTTTGGCGAAGGAAACCCAGACGCTGAAATTCTTTTTATCGGCGAAGCCCCCGGAAAAATGGAAGACATTGAAGGACGCCCTTTTGTTGGTCAATCAGGCCGCCTTCTAAACCGCGCACTCGAGTTTGCCGAACTCAAACGCGAAGAAGTCTATATTACCAATATCGTTAAATGCCGCCCACCCAACAACAGAACCCCTCTGCCGAACGAACTTGCAATTGGCAGGGATTTACTCCTTCTCGACCAAATACGAATCATAAACCCCAAAATTATCTGTACATTGGGGTCAGCAGCACTGACGGGATTAACCCAAAAAGGTTACTCTATCACAAAAATACACGGGTCTCCGCTTACTTTTCTTGAATACGTACTTTTACCACTCTATCATCCCGCCTATATCCTGCGCAATCGCCGGGAAGCACCAAATTTCTTGGCCGATATCAAGAAAATAAAAACCCTGCTTTAAAACGCTCTAAAAAAAGCCCGTATTTCCGCCTCACAAAAATGTGGATAACTGGTGGATAAGTGGTGGATAACTGGTGGACAATTACAATAAAGTACTTCCAGATACCTCACCTAGAGCCATATTTAAAATATATATTTTTGCAAACGCCCACTAAATGAGCCAAATGAGACATACGGATAAAAGTTATCCACCAGTTATCCACAGGCTTTCCACCACTTATCCACATAAATTCAAAACACCAAAAACACCTCTGGCAGGCTTAAATAGATATGCCGAACCCTGAGTTATCCACCAAAACCTGCCTCACCTACTACTACTATATTAAATAAATATTTATATATATAGTAATAATAGAACCTCTTGTTTTTGGTGGATAACTTTCCCAAAAAGGGATGTTCTTGGGTAGTATAAGTTTTCAACTGTACGATTTCCTGGTAGAATCTTTACTGTGCGGTTTGGGTCTACCTTGACCCAAGTCTTTTACGAAAATAACAACTTCCATAGCAAGAAAGAAAATGCCGTGAATCTTTCCCAGGTCATTGAAGAGCTGGTCGAAGAGAGAGATCTCGATAGATCAGTTATTGCAGAAATAGTATGCGAAGGTATGATTGCTGCCTACAACAAGCGCTACCCAGACATCGTGTTTAGGGCTGTTTACAACAAGCAAAGCGATCAAATAGATATTTTGACAACAAAAACCGTTGTTGCGTCGGTTGAGGACGCGGATCGTGAGATTTCTATTCGTAAGGCAAAGGCTATCGACCCACAAGTTAAGGTAGACGATACAATAGAAGTTGTTTTTGATGGACCTATTGGACGTATTGAGATTCTGCGAGCAAAGCAGGTTATCGCCTCTCGTATTCGTCTTATTGAGGCCGCGCAAGTGTACGAAGAATTTAAATCTAAAGAAGGCGCTATCGTACATGGTATTGTTCACAAGTGTGAGCCAAGTGGCGCGACTGTTAAGATTGGCGCAGTTTTTGCTTTCTTGCCAAAATCATTGATGATTCCTGGTGAGCGCTGTGTTGTTGGATATCCGCTTAAGGCGCTTTTGAAAGAAGTTTTACTTGAACCACGTAACGAAAATCAATTGATTCTCGACCGTGCATCAACTGACTTTTTACAACAACTTTTTGAGCTCGAGATTCCAGAAATCTACGAGCGTCTTGTTGAGATTAAAAAGATTGTGCGAGCTGCGGGCTATAAGTCGAAGGTAGTTGTTGCCTCAAACGACAAGAATATTGATCCTGTTGGCACCTGTGTTGGAGTTGGTGGCGCTCGTATTAAGCCTATTCTCCGAGAGCTTGGTGTTGAGAAGATTGACGTTATTGCGGTAACATTTGATGCTGAGCGTTTTGTTCGTGATTCTCTTAAGCCAGCAGTGGTAAATCGTGTCGAAATTGATGGCTCAAGAGCGCGTGTTTGGGTTGATGAAGAGCAACGTTCTGTGGCTATTGGTAAAATGGGAAAAAATATTGCGCTGGCCTCCCAGTTGACTGGATTAGACCTAGAGCTTGTGAAGAATGATGGTGATCTAGCTCGTGAGCAGACCCTTGCAGATGTTTTTAAAGAACAAGGTAGCGATGGGGAAGGTTATGAGTCAGAGTTTGAAGAAGATTTTAAAGAGCAAGACAAAACAACCACAACCCCCCTTGATGAGCCCTTTGATAAGATAGATAAAGACTCGGGTAACGGGGACGGGGAATAGTATGGTTGGTGAACGAAAAAAAAATGAGCTTGTCTGTGAGCCTATGTCGGTAGCAGAGCTTGCGGAAAAGATTGATCGGCCGGTTAATGCAGTCATAATAATGCTTTTGAAGCAGGGTATTTCGGCAAATAGAAACCAGTTTCTCACTGCGGACATAGTTGCGCGGGTTGCTGAGTTTTTTGATGTTCCTGTTATAAAGCCTGTTGCAAAAGTATCTGATGCAAAGTCCTTTACGGAATGTGATGAAGCTGCGCCCAAGGGAGTTGTTGCGTTTGATCGGATGCCAGTTGTCGTTGTCGTTGGTCATGTTGACCATGGAAAAACAACACTTCTGGATTATATTCGTAAAACGCGTGTTGCCGCGCGTGAAAAAGGTGGTATCACGCAGCATGTCGGTGCATATGAGGCTCATACGGCCCACGGAAATATTGTTTTTATCGATACTCCTGGGCATGAAGCGTTCTCTGTTATGCGTTCGCGCGGTCTTTCTATAGCAGACATAGCAATTCTTGTGGTTGGTGTTGACAATGGAGTACAGCCGCAAACAATTGAAGCCTATGAGCTTGCAAAGAAGGCGGGTGTGCCAATTATTGTTGCGCTTAATAAGATAGATAAGGCTTCACCAAAACAAATTGAAGAGGTGCGACACGCTCTTTCTCGTATCGGTTTGGTGCCAGAAGAGTGGGGCGGTGAAGTTGTCTTTGTAAACGTTTCTGCTCTAAAGGGCGATGGAATAGATACGCTTTTGGACATGATCATGCTGCAAGCACAAATGAAAGGGCTTTCGACCTTTTTAGATGTTCCTGCATTGGGTTTTGTTCTCGAGTCACGCCTTGAAAAAGGTCGTGGCCCTGTGGCGACGGTTATTGCTCGCTCGGGTGTATTGCGTGTAGGTAATTATTTTGTGTGTGGAGAGACTTCTGGTCGTATTAGTTCTTTAAAAGACTGGTCTGGTGAGTCTATTCTTGAAGCACAACCTTCTGTTCCAGTTGTTGTTGCAGGTTTTTCTGAATTACCGCGCTCAGGCGATCTTTTTACTGTTTGTGCAATGCATGAAATCAAAAAAATGCATACAGCAATGGTTGATGAACGTCGCTTGACGATGCCGGTTCTTCAGGGTGCCCAAGCGGGAAGCATTAGGATTATTATTAAAACTGACACCGCCACGGGAAAAGAAGTATTGGTTTCTGTTATTGAAAAGTTATCACCAAAAACACATAGCGGTATTTCGATTCTCTCTTCAGGGGTTGGACCCGTTAATGAGAGTGATGTTACCTATGCAGCTGATACGCAGGCGGCTATTTATACGCTTCATGTAAAGGCAGATGTTAATGCTCTCCGTGTTGCGCAAGAAATGGGCGTTTCAATCAATCATTTTGATATTATCTACAAGCTGCTTGAGGCGCTTGAAGAAGTTGCTCAGCGTGGTCGTCCTGTGAAAAAGGTGATCAAAAAAGTTGGGGAAGCGATTATTCTCAAGGTATTTGATATCAAAAAACTTGGTGTTATTGCTGGAGCTCGTGTTATTGATGGTGTTTGCAATAGAAATAGTACAGTAAAGGTGCTTCGTGGAGCACGTGTTATTGGAAAAGGTTCTATTTCGAGCTTGCAACGCGACCGAAACCCCGCAAAAGAAGTGCGCAAAGGATTTGAATGTGCCTTCGTTGTTGATGGTTTTACCGAGTGGCAAGTAGATGATCGTGTTGAATGCTACAACGAAGTTCGTGAAGATTAAGTAGAAAAAGTACTGAATCTTTAATAATTTTTTGTTTTTTATAAAGAGTCAGTTGCAATGTAAAAATTTTCTTTACATTGCAACTGACTCTTTTTTTGCTTTTCCCGCAACTACCGAGAAAATAACCCAAAAAGCAAGGAGGTTGCTTTGGGTAAAGCAACTTGCTTTTGATAAAACAGGAAAAATTATTTTTTTTGTAGGAAAGTAAGAGCGCTTCCTCTGTGGTAGTGATTCGCATATATAAATATGCTGATTGCCAAACCTGTTGGGTGAGAAGCACTGCTTTTAGGTTCTTGCCGCGAAATTAACATTCGCGGCAAGTGCTTTTATACAATCAATTTTCTAAGAACCTGTAGATTCCGTACGTGGTCGTTGAGTGTAGTGAGTGGAGTCTCTATTATTTTTGGGATATTTATAAAGCGCTTGTCGTTCATGATGAGGCGAAAAGCTTCGAGTCCAATAGCCCCTTTTCCGATATCTGCATGGCGGTCGACGTGCGAATCTTTTGCTTTTTGTGAGTCATTAAGGTGCATTGCCTTAAGGTGTTCTAGTCCAATAATGTGGTCAAAGGTGTTCCAGAATTCTTTATAAGTCTCTGGAGTGGTGAAATCATAGCCTGCTGCAAAGGCGTGACAGGTGTCAAAGCAGATACCGATGCGGTTTTTGGAGGCTATAAGCTCTTTGATTGCTGCAAGTTGTTCGAGGGTGCTTCCGATCGAAGAGCCTTGGCCTGCCATGATTTCAAGTAAGATCATGCATTTTCCTGGAACTTCTTCGAGCGATTCCTGGATAGAGGCGGCAATAGCTTTGATGCAGGTTTCTTCACTTGACTCAAGACGTGATCCGGGATGAAGGACGAGATAGGGTATAAAGAGTTGTTCACAGCGCATTAACTCTGCTTTTAATGCTTTTTTTGAGCGGGCAGCGACAAGTTTTGTCGGTGAACCGAGGTTAATAAGATAACTTGCATGGCTTATCACAATGCTAATGTGAGATTCCTTTTGTCGCTCTATAAAGGGTGCTATTTCGCTTTCTGCGAGCTCATCAAAGGACCATTGGCGATTATTGGTGGTAAAAATCTGAATAGTAGTACACCCAAGTTCTTCGCCGATATCAATAGCTTTATAGAGGCCTCCTGCTGCAGAGACGTGAGCACCAAGCAGGGGGGTTGTTTTTTTGTCAGACAAGTCTTTGCTCCTTAAAAAAGCATGATTCTATTTTTCTTCAGGTATAGCAGGAGTTTGTGTGGAGTGGAAGAGATGAAAAAAGAGTATTTAATTGACACAATTTAAGAGCCGAGTACGCTGATAATGGTATTTTTTAAAAGATATTTCTACAAGGAATGAGGTATGTTTCGGCGCTCTGTTTGGTTCTTAAGTCTGTTTTTGATGAGTGTAATTACGCTCGGGTCTCCTTGTTTTGGAAAAACATTAACAGTAAAAGATTTTGTTCAAGAACCTCTTGTTTTTACCTATGGTAAAGATGAAGCGCTTTCCCTTACATTGGAAAATAAGCTCAAAATTGAAGGCTTTTACTCAAAAAACATGCGTGAGCTTAACGACATGAATAATGCAGGACCAACGGCTGCACCTTTTGCAGAAACGGGTGGTTTTGACAAAGTCTTTTTTACTAAATTTACTGATGACTTCAAATTAACTCATAAATTCAAGAATCTTGATTGCGATTGGACGCGAATTACCTGTACTGCTGGCATCCGGTTGAAAGGGTCTTTTGGAGATCCAGAAGCGGGGTTTAAGACTGGTCCTACGCCTATTAAAGACCTTGATGTGGTAATGGGGCTCCATCGCCACGCATTTAATGTGCATGTACCGGTAGTACGTGAAATTTGGATGGAGTTATTGCTTAATGATCTCATGGGTATGGGTTGGAATCAAAAGCATACCTTTACGCTTGGTTTATTTCCTTTTGCCTTGGGGCGAGGCATTTCGCTTGGGGATGCATATGCAATAGCACCCGATGTTGTTGGCTATGACCCTGAGTCTTCGGTTGAGCAGTATGCGCCAGGTTTTAAGCTTTCTGGCTCTTTCTTAGATGATAAAATGTGTGATTATGATTTTTATGTTGCGCTCTTGCAGAATCGATCTGGTTCATTTGACACAGTCAATGAAAAAATATTGGGTCGCTTGTATGGTCATCGGTACAATCAGGGGCGTGGATTTGGAGCTGTCAACTTTATTGTTGCTGGTCGCCTGAAAAACGTTCTGGTTGATGAGCCATGTCGCAAAATTTCCATTGAGCCCTATGCCTTGTTTGATGACGAGCGCTTTCAGCGAGTTGAAGCTCCATCTGATGCTTCAACTAAAATGGGGACGATTGGATGTGCGAGCGAGTGTGTGCTTGGTGACTTTGAGTTCGGTTTTGATGGCGCATTAAACGTTGGTAAGCAGAATGTCTATGGTCTTGACCGGAATACTGTCTCAAAAGAACTGCGAAATGGCTTAATGTATGCTGTAAATACTAAGGTAGTTGATGCGGGTACTGGTAATAAAGCGCTTTATACCCCTATAAATCAAAACTTAGTAGGCAAGGTTATTGGAGAAACGACGCCAAATAGCTGTATTGCAACTGAGTGGAATGGCGCTGAAATTCCGCGCGATAATTTATTGGTTGAACCTGTCTTGAGAAATGCCGCAGATCGTTTCCGTGACCCGTACGTTAATATTTACAATGGGGCCATGTTTGTTTTTGATTGGTCGTATTATTTTGCCAATCCAAATCTAAAGTTAGCAGGAACTTTTGGCTATGCGACGGGTGATGATGCACCAAATCTTGATCTTGATGCCGTTGGAGACAGTGATGTCGATGGAACCTATAGTGGGTTTGTGAGTCTTCAAGAACTTTATTCAGGAAAGCGAGTACGAAGCGCCGTATTGCTGAGTGGCAAAGGGAGCTTCCCTCGGTTACTTTCATTCCCTATAAATGCACGAGTTGGTGGAGGCGTTCCAACATCAACATCTCGCTTTAATAACCTCGTCTTTACAGGTGGTGCATTATGGCTTGAGCGTGAGTATGGATGTACTTTATGGCGTATCAATCCAAACGTTCTTGCATTCTGGCAAGAGCATGCAGCTCGCATTGCTGTTGTTGATAATCGAGATGTTTTCGCAAGCAAATTTTTGGGTACTGAAGCCAATATCTATGTTGACTGCTTTACCACCAAGGGGTTAAATTGCTTCTTGGTGACAGGATTCTTCTTGCCAGGTTCGCATTATGAAGCAGTTGCGGGAAGACCGCTTTCTGCGGCAGAGCGACGCTATCTTGATCGTCTCGACAGAACCGGTGTCTCAGAAGAATGGGTGCCAACACTGGGACATGATCCAGCTTACTTTATCAACGCGGGTTTTGAATACAAATTTTAAGTTCTTCGCATTTGTCTAAGAAAAGCTGACGCCATGGACTTGAATTGTTAGGTCCATGCGAAGGATCTTTGCATTTTTTGATTATTTTCTTGAGTAGATTTGCTTGGGAAAGTTTGACAATAAGTTTTTGGAGAGAAATGTGTGCAAAGAAAGCATCCTGTATTTCAGTTGTGCGGCAGGCATTAGGGTGTCTATAATTTTCATATACTGTGTTATAATGGAAAAATAGTCGGGGCATAAAGATCTTAAGTGCATCTGGATTTTCTTTAATGGCATGCCATATATTCTCGATGTGTAAACAATACCAGTTAAAGTAGCAATCACCGGAGAAGCCTTTGAAGCTATCCGTGGTAATAATCTGTTTTAAAAACACATCAACACCAATTGCGTCGACCATAGATGACATTAAAGGGTCGCGTAGGTGCCTGGTGATTACCCTAAGAGCTTCGCTTGAGTCTTTAACGCGTTCCCATAGAGCGAAAGCTTGTTTTGTAAACCAATCAGAACCCATGATTCTCAGAAAATTGTCTCTATTGGCATCACAGCTGTCGCAGAGACCCAAAAGGATAAATTCAGGTTTAATTTGCTCAACAAAATAGCGATAAGGAGTGGTTGTTGGATTTTGAGCAAAATCTTCCATAAAAGGGTAATTAATGTTTTGAGGGCCGAAGAGTTGTGGCGCAAGTTCGCATGCATTTGTTTTTACCCATTCTGGATCAACTTTTTGTAAAAAGGCATGGGCTTTTTTGTCGGTGTTGAGTAATTTGAGCAAGTCGGCGGGATCGAGCGATTCGAGAAGGTTTTTGTAAGGGCGCTCATAAAGATGGTCAAGACAGTGTTCTATGACTGGATTGGTAAGGAACTTAGGTTCTTTAGTAGCGAAGTTTATGCTTTCGAGGTTAAAAAGCTCTTTTCGTGTCTTTTGTCGAGCTGACTTATCTTTATTATTTTCTGAAATACCCATTTTGCAAAGCGCGTCAAAGCCGTTTCCTGCAAAAGAATGGAGAAAGAGGAATTTCATATCCATGTCAGCATCAAAGAAAAGTATATTGAAAGGGAAGTCGTTCGTTGTTTTGTTAATGGTATTTTGAATAAGTCTGTTAAATGCCCATTTGTTAAACGATTCTTTTTCTTTAATAGCGATGTGCTGATGCCAATCAACGACAATAACAGACTCTTTTGTAGATTGATCATGGTGGGTTGTAATGGACATGGTGATTTTTACTTTATCATGATTGTCATGTACATTCTCTTCTATTGCAAACTGTACTGTCTGCCGATCAGAAGAGAGTTTTTGTCCTAACTCTGCAAAGGTAGCTGCTTTTATTCCAAAAAAGAGAGCAAGCGCTTTTCTTACATTTTCTGCTTCTGGCTCGAGTTCATAGAAGTGTTTTGGGTTTGCGTAGACAAAGTCTGCTTTATTGTGTTGTCCTTCTTTGTCAGAAAAGAGGTAGAACCACCAGGTGCGTGCACTCAAGTCGTTAATACTGCGCTGGAATTTTTCAGGGAATTCTTTAACAAAAGGGCTGTTTTGAACTTCTTCAGGAAGGCGCGATAGGTCATACTGTTCTGTGTCATCATTGAGGAGAATATTTTTTACCAGAAAAAGAATCCCACATTCGGCGCAGTCGCATGTGTGTCCACTCTGTGTTTTAATGTTACAGTTGTCGGTCTGCTCGGTTGATTGAGCTCCAATAAACAGTAAATCACTAGCCGTTGGTTTTTGTGGAGCTTCGTCTGCTTGTGCGGGTGTTTGCGCGGGAGCGTGAGAAGGATGATTATGTAAAAATATTGCCCCTATAAACTGAGTAATAGGGTTATGATAGAGCGGTTGTGGATGGCTTTCAAATTCACTGATTTTTTTAATGTCTTCTTTAGTATAAACAATCTGTTCGAATGTAGCCTGTTCTTTTGCTGATGAAAAAACTTTTATTCCCTCAGGGGTAAAAATAAGATCTCGGTTTGAGCAATGGTCAAAAAAACCATGAACAAATTCAGCAAGATCATGTTTTGATTGGGCTTGTGCGTAAGCATAACTACTGATTAGTATCAGGGGAAGATTTTTTTGGTACACCGTGATTTTAACCGTATCAGATTTACTGAGACCGATCTTTCTTGACCCCATAATGCATGCATTAAGTACTAGTCGTACAATTTCTGCAGGCAAGAAAATATCAGTTATTTTGAGTAAGTCGCGGCAGCTTTCAGTGAAGTGAAGGATATCGGGAGCTGCTTTTTCCCTTTTGCGTAAAAGGCGTTCAATTGTTTTTTTATTTGGAGTGTCGTATATTTTTTTAGAAAGCGCTAAATAGTGCTTTACTTGTAGCCCAATAGACTTTCCTTCTGTTACCAAGGCGCAGAGCCATCCCAACACGTATAACTGCTTCTCTATTGAGTTTGTGGTGCTTTTGAAAAATGGGTCAACCCTTGTTGGAATAAAACGAACGTTTTGGGTCGGGCGATGGAACATGCGTTGGGCTAAAAGGGCGAATGGATGTGAGGGAACATTAACGGTTTCATGTGTTCCTTTTTCTGTATCAATGCGCGCAAGCGTCTGTTTTGTCTGACCATAATCGAAAAGGTTTTCAATAAGATCTTGGTTTTTTTGGAAAATAACACCACCAATAAGTGGGTCTAAAAAGTCTGCAGTCGCCTTATCTTGAACCAGAAGGCGATCGAATCCCTTGGTGAATTTTAAAGGAAGAGAAGAGAGTGGTTGAGAGAAAGCGCCAAGCAAAAAAATTGAGATAAGCGCAAAAAAGCGTTTGTTTGTCATAAAAAAACCCCCATTTAGTATTTTATTCGGCTGATTATTTTCTATTCATGATATTTTTAAAATAATTCTATTTAAGTAAATAAATTATCTTATTTTTGCCTTCTAATACAGAGAATCATTTTACTCTAAAGAGAGGTGTTTGTCAAAAGTGCTTATTTCTTCTTCGACAACGCAAGCGCTTTTTTGATAGTAGCTACAATTTCTTCTGCTACGGCACGGTTTTTATGACACTCGTGTCCAGCCTCTAAAACCTTAAAACTAAGTCGGTTAGAATCGAGAAGATTGGCAAGCCCCAGTGCATTTTTCTTGTACTGATCTGTCTGTTTAAATGTCTTTACGATAGCGCCAAGATCTGTTTTTGGTGTTTCAAAACCACAAAAAATACTTGAGTCCCACGGCAGTACAATATGGTCGTCAGATGAGCCAATAAAGTGAAGCAGCTGTATTGTTTGTAGATTCTTCTTAAAAAGCTCTTTGGAAGGGTGATCTATCTCATTATTATACTGCGCGAGATGACATTGTTTGAGATAGAGCTCTTTTGCGCTGCTATCTTTCCAGTAACCAGCAAAGCTATATTTGTCTTGTGTTTCTTTTTGATACAAAATAGATGCTGCCAGTGGAAGAAGGCTGCGTGGAGTGATTTTACTAATAAACGAAGAAAAATATCCGAGTGTATTGGAATACTGTGATATCATTTTCTTGAACTCAAGGTCGTGATTTTTCGCACATCCTTTTTCAATTTCACTTTCGTTTATTTCACCATTTTCATTGAGATGTGTTTTTTTTCCTGGTATCCCATAATATCCTGATTGCATCCCGCAAACGGAGATAAATTGGAAGAGCGGATAGAACTTTTTTTTATCAAAAAAATCTTGTGCATGATGTTGTGCCCACAAGCGAAGAAAAAGAGCCGCTTGTGAAGAGCCTATGCCAACGGCCGGTTCTGAAAAATTCTTACTCAATATTTCACTATTAAGGTCTTTGATAATAGTAGGGAGCCCTTCTTCACAGATTGCCTGGGAATCAAGCTTAAGGTTAATAAAAGAGAGTTCATCTAAGATAGTCTCTTTTTTGCAGAGTTTCTTTACAAGAGAGAAGCTGTTTTCGTCAAAATTATCTGCTTCTGAAAGCGTGAGAATGGGCAGCACGGCCTGAGCGACCGGCGTTGCTAAAACAAGTGCACCAAAAAAATAGGTTCGAAGAAACATATATTCTCCATTATCACAATAATTGTAAATAGCTTCTTATAAAGAGTAGTTAAGCTGTAAATATGAAGTCAACAATATCACTCACAGCTAATGGTATGCGAAACAAGTTCTTTTGTATCAATATCAAAAAGCTCGAATAAAATAGTTTTTCCTCCGGCTGCATACTCAGGAACAAAAAGATACTTCTCTACAGTCTCATAAGGCCCGAGCTCAAATGCAGAGTCCTGACTCAGTGTTGTTTTGGTAAGCCAGTGATATATTCTTCTGTTTTCGTTACTCCAATAGATCCCTTGTGGCACAACAAAGATGGGAATAGCAGGCCACCAGAAAAGTAATGCCGGAAGCGAGTACCAGCAGACGCGCGAAGTGGTGTCGTATTGCAAGAGCGGTGCAACTTCTTCAACAGAAAGCCGATCCAATGCGCAATAGCTAGGCCTGAAAAGGTAGCTTTGTGCGCCATTGTTAACAAGACGTACTTGGAGAACTTCTATTTCATGTTCAGAGAAATCGACACCCCAGAAACGAGACTTACATGCATTCTCATTGAGCCAGAGTGCATTCAATTGCACATCATGCTTCCCTTTGTTTCTTATCTGGGTAACGCGCGGAGTGGGGAGTCGTTTTTTAGGTGAAAAAAAACATCCGGGAAAAGAAAATAAGAGCACGAAGAGAAAGAGAAAAAAGGAATATTGTTTTTGAGTTTTCATTGTTTACTCGCGTTTCTATAGGGCCCGATTTATACTTGAATTAGGATAAACAAATGTTGGAAATAATACTAATTTTACGTAAATAATACTAATTTTAAAATGCGAATCCGCTCGTACCCATTCGATGGGCTCAGGGTAAACCAAGCCCTTAGACAAGCTCAGGGCGAGCGGTTTAAATAATCAAAAGAACAAGGATGCATGATATGTCTAAAGTGGTATACAGTTTTCTCGTTAGTGCGCTCGTGTTTTTTCCATGCCAGGCTGTTTTGATTGATATCGTTCAGGATCTTGCTCTGCTTGCAGAAATTAATGAGCAAAACAGAAAAGCCGTTGTTGAAAAAGTCTATGCACTTTTTGATCAAGCAAAAAAAGCGGGAGCTTCCTCAGAGCCTGAAACAGTTCAAAAAAGCGCAAGCCCTCTTCGCTTTAGCGATCTTCCCGGAATGCCATTAGAAGTACGTGAAATTGTTGATTTTTTTAAAGATAGTGCAAGCTACGCCCTTGTTGGCGCACGTATGCCACGAGGTATTTTACTTTTTGGGCCGCCAGGAACAGGGAAAACATCAGTGGCGAGAGTGATTGCGCATGAGTGCGGAGCGCAGTTCTTTTCTGCATGTGGGTCTGAGTTTGTTGAAGTTTATGTTGGTGTTGGACCTAAGCGGGTGAGAGAGCTTTTTGAAAAAGCAAAAAAATGTGAAAAAGCGGTTATCTTTATTGATGAAATCGATGCTATTGGTGGCCGGCGTGATGAGCGTGCGGCAGGAAACGAGTATGCAAATACGCTGAATGAACTTTTAAATCAGCTCGATGGGTTTGTACACTCAGAAAATCTTTTGGTTATTGGCGCAACTAACCGTCTCGATATTCTCGACCCAGCGCTATTGCGTCCAGGAAGATTTGATCGTATTGTGCGGATAGGTGTTCCTTCCAAAGAAGCACGACTTGCTATTTTAAAGCGTTATTGTGCAGAGATTCCTTTTAAAGGAGATGAGGCTTCGCTGGATCGGCTTGCTACACAAACAGAAGGATGGAGCGGTGCAGAATTGCAAAACCTGGTAAATGAGGGTGCTATTCGCGCAGCAAGGCGTAAGAGCTCAGAGGTGCAAGAGCAAGACCTTCTTGATGCAAAGGCAGCGCTAAAACGGCATTAAGCTCGGGTTTAATCTGTGGGGAAAAGAATTAGTTTTTTGCGTGCGTGGTCGCCATTGAGGGAATTTGAGCAACGAGCTGAGTTTTGAGTTTATTTTTGTATAAGCGTGTGGACAGAATTTTTTGAACATCAAGAAGCCGAGAATGCTGAGAGAGATAACTGCAAATGTAATTATTGCTGGTTTTAAGTACGAGCTGTTAGGTTTTTTCGGTTTAGATATCTCTTCTTGAATTGATTTAATAGTTGGTTGGAGAGACGCCACATTAATCTTATCGATGGCTTTGGCTTGTTCTTCTGTGAGAGCATAGTTTTTTAAGCATTTTTTTAACTCTTCGATGGTACAGTCACCTAAGTTTTTTTGCTGTGCTTCTTTTTGAATCCAATTGATAAGTTCAATGAGAGCGGCTTTTTTAAAGTCATTGTTTTTTAAATTATCACTCAGTTTGTCGTAGACTTGATTGATACAAATGGGCCATTTGTTTTTGATTGCTTCTTTAAAATCTTCCAGATTGTTAATAGACTGTTTTGCATCTGATTCAAAAAATTCAGATACTTCAAGTGTAAGATCTCCGAGATTTTCATTAGGCCCCAAAGCGCTGAGTGTTTGAGTGATAGTTTTTTTATTAAAGTCATCTGTGTTGTAAAGATTTATGGTGTTGTTTTTAGAATATGATTTATACCATTCTTTCCACTCGACTAACTTTTTAATGAGTCTGTTTTGAATGTCGTTATTATTGCTTTCGATGTCTTTCTTTTCGTCTTCTGTCGGGTAAAAAAGCGTACGAATTAAAAGTATGTCTTCGATAATTGTATCTTGATCGTCTTCTGGTACATATTTTTCTAGCATATCTCTTAAGCGTGTGATGATATCGGAATCTGCGATACCAGGGTAGCCAAAGTGTTTTTGCAGAGCCGTTTTTTGAATCCAATTGACAATCTCATCTAAAGCTGTTTTTCTGAAGGCAAGAACTTTAGCCTGCGCATTTTCATCTGGATCATTCTCATCCAAATTAAGCTTTTCATAAGCCTTGTCGATAGAGATGGGCAGTTTGTTTTTGATTGTTTTTTCGAACTGTTCCAAACTCATATTTGTGGCCTGAAGAGGAAAATGGGCGCAGATGGTTGCCAATAGTGTGGCAAGACTCACTCGTTTGAATAATGTTATGAGCATGGACCAGCACTTTCCTTTTTAAGTTAATCGGTAATAGTAGAGCTAGTGGTATAATTATACTAGAACTGATTAACTTGTGATGTGCGGGATCATTCTTTAAAGAGAGCGTTTAAGCAAATTGAGGCTGTTTTTTGCGTAACATCTCAGGAATATATCTTCCCAACGTTTTTACAAGTTGTGGAATCTGTTTTGCTATCTGAGGTGCCTGACGGAAGTCGCCTGTAAATTCTTTGCGATAATTTAGGATGATTCCTAGGAGTGATCCCATGAATGAACCCGCGCAGAAAGCCTCAGATCTAGGGTAAAGATTGAGTTTTTGACCTAGCTTTTCAGTGATATTGAATATAATGCTTTGCGCAATCAAACTATCTCCAATAAAACTATCTCCACGGAAAAATCTATCTCCATGTACTAATGTGCCTCGGCACGCTGCGTAAGTAAATACCTGACAATGAAAATAAGGGTTTTTGAATATTTCAAATACTTCTCTACCAGGTGAAGAAAAGCCTTTACGCCATGTCTTAAGACCATGGACAGAGCTCATTAACCCATAGCTACACAATCCACGGATCAGAGCTATTTTTGAATATTGTCCAAGTGTTGGTGTCGAATCGTGCGTCACCCGCCAAAGAGGATAAGCGGCACCGGCGCAGAACACAACAATTTTTGACACAACTTCTGGCCAAGTGATTGGGTGTTTCTTTCTCTTTGTTAGGATTTGTTGAATTTCTGGATCTTCCGTAGAGTTGCTGTTGGGTATTTCTATTTTTTGCTCAGGATTTTCTTGTGTTTTTTGAGTTGTAGTAAGAGCTCTTTCGTCAGATGGGACATTTGATTCAACAAGCTCAATCTTTTCAGGGATATCTTTAGTAAAAGTAAGATTTCCCAGTGTTGCGGTAGGGGCTATATCCTTAAGTGTTTTTTCGATATCGTCTTTGTTAAAATCACTTGAATTATAAGTGTAGTTTTTATTATTAATAGTAATCGTTTTATGCCACCTTTTCCACTCTTCTAGCTTTTTAAGCAGCTTATTTTTGATGCCTTTTGTATTGTTTTTAATAGCTTCTTTTTCAGTGTCTGTAGGATAAAAAAGCGTGCGCACTAAAAGAATTTTTTTGACAGCTTTATTCCGATCCTTTTTCTTTTTGGTTATATATTTTTGTAGAGACACTGTTAGTTTTTTGATATCAGTGCTACCAAATTTTTTTTGTATAGCGGCCCATTGAATCCAATCAATAAGTTCATCCAAAGCGGCCGTTTTAAAATTAGCATTGTTTTGTGAGTCTTTATTGAGTTTATTTTGATACATATAATCGATTTTTAATGGCGATTCGCCTTTGATTGCTTCTTTAAATTCATCCAAGGTCATTGTTTTGGAGGTCTTTTCTTCCATCGCCTTGAGAGAAAGCGGCGCACAGGCACTGGCTAGAAGAGCCGCAAGACCGGCGAGTTTGAATAATTTTCTGATCATGGTAAATACCTCTA
>LCEG01000004.1 GCA_000996275.1 candidate division TM6 bacterium GW2011_GWE2_42_60
ATCTTATTTTAATGATTAAATAGCATAGCTAAAATTGTGCTGCAGCTGGCTAACCTTTGGTGTACGTGACCACAAGCGGGGGAGTTTGAATAACAAGCTGAGTTTTGCAGAGTACTGTGGGCAGAATTTTTTGAATGCCCAGAAGCTCACAATACCCATGGCGATTACCGAGAGTGTTATGACGACTGGCTTAAAATAAGTTGACTGAACCGGAGTGCCAATAGGTTTAACTTCTTTTTTTGTTTTTTTTACTGTTTGAATCTTAGTTTTTGGTGCATACATATTACCCTTCAAAAGCTTAAGATTGGCTACTGTTTTACCGTTTCCAAGTCGATTTAAAATTTCTTTAAGATGTTTAGTGTCAATATCTTCTTTGTTATAAAAACAGGGATGTTCTTTATGCCACTGCATCCAATATTTTAAGTTTTTAATAACCGTATCTTTTAAACCATTGGTATTATTTTCAATAGCTTTAACTTCTTCTTCTGTGGGATAAAAGAGCCTACGTACTAAGAGACAATCTTTGGAGGCCTCATTGGATAGGTATTGTTTTAGATAGATTTCTAGTTCTTCATGAGTGTAGCCACCAAAATCTTTTCTGGGGGCTGCCCAATTAATCCAATTTATAAGTTGATTTAATGCTGGTAGTTGATAGCTATAATCGTTCTTTAAGGCCTGATTAAGCATGATATAGCAGTTGTTAATTTTGGTTGGTGTTTCACCGTAATTTGTTAAAAAATCACAAAAGTCGTACGTAGTCACTTCTCCCAAGAGCTTTATTGAATGTAGGTTATCAGTACCAGAAAATCCGAGGATGCTAAGGTTATTATTGATCTTTATAATATCTATTTCGAGTGTATCTTCTAAATCGTAACAGGGTGTAGATTTGTTAGAAAGCCATTTTTTCCACTCGGTGAATTTATTTTTAAGCTTCTCTTTATCAACCGTATTTTTTGTTGGGTAAAACAATGTGCGCACTAAAAGAATCTCTTTAATTATTTCTTCTTGCTTATTGTTATTGGGCACGTATTGTTTTAGATGTTTTTTTAGTTCTTTAATAGTGTAACCACCAAAATTTTCAAGTAGAGCGGCCCTGTTAATCCAGTCAATTAGTTCAGCTAATACTGCTTCATTGTATGAATTTTTTTGATTGGCTTTATCTGTTGGTTTGCGTATGTATATGTCATAATTCGTTTTAATTTGCAATGGATCTTTCCCTGAAATAGCTGCATTGAAATCACTAATCAGGTTGTCACTTTCTGTTGCAGAAATACAGGTGAATGCGATCGCACAGGGCACGGCTAGAAACAAACTACATCGTTTTAAAACGTTCTTCATAACCAGGCATCCTTATATTATATCTTATCTATATATCTTAATTAATAATAACAGAATGACAATTTTTTGCAATATCTATGGGATATGTAAGGAAAATTCAGGGTTTTGAGAAAATCACAGGAGGGCGAAGAAGCCCTCCTGTAGTAAATCAATTATAGATGTGGGAAAAAGAAAGCACATTCTTGCTTTGCAGTTTCTGGAGCATCTGAGCCATGCGTTGCATTACTGCTCAAATGCTTTCCAAACATCTTGCGGAGTGTGCCAACCGATGCCTTTAGAGGATCGGTAGCGCCCATAAGATTACGCCACTCTTGGATAGCATTTTCACGCTCAAGCGCGAGAACAATAACCGGTCCAGAAGTGATGTAGCTTACCAGTTCACCAAAGAATGGCTTGCTTTTGTGCACGCCATAAAAGCTTTCTGCTTCTGTTGTGTTAATAGTGCGCTTTTCCATACCGACGATAGTAAAGCCATTACGCTCGATAATGGAAAGAATTTCACCGGTAAAACCTGATGCAACTGCATCAGGTTTTATAATACCAAACGTTCTTTCTACTGCCATGTCTTACTCCTCAGAAGGGTTTTCTGAAGATGATTCTTCTGTGATTTCAGCTTCTTTTGTGCCTTCAGTGTCATTTGATTGACGCGCTGAATGCTTTTCAAGTTCAAGCTGGAACTGAGACTTCATGCGTGATGGAGTATGGGAAACCGCTTCAACTCTTTCACGACGAGCAGGACGCTGTTCACCACCTTCTTTTGGTTGGCGTTTAACAGGCGGACGCTCTGAACCTTTAGGTTTTAAACTTAATCCAAGTTTATGTTCTTCTTGGTTAACTTTAATAACTCTAAACTGGCTCTTGTCGCCGACTTTTATAATATCTTCAACGTGTTCAACGTTGTTGCCGGAAAGTTCTGAAATATGGACCAATCCCTCAATGCCACTCGCAAGTTTAACAAAGGCACCAAAGTCAGTGATCTTAGAAACTTCACCCTCAACGACTGAGTCGACAGGGTATTTTGCTTCAAGATTTTCCCATGGATTTTCGTCAAGCTGTTTAAGCCCAAGCGAGATCTTCCGTTTTTCACGGTTGATATCGGTAATAATCGCGCGAACTTCATCACCTTTTTTGAAGAGGTCTGAAGGATGCTTGATATGTTCAGTCCATGAGAGATCTGAAATATGGATCAAGCCATCAACACCAGGCGAAAGCTGCACAAAGATACCAAAGTCGGTAATATTGCGCACGGTTCCCGTGACAATTTGACCAACTTCAAGCCCACCAACAACAGCATCCCAAGGATTTTCTTTGAGTTGCTTGATGCTGAGAGACATCCGACGGTTTTCTTTGTCAAGTGATACGACCAAGGCTTCGATAGTCTGCCCTGCCTTGTAGTGTTTGTGCAGATCGGTAATACGGTCAGTCCATGAAATTTCTGAAATATGGACAAGCCCTTCAACACCTTTTGCAACTTCAACAAAGAGTCCGTAATCGGTGATGCTCGAAACAATACCTTCGATTTTTTCACCCATTTTGACCGTCTCAGGGAGCTCAGACCAAGGATTTTCACTTAATTGCTTGATACCAAGAGAGATTTTTTCATTGACTGGGTCAAATGAAAGAACCTTAACCGAAACAGCATCGCCAATCTTGAGAAGTTCGCTTGGATGAGCAATACGGCCCCAGGTCATATCGGTAATGTGGAGCAATCCATCAACACCACCTATATCAATAAACACACCGTAGTTGGTGATGTTCTTGACGGCGCCGCGAATAATTTGTCCAACTTGAAGCCCTTCAAGTACCTTTTTACGTACTTCAGAGCGTTGTTCATTAAGGAATTTGCGACGGGAGATAATAACGTTGCCCCGTTTCTGATTAACCTTAATAATATGGGCGGTGACTTTTTGACCGACATAGTGGTCAAAGTCGGTAACGCGTTGTACATCAACTTGTGAACCTGGTAAGAATGCAGGTACGCCGATATCGACGCTCAAGCCACCCTTGACCTTGTGTGATACAATACCTTCAACTGGTTTTCCAGCTTCAAAGAGATCCATAATCTCTTTCCAAGCTTTGCGTGCTTTTGCTTTTTCATAAGAAAGAACAACATCACCATCAAAGTTTTCAAGTTCATCAATAATGACCTGAATCGTTGAGCCTTTTGAAAGGCCTTTGAGTTCGACTTCGTTGAATTCGTAGAGAGGAATTAGACCATTCGACTTATAGTTAACATCAATCAGAACACCTTCTGGCGAGATATCTAAAATAGTCCCAGTGACAATGGCGTCTGATTTGTAGGTATCGAGTATGCCTTGGTAAAGCGCATTGAGCGCTGTAGTAATTGCTTCATTCGGTTGAAGCGAATCATCTTCTTCGGTCATATCGGCGATACAAAATTGCGATGGCTTTATAAGCTCTTTTGACATTAATGCTCCTACAGATCACTCTTTTGCAGATGCTACTTTTTCTTTAACAAAGAGAATGTATATCTGAAAAAATCTATTTCTGTGGTTTTAGGAAGTTAAACATATAATTAACAGTATCTTTATTTTAACAGAACAAAAAAACTCCTGCAAATTAAGCGAAGTTAGTTCAGCTTTGCCGTTGCAAAAAAGCGCGTTGTTTTTTACACCGCTCATCCCGAGTGTTTCCCTTTCGGGGAAATGTATCGAGGAAGCGGGGTGAATGGGGAGGCGTACAAAAAACTCGTGCCGCAATTATCCCTCTCATTCAAAGTTTTCTAAGTATGGAGTACTGCCGCCTTCTCCCTCGATACAACCCTTCGGGTCACTCGGGATGAGCGGAGTGAGTGTTTTGATGTTAGTCAAAGCATGTCGCCGCAGTCGGTACAAAGTATCGAACCATCGGGGTGAGTGGAGGGAGGCGTTAGTTCAGTTTGTCCGTTGCAAAAAAGCGCGTTGTTTTTTACACCGCTCATCCCGAGTGTTTCCCCTTCGGGGAAATGTATCGAGGGAGCGGGGTGAGTGGAGGGAGGCGTTAGTTCAGCTTTGCCGTTGCAAAAAAGCGCGTTGCTCTTTACTTAAATGTGGCTGTTGCGTATGAAGCTCAAAACCGAGTTGTATGATCAGATCAATAAAATCCATAGGTTTCATGCCCAACTCTGCAGCTTGATGAAAAATACAGGTTGCAGGGGTAAGGCCTGGAAGGGTATTGATTTCAATAATAACGACGCGTTCAGCTCCCGTAGGACTTTCTTGCTTGTTTTGGTAGAAGCAGTCAATGCGTGCATACCCCTTGCAGGTTGCAGCACGATAGGTATCTTCAACTGTTTTTTGTATAAGTTTAAGCGCATCTGGTGGGAGTTGTGCAGGAGTCTGGTTTTCCCCAGCGCCTGGTAGGAATTTTTCTTCAATTGAAAGGATGCCTTTTGAAGCGATCGATTGACTTGGTGGAAGTGCAAAAGGCGTGTCATTTCCCAGAACACCGACGGTTACTTCAGTTCCGACAATAAGCTCTTCAATGAGTGCGTGTTCTTTGTTTGATGCAAAAATGGTTTTCATTGCCTGTTCAAACTCTGCTTTATTGTCAGCACGTTGAACAAGGACGCTGCAGCCATCATCATGCGGTTTTATAACAACAGGGAAAGGAATTGGACATGCAAAAGGAGCTGTTTCCCACAATTCTTTTGTTACGAGTACATGGTGCGGTATAGCAATATTGCAAGAAGCTAAAAGCTCGTTGGTACGATATTTGTCCATGCAGAGCGCGCTTGGCAAAATAGGAGAACCATTGTAAGGCATTTTAAGCATTTCAAGAGTTCCTTGAACGCTTCCGTTTTCTCCAACGCCGCCATGAAGGCCGATGAAAATAAAGTCAAAATGTTCGGGAAGTTGAGACCATTTGATAGACGGCTCATTTTTGGTAAGTTCTTCGATTTCTTCAGTTTTATTACGAACAAGAAGCCGTTGTGTAAGTGGAAAAAGCTCGTAATTACTCGAAACAAAAAGAGGGGTGACCTCATATTTTGCCGGTGAAAGTTTATAGCAGACATTTCTGCCTGATTCTAATGAAATTTCTCGTTCGTTAGACGCACCACCAAGAAGAACGCCAACACGTATTTTTTGAGGACAGGGTGACACAGTCGACTCCTTTTTCTCGGAAGCATGGATACACTTATAATCCGCTTCTTTTAAAAGACCATAGGCGTGCAATTCTGTTTCAATCAGATGGTTAATAAGCCCGGTGTGTGTCATATCGACTTCGGCTGCTTGTAAAAATGCGTAACTTGAAGGACTCATGCCAGAAAAACTATTTGGATCGGTAATACAGACAGACCCATCAGCTTGCAAGAAGCCATCAATGCGTCCTAAATTGGTAAAGCCGAGTATTTTCATTACCTGTATCGACACGTCTTGAAGCGCTTTGCGTGATGCTTCTGAACAACGCGCTGGAGTATGTTTGGTAGCTCGACCAGGCATATATTTTTGATCATAGTCAAAAATAAGTGATTTTTTTTCAATCTCTATTTCTGTTGGAGGAAGAGGTTTAAACTCACCGGAGATTGGATCGGTAATAACAATGCACGAAAACTCCATTCCTTGAATAGTTTCTTCCACAATAACTGGTTGTTTTTTCCCTGGGCAGACGGTAGCCGCGTGGCGTATTGCTTCGGGCAGCTTTTCGATTGTTTCAACTTTAGAAACCCCGAGGCTTGAGCCCTCGTGCGAGGGTTTTATAATAAGTGGAAACGAAAGATGTGCTTTGGTGAGAAGAGTGAGTAATTTGTCGGTTGAAATAGTATCACACTCATGAGATTCAATCACAAACCCTTTTGGAACGGTGATGCCTGCGTGAGAAAGAAATACTTTTTGAAGCGCTTTGTCCATACCTAAAGAACTTGCAAACACTTTTGAGCCGAAATAAGGAATATTGAGAACTTCAAAGAATCCTTGAACTGAGCCATCTTCGCCCGAGCGACCGTGAAGCGCGATAAATACAAAATCAACACGATTTTTGAGATCATCCCAAGAAATACGTTCAGCTTCTTGCTCAAGACGATGTTCAAAATCTGCAATTTTCCCCCGGTGTAAAAAACGCCAAGGCAACACAAAAAGGTCCCCTGTATGAGCCTGAAAAATAGGGAGTAGCTCATAGCGGGATGTGTCGAGGTGGTCGCAAATTGTACGACCAGAATTAAGAGAAACTTCTCTCTCTATTGAAAGGCCACCCATAAGGATGCCAACACGCAAATTTTGCATAGACAGTTGACCTTGGAATGGATAAAGGGTTATCGTATAGACACGGCAAGTATATCACCAACTGTATTAGTATACTCGAAAAATATATGGAAAAAAAGGCAAAAAAACAACATTATGGTCTTTTATGGCTAGATCTTGAGATGACTGGACTTGATCCATCACGCGATGTAGTGCTTGAAGTGGCTGTTGCAGCTACTGACTTGCAGCTTGAAACGGTTCAATTGGGTCTTGACCTTGTTATCCATCAACCGGAAGATACGCTCGTAGGAATGGATCCCTGGTGTTTGGAGCAACATACTAAATCTGGACTTTTGGCCGCAGTTCGAACATCGACAACATCGCTTAAAGATGTTGAAAATTACTTAATTGAATTTATTGACGAGTATTGTTCTCATGAGCGGTTTCTTTTTGCGGGAAATTCGGTGCATCAGGATCGAGCGTTTTTAAAGCGTTATTTTCCGCGGGTTGATGTAAGAGGGCATTATCGATTGGTGGATGTTTCTACGATTAAGGAGTTGGTGCAGGCTTGGTATCCACATTCTCCTGAGCGTAAGTTTGTAAAAAACAAGCACCATCGTGCGCTTGAAGATGTCTCTGAATCGATTAATGAGTTACGGCACTACCGCAAATATTTCTTTGTGTAGAGATTTCAATAAAACCCTACGGGTTACTTACTCTGACTATGCATTGCCCGCATCTTTACCCCCTCCGCTCATACTGAGTGTTTTTTCGAAGAAAAAATGTATCGAAGTATAAGAGCGGTAAAAAAATTGCGAGGATATGTATCCATTGAGGAAGTTGCAAGTAGATAATGAGATGTCAAATGCAAGGCTTAGATGATCCATAAAGTTTTTTATCAAACTCTGAAAGATTTTTCAAATACCGCTCCTATGGATTCGATACATTTTCATCTTCGACGAAAACACTCACCATGAGCGGAGAAAATTATGCTCAAATACCGCTCTTACCCATTCGAGATGTTTGACTTGGAGTAAAAGCCGTCCAACCGTCGTCAAGGCGAAATTTATCGAGGGGCGAGATAATAAAGTAATTTGCATCCACTTTTTATGAGTGTACAAAAGCCGCGTACCGCTTTCTCCCTCGATACAACCGCTCATACTGAGTGTTTTCCGCAGGAAAATGTATCGAAGTATCGGGACGAGCGGACGGAAGCTAAATTTGGCGCACAAGAGAGACTCTTCTTTCTATCTCAAGGGAATACTCTGGCATCATGGCGGCAAATCGACTCATATCGGAGTTGTATCGAGGGAGAAGGGTCTTTGCGAGTAGAGTCATTGGTTAATCTATAAAATGGGTAAGCGGTGTCCTCAAAAAATCTTCGATAGGAATACCTTTGCTTCCAACGAGAATAACTCGGCCTGGCTTAAATTGCTTAACAAAGAGATCTATTCCCGAGCGATTAAAAGTCTCGGCGCCACTTTTAACCTCAAGAGCAGTTGTGTTTTTGCCATGGCTTAGAACAAAATCAACTTCTTTATCACCTTCACGCCAATAAAAAAGCTTGATTTGCGTCCCTCGAATACTATTTAATAGATGTGCACCAATAGTTGATTCGATAAGCCTTCCCCAAAAAACACGGTCTTCGAGGGTTTCTTTAAAGGTTTTATTGCTTTGTGCGGTCATAAGAGCCGTGTTAAATACGGCAAGCTTTGGGCTTGAAGCCCGCTGCCTTATTTGTTGTTGTGCAAATTTTTGTAATCCTTCAAGAAGTCCAGCTCCCGATAACAAGTCGAGATAATGAGCTAATGTTGATGCGTTCCCCGTGTCTTGAAGCTGCCCAAGTATTTTTGTGAAAGAGAGGACTTGCCCAGAATAGGTGCATCCAAGCTGAAATAAGCGTCGAAGTAAAACGGGTTTATTGATTTGAGTCATGAGGAGGATATCTCGTGAAATAGTTGTTTCAATCAAAGATTCGTTTATATAATTTTTCCACCGAGTAGGATCATTCTCGTCAGCAAGGGGTGCTGCACCTGGATAGCCACCAAAGTAAGCATATTTTTCTAACGACCAACCAAAGATCTTATTCATCTCGTCAAACGACCAATGGGTGATTGGAATAACTTCAAAGCGCCCAGCAAGGCTCTCTGTTAATCCCTGTTGGACCAACCATGGGGATGATCCAAGAATAATAACTGATAAGTCTACCCCATTGCGGGTGTCTTCATCCCACAAAGACTTTATAAGGCTCGACCAGTGAGGGATTTTTTGTACCTCATCAATAATAAGAAGCCCTCCTTTTCCTGGAGTGACTTTGAGCCGAGCAACTTCCCACTGCTGCTGCAACCATGCAAGGTCCTGGAGTGTTGCCAAGTCCGCAGAAATGAAGTGAAATGGCTTATCAATAGCCTCTGCTACTTGCAATGCTAACGTTGTTTTGCCAACTTGCCGTGGACCAAGGAGTACCTGAATAAATTGGCGAGGTTCCTGAATTCGCTTCAAAAGCCATTCAAAAATAGGGCGTTTTTGCATAAAGAAACCTCGACATAAAGAAAATTTGTTTTTATGAGATACACCTCTTAACTTTACGCAATTAATTGAATAAAGTCAATTTCTCTTCGATAATTATCTTGATTCTTGCCTTCTAGAGCAAGTTATTCTTAAAAGCAATGTACCCAATATTATGATACGGAAGCCGATAATTATTGTTTGCAACGAGTGCTTTTTTCAAGAAAACGAGGGCTTCATCAACTTTGTCTTCGAGGTAGAGTGCGCAACCAAGATCATTAAGTGTTGCGAAGTTGTTTTCGTTAAGTTCAAGCGACTGGTGAAAATAGTGCATTGCTTGATCGAGCTGCTCGCGGTCGTACGAAACAGTACCGAGATTATGAAGGGGATAATCAAATTGTGGAGCGATTTCGGTTGCTTTTGTAAAACATTCAATCGCTTTTTCAAAAGAGCTGTGGTGGAGGTAGGTTATTCCTAAATTATTGAGAATAGGTGCGCCTTGGGGATCGATATCGCGCGCTTTTTCAAGATACTCTTTTGCTTGATCGCGTATGCCATGGGCGAGGAAGAGGGTGCCAAGGTTGTAGAATGCGCCGGCGCTTCGTGGGTCAATTTCAGTCGCTTTTTTAAGGAATGCAACGCCTTCTTGAACGGCTCCTTGTGCGGCGAGTATTGCACCGACGTTGGAGAGCAGTTCGGGAGACTCTGGGGCAGCGGCGAGCGCTTTTTTATAACTTTCTGTGGTGGCAACAATATTTTGTTGTTCAAAAAAATCATTAGCTTCTTGCAGCTGTTTTTCTGCTTCAGGATTGAGACCCTTTGCCTTATTGTAATAGATATAAGGAGTGGTGAGGGTTGTGGTCATCAAGTGACGTTTTTCTTCAAGGCGATTCATGATTAAATTTTCCTTTAACAATTTTTGAGGAGTATTTTTTTATAAGACAGACTTGTCTTTAGTTTATCTTATTTTGTTACACTGACAAAATAAGAGGAGGGTGGGGTAAAAATTTTTGAAGGGTATTGTGATGGAACCGATGAACCAAAAGAAGCGTATCCCTATTGGAATCGATGATTTTGAGCGGCTCGTAGAGGATAATTATTATTTTGCAGATAAAAGTTTGCTTATAAAAGAATTGTTTGATTCTGGAGCGGCGGTAACTCTTATTCCTCGTCCTCGACGATTTGGTAAAACATTAAACATGTCGATGTTACGATGGTTTTTTGAAAAATCAGAAAAAAGTAAGCGATATCTCTTTAATGGTCTTAAAATCGAACAGTATTCTGATTGTATGGAACATCAGGGGAAATACCCGGTGATTTGGTTGACATTTAAAGATGTGAAAACTAGCGCATGGGAAGAGAGTTATCGTCTATTGCGCATACAAATTATGAGAGAATTTGAGCGACATAATTACGTGCGAACACTCCTTTTTGATGCTGAAAAAGAGCGGTTTGAGCGAATTAGACAGGGAAAATGCGATCTTGCTGATCTTATGGGTTCACTTCTAGACCTGTCAATCTATCTAGAGCGAGCGCACAAAACAAAAGTTATTATTCTTATTGATGAGTATGATACGCCTATTCATGCTGGGTATTCTAATGGGTATTACGATGAAGTTATTAATTTTATGCGCAGCTTTATGGGTTCAGCTTTAAAAGGAAATAATGCTCTTCAATGGGGGGTTTTAACGGGAATTTTGCGTGTGGGTAAAGAAAGTGTTTTTAGCGATATGAATAATTTGCGTGTTTGCAATGTAACAACTAAAGCCTACGCAGATAAATTTGGCTTTCTTGAAGATGAAGTAATCGCGATGTTGCATGCCTTCAACCTCGATGCTCATATTGACATAGTGCGCGACTGGTACGATGGATACCAAAGTGGAGGTTATAAAATTTACAATCCATGGTCTATTGTCAATCTGGTTGATAATAATGGGAGATTTCAACCTTACTGGGTTAACACAAGCAGTAATGCATTGATTAAAGATCTGCTCAAGCGCTGTACTCCCGAAATGAAGGAAGAGCTCGAAATTCTTATAACAGGTGGCAGAGTAACCAAAGCCGTTCAAGAAAACATTATTATGGCTGACATAGAGCAAAATGACGAAGTGCTTTGGAACTTTCTGCTTTTCTGTGGGTATCTGACGTTTGAAAATTATCGATTGGTTAAGGATACTAACTACGCAGAGCTTTTAATTCCCAATGTTGAAGTTGGCACAACGTATAAAACGACTTTTAGTACCTGGTTTTCTGAAGGATTTGGTCTGCGCAATTATAATAAAATGCTTGCGAGTCTGGTTGCAGGCAATCCCTCTCAGTTTAAAAAATATTTTGAGCAGTTTTGCGGTGAAAGTTTAAGCTATTTTGACACTAAGGGCACTGAGCCTGAACGTTTTTATCATGCGCTTGTATTGGGTATGCTTGCCAGTCTTATGGAAACCCATTATGTCCGTTCAAACCGCGAAAGTGGAGATGGCCGTTATGATGTTATGGTTATTCCGCATGATCTATCAAAACCGGGGGCGGTTATTGAGTTTAAAGCGGTCGACCTGGACAAAAAAGAGACGCTTGAAACTGCGGCAAAAAGTGCGTTCAAGCAGATTGAAAAGAATAAATATGAAGCGGAACTACGTGCATTAGGTCTAACGCGTATTTTAAAGTTAGGCATTTCGTTTTTAGGCAAAGAGAGTCTATGTCTCACAGAGACTGTTTAAAAGATGTTTTTTTAAAAAAGATCCTTAATAGTCTGTTCAAGTACATCTTTATGAGGTCGGGTAATTAAGCTCGCATAAAAAGTTTCATCATAGGTGCGTGGTTCGATGACGAGCGGCATCGGGACCGCGTGTCCTGCCAAAAGGACCTGTTTTTTGCTGTCGAGTGAGGAGAGAATGGTTCTGAGTTCTGAGCTATTTGGCATCCCCCCAAGTACAGCAACAATATCTTTTTCGTCATGTAATTGCGCGATGATTTTTGTTCCAATCTGTGAAAGAACTTCGGGGTCAATGCCGGAAGGACGTTGATCAACAACCAATAATGAAACGTAGTATTTACGCATTTCGCGTGCAATAGTTCCAAAAATAGTTTGACGAGCCGCAGAAGGGTTTAAGAATTTATGAGCTTCTTCAACAGCAATAATCAGTTTTCTTGGTTCATCTTCAGTGCGCTGAGTTCCTAGAAAATATTCGGTTTTTTTTGTATAGAGGGTATGAATACGTCGTGTAATAATATTGGCGACAAGTAGATAGCAGAGTGTTGAAGTAAAATTACCGAATTCAATAATTACCGAAAAACCTTTATCAATATAAGTGACGAGTTCCTCCACAACATCACGTTCTCCCGGGGCTTTTTCTGGTGTGATAAAAGGGAACCGCTCAATACATTTAAGCTTACGATGAAGGGCTATAATTGATTCTGGATGTGCGCCAATTCGGTCAGCAAGCTCCTTGAGTTCCCCTTGATAGGTGAGTAGTTGATGGAGCCACTCTTTTTTGAAAACATTTTCGAGTAGATAAGCAGCTTCATAGGCTGTTGGATGGAGATTAAGCTCTTCTTGCAGCGAAACAATATCCTGAACTTGGAGCGCTCTGTAGGGAATAGTGACAGCGACGTCAACTTTGCCGCCACGCTTGCGCGTTGATTCAGGATCGAGCGAAAAGATGGCAACCTTGTCGGGGAATAGTGTCTTTAATCCTTTTACAAACGAGGACGTTGAGCCTTCGCGTCGCGCTTGGCTGCCATATTCGCTGTGCATGTCAAAAATAATCGAGAGCGCTTTGTTTTGCTTGATAAGTCCCGCGAGTACGAGCCGTGTAAGAAAGGTTTTACCCGTTCCTGTTTTCCCAAAAATCCCCGTACTTCTTTCGGTTAGTGCATCAAGATTAATGCAAACCTCTGCGCTCATGTCAAGCGGCGTGCCCAGATTGAAATAACGCCCAGAACCATCAGACTCTCGGCCAAAAATAAGAGCAACTTCGTTGTCAGTGGCTTCGTATACGGGAGAAAAGTGGCGAGGAACTGTTTTTACCGGTTTTCGTTTGCCATCTTTATCGAGCATGAGTAAGGGGCGAAGTGTTGCATGAAGCGAGAGAAAGCGGTCCTTGATGGCATGCATAAGCAATTGCTCGTTCATCGTAGGCGGTGCAAGTGGAATCTCAGGGTGTGTTATTGAGAGTTTGATATCAGTTACGAGCGAGAAAAATGTTTCGTCATCACTTTTAATAGAAACAAAACGCCCGCTTTTTATGCGGGTTGTCGACTCGTGGCCTGAAATGCGCATGAGGAGCCCTTCGGAAAGGGATCCTGAAAGAATAATGCCGATAGGGTTGTTCATAAGTCCTGCTATTTTTTACCGCTCGTATAAACCCTTCTCCCTCGATACAACCGCTCATGGTGAGTGTTTTTGCGTAAGCAAAAATATATCGAACCATCGGGATGAGCGGGGTAGTCTTCAGGGCGAGCGGAGAAGTTACTCTGTTACGGCTGGTCGGCGACAACCAGCGCCAGTGCTCGTTCAACCCGAACGACTCCCTGGGTAATCAAACTACTCTCTATCGCTCCGCCTGGCTTTAAGTATTTAAGCGCGCTTTGTGGTAATAGTTGTGCGATCATAGGTGCATGGCCGACTTTTATAACGCGATTTCCTGATGGAGTTTCTATTTCAAGCCATTCGGCCTCAAATGTCTTCTCTCCAGAGGGGGTAACGATGGTGACGGTAAGCAGCTGGTTCATCTATTCTTCCCCATTGTTTCACGCTCTAACTCTTCTGCTTTTTTATACACTTCTTCAAGGGTACCGACCATATAAAATGCCTGCTCGGGCAGATGGTCACATTCACCTTTTATAATGCGATCGCAGTCATCAACCGTCTGCTCTTTGTGAACAAATACTCCGGGGATGCCGCTCGAAAACTCTGCGGTGAAGAGTGGTTGTGTGAGAAATTTTTGTAGCCGTTGCGCACGCTTGACAAGAACCTTATCGTCCTCAGAAAGCTCATCCATACCAAGAATAGCAATAATATCCTGAAGCTCTTTGTATCGTTGTAAAATTGATTGAGTAGCACGAGCAACGCGATAATGTTTTTCACCAACGGTGCTCTCAGAAAGCCCTTTTGAATACGAGGCTAATGGATCGACGGCAGGGTAAAGGCCAAGTTCAACTAATTTACGGGATAACACCGTGCTCGAATCAAGGTGCATAAAAGTAGTTGCAGGGGCAGGATCCGTGATGTCGTCAGCAGGGACATAGACAGCCTGAATAGAGGTGATAGCACCATTAATGGTGTTGGTAATACGCTCTTGGAAAGCCCCGAGCTCAGAAGCAAGTGTTGGTTGATATCCGACTGCTGATGGCATACGACCTAAGAGTGATGAAACCTCTGATCCTGCTTGTACGAGACGGAATATGTTGTCGACAAAAAGGAGGACGTCTTTTTTTTCACGATCTCTAAAATACTCAGCCATGGTAAGTCCTGTAAGTCCAACACGCAAACGTGCTCCGGGGACTTCACCCATCTGACCAAAGACCAGAACGGCTTTATCAAGAACGCCAAATCTTTGCATGTCGAGCCAGAGCTCATTTCCCTCTCGTGTTCGTTCACCAACGCCAGTAAAAACAGAAACACCTTGGTGTTCGATGGCGATATTACGGATGAGTTCGGTTACAAGGATTGTTTTACCAACACCAGCACCACCAAAAAGTCCGATTTTTGAACCCTTGAGGTAGGGGCACATGAGATCAATAACTTTAATACCTGTTTCTTGGATTTCGTCTTCAATTTTTTGTTCAGTAAATTGAGGAGAATCGCGGTGGATTGGCCACTGCTCTTCTACTTTTATTGGTCCGCGCCCATCAATCACATTCCCCAAAACATCAAAAATGCGACCAAGTGTTACGGGTCCTACAGGAACACGAATAGGAGCACCAGAGTCGATAACCGTAAGCCCACGAGAAATGCCGAATACGTTTTCGAGTGCAATGCAACGAACAATGCCATCGCCAAGCTGCTGAGCAACTTCAATATGTGCGCGACGCTCTTTTTCGGAAGGAGTTGCGGGGATGATTACGTATAGAAGATTATAAATATCTGGTTCGCGATCGCGCGAAAATTCAACATCAATGACCGTTCCGCTTACGCGGACAATGGAACCTTGGTTGATTGGTTCGAGAGATTGTTTGGTCCCCTCCATGGAGGGAAGTTCGTGTGCCATGAAAAAAGCCCCTGTCTTATAGAGGAGGTTGGAAATTGCAACTTATAAGTATATCACAGCATTTTTTGCTTGTACGTGCAATACAAAAAATAAGAAAATGTAAAAAAATTCTACTATTACGCATTCTGTTTAAAGAGAACAAAACTTTCTTTGCCGAGAAACGCGATGCCCACTTTTAAAATACGCGTTAACCCAAGAGCTTGATTTTGAGACCATTAAAAAGAGGACGGCGGGAGTTAACCGCATACTTCGATACATTGTGCCGCCTACGGCGACATGTTTTCCTGCGGAAAACACTCAGTATGAGCGGTTGTATCGATGGAGAGATTTTCACTCTGCCGCTCGCCCTGAAGACTGCCCCGCTCATCCCGATGGTTCGATACATTTTTGCTTACGCAAAAACACTCACCATGAGCGGGAGGGGTTAAAGCATTACCACAAACAGGCTTTGATTCAAATTGTTCTTCTCCGCTCACTGGGTAAGAGCGGTCAACAATTTTTTCAAAAAAATAACGGAGCATAGAAAGATTAAGCGTCGCTTTGGTAATATTTACCAGCTTTCTCTCTTTTTCACAGATAAGTATAACAAAATTTAGTTGTTGTTATTCGTGCAGCATAGTATTGACAATGCGTTTTGCATCATGCTAGAAATCATCAAGAGTGGTTTATTTGAAAAGATTTTGTTTTTTAACAAGAGGAGTAGGTATGAAGAACCTCAAGGGCACGCTGCTAGTTTTAGGCGCGTGCGTTTTTGCACAATCTGCGCAAGCAGACTGTTGCAGTACGAACGGTGGCGGTTATTCGTGTAGCGACTGCTATGCTGCCGGCGATTATACGGGCCAGACATTTTTTACAGATGTCGTGATTAAGGGTGCTATTGGTACTCCAGAACATGAAGTATTTTTCCGTCGGAACGTGATGACTGCACGTAAAGATGGCTGTGGATCAGCGCTTGAAGTTGGTCTTTTAGGTGGTGCAAGCTCTGCACAAGGAACTAGAGAACTTGGAAAATGGTTTGGCTTGAACTACAAGAGCAAATTGGTTGCTACAACACGATCAGCAACAAACCCAGCCAACCCAGATCTTCTTGCTGATGATGCTGATATTGATGCTTATCATTTCAACATTAAGCTTGCTGGGGATGCCGATTTTACATCCACGATTCAGCTCTGTCCTAAAAACACCTTTGTTGGTGTTGATTTAGCATGGAAGCAAGTTCTTTGTGAAGATGATGAAGGCGGCGCACGCTACTGGTTTGAATTGAACATGCCAATTATGCGCGTCAAAAATGAAGTCCGTCTTTCTGAAAATATTTCAGAAGGTGCAGATGTCGATGCCTATACCGATACACTTGGTATTGAAAGTCAGCCTTACGTCAATTCGATGAGAGCTGCCTTTATGCAACCAGGCATGAAATACGGCCGTATCACATCGTGCATTGTTCCAGCAGCATCGACGACCACAACAAACAATGTATGTTGTGGCACATCAAACTGCTGTTCAACATCGAATAATTGCTGCGATATGAAACGCACCCGTGTTTCTGAAATTGATCTTCGTCTTGGCCACAACTGGGCATCAACGCCTTGCTGCAGCCTCGATGGTTATCTTGGTTTGGTAATTCCAACCGGTAATCAGTCCTGTGCTAAATCGATGTTCGAAGCAATGGTCGGTACTTATCACTTTGCATTGCAATGGGGATCTGAAGTTGCCTTTACCATGTACAAATGGGACGATTGTGATGCATCGTTAATGATCAGAACTGTTGGTGATGGTCGTTACTATTTCAGCCGTAACGAATGGCGTACGTTTGACCTTGTGGGCAAACAGTGGAGCCGTTACATGCAGATCTTCAAGAACCAAGAAGATATGATAGCATTTGCTGCTGATGGCAGTGATATTCACAAGTCATTTGGTGTTAACTATTTGACCCGTTGTGTCAAAATATCACCTCGTGCAGCGTTCAACTGGAATACAGGGTTAGTCTATGAAGGCCCATGTTACACTGGTGAACTTGGCTGGACACTCTACACCCGTCAGGCTGATTATATTCAACCATGTTGGGAAGAAGGACCAGTGCTTGCAGGAACAGTTGCACCCGAAGTAGATACAACACCAATATCAAAAGCACGGACTATTCGTGATCGGTACGGGAGATCAGATTCTACAGCAACCGAATATGATCGTTTGAAGATCAAAGCATGGGATATCAACTGGAATTCGGGCTCGCAACCAGCAGTTCTTGGCTACACCTTCTACGGTGCCGCTGGGTACAAATGGGGCGAATGTTATCCATCAGTGCTTTCTATAGGTGGTGGTTATGACTTTGGGCATAGCAATACATTGCTCCATCGTTGGACGCTCTTTGGAAAACTTGCGGTTTCGTTTTAATTAAAAAGGGTAAAGAATGAAAAGAATGTTACAAACAATGCTTGCAAGCGTTGTGATGCTGAGTGCATTGCCAATGCTTGGAGTTTCACCTGATAGTATGCGTGCCACATTGCGAGATGCTGCAAAAAAGGGTCGAGCTGCAGTTGAAAAGCAAATTGAATCTTATAAAAAACAAAAAGTCTCTCCTGTTGAAATTGCAAAAGCAGTTTATGCCGCTCAGCAACTTAAGGTAGTGCCACAAGACCAGAAAAATACGCTTAAAGCCGCTGCTATTGCAAAAGTCAAAGAGGCTTATGAAGGTATTCCCGCGATACAAAGAGTTACAATTGAAGACGAGATTAAGGTTTTAAAAGACAAGGTCGCAAAATTTAAAACTAAAAAAGCAGAGTTTGCAGATAGGCTGAAAAAATTTCAGGACGAAGTGAATAAGATTAAGCCGAACGAGGCTCCAAAAGATGAGTTAAAAGATGATCTTAATAATCTCATCAAGGACATAGCAAAAAAGTCTGAGAAAGATGAACAAAAAAAGCTTAATGAAGATATTAAGATCATAAAAGACAAAGAGAAAAAGGCTGAAGACAAGTTGTCTGAAAAATCTGAAAGCGAGAGCGAAGAAGGCGAGGGTTCTGGAGAAGAGGAAGAAGACACACCTTTAGAGCTATACAATAAAGCATTGGCAGATGCTAAGACGAATCTTGAAGCCTTCGACTTTGCAAATAACTTTACTAAAGCCGATTATGAAAACGCATGGACCGACGAAGAAAACAAGGTCTTGGCGCTCAATGACGCAGCCGGTATTAAAAAAGAGGCTGCTGTAAAAGCAATGGAAGGTATCGCACAGAAGGCCATGACGAATTATGTTAACAACACCCTTGTCTCTGCGGTTGCAAATTATACTGAAAAAGATCTTAACACATTAGAATTTAATCTTGGTGTGTGGAAATGGGATGAGCTTACAAAAGCCATTGCAGCCCGACGTGAAGCATTGAACAAAGAACCTGCAAAAAAGCCAGTGTTAAAGCCTGAAGTCAAAAAGCCTGAGCTTGGGGAAGACATAGAAATCGAAGAGAAGATTGAGCTGAAGGTCGACTTCTCAACGGCTGAAAACGTAGTCAAAAATGCTAGTAAAATTACGAGTGTTGATGATGTAAAGGGTAAAACATATACCAGTGAACAGATCAAAAATATTAAAGACGATTTAAAAATAACAGATAAAGATGTGAAAGATTCGGTTATTAAAGAATTAGAAGCTTCGGAGGCTATATAATTATGATTTCTAGAAAAATATTTTTTGGCATAGGTGCAATAGTGCTTTTAAGCCAGTCAGTTGTTTGTTTCTGTATGGATACAAAATCGCAGGATATTGTCAATGATGCCATTGCTGGAGGTATAGCTACGTTTAAAGCTAGTGGGTCAAAAGCGGTTTATAAAGGAGATGCTGCTAAAAAGATGCAGAACTATAAATCTGTTATTGATCTCATGGTATCAAGGGCCGGAATAAACCTTGGAGCGAAGCAGGTTGCCTACAATAAAATGTTTGAAGGTGTTATATCTATCTCTGGCGGCGGCGCGGAAAGCGAAGCTTTGAAAAAGACTATCGCTGACATGGAAGGTAAACCTGCCATTGATCAATTAGCTGTGATCTTTGCCCAAGGTAATGTTGGTGCTAATGCTTTAGACGCAGTCCAAAAGAATCCTGGGAAGTCACAGGTGAAGAACGCTAAGACATTGTTGGAAACAGCAGCCAAAGCGATTTCGAACGCTGCTGCTGGTGCTAAATAAGCATTACTTATTTAGACATTTAAAGCGTTAAAACGCTCTTTTAATTGTGGCGGTAGGAAACTATCGCCACAATTTCTTTTTGTAATAAAATGGTTTTTTTGCCGCATACTTGCTGAATTTTCCATTTCTGTTAGACTAACACTATCGACAAAAAATGGTGTCGGTTATGTCAAACTAAATGGAGGAATTCATAATGATATTTAGTCTCAAGCATTCTATGCTTTCATTGGCTCTTTTGAGCCTTGCTGCAGTTGCGCCAAGTATTGCGTCTTCTACTGATCGCTATACGGATTTGGCTGCAAAAAACTTGTATGAGCTACCAACTGCACGGGAAAAACTCTCTATTCTTTTGCAGATGCAAGATGAGTATAAAGCTTTAGGTAAAACAGACTTGATTACTAAAGAGCACCATGAGGAAACGGTTGCGGGAAAAGCCATTAAAATCTTTGATGCGCTTATCGCCAACGACGAATACAGCAGCTGCGGTTCCGAGAAAGACTGTGTCGGTTCTCAAGTTGTCTCGAATTGTGATAGTTTCAGAGTCTTGAATCGTCGCAGTTTAGTAAGCATGAAAAACGACCTTCAGCTTCTTGAAGATGTGTACGGCATGTTGACTGAAAAACAACAAAAAGAAGTGCGCAAGAATGCTGAAGTGAGTCTTGAAAACAAGAAGATGACACGTGCTGAAGAGTTCACGAAACGTCAAACACTTATCAACCGTGCAATTGATTTTCGCAAGAACACCAAATACGGCAAACTTGAAAATGCTTTATTACACACCAAGAAAGTAGTCTGCCACAAAGCAACAAGATACGTTACCGGTACGGCTGCATTGCTTGCCCTTGGGTACTTAGCCCATCGCAAAGGTCTCGACAGCGCAGTTGTTTCTTCAGTCAGCAATGGTGCGGTAACTGCTTACAATACTGTTCTTTCTGAGCAAGCACGAGAAGCTCTTGAATTAGCGGCACAGAAAAGCTGTCACGCGGTGTTTCATGGTTCAGTTTTTGCTTGGAATGCAACTAAAAAAGCAGGACAAGTAGCAGTTGAATCAGCAAAACGCGTTGGTGCATACGTTGTAAGTTTTTTTAAGCGTCGTGCAGCACAACCAGTTAAATAAGACTTCTTGTTTCTCCCCTTCCCTTCGATACGTTTTTGCGTAAGCAAAAACACTCAGGGTGAGCGGGAGAAAAGTACAATCCGCTCATACTGAGTGTTTGCGAAGCAAATGTATCGAAGTATAAGAGCGGTAGATAAACTCTCGAATTTTACATGATGTAATCTAAAAGGGGTCCTTAACCGGGCCCCTTTTTTTGTGGGCAAATTTGTTTTTTGGATTGGCTGCCATATTTTACTAGATTAGGTATAGTGCCTATGTCACGCAAAGAATATTAAAAACAACAGAATGTCTTATGAAAAAAACAACACTAAAAGCTTCTCGTTCTCCATTGACTAAAGAATACGTTCAAGCATTATCTGCTATAAAAAAACATGTACAAGAAGCGCAAGTTAAAACGGCGCTTTCTGCAAATAAAGAGCTTCTTAAGCTCTATTGGTATATCGGGCAGACTATTGAAGAAAAACAGAGTCAGCATAATTGGGGAACGGGTGTAATCGAGCAGCTAGTCGAAGATCTTCAAAATGAATTTCCAGGAATAGAGGGTTTTTCAAAACGCAATATATTTAGAATGAGGGCTTTCTATCTAGCATATGAAAAAGTGCCACAGCCTGTGGCACAAATTACAGATCTTCCTATTTTTAATATTCCGTGGGGTCATAATGCTGTTCTTTTGGAGAAAATAAAGGATAACGATAAACGATTTTGGTATGCGCAAAAAACAATTGAAGATGGATGGAGCCGTGGTGCTCTAGAAGCATCGATTAAGCTTGATTTGTATTCGCGAGAAGGCAAGGCGATTACTAATTTCAAAAAAACACTTCCAGATCATCAATCAGGAGTTGCTCAACAAGCACTCAAAGACCCCTATATCTTTGATTTTCTTTCGCTTGCGCACGATTATAATGAACGTGATCTTGAGCAGGGACTTATTGATAATGTTCAAAAAACCCTTTTAGAGCTTGGAAAAGGGTTTGCGTTTATTGGTCGTCAATATCATTTAGAAATTAGCGCAACCGACTTTTACATTGATCTACTCTTTTATCATTATAAACTACGCTGCTTTGTGGTAGTTGAATTGAAAGCACGGCCATTTGATCCGCGCGATGCTGGACAACTGAATTTTTACTTGTCGGCTATTGATAGTCAACTTCGGCACCCGAATGACAACCCAACTATAGGGCTCTTGCTTTGTAAGACAAAAGATAATCTTATTGCCGAATATGCTTTACGTGATATTAATAAACCGATCGGGGTGGCCGGTTATGAGACAGAGTTGGTAAAATTGTTGCCAAAAACACTTAAGAGCAGTTTACCCACTATTGAGGAACTTGAAGCTGAATTTGAAAAATACAGAGAGATGCAAGAACCAATCGTAATAAAAAAGCAAAAAACAAAACCCTCTCGCCATCGCTCATAAAAAAAGTTTACAATTGTGCCACAGCCTGTGGCACAATTAACTAAGAATCTGCGGAAGCTCGCGTAATGCCATTTCAAAAGGGATAAACGTTATATCACCAAAATCTTGCGTGTGATATTCTTTCTGTTTTCCTCTATAAATAAGATGAAGTTTCGCCTCTGGGTAATCTTCTTTAAACGCCTTGAGCCCACGCAAATCTTTGTTTGCAACAGAACTCGATCGCTTAAGCTCGAACGCATGGAGCCCGCGTGGTCCATAAAGTACAAAATCGACCTCGTGCCCTGCTGAAGTTCTCCAGAAATGGATCGAGTACCCAAGCTCAAGATAGTCGTTTAAAGCACTGAGTGACTGCAAAAACAATGTTTCTAGCGCTGCCCCATTAACCTCTTCCGCTCTATCAAGCGGCCCGGTAGGTCTGAGGGTCCTGAAGACTCCAGTGTCAAAAAAATAAAATTTTTGATGAGCGATCATTTTACGCTTAGCACGTTGGCTAAAGACAGAGAGTCTCCGAGAGAGGAGAAGATCATCAAGAATATCGAAGTAACTCGAAACCATTGAGCGAGTGAGCGAGAGCTCTCGGGCAATATCAGAGAGATTAAGAAGTGAGCCTTGCGAAAAACTTGCTACCTCCAAAAAGTGGTTAAAAGCGCCAATATTTCGTGTTAGTCCTTCTTGTAAAACTTCTTCACGAACATACGTCTGTACATAACTTTCTAAATATTTTTTAGGATTTTCTTCAGTGAGAAGCGAGGGTAGGAGCCCTTCGGTAAGTGCTTTTGAGAGATTGAATAAATTGCCTAATTCTTGTTCGACCAATGGATGCATATGATAGGTTAATGCACGTCCGGCAAGAAGATTGACTCCTTTTTTACGTAAACTTCGAGCACTTGATCCAGTAAGAACAAACTTCATCTGTTTATGTTCAATAAGTCGGTGTACTTCATTTAAAAGCTCTGGAACACGTTGAACTTCGTCAATGATAATCCAGCCATTATAGTTTTGAGGAATAAGGCTTTCGAGACGATTGGGCCGTGCTGCAAGCGAACTAAAGAGTGAAAAATCAAGAAGATCAAAGTAGAGCGCATCGGGCATCTGAGTTCTGAGCCAGTAGGTTTTTCCTGTTCCACGGGGTCCAAAAAGAAAAATGCTTTTTTTCCCTTCGATGGGAAGTGTGAGGAGTCGCTTTATCATAGTACACTCTCTTTTTTAGTGACCACCAGATTTTCTATCTTTTATAAATTTTAGCAAAAAATTCAAAAAATCGCAATTTTTGACGGTGAAACCCGCATTTTTTACTGAAAAATGAAGGTTGCGTCCGCACTTTTCATGGTTTTCCCAAAACAGGTGCTTTTTTGACATTCCGATGACATGCTTTGACTGACGTCAAAACACTTACCATGAGCTGGGTTGAGTTTACCCACCACCGCTCATCCCGAGTGTTTCCGACGTAGGAGGAAATGTATCGAGGGAGCGTGGTGATAAAGTGATTTTATTAACTCTAAGCTAACGATTTAAACCAACCAAAACACGTGCTTTGCCTCTAATTTTTATGGGCGTACAAAAAGCTTGTGCCGCCTTCTCCCTCGATACATTTTTACTAAAGATTAGCTTTGAAGCTCAAGAATGGTAAAAACACTCGGGATGAGCGGATGGAAGCTAAATCTGACGCGCAAGAAAACCTGTTTTGTCTATCTAAAGGAATAATTCGTCATCTGGCATTAAATTCAAAATACAATTTTGCCACAATCTTGATTTCGAAATTTATTACCAAGAAGATGTGGGCAATGGATAGTAAAATAAACACTTTATCATAATATTCTTAGTTTTTTGAAAAAATAAAAATACATGCAGTGTAAAATGCTTTGGTTACGAATCATTTTGTGGTAGAAAATGGTAAAGGTCAGATGGCGCGGAGGCGCTTAAGCGATAAAAAAGGGAAGGGAGTATTGCACAATGAAACTTAGTTCAGCTTGGCTGCTCCAACAGAGCGTTACTTATGCATTTTCACGAAAGTTTTTTCTGTTTTTTACGCTCATTGGGATTGCAGGGTCATTTCTTTTAACGCTTTTTTATGAAGCGTTTTTACCCCTCTACACCGGGGTTGAGTATTGGTACGAATTTTTACAAACGCTTTTTAGTTTTTGGTGGTATTTAGTAGTTGGCATGCAGGTGCTTTGTCTTTTGCGTGGATCCGAGTGTCCGATTGGCTCATCTGCACGTGGCGTTATAAAACGAGTTGTAAAAACGGGGTGGTTGTGCGCCTGGTTGACGCTTTTGCAATGGGCGATGGTGCCACTCCTTCAAAAACCTTACCTGTATAGTGAGTCGGTTGATCTTCTTCTGTTTCTTGGTGTTGCATGCTTACTGGTTCTACAACTTTTTTTAAGTTTTTTTATGATTCCTGCTATTGCAGGGGGTGAATATTCCTTTAAAAAACTTTTTTTAAAATCGTTTGAGTCTGTGCGCCGCTATTTCTTAAGCTTATTGGTATTCTTTTCTTTCATCCTTCTTTTGTGGGGTGCGCTTATCATTACACTCTTACTTTTTGACGTGCTGCTTCGCTTGGGCTTTGAGTGCTTTATTGTTTCTTGTTGGCCCGTCTCACTTACCCAAGGGCTTATTTTGGCGACAGCAAATGGTGTTATTGCGACTATTGTTGGTGTCGCCCAGACTATTTTTTATGAGTCTCGCAAAGAAGAATACGCCCGCTGGTAGCTTTTTCGCTCTTCTTTCTTTCTCTACTATAAAACAACGCTTTGCCAATTACAGACAGGCTTATTGATTAAAATTGTGTTTTTGGTATACTTTTAATTACTTATAAATAGCTTTTATACTGGGCTTATGGATTTATAAACTCAAAATGAATTAAATAAATTAAGATATAGTGTAGTGGGGGCGTATATGGAGCATTCGCGGAAAAAATTACTCAAGTCTTTGGTGATTATGGGGTCTGTTGTTGCTTGGTCGGCGGGGGCTATGAATAAAGATAGCACGGTCAAGAGCTTGGATGTCATGGAAAATCTTGAAGAACATCTTCGTAAAAAGACTTCAAAAATTAAAGAACTTGAAATTGAGTTGCGAAATCAAAAAGAGGCGCTTGAAAAGCTGGGACAAGAGAAGCTTGAGCTTGCAAATAAGATTGAACTGGCAGACGTTAAGAATAAACAAACTTTGCAAGAGCGCGAAGAAGCCCTGAAGAAATTAAGAGACGAGAAAGAGTTTTTTGTTAATCAAGTTAATCAACGTAAAATTGAGCTTCAAAATCAAAAAGAGGCGCTTGAAAAGCTGGGACAAGAAAAAGCTAAGCTTGAAGAGCGTCTTAAGCTGGCAGATACAGAGAAGAATAGCGTTTTGCAAGAGCGTGTAGAAGCCCTGA
>LCEG01000005.1 GCA_000996275.1 candidate division TM6 bacterium GW2011_GWE2_42_60
AGCTGTTTCACCAACTGAGGCGTCTGACGGAAACCAGTTGCAAAGTCTTTGCGGTAGCGTATGCCGATTCCCAAAAGCGACCCCGCAAATGAACCCGCATAAAAAGTATTACGATGCTCTTTTTGATTGAAAGACTCCGCAAGAGGGGTTTTTGACCATAAGACCCTGCATTTGGAATAAATTGAAGGGATTACAAACTGCATAACAAAGCTATCGCCACGGAAAAATATACCTCGACTCGCTGTAGGGGCAAAAAGCATATAATGCGCGTCAGGCGATGCTAAAAATCCTAGCAATCCACTAAGCCCATCCTTCAGACGCTCACCGAATGAGGGAGCTGATCCAAGCAGAGCATTACTGATAACACCAAGACTACTCGCTATTCCATAACCCCACAGACCACGTCTTAAAGACATCTTTGAATACTGACCAAGCGTTGCTGAATCGTGCGTCACGCACCAAAGAGGGTAAGCCGCACCAGCACAAAACCAAGCAGCTTGCGAAAACGAGGGCATTTTTTTCTTGAGCTTTTGAACAAAAGTCTTCTCAGAGTTGTCTTCTTCAGCCCCAAAACTACTGCCTTCCATTGTCATAACAATCGCGTTCATTTCATTCATCCTCCATGTAAAAGAATCTCTAAATTAGATAATATACTCATAAGTATAACGATTTACCAAAAAAGTTCAACTTGAAACAGTCTCGATTAATAAAAACACAATACATTTACGAAGCATCAAAAAATAGATATTCTTATATTTAGATGGATTTAATGTTTTCAAACACATTTTGAATTAAAGTGGAAGTTCCCTATGATCTCTTTCCGTAGCAAAAAAGTACTTATTTTACTCATTTCTGTGGTAACGGCCTTTGCAAGCTATCGTCTTATTCGCTACTTCTTCGATTCGACAGCACCAACCATGGTTATTCGTGGCATCGAACAAAATGGTGCCTATGCGGGCGACGTACAATGCGCACTGGCAGGAAACGATGGCTACGGTGTTGGTATAATCTCCCTCTGGCTGGATGACAAAGCGCTTGCGGAAAAACATCGTATTGGACGTAAAACCTTTGAGTACCCTTTCCTCATCGCAACGCAGACGCTGGGCGATGGAGAACATAAACTCAAGTTCGAAGTTCAAGATAGCTCATTCCACAAAAACACCGCCCGAAGTGAATTAACTTTCTTTGTTGATAACGTTCCTCTGCAGGCAGCATTTACTATTTCTGAGCCGACATACAAAATATTTCAAGGGAAAACACTTCGTGTACAATTCCAGGCAAACAAACCGCTTAACGAAGCACATGTAGATGTTCTTTCTGGGCGTTATCCCTGTGTTATCGAAGGCTCTGGTGCGCATATTTATGAATGCTTTATTCCCGTTAAAAGCGATGAGCCTGCTAATGAATATCCTTTTGTTATTTCGTTTACCGACCGCGTCGGCAATCACGGAACCCTCGAAGGAAAACTCAATGTAGTCATGTTTCCTTTTAAAAAACAGACCCTTGGCCTCAGCAAAGAAAAAGTAGAAGAAGAAGAATCTAAAGGACAACCAGAGCGCCTTTTTGAAGAAGCAATGGTTCGACTCACCAAAGCCTCTCCAAAGCAAAAGTTATGGAAAGGGGCCTTTTATGTGCCCTGCGACCTCAAAAGCATCACGACCGACTTTGGCACACTCAGAGTGTCGCAACAACGCGGGAAATATCGCCACGATGCCGTTGATATTGCAGCCGCACCAAGAAGCGTAATCTGGGCTGCACAAGACGGGGTTGTTGTTCTCAAAGAGCGTTTTGTCCATAGCGGAAACACCCTTATTATCGACCATGGATGCGGTGTTTTGACGCTCTACTTCCATCTCGAAAAATTTTCTGACGTGCATGTTGGTGAATTGGTACGCAAAGGAAAACCGCTCGGTACACTCGGTATGACCGGGTACGCAAGCGGCTATCATCTTCACTGGGAATTACGCATCAATAATACACCGGTTGATCCTATGCAGTGGACCCAGTACGATTTTTGATAATCGCAGTAAAGTACTAAATTAATTACGCTTCTTTGCCTGCAAAGAAATTTTAAGTGAATACCCTAGCGCATTTGCAACTTCTGAAAGTTTTGAAACTGACGTTGCTGCATAACCGCCTGTTTCAAGTCGTGCAATTAATGGCTGCGATACCTTTAAACGCTTTGCAAGTTCAACCTGAGAAAGATGTACTTTCTTTCGTGCACTAACAAATTGTTTAATTACCTCAAACTCCGGTGTCAATCTTTCGTATTCAGCTCTCACGGATTCATCTTTAAGCGCCTCTTCCTTAAACGCCTTAAAGCTTAATTTTTTATTCATTGATTATCTCTTCCATTCGTTTTCGAGCACGGTCAATTTCCGTCTGTGGCGTTTTTTGTGTTTTCTTAATAAATCCACTCAATATGACAATAGAATGACCCTTTTTAATACAAAAAAAAGCACGCCCGATACCCTCACATCCACTAGCTCTTATCTTAAATAAACCTTTTTTCATTGGTTTAATATGGGGCATCCCAATTTCCTCTGGCCCAAGCTCTTCGATAAGATCAACAATCCAGATAAATTTTGCCTTTACACCACAGGGCCATTCTTGAATAGTATCCATGACTCTACGATCATAAAAACTTACTTTCCACTTCATCAACATCTCACCTTTTATAACATATATATTATAATAAATATAACATATTTCTTATAGCAGTCAAACATTACTCAATAGTTGGAAGCGTCGCCTTTTTATCCCGCATAAAAACATGAAACTCTTTTTTATCAGGCTGTTTTAAGATCGCTTGCGAAAGCGGCACCGTGACCTCTTGTTGAATCACTCGCTTTAAAGGCCGCGCGCCAAACTCAGGCTGATACCCAACCTGTGCAATGTGTTCAGTAACCAGAGGATCTATCGACAGTGCAATCTGTTGCTTAGCAAGACGTTTTACAAGCTCTTGAAGTTGAATCTCGGCAATAGAGGTCATCTGGATTTGGGAAAGTCTATTAAAGAAAACAACTGCATCAATACGGTTTAAAAATTCTGGCCTAAACGTCTTATAAAGCAACTTCATTACCTCATCTTTGACTGACTGAGGCAGTGCACCCTCGTCATTGTTTTCCAAAATTATCTGTGAGCCAAGATTTGACGTCATAATGATAATCGTATTTTTAAAAGAGACAGTCCGGCCTTGGCTATCAGTCAAACGCCCTTCATCAAGAATCTGCAAAAAAATATTAAACACATCAGGATGAGCTTTTTCAATTTCATCAAAGAGAATAACGCTAAAGGGATGTCGCCGTACCTGTTCGGTCAACTGGCCTCCTTCTTCATACCCAACATATCCTGGAGGAGCACCAATAAGCCGCGCAACCGCATGTTTTTCCATGTACTCACTCATATCGATGCGTACAAGCATATGCTCGTCATTGAAAAGAAAGTCTGCCAATGTTTTGGCGACTTCAGTCTTCCCCACACCTGTTGGGCCCAAAAAGAGAAACGACCCAATTGGGCGGTTAGGGTCAGTCAATCCTGCGCGATGCGTCTGAATGGCATGTGTTACTTGGGCAACGGCCTCATCTTGCCCAACAACCCGCCTTTTCAAAACAGATTCCATAGCAAGTAGTTTTTCTGTTTCACTCCGCTCAAGCTTATCGACAGGGATTCCGGTCGAGCGCGAAAGAACTTTTGCAATATCATGCTCATCAACAGCATCCTTTAACAATCGCGTGCCACCATTTTCAAGACGAGATTTTTCGGTTTCTAACTCTTTTTCAAACTTTGTAAGACGCCCATATTTAATTTCAGAGGCGCGCGCATAATCACCCGCACGCTCTGCTCGTTGAAATTCTATTTGAGCCCGCTCAATCTGCTCTTTTATTAAACGTATTTTTTCGATAGGCGCTTTTTCAGCTCTCCATTGGTCAAGGAGCTGTTGATGCTCTTCTTTAAGTTTTGAAAGTTCTTTTTCAAGCTCCAAAAGACGCTTTTTTGAAGCTTCATCGCTCTCTTTTGACAGAGCAACTTTTTCAATCTCAAGCTGACGAATTTTACGCGCTAAACGGTCCACTGACTCAGGTTGAGAATCTATTGCCATTTTAACCATTGCCGCAGCTTCATCAACAAGATCAATTGCTTTATCTGGCAAAAAACGATCGGGAATATTTTGTGCTGAAAGCGTCGCCGCCGCAACTAATGCCTGATCTTTAATATGGATTCCATGATGCAACTCATACCGCTCTTTAAGCCCACGCAAAATAGAAAGTGCATCTTCAATAGAAGGTTCTTCAATAATCACTTTCTGAAAACGACGCTCCAGAGCTGCATCTTTTTCAATATATTTTTTATATTCAGCAAGCGTTGTCGCACCAATACAATGAAGAGTCCCTCGAGCCAAAGCAGGTTTTAAAAGGTTCGAAGCATCCATTCCCCCACCACCAGAAGCTCCTGCGCCAACAAGCATGTGAAGTTCATCAATAAAAAGAATAACGCTTTCTGCATTCTCTTCTATCGCTTTCAAAACACCCTTCAAACGCTCTTCAAATTCGCCTTGGTATTTGGCGCCCGCAATCAAAAGACCTAAATCCAAAGCATAAATAGAGCTGTTCAAGAGAGCTTCTGGAACATCCTTGCTCACAATACGCTGGGCAATACCTTCGACAATAGCCGTTTTACCGACACCAGGCTCTCCAATCAAAACAGGGTTGTTTTTAGTCCGACGAGAAAGAATTTGAGTTACACGACGAATTTCTTCATGCCGTCCAATAACAGGATCTAGTTTGCCTTGGCGTGCACGCTCAGTAATATCTTGACAATATTTCTTCAAAAAATCCGTAGATTTTTCTTTTTCACCATTCATACAAAAATCCCTTAATTAAGCAGCCTCGCTCCAACCATATAACTTTTCTGGGCCCCACCATTGCGTTGCCTTAAGTCCTGTAAAATCTTGAGGTCTTGCCAACCAATCAAAAACTTGTGTTTTCATATCATTAACAACACCCTGCTGACAACATTCAGGAACACCAACTCGTTTATAAAAACTTTCGATCTTATCGATAATTCTCAACAGTTTTTGCGCGCCCTCTTTTAGAAAATGCGCCCGTTCTTTGAATGGTTGCCGCTTAAACTGAGTCTCCTTACTGCATACTAAATCACAGAAATTGCTTAATGCTATTCGATACTCATGCACCAACGTATGTAATTCTTTTGCCTGTTCAGGCGGTAAAACACACCCATGACAATTCCAAGCAATCTCACTTTTTACACCAGTAGCCAACACAGGAGCCTTTATGGAGAAAGTATCCCCCTTTGCCTCGGCAAAAATAGTTATAAAACAAAATACCAAAATACTGCTCAGAGCTCTAGAATATCTGTTCATGAGTTATTCTCCTTATTTTTTATTGTTGCTCTCGTCTTTCTGCTTACTCGCTTCCTCACCACTTACTCTACTATAAATTATTTACAAATAGAAAGAATTTTTAAAAGATAATTTTTCATTCCTGCCCCTCTATTAAAAATAATGCTAAGATGCTACACTAAATTGATCTTTTTCAAGCTCTAAGCAAGTAGAGATGATTAAGAAAAACTATATTTCGCCCATACTGAGTGTTGCGTCACTATAGGTGGCACAATGTATCGAAGTATCAAGCGACAAATAAAATAGACAATTTCAGTAAAGATAAAGTGGAGATATAATGAAAAAATTAACAAAAATACTTTTGGGATGTTGTGTTTTACTCGGCACCACAAACCCTCTTTTGCCTGCTCTTATCCCCCAACCACATCAAAAACCAGTCTGGGTTAAAAGTCCAACTTTAAAGCGTCCTGATCTCGGAATATCCTATACTGAAGTGCGTCGCTATAAAACAATTCCGCTTGGTCGCTGGATTTTAGATCACCCAAAGACCTGTCTCAGCGCTGCCGCTATAACGTTTGCTGCGGTCGCCGGAATCCGCTATTGGCTCTGGTGTAAAAATCTTAATGAAGCCGATACTTTAGAGGATAAACTGCAAGATAAATTTAACGCTCTCTATAGCGATGACAAAAATAATGATACAAAGCTCTCATCCTCTCGAGACTGGATGAATAATAAAAATAAATGGGAAAAATCTACAGATTTCTTCTCATGGCTTTTTGACACGCGTAAAAACATCGAAAACAGAGTTCTTTCCGATATCATAATCGATGATCTTTCTCCAAAAAACGTTACTTCCGTTCCATGGATGACCTACCAAAGTGGAGACAAGATTGTTTTTGAAAGTACAAACATTCCCATTTCTCTCACCAACCGACTCTACCGTCTCTTTGACTATCTTCCTCACGTTTTTTTAGGAGTAAAAGAAAACGGCACGTTATTGCCAAACCAAAAACATACAGCTCTTAGAAACAGCCTAAAAAATATTCTTTCTCGCTGGGCAACAGATGAAAATCTGAAACAATCGATCAAGCTTCTTTCTGTTACCACAACAATGGAACCCTACTCATCCTCAGAAGATCTTTACGAAGTTGTCGATGCAGCAAGTTATATAGAAAAAAACACGGTAACAACAAGCACGACATCCAAAAAAACCGGGACCAAAACCACTACCTATCCTCCAGTAACTATCTACTGCGCAGATGAGAAAACACTCGAAACAAGCTTAAGAAAAACGCCTAATGATTACTCTCTGGTAGACGAGAACATCACTTTTGATAAAGAACAAGTTTTTATAAAAGGCTCAGGATCACCACTTCTTAAAACCTTAACAGCAGCTCAGGCCTGGGACGGTGTCGTCTGGCTTACTGGAAGCCTACTTAACACCGACGATCATACTAAGCAGAAATCAACTTAATCATAACGCTATTTTTTTCGCTCCACTCTTTGCTACACTCACCAGAGAAAAATCGGGATGAGCGGTAGGCGCAGAGGAGAAGATGCTCATGGAAAACAGATTGTTGTGGCATTGGTTTTTGTATCCGCTCTTTCTTTGCGGAATTTTGTGTTATTACCCAAAAACAGTACTTGCTTCAGAAAAGATGCAAATACAAGATCTTGCAAGCGCCTTTAAGAAGCCTACTGTCGAAGAATGGCAAACGTCACTCATTACATACCGCGATCAAAACAACCCGTTACTCCACGTACGATTAATTCAACAACCAGTGACACCGTATATTTTCTTTCTCTGGCGAAACAAAAAAGACCCTCTCTCATTCTACAAAAATACCCCCCGGCGCAGGCTTGAAAAATGCCAAAATACCGATTTTACAAAAATGATTCCTTATTCACTCATCAATCTCCCCCAAAAACAAAAAAGTGAATTTGCAGGGCTTTATAAATTTCACCTCACAGCACCCTGCAAAAAAGAGACCGTCTCTATTATAAAAAAGGGAAAACGTGTCTTTGAAACAGACAAAGATTGTTTACGTACCTACATTGCAACCATCATTCATCAGATACTGACCAATCCAGAGTTCCAGGACGTTTTACTCCAATTTAAGTTTCACGAAACATTTTCTGTTTTAGAAGAACAGCTAAGGTCTGATTGGTTCACTATCCCCTCGATAGTCCTCTACCCTCGCTGTGGCATTTTTTATGTAAAAAAACTCGCCGCGCTTCTGCGTAAATATTTACCAAAATTAACACTCTCACCAGAGTTCCCTGACATTATCGCACCACGTTTTTCATTGATGCTGGGCACCGAAAAGCACATCTGGTACACACAAGGGGATTCGCTCGGGAAAATAGCAAAATGGGTCGATAATATTTACGATGAAAAAAGTAATTATGTGTTTTTTGATAAACAGTTTACCGGAGAGCCAGATGCTGATTATGAGCTCAAGTAGGTCGAGCTCATTGTATAAACCTGGTCGCATTTTATTTACCGACGCAAAATTCCTGGAATACTTTATTCAAAGCTTCTTCACTAATACTTTTACCCGTTAAAGAACTCGTGACCTCAAGCGTCTCGCGTAACCGATAGGCTACCAACTCGAAAGCAACAACCGGATACTGTAAAAGCTCATCAATTGCTTGTAGCTCCTGCTCAACCGTAAGCAAAATCGTATAATGCCGCTGGTTGATCAAGAAAGGCGCCTGCGCTTTTTCAAACAACTGCTCAATCATCACTTCTATTTCGCGTTCAAGCAAATCACAGCCACTACCCGTAAGAGTAGAAACGTTTATTGATTTTTGATACTCAGGAAAAGAGAGAGCTTGCATCTGTGCCGCTTCAACCCATTCGATACAACCCCGGAGTTTATCCCGAGCTTGTCGAGGGGGGTCACTCAGGGCATGCTCAGGGTGAGCGGAAACTCCAGTGGCGTAACCAGCAGGAATCTTGTCCATTTTATTACGGACTAAAATAATCTTCTGTCCATACAGCGCCAGCAACTCGCGATACCAACGCTCAGCCTCTTGAGACAAAGGAAACGCGCTATCAACCACCAAAAGAATAAGATCCGCACGCGCTGCCTCTTCCAAAGACCGCTTAATCCCCTCTTGCTCGATAAGATCATCTGTTTCACGAATACCGGCCGTATCAATAAGCGTCCAAAATACACCCTTATGATGCAAACTCGCTTCAACCGTATCACGCGTCGTACCTGCAACCTCTGTCACAATCGATCGCTTCTGATTTAACAATGCATTAAAAAGAGATGACTTGCCCGCATTTACCGTTCCAATAAGCGCAATTCGAACACCTTGTTTAATCTGCGTACGTACATCAAAATTCTTTTTAACATCCGCAACAAGCTGCTGAATCTCAGCAATCATTGGAATAATAGAAGTAACAATATCAACTTCTTCTTCAGAAAGCTCAAAACTTGCCTCACACCATGCAAGTGCCGTTAAAAGGCGCTGCTCAACCAATTCTATCCAGTGCGAAAACGACCCCTCAAGCTGTGCCAGCGACTTTTTAAGCGCCTGCTCAGTCTGTGCCGTAATAAGCTCATTAATAGCCTCAGCCTGCGTAAGCGTCACTTTCCCATGCTCAAAAGCACGCCGCGTAAATTCTCCTCGCGCTGCAAGGCGAGCGCCAGCATGCAATGCTACATCAATAATTGCTTGAATGATAAAAGGATTGTTGTGACACGATATCTCTACCGTATCTTCACCAGTAAATGTTTTTGGGGCTTTAAGGAGAATAAAAAATACCTGGTCAACATGTTCTCCTGTAGCATTAACAACCCATCCTAAATGAACGGTATGACTTGCTTTTGAACTCAATAAAGAACCATCGGTAAGACGAGCGAAAGTATCAACACACTCAATCGCCTGCTCCCCCGTAAGGCGAATAAGTGCAATTGCACCACTCCCCGACGGAGTACTTTGGGCAACAATAGTACCATTCATAAATTCACCCACACCTCCATTACTCCATTTTTCTTATTACTTATGGCTAAGAATAACCCGATGACCCCGCAATGCACGACGATATTGCCGCTTCAATGTAGAGACCAAAAGCGTCGAAAGACTCGCAAAAAGATGCTTCTCACGCGCTTCTTCATCAATCAAACGACGACTAAAAATAACGTTAAGATTGCAATCTTGCACCTCAAACGTAAATTCAACATCACCAAGCCCCATGAGTACCAATACTTCTTTAAACCAGGTGCGAGCACTTGAAAGAAGCTCTTCACTCCACTGAACTTCTTGAGGAACTCTTGCTGGCCGTGGTGTCGATTCAGCTCTTATATCATCTCGTCTTGGCTGTTCATCACGTACCTCACGCGCTTGCTGAGGCACTTGCGATGTTTGCCCCGCTGGCGAATTAGCTGGTGGATTAACAGGAAGTGGACGTGGCGTAAACTGCCTACGCGTCTCTGTACGAGGCTCACGCGTCTCGCGTGGCTCTCGTGAATCTCTTTGATCGCGTGGTCTCTGATCATTCCGATCACTTCGTTGATCACGATACTCACGCATCTGCTCACGCCCATCGCGACTGTCTCGTCCCTCACGTGGTGGACGACTTTCACGCGATGGCTGAGTGTACGCATCTTGTGAAGCACCATACATTGTTTCTGATGCCTGACTGCGGCGACCTTGTGGTGGACGTTGCTGAAAGCGAGGTGGTCGTGATGATGAATCAAATACCGGCTTATTGCGGTTTCCTTCTTTTGAAGGAGCATCAGCCTCAAAAAGGAATGCTATTTTTGCCGAACGCTTGGTAAAACCAAGAAAATTATAAACGGGCTGCTCGAGAACCTTAACGGAAAAATCCCGAGGTTTACCGGCGGTCTCCCATGCCTGTTTGATAGCTTTGGCAATGGTAGAGGCTTCTTGCACGAGTGATTTCATGAAAAACTCTTTCTGTTGCTTAACAAAATTTTTAAAATATAAACGCATCAGTACGAGTGCGTTGAGGAGGAAATTTGTACGTAGAGAACGAAACATCCACATAAAAAATGGAGTGGGAAACGGGATTTGAACCCGCGACCTTTGCCATGGCAAGGCAACGCTCTACCAGCTGAGCTATTCCCACATATGTCAAGTCTAGAAACAAGATAACATACCTGATAGACTTGTCAACCGTGAACTTATCGCGTTGCAATGAGGATTTTATGATTGATTCTATCGAAGGCAAAATAGTCGTAATTGCCGATCAGCACGTTGTTATTAGACCAAGTTCCTCCGGTTTTAGCCTCTTAGTATCTGTCCCAAACAGCACCCTTTTTAAAAAAGATGATGCAATAGAACTAAAAATTTATATGCATTGGTCACAAGAACAGGGTCCTCATCTTTTCGGTTTTTTAACTGAAAAGGAACGACAGGTTTTTTTATTAATAATATCCTGCTCGGGAATTGGCCCAAAAATAGGACTCGCTGCGCTTAATCATCTCTCGCCAAACGCATTTATTGCAGCATTATTACAGGGTGATATAAAAACACTGAGCAAAATATCTGGCATTGGAACGAGAAAAGCAGAAACGCTTATTGTTTCACTTAAAAACAAGGCCTCCGAGCTTGTTAAAGACGGATTTGAACTGGGCGTCGACGGAGCTCTTGCAACCACCATTACCGAAACATCTCGTGCTCTTGAGTCGCTTGGTTACACACACCAAGAAATTTCCCCTGCGCTTTCCTATCTTACCCAGCAAGAACTCCCGCCTGAAACGACGGTTACTCTCTTATTGAAAAAAGCACTCGCATTTCTTGCTCAAAATCGCTCACGCTAAAGACATTAACAAACGTTTCGTCCTTGCAAGGAATATAAAAATATCCTATAGTTAATTGCTGCAGGTTTTCCATAAAAACCTCGTCTATCAAAGAACATTACACAAATCGTAGTCAACCCATAAATCGACTATTTGAGGAGCTTGTCATTCATGACAGTAGATACTATTTACCTATTTGTTGCATTTATAGCAGCACTTGGCTTTGTAACCGTTTTTTTACTCATGCGAAGCATTTTTGCTATCCCGGTTAAGCATGAAAAAGCAGAGTATATTGCCGCTGCCATTCGGACTGGCGCGATGACCTTCTTAAAAGAAGAATATCGCATTATTGCTATCGTCGATTGTATTGCTGCGCTGCTTATCAGTTATTTCGCGGCATCTGTACTCACGGGGCTTTGTTTTATCATTGGTTCAATTCTTTCTTTGACCGCAGGCTATATTGGTATGCGTGCAGCAACCGCTGCAAACGTTCGTACCACTATGGCTGCCAAAGACCAGGGTGAACGCGCTGCATTTTTTGTTGCGCTAAAAGGTGGCGGCGTTATGGGTTTTGCTGTTGCAAGCATTGGCCTCGCTGGGCTTGGAACACTCATGTGGCTCTCATCGGGAAGCACGTCGTTTGAAGCGCTTATTACTAGCTTTGCACTTGGAGCATCGTTTGTTGCCTTCTTTGCACGCGTTGGTGGTGGTATTTATACCAAAGCCGCCGATGTCGGTGCTGACTTAGTTGGCAAACTAGAGGCAGGCATCCCAGAAGATGACCCTAGAAATCCCGCTGTTATTGCAGACAATGTTGGCGACTGTGTCGGCGACACTGCTGGCATGGGTGCAGATATTTACGAATCGTATATTGCCGCTATGGTTTCGACCATCGTGCTCGCCGTACAGATTTATGGCCTCGACATGACCTATGTTATGATGCCACTCGTTATATCAGCGCTTGGGCTTGTTGGTTCTCTCGTAGGACTTCTTTCAGTTTTTCTTATTCGCGCAAGCTCATCAGCGCTTATTCGTAATGCATCATTTATTGCAATCGGATTTTTTGGCATCAGCTCATATTTCTACCTTGATTTTGTAAAAGCTGACATGTCACTTTTCTATTCGATCGCTATAGGATGTGTGTCAGGTATTTTAGTAGGGCTTATCACTGAGTACTACACCAGTAGCTCCCCTATTAAAAAACTTGCAGCAGCATCACAGACCGGTGCAGCTACCAATATTATTTACGGCCTCTCACTCGGCATGGAATCAACTGTACTGCCCGTAATATCACTTGCTTTTGCTGTTTGGGGGTCCTTTATTTATGGTGGTGGCCTCTTTGGAGTTTCTCTTGCCGCTGTTGCTATGCTTGCAACCGTCGGTATCACCATGACCGTTGATGCTTACGGACCAATAGCAGATAATGCTGGCGGAATCGCTGAAATGTCTGGATTTGGGAAACCAGTCCGTGACATTACTGATAAGCTTGATTCACTTGGAAACACAACGGCAGCTCTTGGCAAAGGATTTGCAATCGGATCTGCCCTCCTTGCGGCACTTGGTGTTTTTGCAGCCTATGCACAAAAAGGTGGCGTCGGGGTTCTCGATCTCGTTGACCCAGTTGTTTTAGTTGGTCTCTTTATTGGTGGAAGCATCCCGTTCCTTATTTCCTCGATCACCATGAGAGCAGTTGGCGATGCCGCGCTTAAAATGGTTATGGAAGTTCGTCGTCAATTTAAAGACATTCCTGGACTTCTTGAAGGAACTGCTGAGCCTGATTATAAGAAATGTATTGCTATTTCAACCCAAGCATCACTTCGCAAAATGATTCTTCCTGGCTTTATTACCGTTCTCGCTCCCGTTGTCGTCAAAGTAACACTCGGCTCTATTGCGCTTGGTGGCATGCTTGTTGGCGCTACGCTCGTCGGTGTGCTTATGGCACTTATGATGGCAAATGGTGGTGGAGCATGGGATAACGCTAAGAAATATATCGAAGCTGGAGCCTTTGGTGGAAAAGGATCTGACACGCACCGCGCTGCTGTTGTTGGCGACACGGTTGGTGATCCTTTTAAAGATACCTCAGGTCCTGCACTTAATATTTTGATTAAATTAATGTCGATGGTTGCTTTGCTGCTCGTTTCAATCTAAAACCATCTATTACATACAAAAAAGAAGCGGGTCCGATTTATAACAATCGGACCCGCTTCTTTTTTGTAAAAAATCTTAGACTGTTGCCATCTTCTTGCTGCAATAATCAGTACTAAAACGACGGATGGTCTGCTCAAATTCTTTTTCTTCAAAGCCGCCTGGATGCATGAGAACTACTTGAGAGCAAGGGTCAAAGAAGACAAACATTGGTATTCCTTCAAGCACATATTGCTCGACAAGTTCTTGCAATGCAGGATTTTCAGTATTAAGAGACACAAAGTTAATATTCCTGAACTGTGCTGCCATTTTTTCTACAAGTGGCCCCATAAGTCGGCAAGGTGGGCACCAAACCGCATGGAATTTTGCAATAACGCCTTTCCCTAAAACTAAAATCTTATTAAATTCTTCTACTGACGTAATCTCTTTAACAAGATGAGATGCTGGTTGCTCAACCGCAGTCTGAGTAGTCCCTGTATCAGTCTTTTTTTCTTTACCCCATTTGCAACTTGCACACACAAGCACTATCAGGCACATCATACCAGTGACCATATAACGCTGCACAGAACCCTTCATAACTCTCTCCTTCAAAAAATAGAGTTGTTTATACTTCTATACGAGCACTATATCATGCAAACAAGTCCTCTGGCAATCTCTCTTGCCTAAGCACCAAATCGCTTAATTACCAAATTATAATAATGTTCAGCTTCACGTCGTGCATCTGCTGCCGCTTTAGATTCATCACGCAATTCTTTACGAAGATCTTTGATTTCTTTACGCGCTTCGGCAAGCTCTATTTCAGCCTCAGTATCTGAAGTGAGAATAGGAAGCCGTGCTTGAGCAGTATTTGCACCAACAGAAGTTACAAGCAGACTCGCAAGCACCAAGCTTTGTATGACTCTTTTCATCTTATCAATCCCCTTTTTTACATTGTTTTATTTCTGTTTATTTGACGGTTCTTGCTGGTATTTTTCTGACAACTCTGCTCAATAAGCCGACGAAGCGCCTGTTCAAATTTTTTATCTTCAAACGTCCCTTCGTGCGACAAAAATGTCTGAGAACATTCGTCACTCAATAAAAACGTCGGTATACCATTAATCACGTGAATATCAAAAAGCTCACCCAACGCAGGATTATCATAATCAAGAGTAAAAAACTGAATCTTACCCACAAACAATCGAGCCATACGCTCGACAGTCGGCTTCATACTCATACACGCAGGGCACCATTTTGCAGTAAAAATAAATACCTGATTGTTGCCACTTGCTCGCACTTTTAAAAAATCCGCCTTGCTTGTAATTGTTTTTACCAGACCCAAGTCGACATGACCTGTCGCCTTAACAACAGCTCCAGTACTCATCAAAAACAGAAAACTTCCTATAAAAAAGACCGTTTTTCTCATATTTTTTATCATTTCAGCGCCCCCCTCACAATAGATATCTACCGATAGCCTCTTCTCTTCCCCTTCTTATCTTATTTCTATTTAATAAAAAAATTCAACAAATAGAACTATTTTTAAAAAGAAGTCTCTTGCAAAGCGAGAAAGCTTTTCGGTAAAATAACGATAGAATAATAAGAATAACTAGAAAGTGTTGTTAAAAACCCAAAAAAAGGATCTTGTATGAACCACACACCCACACGATGGATAGCAATCGCATTCTTTATGATAAGCGCTTTATGCTCACAGAATAATATGAGCGGTAACCCAACAGAAATAAACGCACTTCCACTTCATAAAATCATCTTCAAAAAAAACAATACCAGAGCTTGCGACCTAAAAAAGTTTCTGATTCCTAAAGATGCCGAAGATCTTCGGCGCACAACGCTTCAAAAAAATCTTTCCGATGAAGACAAAGAGGTTAAAAAAAACAACTACCAAGCTCTTTTTCTTGAATCTAATATTTTACTCAAGCCCCAAAAGAAGAATAACAAAAATCTTCTCTTTCTTTTAGAGTTTATGCGCAGCATCGCTGCTCTCCAAAACTTATCTACTTCACAATACGAGTAAAAAAGAGGGCTGACTTTAGAACAGTCTAAAGTCAGCCCTCTTTATAGTTTTAAAACTACATTACGTACTTTTAGAAGCCGCCATAGCGAATAACAAGATTACGTAAAGCGCTGTATCCAGCACTACCGGTACGTCCTACTAATTGGCCATTTTTATAAAAAAGAACAGTAGGAACCGTCTGAATGTTTTCATTTTTAATATACTCACGATGCTCATGAATATTGGCATCAATGAAAATTGCCTGAGCATCAAACTCTGTTGCAACACGATCAAAAGTCGGAGCCATTGTAACACATGAAGGACATCCATTCATCCAGAACTTTAAAACAACAAGTTTATCTTCTGTACAAGAAAGCTCTTTTGGAGAAACTCCATTCAAGCTCATTCTTTGCGCAGACATTGGCGCTAGAGCAAGAAAAGACAGTCCTGCAACAATATAAAGATACATTTTATTCATACGAAATAACCTCCAAGATACATCAAAAATAGACTTCATACTCAACTCCTCACTCTTATAACAATAAGAGGTTTTGTCAGTATGCCACACTATGCATAATAAAGCAATTCCAGAGCTTGTTTTAACGCAAATTGAAATAGTCGGACTGAATTCAAGACCAGAGCCATGCGCTCGCTACCCGACAAGAATAAAGTTTTTTTGCCTTGAAAGGCAAAGCATACATAAAGTTAATTACTACGCTTTATGCATATAGGCTTTAACCGTTAACGGAGCAAAAATACAGACAATTACAGTTGTGCCAATCAGCGTCCAAACAACTTCGCCAGAGACTACTCCTTGATCTGCCAATTCACGAACCGATGTAATCAAGTGAGAGACAGGATTTACAGATGCAAACCATTTCAGAAAAGGGGGCAAGGTATCAACAGGAACATAGGCATTTGAAAGAAAAGTAAGTGGAAACAAAATCAACATCGAAATGCCCTGGACACTAGATGCTGAACGCGCAATTACCCCAAAGAATGCAAACACCCAACTTAATGCCCATGCACTAATTATGACTAATAGTCCTCCAAGCGCTAAAGCTCCAAGGCCAGCAGCAGGACGGTATCCAAGTATATACCCCATAGCCAATGTCAAAATTGTAGCGATAGTATAACGAATCGTATCCGTAAGCAATGCACCTGCAAGCGGCGCGATACGAGCAATAGGCAACGACCTAAACCGATCAAAAACCCCTTTATCCATATCCTCACGCAATTGCACCCCGGTGACCACTGACGTCGTTATAACCGTCTGAACCAATATTCCAGGAATTAAAATAGCCAAATAACCGTGCACACTCCCACTGATAGCTCCTCCAAAAATATAGGCAAACATAAGCGTAAAAATTATGGGCTGAAAAACAACGTCAAACAGCTGCTCTGGTCTGCGACGAATTTTAAGCAATCCACGCCACGCCATCGTAAAAGAAGCACGAATCGTCTCACTCAAACTCGCATGATTTTTAAGCTGCCGCATGGCTCCCGGAACAATCATTGCACTTTTTTTCATTTAAACGCCCTCATTATTATTTTTAGTCCTTGTATCACACCCGGTAATAGCCATAAATACTTCGTCCAGCGTCGGTTTTTGCATGCTCAGTTCGCTCAAGCGAATTTCGCTATTGCGCAGCGCAATAAGTAAATCAGTCATCTGGTCAGGATGAGCCATAGGAACAGTCAAACGAACAGCTTCGGGCGAACAGACAACCTTTGTCTTAAGGTAAGCCTCGATTATTTTTTGTGCACTGCCAAGCTGTGTTTCATCAACAAGCCGAAGGTGTAACGACGCCGTTCCAACCGATTCTTTAAGCTCATCAGGCGTTCCCTCAGCAACAACTCTTCCACGGTCAATAACGGCAATTCGATCAGCCAATTGGTCGGCCTCATCAAGGTACTGCGTTGTTAAAAGAACTGTCGAGCCCGTATCAACAAGGTGACGTATGGTATGCCACATCTGAGCACGCGTCCGTGGATCAAGCCCTGTTGTAGGCTCATCAAGAAAAATAAGCGGTGGTTGAACAATCAGACTCGCAGCCAAATCGAGCCGCCGCCGCATGCCACCTGAAAAATTTCCTAAAGGGCGTTTTGCAGCTTCAGTAAGTCCAAAAACTTCAAGCAACTCTGCCGCTTTTTGCCGTGCGTCTTGGCGCGACAACCCAAGCAAGCGACCAAAAATAATAAGATTTTCAGTTGCAGAAAGCATCTCGTCAACCGATGCCTGTTGGCCAGTAACCCCGATCAATTGGCGGACCACATGAGACTCTCGCACAACATCGTGCCCAAAGATTGACGCCTGTCCACCATCCGGCCTCAACAACGTTGCCAACATATTAAGCGCAGTAGTCTTACCAGCACCATTTGGCCCCAACACGCCATAAATAGTGCCAGTAGGTACCTGTAAATCAACGCCATCAACCGCGCGGGATGTCCCAAATACTTTTACAAGTCCACGTGCATCTATAGCAAGATCAGGTGTTATCGGTTTTTTTATTATCATAGTTATGCCTATTAATTGTATTAATTTAACAACAGTATTAGCGTAGTGTTTCCACCATAGTTGTCAAACCAGCGCTTCACCAAAACCGTTCTCTTTGATGTATATTGATTATCAGACAGTATTGGTTTTTCGATAGGTTTATTAAAAATGATAGGGATGCGCTATGTCATCTACTCAAGCTTTTGTTGATTTTATTATCTCCCAAGCAGAAGGAGCTGGGCATGTCACTTTTCGAAAAATGTTTGGTGAATATGGCATCTACTGCAATAGCAAATTTGTGGCGCTTATTTGCGATGACAACCTCTTTATAAAACCTACAAAAAGCGGGCGGGCGTTCATCGAAAATGTTACTGAAGCTCCACCATATCCTGGCGCAAAATTATGGTTCTTAATTGAGGATAAATACGAAAACCAAGACTGGTTGAGCAACCTCTTCAAAATTACGGCAGAAGAGTTGCCCGTACCTAAACCAAAAGTAAAAAAGTAATGATGCAAAGCGGACACGACATACTGCCTACCATTTAGTTTTATTCCAACATGAGTTGATATATCGATCTAGAAAGAAAAATACTATATCCGCTCGCCCTGAGCTTGTCGAATGGGCATCACTATGAGCGGGGTTGAGTTTACCTTTTGACGGTTTAATTCACCAACCGCTCATCCCGAGTGTTTTTACCATTCTTGCACTTCAATGTTAATCTCT
>LCEG01000006.1 GCA_000996275.1 candidate division TM6 bacterium GW2011_GWE2_42_60
GGCGCGAGTAATCTATTGGAGCAAAGCAGCGCTCTTCACTGGCCTTGCTGTAACCGCAGTAGCCGCTCTTGTTGGAGTAATTGCCTGGCGTCGTTCTGGTATGACTTTTGACCGTCTTAAAAATGCCTACGCAGTGTTTATGGGGCGAAATCCATTTGCATCGTCGACACCGATTGTTACGATTCCTCTTAAGCCAAAGATAATTGAAAAGAAAAGTTTTTGGGACTGGGCGACTTGCCCGGATTGTCGTCGGCATGCATAATTGTAATGAATTAAATTGAGTAAATAGAGTATATATGGAGGTTGATTATGGAAAATGGTATGAAAAAATATTTAGTGTCTTTGGTGATTATTGGGTCTGCTTTTGCCGTGCAGTCAGCAGGAGCTATGTTTAATGATCTGGCTAAGAATTTTCCAGGGCCCGTGAATCCCTTAATCCAAACAGGAGCGTTTATTGGAAAAAGCCCGACAAGTCCAAAATCGACTCAGAGTCCACTTAATGCTAAAAAGAATTTTGTCCCTACCCCTAATATAAAAAAACTCACTACTTTGACAGATTTTGTTGTGAGCAATTTTGCTCCAACGAATTTGTCTGTGCCTAATCAAGAATCAAAACAAGTTCCCTTAGATTACAAGAACGTAAAATCGCTACTACAATTTTTGCCAGAGCAAGGGGGACACATAGTGAATATCGATGATCTGATAAGGTTTCAAGGGAAGTTTGATGTGAGGGAAGAATTAATTAAGAAGCTCAGAGAAAGTTTGCTTGAAAAAAACAATAAGATCCAGCAGCTTGAAAATAATAAACAGAGTCTCAATCAAGAAAAGAACTTTGTCACGAGTGCTCTCGAGACCGAGAAGTTAAATCTAGAACAATTAAAAAACGATAAACAGCTTCTTGTTATGCAATACGACAGGGATTTAAAAGAGCGCGATGACCTATTGGATAAACTGAGTATTGATTATTCCAAATTGAACGCTGATAGTCAAAACGCTCTAATAAAATTAGAAAACGAAAAGCATATTCTCGAAGATAAGGTATTTAAGTTACAGTGTGACGCAAATATTGGCAACTTGCGTGAGGTCGTGAATAAATTCAATGTGGTGGAAAAGTTCGAAGAAGAAAACAACAAGGAGCTTGAAAAACTTAAACAAGAAAAAGTTGAGCTCGAAGAACTGATTAATTCGGTGGAGCTTAAAAACAGAGAAGCTCTGCAAGAAAAAACCAAGGGCTTTAGTGAGAAATTGAGTGAAATTGACAAAAAAACCGTTAATCTCAATAAAGAACTACTAGAGCACACAGAAGCGCTAAAGAAAGCAGAAGCATTCAAGGCGCGAGTAATCTATTGGAGCAAAGCAGCGCTCTTCACTGGCCTTGCTGTAACCGCAGTAGCCGCCTTAAAAATGCCTACGCAGTTTTTATGGGGCGAAATCCATTTGCATCATCGCTCCCGATTGTTACGATTCCAACCAGAACGCAGTTGATAATCCCACCAGTGGCTCAAAAGAAAAGTTTTTGGGATTGGGCGACTTGTCCGGATTGTCGTCGGCATGCATGATGATGGTGTGCGCGGGATAGCCCAGAATTAAAGTAGAGGAATAGAGGCATGAAAATAAATAGACTTAAAAAAATACTATGCATATTTCTCTGTGCGATGAGCATGCCTGCCCTCTCTTCGTCTCAATCACTTCGGTATTTACCACGAGGTTTTTCTGCTTTTGAGCAAAAAACAGATGTAAATACACGTTCAATTTTTACTAAACTCTCTTCTGCTGTGTGCTCAGTTTCGCATTGGTCAACGCAAAATAAAATTTTAGGTGCGGTTGGCATCACTGCAGGGTTCTATGTTGGAGCACTCTGCACAATTTGGGCATTAAAAAGTTTTGGGTTTAGATATTGCGGCTTGGGGAGTATTTTGCCCTGGTGGCCCTTTGCTCAAGACAGGACTACGTATGTGTCGCCAGGCTCATCACTACCAGAAAAAAAACAAAAACCGTCTATCCCATATCAAAGAGCCCCTGATCCATGCGCCCCTGCGCCAGCAAAACCGAAAGACCTAAAAGACCCAGAAAAAATAATTGTAAAAAAAGAAGAAGAAAAACTTGGCAAGAAATCTGATTCAACTCAAGAATTGAATCAGCCTAAAATAATCACAACAAAGGCGCCTATTTTTACCAAGCCACCTTTGTTGCGTAATGGTGGGAATACCTGCTATATCGACTCTGTAGTCACTTCGCTTATTATGAACAAAAATTTTTGTGAGGCGATTTGTGCGCTTGAAGAAAAAGTGTTTGAAACGTCTGTTTTAGATAAATCAATAGAACAATCTATAAGCGATTTAAAGAGTGAAAAAATTGACGAAAAAATGAAAAAGCGGCTTGAGGCACAAATTGAAGACTTAATTAACAGAAAAAAAGGCGTCTGTTTTTTGAAAGAGCTCCGTCTTCTTATCCTATCTCTGGGTGATGGTGCTGTTGTAGATTCTTCAAAACTTGAAAATATTCACACGGCTGCGCGCGCATGGTTTGGTGGACTTAGTATTCAACAAGATGCACGAATATTATTGACTAGAATTCTGGAGACGCTTGAATCACTTTCTGTTTGGACAAGTGTTTTTTCTTTACAAAGGGGCCATTCATTCATGGAGAGTGTTTGTAGCGCAGATAATGTGTGCCAGCGAAGTATCACGTGGTTGCCTAAAGACGAAAAAGAAAGTTTTGGAATTGAGCCTTTGGTTACTATTAGCCTTCTTGATGAAACGGGGAATTGTATTAAAAAAAGTTCACTCGAACAGAGAATTTTCCCCGAAGAAAAAGTGAGCGATCAATGTTGTTTGGGTGTGTCTGAAGATTTTGTTAAAAACTCTAAAAACTATATTTGCGAAAAATGCGGCGCGAGCTTGAAGCGAAGTAATTTTATTCGCTTTGTAAGCGCCCCTCAAGTATTAATCTTTAATATCAAGCGCTTTGGATTTGTAGATGGCAAAGATAAGAAAATAACATCCAAAGACGCACAGGTTTTAATTTCAGAAACGCTGGACATTAAAAAATTAGAGGATGGTTGTTCTGATGAGCTTAAAAAGTCTGGCAAGACTAATTATGTTCTTTCATCGGTTGTTTGTCACAGTGGTAGTCTTGACTTTGGCCATTATGTGACCTATGTAAAATGCAAAAATGACTGGTATTTGATGAACGATAGTTCTTTGAGTGCTCAGCTTTTGGGCGAAAAAGACAAGAAAGATCTTTTTGACGGAAAGCCTTTGGTGGATGACCCTTATCTTGTTTTTTACGATCAACAACCTTGACCTTTTTACGGCAACCAATACACTAAAATTACCTTTTAAGCGGGAATAGCTCAGTGGTAGAGCATCGCCTTCCCAAGGCGAGGGCCGCGGGTTCGACCCCCGTTTCCCGCTCCAGGTTTCTAAGCGCGCAGAAGCCGTGCAACAAGCTCACCTTGTGGTATCTTTTCCTCAGTGCCTGTCGTCATGTTTTTGAGTGTTACCAGATTATTCTTTTGTTCATCTTCACCAATCAAAATAGCATAACGAGCACCTCGTTTGTTTGCTTGCCGCATCATATTTTTAATTGACGGTGTATCGAGTAAAACTTCGGTGCAAAAACCATTCTGACGAAGCTCGTGCGCACAGATGAGTGCAAGTGGTTGTTGTGCTGCTGCAAAAGGCAAAACGACAAAAAGCGGTGGTTTTTGAGGGAGTGGCAAAAGCTCTTTTTTAGATTCGAGTAAGAGTATGAGTCGTTCAATACCAAGTCCGACACCAATTGAAGGGATTGCTTCTTTTTCACCAAGCGCAAGCGAAAGATGATCGTAACGTCCTCCGCCACAGAAAGCATTTTGAGCTCCAAGATCGAGACTTACAAATTCAAAAACCGTTTTATTGTAATAATCAAGTCCGCGTACGAGCCGTGGGTCGATTACATACGAAATAGAAAGTTGATCGAGGAGTGACCGAAGTAGTGTCCACTCTGCCTGTGATTCATCAGAAAGATAGTCGGTAAGGATAGGAGCGCCTTCAAGAGCAGCCTTACATGCTTCGTCTTTGAGATCAAACACACGTAACAAGTTGGTCTCTTTGCGCTCTGCAAGTGCTTTTGGTAAGTTTGGCTGTTTATCTAAAAATGCATAGAGTGCTCGCTTGTAGTTGGTGCGATCTTCAGGAGAGCCTAAAAAATTGAGCAAAAGCGCATAGGAGTTGAGCTTAAGCTTTTGTGAAAAAAAGCTATCAACAAGAGCGATGAATTCGGCATCGTAAGCAATCGATGAGGCCCCGATTAACTCAATTGAGAGTTGGTGAAATTGGCGATAACGCCCTTTTTGAGGACGTTCATATCTAAAAGTAGGTCCTGCAGTAAAAACACGCCATGGCCGTTCTTGTACGGCATTGTTAAAAAATGCACGCATAATTGACGCGGTTGCTTCTGGCCGTAGACAGATTGATTCGTCATCATCGTTGGTTTTGATAAGAAACATTTCTTTGGTTACAACGTCTGTATTGAGCCCCAGTGAGCGTCTAAAAAGATCGGTTGATTCTAGAATGGGGGTTGCAACTTCTTCGAAGGCATAATGACTGAGATGTGCGCGTGCAGCATTGACGATAAAATTAAAAAGTGAGAGGTCTATAAAATCTTGAGTGCCTCGAATACGTTGTATCATCTTTGTTCCTCTAAAATACTGTCTGCCCGTTCCTAAACCGCTCACCCTGAGTGTTTTCACCATAGGTGAAAATGTATCGAATGGGTAAGAGCGACTGTGTTTTTCTGCTTCTTATTGTATATGAATCTTTAGTTTTCGGTACTGTCGTCTTGTGGTCAAAGAGTTTTTTTTACGTATACTTAAGAGTAAGAAACACGAAATATAATAATCTCTCTAATTTTTTGAGAGGACTCTATGAACATAAAATCACTCTTATTAACATCCTGTATGGCAGTTGGCCTTCTTCTACAACCAAAGGCACTTTCTGCAAACGATGAATGGAAAGTTGCTGTTGGAGCAGGTGCAATTATTGCTGGTGGAGCTTTGTTGTGGCACGGTATTAGCGAATATAACACGCGCGCATCCCTCGCTGATGACAAAGAATCGGTGGATACGGTGTACGAGCTTACACGGACGCTTTCTCAGCGCTATCACCTTTTTTTGGGTCGCTCTTCGTTAAATAAAGAGGCGCTTGCACGTGAAATACTATCACTTGGTGATGATGTTGAGTCTTTTAAAGAACAAATCGAGCGCGATAGCTGTGATTTTGACCGGGCGCTTGCACGCCTTGAAACGAATTATGATTATTGGGCTCGCGCCGAAGAACGAGCCGCATTACGGCGTCGGTCTGAGGGGCTTTTGACTGAAGGACGTACTTTACAGCGTAAAATACATAATTTAAGAACATTTGTAGCGGATAGTTTTGCTTATTTGGCTCTTTTCGAGCTTGTTGGGAAGCCAGTAAGTTATTTTAATCCAGTCGACCCATTTCAAAATATTCATGCGGCAGAGGCTATGGACCGTGACTGCGAGAATTTGCTACGGGCGGTTACTCGTCTTGAAAGAATTGAAGAGCTTGATCAGGAAGATTACAAACTGTTGCACAGGGCTGAAGAGCTTATTGAGGGATTAGAAGAGCAGGAAGAGACACTCGTGACCAGTCCTCTTTATAACCATGAGTTACAGTTGAAATTACAGGATGAACGCGAACAAGAGCGCCTTACAATTCAGCGACGGATGGCGAAGGCTGAAGAAGAGAAGGCTCATGCGCTTGTGGAGCGTAATCGTATAGCTGAACAGGCTCGCTGGAAGGAAGAATGTGAACTTGCGCATGTCAGAGAACGGCTTGCACGTGTTGAAAATCGAATTAAGGACCTGAAGAGAAAGACCGAAAATCCGCCTTATCGGCCAGAATCAGAAGAATTTTACCTTTGGATTCGCGGTGAGCTTACGGGTTGTGATTGCTAATTTTTTAGCGTTGATGGGGTGTTTGTAAGCTCCTTGACTTTCCTCTTTTTTGACGGCATAATCTTTCTGTCGATACTGTTGTAAAAACACATTCGGCGGCATCGGGTTAGCGCAGCGGCGGGTCAGTGATTTCTTGAAAATTAAATGAATTTATCTTTTTCACCTTTGTATATGTAGGATAAGTATGGCAACGAGTAAAACCGGTGGATCCACTTCAAACGGTCGTGATAGTATCAGTAAGCGACTTGGCGTTAAACTTTATGATGGTCAGCGTGTAAGCGGCGGCGAGATTATTGTTCGTCAACGTGGAACGCGTATCCATCCAGGTAAAAACGTTGGTCTTGGAAGTGATGATACAATTTTTGCGACTGGTGCAGGCGAAATTCGCTTTCATTTTGGACATAAAGGTCGCAAATACGTTTCTGTGATTTAAGAAGTTTATTAGACGTTATATTGCAAGTCTGGAGAGTTTCATGGCAATGATGACGAAGACTCAGATTGATTTTCTGAAGTATAGTCCACTTTTTTACACCCTATCGGGTATACTTTTCGCGCTCTTTTTTGCGGGTGCGGTTTACAAATACAATGCACGCGGGGAGGTTTTTGAGTACAGCGTTGATTTTACGGGTGGAACTCAAACGCTTCTTGGTTTTGCAAAGAAGGATGGGTCGGCTCCAAAGCAGGTTTCGAGTCTTGAGGTTGAGCATATCTTGGCACAGAAGGGTTTTTCCAGTGTCACTTTACGTGAGTTCTCAGATCATGAGCTATTGGTGCGAGTAAAGGAAGTTGAAAGTGATGCGAAGGGCCTTGCGGAGCGTATCCGCGAGACGCTTGAAAGTAACCTTTCTGAGGTAAAAGTTACCGTTTTGCAAACGGATAGTGTTGGTGCTGGTATTGGTGATGAACTTAAACACAATGCTGTTTGGTTTGTCCTCTTGAGCTTACTCATTATGCTTGCGTATATTTGGGTGCGGTTTAGATCGTTTTCGTTTGCTATGGGTGCGGTTATTTCGTTATTGCATGATGCGGTTGCGATTTTGACTTTTGTTATCTGGTTTGATTACGAAATTTCGCTCAATATTATTGCAGCTATTTTGTTTGTGCTTGGTTACTCGATTCACGATACAATTGTGGTTTTCTCACAGATTCGTGATCATTTTAGAAAAAAAGATTCGCGTACGCCGGCAGAGATTGCAAATGTGAGTATTAACGAAACATTGCGTCGTACGTTGTTAACCAGCTTTGCAACAGCATTAACTGTTGTAGCATTGTTGATATTTGGTGGTGAAGTTGTGCGCACGTTGTCGACTGCGCTTTTGATTGGTATCGTATTTGGTACTTATTCTTCGATATATATTGCAACTCCAGTTATGTTACTTTTCTATAAAGAAAAAAAATAGTTGTGTTGCCGGGCATCTTTTGATGCCCGGTAGACTTTGCAACTGTCTGTCTATGATAGTGGGGCGAAAGGCCTCTCCTAAAGGATTTTTTGCATGAGGGAACAAGCGTTACAAAAGATGAGTATTCCTGATTTACTCGTTCTTGCGCGTAAATTGGGCATTGTAGGCGCGTCTTATCTTAAAAAAGATGATCTCGTTACTCGTATTATCAATCTTGAAGAACATCCGGATAGTGATATCGAAGTTCGAGGGGTATTAGAAAAATTGCCTGACGGTTTTGGTTTTTTGCGAGCTGCGCAATCTGATTACGTCTCGGGTCCCGATGATATCTACGTTTCTCCTTCTCAAATCAGAAGATTTGGTTTGCGGACGGGTGATATGGTTGTTGGGATTATTCGTAAGCCTAAGGAGGGTGAAAAATATTTTGCACTTTTGCGTGTCGATTCGGTAAATGGCATAGATCCTCTTACGGTTGCAGATCGTCCATTTTTTGATCGGTTAACGCCGCTCTATCCTGATAAAAAATTCAATCTTGAATATGATCCACAGTTTGTATCAACTCGATTAATGGATCTTTTTGCACCGATTGGTAAGGGTCAGCGTGGGCTTATTGTTGCACCGCCAAAAGCGGGTAAGACTATTTTGCTCAAAGAAATCGCACAGACGATTTCAGCTAATCATCCAGAGGTCCAATTAATTGTTCTGCTTATTGATGAGCGTCCTGAAGAAGTTGCTGATATGCGGCGTACACTTAATCGTCCGAATGTTGAAGTGATTAGTTCGACCTTTGATGAGTCTGCAGAACGGCATGAGCAAGTTGCCGAAGTGGTGCTTGCAAAGGCTAAGCGTATGGTTGAGTCAAAGCGAGATGTTGTTATTCTGCTTGATTCTATAACTCGTTTGGCTCGCGCATATAATACAACATCCCCGGCTTCAGGAAAAATTCTTACTGGTGGTATCGATGCGCATGCACTCCAAAAACCAAAACGTTTCTTTGGTGCAGCACGTAACACTGAAGAAGGTGGTTCATTGACGATTATTGCAACGGCATTGATCGAAACAGGATCTCGCATGGATGAGGTTATTTTCGAAGAGTTTAAGGGAACGGGTAATATGGAAATGCATATGAGCCGTAAACTTGCAAATCTTCGTATATTCCCTGCATTTGATCTTCTGCTTTCGGGTACACGTCGTGAAGAATTACTTCTTTCTGAAGAAGTGCTTAAGAAGATGCATGTCTTGCGCAAAGTGTTAGCAACGATGAACACGGCTGAAGGCATGGAGCTTCTGATTGATAAGATGCGTAAGTGTAAGACGAATGAAGATTTTATGGAGTCGATGAAGAAGAACGCAGGTTCTGCAATTCCTCGGCCCTCTTCTAAAGAGTAAATGAGCTTATTTATATAAAAAAGGCGCCTGATATGTAAAAATTTCAGGCGCCTTTTTTTGCCACTCCGCTCACCCTGAGTACACTCAGTATGAGTGGAGTTGAGTTTATTTACAACCGCTCATACTGCGGGTTTTTTCGAAGAAAAAATGTATCGAAGTATTAGAGCGGTAGAGCTATTTGTGGCTCAGGTGTTTGAATAATTGCCGGTATGCTTTCTACTGTTGGTTGTGTTGAAAGCGGGCAGACAACAACTTCTACGGGAGCGATCGGCGTTATTGGAGTAGTTGGAATGATAGGAGCAATCGGATTTTCTACAACTGGTAGTGTTACTTCTATTGGTGCCATGCCAAAATATTTGAGACAGATGTTGAGTTTTTCGAGTAGGCGTTGTGCGGCAAGAGGTGCTCCTAGTTTTGCTATATTTTTGATAAAGATTTGTGTGGCTTGAGTGAGCGCATCTTTGAGCATGTTCCGTGAAACAGATTTTCTGCCTTGTGTAATAAGAATCGAGAGAGCTCGGAGGGTTGGAGCAGAGTCGTTTGTATCCATAAGAGCGATTGTTTGAGTGATAACGTCAACAAAAGGGGTTTGTCCTTTTGTGAGAGAAACATAGTCTTTTGGTGCACGGAATGCGTGCGCTGCTGCGCATGCTTTGATTATGTCGTGTGGTTGTGCTTCAATCGCCGATGAGACGAGGAGGAGTGCTCCGATAGAGAGAGTGCAATAGTTCATTTCTGGTTCCTTTTGGTAGAAAAAGCTGACTGTGATCGTCCTGTACTATAACGTAGAAAATCGATAAAATTCAAGCTTCTGAAAAAAAGGAAGACGGGGCAATGGTACTTATGAAGTATGTTATTTTTTATTATACTCAACATCATGTAAAGAGTTTGAGAGAGTGAAAGGGTAGTATTTTGGAACAAAAAAAGAAGTATATCTCTATAGGGATTGATGATTTTAAACAGCTTGTTGAAGGGAATTATTACTTTGCTGACAAAAGTTTGTTGATCAAAGAATTACTTGATTCAAAAGCTGCCGTCACCCTTATCCCCCGCCCCCGCCGCTTTGGTAAGACACTAAATCTTTCTATGCTCCGTTATTTTTTTGAGAAGGTTATTGACCGCTCTTACCCCGTGAGCGGAGAAAAACAATTTGAATCGAAATCTTCCCAAGGTGATACTTTACCCTCTCCCGCTCATACCGAGTGTTTTCCGCAGGAAAATGTATCGAGGTATCAGGGTGAATGGGGTCTATCAAGACGTCCTCTTTTTAATGGTCTCAAAATCGAACAACACCACGATTGCATGCAAGAGCAGGGAAAATACCCGATTATTTGGTTAACGTTTAAAGATGTTAAGACTCAAAAATGGGAAGATTGTTATCGGCTTATACGTAAACAGATCTCAAGTGAGTTTGAGCGGCATGTCGGCATAGTTGAACTTCTTTCTGATGCTGAGAAAGAACTGTTTGAGCGTATTCGTCAAGGGAATGGCGATCTTGCTGATTTTATGCGGTCTCTTCTTGATCTTTCTGCCTATCTTGAACGGGCCTACAAAACACGTGTGATTATTCTTATTGATGAATACGATGCTCCTATTCATGCCGGCTATCTAAATGGTTACTATGATGAAGTTGTTAGTTTTATGCGTGTTTTTATGGGCGCTGGGCTCAAAGGCAATAGCGCTCTTAACTTTGGCGTTATGACCGGAATTTTGCGCGTGGCCAAAGAAAGTATTTTTAGCGGGCTTAATAATTTGCGTGTCTGCACACTTATGCAGGATGGTTACTCCAACCAATTTGGCTTTCTTGAAGATGAAGTAAAAGCAATGCTCACTTATTTTGGCCTCGAAAACCATCTTGATGAAGTACGGCAGTGGTACAATGGCTACCAGAGTGGGAGTTACAAAGTTTATAACCCGTGGTCGATTATAAATTTAGTTGATAACAAGGGAAAAATACAAGCCTATTGGGTAAATACAAGTGACAATACACTCATAAAAAACCTGCTCAAAAAATGTTCACCTGAGATGAAAGAAGAGCTTGAAGTCTTGATGAAAGGAGGCTCGGTCAAAAAGCACATCCAAGAAAATATTGTGATGACGGAAATCGAAAGAAACGATGAAGTTTTATGGAACTTCCTTCTCTTTTGTGGGTATCTGACGTTTGAAAACTATCGACGTGAAGAGACCGAATGGTTTGCAGAGCTTTCGATCCCAAATCTTGAAGTAGTGGTAGCATATAAAACTTCTTTTAGAAGCTGGTTTATTGAAGAATCAAGCGTTCGAGATTATCAAAAAATGCTTGAAAGCCTAATTGAAGGGCATGCAGAAGAGTTTCAAGATTTTTTTATGAACTTAACTCAGACTACGTTAAGTACTTTTGATGTTAACAAGAATGAACCAGAGAGGTTTTATCATGCGCTTGTGTTGGGTATGCTTTCGAGCCTCTCTAGCTCTCATGAAGTCCGGTCAAATCGCGAAAGCGGTTGGGGCCGTTATGACGTTATGTTGATTCCCAAAGATCGTTCTAAACTGGGAGTTATTCTCGAGTTTAAAAAAGTACAAGTTCGGAAAAAAGAGACCCTTGAATCAGCTGCACAAAGTGCGCTTAAGCAGATTGAAGAAAAGCAATACGAGACAGAATTACGTGCTCTTGGTTTAACGCGTATTTTAAAAGTTGGAATATCATTCCTAGGCAAAGAAAGCTGGGTTTTGATTGGATAAAAAAAGGTCTCCATGGGCCCCATAGCTTTTTAGACAAAAAAGTGCTAGAATGAAATAGTTGTATGAATGATTCTTTTGGAGGTTTTTATTATGCAATTAAAAAATAAAATACAGCGGGTAATTCTGGGAACAATTCTGGTGATGTTAGTTGGATTTCAGGCTCAATCGGTGTCTGCGATCGGGATGGGAATGGTACATACCATTGACCAGGTCTCGCTTGATAAGCTTGAGGCAATTGTTCAGAATGGATGTGACCGTATTAGTCTGATTGCAAAGCAAAATTTATGTCGGGCGGCGCTTTTGACCAGTAGTGTTCTTTTTGTGTATTGGGGAACGCGTCTTATTTTTGAGTATTTGCGTCCTGTGCCATTTTATGGACGGTCGAATACAGATTCTGGTGAGCAAAAACGTGAGCAGTCGGGTGCCGAGCAAACGTCGCCTATTTCTGCACCGCAACAATCAGCGGTCTCTTTAAATCAAGAACAAATTACACTTCTTTTGAATACATTCCCCTCTTTTTATCAGCGAGCAGCGCCTTATTGCGTGGGGGTTGGGTCGATTGGTTTAGGGATTGGTTGTTTTCTGGCTGCTTTGCGTCTTTGATATCTTGACTTTTATGTCCTGTTTGCATGAGTATGGTCTTGTAAAAGCGCTTTTTTGTTAGAGCGTAAAAACTTTTCTTAAAGGGAGATGTTATATGAAGATGTCTTTGAGTCTGGCGCTGGGAGCAATACTTTTCTGTGGTGCGGTGAGTGGGATTGACGTGAAGCTTATAGATTTTTCTAATAAACCTGATGTGTTTGTGAGAATAATCACAGATCTTGCTGCTGGAAGATATTCTTCACTTCCAGGTGATAGAACAGAATTAACAAAGTTTATCTATGGATATCTTTATGAGGTAACAACAAAAGATCCAGAACAAGTGAAAAACGTGCAAAAACAACTAGGTGTTTTAGTGGGGCCTTTTCAGGCACCTAATCCGAAGTATAATTTGACAACTCAGTTAATACAGCGTCTATTAGGTCCGAATAGTGGCGCTGCAATTTATAGCCATTTGACACCAAAACGAGTAAATCTTTGGTTGTCGGCAATTGCTTTGTATGCATATGATAAGACATTAATAGATCCAGCTGAGTTTATCCTGTCAATGAAATTAAGTGATGAAACAATAAATAATTTGCTCTCTATCACTCCGGCAGCTTTTGAGGGGACAATTTTTGAAGTCATGGCGCAAAAGGCTTTGGGGGAAAATGCGACTGTAAAAGAGTGGCTTGAGCCCATGGTAAAAAAGCATGGAGCATCTGCCGCTACGTTCAAAGAATTTGCATCTGGACTTGATGTAATTACATCAAATTAGTTTTTTGCAACAGCGAGTGACAGCGGCAATAATTGCTGCTGCATCAATGCCTTCAAAAGCAAACAATTCTTCCCGAGAGCCTGATCGTGGCAATTGTGTCACACTCAGGCTCTCTGTTTTTGTCAAAATAGTTGTATCGCGCTGCGCTAAGCCAGCAATAATACTCTCTCCAAGACCGCCTGCATAATAATGGTCTTCAACAGTTACTAACCGACCGTGACATGTTTTTACCGCTTCTTCAAGTTGTGCAAGGGGAAGTGGTTTGACGCTGTAGCAGTCAATAATTCGTATAAAAATATTCTGTTTTTTTAAATATTCATATGCTTTGAGCGCTTCAAAAACGGTGATGCCAGCAGCAACAACACAGCAACAGTCTTTGTCGCTTGCGCGGAGTGTGCAACAGTTGCCAATGGAGAAGGTATGGGGGACCTCTTCCGCTTCTCTGGTTCGATACATTTTGACTGGCGTCAAAACACTCACCATGAGCGGCCTGACCTCGTGTGAAAGTTCTTGGTAAACAAGAGGCGTCTCTTCTCGCGTTGTCCGCAAATAACTAATCCCATGAGTGTAATTCGCCATTAGTTCGACACATGCAGCGGTTGAAACGGCATCGCACGGATACAAAATAATACTTTCTGGTACAGTGCGGATCATTGCCATGTCTTCGAGCGCCATTTGAGAAGGGCCATCTTGACCAATCGAAACGCCTGCATGAGACCCGACGAGCCGAAGAGGAACTCTTCCTACCCCCGCCATGCGAATTTGATCAAAAGCCCGTGTCATAAATGCGCCAAAGGTTGAGGTAAAAGGGATCCATCCGCGCTTAGTGAGTCCAATAGCCATGCCGATCATATTTTGTTCCGCAATAAAACACTCAAAAAAACGTTCTGGAAAAGCTGTTTCAAAAAGCTCTGCATAGGTCGAGTTTTTCACCTCTGCATCGAGGGAGAGAATGTGCGGGTTTTGTGCGCCAAGAGTGGTAAGTGCTTCGCCATAGGCTTTGCGGGTTGAGATAGGATGTAATTTACACTTCGATACATTTTGGCATAAGCCAAAACACTCAGTGTGAGCGGTTGGTATTAAATAGTTATGGTGAGCTAGTCGAAGTGGAGGGTTTACGGGTGGTGCGAGTAGTTGGTTTTTGGCAATTTCTTGAGCTTCTTGAGGAAAGCGTTCAGCAAGTTTTGTCATAAAAAAGGGGAGTTTTTCTGGCGATAGTGCTTTGCCATGAAATCCATTTTTGTTTTCAATATCAGCATCGAGTCCGTAGCCCTTGATTGTTTTTGCAAGAATGGCAATGGGTGATTTAGGTTTTGCAAGTACAGCATCAAGAACTTTGACCAGTGCATTAAGATCATGTCCATCAACTTCGACTGTGTGCCAGCCAAAGGCAGCACACTTTTGGTGCAGGCGCGAAAGGTCATGTCCTTCCAGAGTTTCTCCGCGTTGTCCAAGTCGGTTCACGTCAACAAGGGCAATGAGATTGGTCAGATGGTAATGTGCGGCAAGTTCAAAAGCTTCCCAGTTTGAGCCTTCTGTCATTTCGCTATCGCCTAAGAGCACAAAGGTGCGTGGTAATTGTGTTTGGTGAGCAGAACCAAAAGTAAGTCGTGCTGCAAGCGCCATGCCAACGCCAATAGAAAGTCCTTGGCCAAGAGAACCGGTTGCTGCTTCTGCGTAGTGGAAGCGGGCAGTAGGATGGCCTTCTAGGGAAGAGTTGAATGAACGAAGGTGCATGAGCTCTTGATCGGTTACTTTACCAAACTGTTTCCAGGCGGCGTATAAAAGAGGCGCTGCATGTCCTTTAGAAAGAATAAACCGGTCATTGTTTGGATTCTCATAATCAGAAGGGTCAAAGCGCATTGAATGGAAGAATAATGCGGCTACTATATCGGCTGCCGAGAGACAGGAGGTTGGATGTCCTGATCCAGCTGCTGAAGTTGCTCGAAGACAGTCGGCGCGTAATTGATATGTGCGGGTCTGTAACTCAAAAATATGCTCCATAGACGCCCTTTTTTTGCTATAATAAAAAAGTTGGTTCGAGTGGGTTCTAATAGCCGCTCGCCCTGAATACTGCCCTACTCATCCCGATACTTCGATACATTTTCCTGCGGAAAACACTCAGTATGAGCGGTTGTGTGGTTAAGTTTAATTTACACTACTACAAGATGGTATTATGGCGCAACGCCGCGTGCATTTTTTTACTCGTTTTTTACAAGGAACACTTTCATTTCTTGTAACACAACTCTGTTTAACGCTCATTTCGTGGCCCATAATGCTCTGGTGGGGTTTGCCGGTTGCAAGTCTAAGCCCGCTGGGAAACTACGTCTTCGGGCCGTTTTTGACCGGATTTTTGGTGCTTTCGGTAGTGCTCTTCTTGTTGCAACTCTGTACCATCCCTCTCTTTCCTTTTTCTTGGCTTATGGATACGCTCGTGGTCTGGTGGCTTAAAATAATGGAATGGCAGCCTTGGGATTGGTATGTGACTTTTCGCAAGCCGCCTCTGATAATAGCGCTTTTAATCCCGCTTGTGACGATGGCGATTATGCATTTTAGGCCTCTAAAAAAATCATGGCAAAAGTTGTGTGCACTTACTACATGGTTTTGCCTTGCGAGTCTTTTACTTGCGTTATTGCCGTTGCCTGAAAAAATTGAGATTCCGTGTGGGTGTGGAAAAGTTATTTTAAAAAATACGGATAAGGGCATTATTGCAATAGATACGGGCGGAGCACGTCGGACACAGAGCGCCGACAATTGGGCGATGTATAAATTGTTACCAGAGTTAGTGGCATCTTTTGGGGTTCGGAAGATAGATCATTATTATCTTTGTCGGATAACACCGTCAGCAGTTGCATTTGTAAAAGTTTTATTAAAAAAAGGACTGGTGCGACATCTTTCGATATCGCACCAGATTGATAGACAAAAGTCTGAACACGCTGTTTTGTTACAGGGCCTCATGGCTGAGGCTGCAGCGTACGGTGTTCTTACTTCTTAGTGTCCTCGTTTTTCTCAAGATGAGAACGAACCATCCAGGCAGATTTTTCGTGCTGTTCAATGATACCAAGTAACATATTGCTGGTGACGCGGTCGTTGAGTTTTTCGATCTTCTTTTCATCATCGCGAAGTTGCATGATGATTTTTTGAAGGTCGTGGAAAATCTCTTCAAGCATGTAACAGTCTTGTGGGTTGACGCCGGGGGTTTCTTCCAAACGCGTCATATCCAAGAACTCTTTTAATGTTCCTGGTGCTTTATGTCCAAGGGCCCGAATACGCTCCGCCACCAGATCCACTGTCTTGAAGTTTTGTTCATACAGTCCTTGGAAAAGACTGTGCAGTGGACCAAAAAAAGGTCCTTCTACGTTCCAATGGAACTTAAATAATTTAGTAAAAAGAACATATGCATCTGAAAGTGTTTTCTTTAGATGCAAAACGACCTCAGAACGCTCTTTGTCGTTCATATTGAGTTCTATCTTGATGTCGTATGGATGCCTATCCATGTGATTCTCCCTTAAGAGTTTATAGTGTGTTTGTTTTTGTACTACAATATTATAATATCAAACTGAAATAATAAAATACTAGAGTTTTAAAAGCTTTTTTGCTTCTTTTTTATATCGCTCGACTTCTGGTTGATCAAAAGGATTGATTTCAAGAAGATATCCCAAAAGGGCAACTTCAAGAAGATGTGTCTGGAGAAGGTTTCCAATGTCTTGAGCATTTTTTTTGAATGTTATGGTCATAAACGGTCGGTTATCTTCGTGATACACGATTTGAGCGCTTTCGCGCAATTTTGCATTGATGGTAGCCAGAGGGGTTGTGTTTATGGGCGCGTCAGATGTGTCGGAGGAGGAAATGGAGGTGATGGAGGTAATGGAGGTGTTGTTTTGTTCAACGGCATAAAAAGTAGTTCCGCGGATACGTGGGCCACCGATGGCGAGTTGAAAGAGTGAATGAAGATCGGTAGTGCCGATTGAGACGGTGGGGGTGATTCCTGTTTCAATAAGTTTTCCATGGATATCTAATTTTTTGCCCGTACTTTCTGCAAGGAGTTGCCGGTACCATTTTCCCAGTAATTCACATGAGCTGTCAAAGAAGAAAGAGTCATGTACTACGAGCCCTTGGGTGTACCAGTGGTGCAAGATAGTTGCCCGTGTAGCGGCAGTATTAAGACCGCTCACCCTGAGCATGCCCTGAGTGACCCAAGGGGTTGTATCGAAGGGTGTTTTGGCGGAGCCAAAATGTATCGAAGGGTTTGTATGAGCGATTGTTTTAATTAAAGCTTCTTGAGCGCCTTTGCACAGCGCTTGAATATCATGACCTAAGAGTGCAAGGGGGAAGAGCCCAACGGCGGTAAAGACTGAATAGCGGCCACCAACGGTCTTTGGGAGAGCAAGCCGGTTAAAGCCCTCTTTTTCGCCTTGGCGCCAGAGGAGTGACTGTTCTTCGGTAATGACGGTGATCCGTGAGGCATAATTTTGAGGGAACTGTTTTTTAAAGAGCTCAATGTAGAGTTTTGCATTGATTGCTGTTTCGAGTGTACTGCCTGATTTTGAGATGATAACGAGGTGAAGTTTTGTGTGATTGATTAATTCTGAGCTTATTTTTGCACGTAGTTGTGCGCTTTCATCGTCTCCAATTGTATCGACGCAATAGAGTTTTGGTGTGGTGTCTGAGGGGAAAAGTCCTGAAAGAGCGGCATGCACGGCCATGGTGCCGAGATTTGACCCGCCAATTCCAATGAGAATCACTCCATCGCAACCAGCTTTTTTAACGTTTTCTGCGGCGTCAAGGATGGTTTTTTGGTAGTTGGTATCAAATGGAACTGCTGCAAAAGTAAAAGGACTTTGGTTGGTGAAACAGTTTTTATTTTCGAGTGCTTGTGCAATATGGTCTAGCGGTGCAAGTAGTTTTTTATGCGTTTTATCTATGGTTTCGGCCGATATGAGGGTTGTCTGCTCCCAGGTGATGTGCATTTTAATATCTCCATCTGCGTTGATATGTTGACAGGAAAATAGCCAGCAATTTAGGATACCAGAGACTAATGTTTTTCAGAAATTAAGAAGGATGATGTAATGAAATATTTTTTGATTTTTATGCTCTGTTTTATGGGGCATCAGTGCTTTGCTATGGTTGATGTTAATCAAGATCTTTCTGATACGGTGAAAATGTATATTAACGCTGCATCACAGTACCAAGAGAATTTTAGTACTTTATCAAATAAAAAGCGCATTGCTTTTAATAAAGCCCAACAAAACCGTTTGAAATCTATAAAAAAATTAGTAATTAAACAGGGTGCTACTGTTAGTCAGCAACTGTTAAATCTTGCAAAAGATACTCCTAATCTAAAAGGCGTTTTGGAGGCATCTCCAAAACTGAGGGAAAAGTTTCTAGAGAAACAGATATTTGTTGATTTTTCCAAGGGGCTCGACCAGATCGCACAAAACGAATAACGGTTAATTACTCTAGGCAAAGTATTTCAAAATAGGCTTCCGCCCATTCACCCTGACTATCCATTACATCTCTCTCCACCGCTCACCCCAATGGTTCGATACTTTTCTCACTCTCGGTCGAAACACTCACCATGAGCGGTTGGTGAATTAAACCGTCAAAGGGTAAACTCAACCCCGCTCATAGTGATACCCATTCGACAGGGGCGCAGGATAAACTCT